>CAWENU010000012.1:0-143855 GCA_963810355.1 uncultured Acidobacteriota bacterium
AGCACCCGGGGAGGTTACCGATTAGCGATTCCTCGTTGAGAAAAGGAAGTAAAGTGCCCGTGTCTCACGCAGCCAAACGTACTAACCGAGTCCTACTCGTTTGGACGGCGAGTCCTACTCGTTTAGGACCGGGCGTAGTACGGAGATGACAAAGTGAGCGAAGTGCGAAGCGCCTTCATCGAGCTGCAGCCAGCGCACGACACAATGATCGGCTAAATATTTTCCGACGCGCGTCTCGGCAATCCCCAAATGGGACGCCAGTTGCGGCTTGATCGAATCGGCGCCGCGTCGGCTCGAGCCACCGCGCAACAAGTTGGGAATCGCGATGCGCAAAGTCTGGCAGGCTTCGACGTAGTAATAGCTGGTGAGGTCGGAATCCGTGACCAGGAACACACCTGGACCAGCGGGAGCGCGGTCCGCCTCGTCAAGCTTTACCGGCGCGCATGTGAGCAACCGGCGGAATTGCATTTCCAAAAGCGAAAGACGCGAAGAAAGTCCCGGGTCACCATAGCGGCCGCGGAGGGCGATGCCTCCGGCGTCACCCGTAGGCTCGACAGGAAGACGAGGCATGACAGAGTCGGATGATCTGCTTGTTCGTGGCTCGATGGCATCTTCAGGCGGCGCAGAAACGGGCACGCGGGAGGAGGAGGTTCCCGGTGATCTTGTTGCGTGGAGGCGGCGGGGGTTTCGCGAGAGACGCTTCCTTTGCGGCGGTTACGCCCCCCTCGGCGTCCTCGACGCCGACGTGGGCCTTCGGCGGCAGGTTTTGAAGTGGAGACGGGATTCGACGGCACCTCGGGCTGCTCGTCCGGCGCCTGCTCGTCTAGTTGTGACGGCGCGATGATGGCTTCAAATACCGTCGCGCTTTGTTCGAACGGAATGCCAGGCTCCGGAATCGCGAGAGCAGGGGCGATTGCGGGAAGATCAGACTGCGATTCCAGCAGCGGAGCTTCCCCACCGAGCCGGACCGCTGCCTCCTGGGCCTTGGTCTTCCAATCCGCGCGACGAAAACGGGCGGCGGCGGTGGAATACCATTTTGCGGCCTCGGCATTTTGGCTGGCGGTTTCAAAATGGCGCGCCAGCTCAAAGGCCACCATGGCGTCTTGCGTCTTCTCGTAGAGATTCGAGAGCTGCGCTGCGGGATCCTTGCCGGTGCGTGCGCGGCGAATGCGCGCGGTGATTTGTTTCCAGTCCGCCATAGATTGATTTTCTGGTCGCAATTGTAGCAGCGACAAGCTCCCGCGGCTAGTGCTAGGGCCCAACCGGGGTGGCACCTGACCGCGAAAGATTGATCCGGTGCCGCCGCTTTTACACGTTGACGCGGAATGCCGGTCTAAGTATTCTTGGCTTCAGCCCTCTTGGAGAAGCGATGGCGCGCTTGCGCGACCTTTCACGGATTACCGCCGCCGTAGTCTTGTCCTTTCTATTGACCAGCGCTTCTATCTCTACAGCATCCACATCTGGATTCGGCACGGTCGTGTCGGCCGACCGTGCGCATGTGGGGCGCGCTGCGGCGTCGGTTGGAACGACGGTTTTTTCCGGCGACAGTCTGGATACAGAAGAGCTCGGGAGCCTGCAGGTGCGATCGGGAGCAGCGCGTTTGCTGCTTACGGCCTCCAGCCGCGTAACGTGGGCGACCGAAGAGGGAACCGCCGCGGCCACACTGAAAAGCGGAACGGCTATGTTTTCCACGGCCAACGCGAAGGCCTTTGCGTTGCACGCTTCGACCGCCGTGATTCGCGCCAACGGTGACGGGCCGACCGTGGGCACCGTGTCGATCGTCAGCCCGAAAGAGCTGCGAGTGAGCTGCTCCCGCGGGACTCTGGCCATTTCCGTGGAGGACGACACAAAAACGATTCCTGAGGGTAGCGCTTATCGGGTGGTGCTGGATCCTGATTCGGTGTCGGAAGATGGCAGCGCCGGCGGCCCCGCGGCGCAGAAACAACCCAAACGAGCCGGGAAAAACAAATTCCTTTTGGTTGCGATTATCGTTGCCGGGGCAGTGACGGCAGTTACGCTGCACTTCGCGCTAGAGAGTCCAGACGCGCCCTAGGCGACGATCCTTGGTTTAACGCAAGCTATTTTTGTTGTTCAGCTGATTGTCGGTCCTCCCTCGTGCAGTCCACGTCGTAACTGTAGCCGCCCTCTTCCTGAGGGCGGGGTTTAGATGCCACCCGTCAACAGTGCGGCGCGCGGCCGCCTCTGGTGCCGAGCGTCTCCCAAAATGTCGGAGAGATATCAGAGATACCTTCGTCTGAACCCCGCGGTCTCCAAGACCACGGCTACAGGAATGTACCTGGGGATTACGCGGCGGCGATTACTTCGATTTCGACCAGCGCGTCTTTGGGCAGGCGCACAGCCTGGACTGTGGAGCGGGCCGGAGGAGCTGCTGTAAAGTAGCGTGCGTAGACCTCGTTCATCGCGGGAAATTCATTCATGTCCTTCAGAAAAACGGTAGTTTTGACGACATGATGGAGATTTGAGCCCGCCGCCTCCAAAATGCCTTTTATATTTTCGAGTACGCGTTCGGTTTGCTGCCGAATGTCGCCGGCGGACATCTCGTTGGTTTTGGGATCCAGCGCGACCTGGCCCGACAAATAGAGAAAGCCGTTGGTCTTCACGGCCTGGGAGTACGGGCCGATGGGTTTAGGGCCGCGGTCGGTGGTGATGATTTCCTTCATGGTGTGGTCTCCTTTGATTTTGAGGCAATCGCACTGGTGGCGTTTTCGTAGCGGGCGCGGAAATCCTCGGGAACGCCAGGACGCTTCATCCAGTGGCGCACGAATTCGGCGACGTTCTGATGGGTTTCTTCTTCGAACGCGGCGATGAGGTCGTCGAGATTAAAGCCGCCGCCCTGGCGTGCGTAGAGCATGTGGCTAAGGGCTTTGTTGAAGGCGTCCTGGCCGTAACGATCCTGCAGCGCGAAAAAAAATAGCAGGCTCTTGGCGCGGATGACACTGCCGTCTTCCGGTTTGTGGGGATCGGCTTGACGCGGCACGACGGCGAGCGCGCGGCGAATTGTTTCCATGCGGATCTGCGCTCCCTGGACAGCTTCGCGGCCCCGGGACGCTGCAAACGCGGGCAAAGCGGAGAGTGGCGGGTCTTGTTCGAAGAAGCCTGGATTCTGGCCATATCCCAGCCAACTCGATGCGAGCGAAGGGGCCGCGGCGGCAACCATTTCCGGCGTCCCGGAGCGGAGATCGACCATCACCGTATCGAGAGAAGCCATTTCCGCGGAAGGCCTGGCACCAGGTTCGGAAATGAGCTGCGCATAGTTTGAGGCCATGCCGGTAAAGCAACTGTCGACGACAGGACATTCCACCAGCCAAAGCTGGTTCAATTTCTGACTGTGTGCGCCAAACATAGCATCGTACGCGTGACTGGCCGCCATGAGCGAACCGGCTGACTGGCGAAGCGCATTGGCATCCTGGGGAGTGCGACTCCAAAGATTTATGGTTTCCGGCGCCTCGTTGAATTGGGCAGCGATATAGCGGCCGGCGACGACGAACGGATAGCCATCTTTGGTTTCCTGAACGATGCGCCAGGTTTGTTCGCCGCGGCTGCGGGAAAGTTTGGGCTTGCGGCCGCTGGCGTGAACCAGGAAGCCCTCGGGGACGCGAAGTGTGAGGAGCCAGCTCGGAGGCGGCACTCCGCCGGTAGCGAACGCTCCTCGAGCCGGGAGAAGCTGGGGGCTCCAGCCCTCGGCGGGCAAAAAGAATGCATCGGACGCGAAGCTAAAGGGGTGCTCTCCAGGCGACGACGAGGGATGAAATTCGACGGAAAGCCGTAATGCGCCCGTGGCGGAAACCGTGAAAGGCTCGGGAAAGGCGAGCAGCACGTTGCGCGGATTATCGGGTGATGTCTCGAACGACAGCGCATGGCCGTTCCAATCGGCGTGGGGATCGGCGAAGTTGAATCTGCGACGCCCCGGCAAACGCAGCTCGAGCGAGGAGAGCGGCCGGTTGCCGTTGTTGCGCAAGCGATAAACGGAATCGATGTGGAGGACGGGCTGCGGATCCGCGGTGAAGCGGACTTCCATCTCCTGCTTCTCGATCGTGTAGCCAGGACCAAATGCTGCGGTGCAGGCAGCAGCGCAGTAGGCCGCAGCCAGGGCGGCGAAAAACAGGCAAACGCGCGAGCGATGGATCGGCGTCAAGGCGTCTCTGATTGTAGCTAGCGAATAGGGCTGAGGCAAAAATCGTTTGTGTGGGCCACTGACTGGCCGCGAGCCCCCCAGCACCGAAAATGGAATAGCCAGAGCTAGCGCGGCTTGCGGCCGCGTACCCGCACGAAGTCTGTATGCGAATGATTGCGAATAGCTTCCCGCGACGCTGCTTCCTTCTCGGCTTGCTCTTCAGTCATGCCCTCGTTGATGCGCTCGAGGATCTGCTTTTCCGTGAGTCCGGTGTTTTTCAGCCGGCCGATCGCGGCGGAACTCAGTGTCGGAAGACCTTGCAGATCGCGCTGAAGCACGACCTGAACGGTTGAATCGGAAAGGCCAATCAAGCGAAGCATAACGGCGTCCCCGCTGATGGCGTCGAGCTTGTCGGCGCGAGCGAAACCCACGATGTCAGACTCGGTATAGCGCGCACCAAGGAGGCTGGCAACCGAATCGGAACTGGTGAACAGATGATGGTGCGAGTGGGCCGTGGAGATCAACACGACGCAGGTGTCGTCGGTGACGCTGGAGTGCTTGAGGTTGACGAGCTGCTGAATTTCGGCGTCGGAAATGTTGAGCGGCTTGAGCTGCTCGATCGTGGAAGATCCCATACCCGCTTGATCGAGCGGCCGGTAGTCCGTAAGCGGGTGCTGGTGGCATCCGCCAGCTATGAGCACGGCAATGCCGAGAATCCGATGTGTGGACTTCATATCTTCATTGTAGAGGGGGCAAGCGACAGGACGGCGGTGTGTGCTGTGGGCGATACCCGGCGAAAGGACAGGTGGTGGAGACAATGCGTAGCGAGTAAAAGCAGCGCGTAGTAGAAGCCCAGAGGGCGGTGAAAAGTTGATGTTTTCTGAGCAAAAACGAGGTTGGTGCGAAGGCCAACGCTTTTTCTACTCACTACTCCCTGCCCACTACTCACTTCTTCAAGTCTGATACACGCGCTCGACGCCATACACCCCGGTGATTTTGCGAATGCTGGCCAGGATCGATTCGAGTTGACGCCGGTCGATAATTTCCAGATTGACGTCAATTTGCGCGTTCAAGCGGTCCGGACGGCTTTCGAGGTTGTGAATGTTGCAGCCGGCGTTGCTGAAAACCGCGGTGATGTCGGCCAACAGACCCGCGCGGTCCTTCGCGCGAACCACCAGATGAACGAGAAATTTGGCTTCACCAGGCGTACCCCACTCGACGGCGATGCGGCGCTCCGTTTGATACAGGAGATTCTGCACGTTGGGACACGTGCGCGTGTGCACCGCGACCCCACGCCCGCGCGTGATGTAGCCGACGATGTCGTCGCCCGGAATCGGATTGCAGCACTTGGCGCGATAGACGAGTAGGTCGTCGTGGCCTTTTACAATAAGCGGCGCTTCGCCGAAACCCAGCATCCGCTTGACGGTCTTGACGAGCGTGGGCTTGGACTCTTCCTCCTCGGTCGGCGTGCTTTTCTCGGGTTCGCCGAGCACGCGAGTCAGCACCTGGCGCGCTGAATATTTCCCGAAGCCCACCGCAGCGTACAGATCTTCGAGCTTCGAGAGTCCGTAGTCGGAAGCAAGCTTGAGCAGATCCGCCTCAGGAATCTTCTTCAGGCTGCGGCCGAACTGCCGCGCTTCCTTTTCGAGCAGCCGCGTGCCCATTTCGGTGGCTTCTTCGCGTTCCTGAACATTGATCCAGTGCTTGATCTTGGTTCTGGCGTGCGAAGACTTGACGAAGCTCAGCCAGTCGCGGCTGGGTTTGTGCCCCTTTTGCGTGAGAATCTCGACGACGTCGCCGCTGACGATTTCGTGGCGCAGCGCAACCATCTGCCCGTTCACCTTCGCACCAACGCACTGGTGCCCCACCTCCGTGTGCACGGTATAGGCGAAGTCCACCGGCGTGGCCCCGCGCGGTAACTCCAGCACCCGGCCTTTCGGCGTAAATGCATACACTTCGACGGGGGCGAGATCCACCTTCAGCGTGGAGAGAAATTCGCCGGGTTCCTCCAGCTCCTGCGACCATTCGATCAGCTGCCGCATCCAGGTAATGCGCTGATCGTCTTCTGTCACCGGCTTGTCATCCTTGTACTTCCAGTGCGCGGCCACGCCTTCCTCCGCCGTATGATGCATTTCCTGCGTGCGAATCTGTACCTCGAACGGCTGGCCATTGTGGATTACCGTGGTGTGCAGAGACCGGTACAAGTTCGGCCGCGGCATCGCGATGTAATCTTTGAATCGCCCGGGGACCGGCCGCCAGATATGGTGCATCACACCCAGCGCCGCGTAGCAGTTGCGCTCGTTATCGGTAATCACGCGGACCGCCAACAAATCGTAAACCTGTTCGAGACTTCGTTCCTGTCGAATGATCTTACGGTGGAGCGAGTACAGACCCTTCACGCGCGCTTCCAGTTCCGCGGGAATCCCGTTCTCGACCAGCTTGGTACGAATGGTCGCCTGCACTTCTTCCAGGAATCTCAAGTGCATCGGGGCCTTCTCGGTCACCTCTTTCTGCAAAGCGAGAAAGGACTCGGGCTCCAGATAACGGAAGGAAGATCCTCCAGCTCATTGCGCATCAAGCCCATTCCAAGGCGGTGCGCGATGGGGGCGTAAATGTCCAGCGTCTCCCGCGAGATGCGTTGCTGCTTCGCGGACTCCAGGTATTCGAGCGTCCGCATGTTGTGCAGGCGATCGGCGAGCTTCACCAGCACCACGCGGACGTCGTGCACCATCGCCAGGACCATCTTGCGAACGTTCTCGGCCTGACGCGCCTCCGGCGCCATCATGTTCAGACGGCTGATCTTGGTGACCCCTTCGACGAGGTGGGCGACCTCCGCTCCGAAGCGCTCTTCGATGCGCGAGACCGGAAACTCCGTGTCCTCGATGACGTCGTGGAGCAACGCCGCCGTCAACGTGGTGGCATCCAGGCGCATGTCCGCGAGGATATGCGCAACTTCCAGGAGGTGAATCAGATAGGGCTCGCCGGAACGGCGAACCTGCGTGCGATGGCGCTCCGCAGCGATCTCATAGGCCCGGCGAACAAGCCAGGGATCTTCGGACGGACGGTTTTTGCGTAGCTTGGCGAGGAGCTCTTCGAGGCGAGCGTCCAACTGCCGCTCGGTGCGGTCGCGGTTAAAACTAAGAGGAATGTTCCCTGCAGACGGCATGTTCTAGTATACGCCAGATGCGTTTAGAGGCACGATAGTAGCGGGCTGCACGAGATCTGGAATCGCGGTGAAAATCCTATCGTGCAGCGAAAAGGGCGCCGCCATGGACGCCCCGGTTGAAACTGTTGTTTGCCACACCTTGCAGTGCTTGGGAAGCCTTACGACGCAGTTTGCGGCTGGTCCGCCCGCTTCTGCTTGATTTCCTTAACCTTGTCCACGAGGTCGTCCGCTTGCTTCAACAGGCTCGCCCGTTCGTCCGGCGTTTCCACCATATCAGCCTTGCGCCGGTACAACAGGTTCAGATACGCCATGGCGTCATCGTAGTCCGGCCGTAAAGAAATCGCCTTCTGCAGATCGGTGATCCCCTCTTCGATGATCGCACCATACTTGCTGGCATACTCGGTCCGCACGGCAGCCGGAAGCGGGTCCGTATCTTTCACCTGCTTCTTGATGTTGTCCTTGTTGTAGGCAACGCGCATCTCGCCGTTGGCGCGGAAGGCTAGCGTCCAATCGATAACCCCGATCCAGTAGTAAGGCTCAGGATCATCCGGCTTCAATTGAATGTGGCGCTGGTGATAGGACTTCGACTCTTCAAACTTTTTGGGATCAAACGGCTGTCCGCCCATCTGAAACAAGATCGAGCCGATGCCATCGATCGCCGAGAGATTATTAGGATCCTTATCCAGCACTTCCTTGAATTCAGCGACAGCCTGCTGGCCGCGAGCCAGGTTCTCCGCCGATGGAGCGCCCGGAATGTACAGGCTGGCGTAGGCCGTAGCCAAATACAAGCGCGCGTTCAGCAGCTCGGGATCGGCCTCTTTGGCCTGCTTGAAATCCTCAATCGCCACGTCGGACTGGCCATTCTTAAACGCGGCCACGCCCTTGTTCAGAAGATCGCGGGCCTTAAGCTTGCTGCAACCCGACGCCGCAAGCGCGAGCACCGAGAAGAGCAGCAAGTGCCGCTAGCCGGCGAGCGATTCGAAGCGATCCATAAGTCATCGATGCATCCATCCCTGCTGTGGCGCGACCTACAACAGTCTGCGCTTAGGATTCACGTCCGCCCTGCGAAGGGCAACTCAACCATCTAGTGGCCTTGCTCCAACTGCGGCGTCAACAACCCGACAGAAGATATGCCTGCCGACTGCATCACGTCAATCACTTTAGCCACGACCTGAAACTCTACGGCGGCGCCGCCACGAACAAACGCCCTATGGTTCGCGCGTGATCGGAAAATCTCTTCCAATCGTTCACGCAGCGCGTCCCACGTGACGCCTTCTTCGTTGATTTTTAAAGAGCCCCCGTCAAGCACCTGAATGACAACGATATCGGGTTCAAACTTTGGCTGCGGAACTGGTGGAGCCGGCTGCGGTATCTCCGCTTTCAGCCCCGTCTGCTGGTGCGGAATGATCATGAAAATCACCAGAAGCACCAGCAGCACATCGATCAGCGGAACCACGTTCATTTCGGACATGATCCCGCTGTTGGAACCGCCAACCCAGATTCCCATGAGCCACCTCGCCATGAAGCGTTTCCCCGCGAGGAGGACTCTCACATCGCCCTGAGCATTGCGAAACTACGAAACTTACTGCCCGGCCTCGATCTTCGCCGTGATCAAGCCGACCTTATCGATGCCCGCGCCGCGCATGATGTCGATGGCCCGCGCGACTTCGGCAAACAGTACATCGTTATCGCCTTTGACGAAAGCAATTTTCTCGGCCCGGTCCTTGAAGATCTGTTCGATGCGCGGCCCGAGGCCGTCCCAGGTCGCGTCTTCGTTGTTGATCTTGACTTTGTTATTGGTCAAAACCTGAACGACGACGGTCTTATTCTCCAGATCCTGGTTCTGCTGCTGATTCGGATTCGGGCTGCGGCACCAGCGTGTCCATGCCCTTCGGCGTCAACGGCGTGATCACCATGAAAATGATCAGTAGAACCAGCAAAATGTCGATCAGCGGAACGACGTTCATTTCCGCCATCGCACCGCCTTTATTTTCACCAACACTCATTCCCATGCGACTTCTCCTGTTGGCCTGCCCCTAGCGAGCATTGCAGGCCAGTACGCCGCGCCGTGTGGGAATCGGCGCGGCCCGTAAACAGCTTCATACCCAGCAAACCAATGGAGCCGACTTCACGCTAACTACGTCACCAGCAACCCGCTACCGCCACTAATCTCCGGTCGGCTGTTGCTGGCCCGGAGGAGGGGGCGGCGTTGCTTTGCCCTGATTCCTCTCCGTGAGCAAACCGAGTTGATCCACGCCAGCCGAACGAATTTCATCGACAACCGCAACGACATCGCCGTATTTCGCTCGAGCATCGCTCTTCACGTATACGGTCTTGTCGAGGCGATTGGAAATTCGATCCTTGATTTGGCCGCTGAGATCATCTTTGCGAGTCTCGGTGTGCCCCAGATAGATGGCCCCATCGCGCGTAATGGCCACGACGATCGCGTCATCCTTGTCCGCGTCCTGCATATCGCGGGCGGTGTCGGTCTTCGCCATGTCCACCGGCATGTTCTTCTGCAACATCGGGGTGACCACCATGAAGATGATCAGCAGAACGAGCATGATGTCGGCCATAGGAATGACGTTGGGCGTCGACATCTGACTGCCGGCTTGCGGCTTATAACGCCCTATTTGCCCTATATGATGTGCCACGGGTTACCTCCGCTTACTTCGTCTTGGCGCCGCGACGCAGAATGAAGTAGTTGATGAGCTCCATCGACGAGTTGTCCATCTCCACGTCGAAAGCTTCCACCTTGTTGGTGAAGTAGTTGTACGCCCACACCGCCGGAACCGCGACGAGAAGACCGAATGCCGTGGTCACCAACGCTTCCGCGATACCGCCGGCAACCGCCGACAGACCGGTCGCTTTCGACTGCTCAATGCCCTTAAACGCGTTCAAGATCCCGACCACCGTGCCGAACAGTCCGACGAACGGCGCCGTCGAACCAATCGTCGCAAGGGCCGACAAGCCGCGCTTCATTTCCGCGTGTACGATGGCCACCGAGCGCTCCAGACCCCGTTTGGCTGCTTCGATCACGTCGGCGTCTGAGACCTGCTGGGAAGCGGATTGAAATTCCGAAAGGCCCGTCGCCACAACCTTGGCGATGTGGCTCTTCTTGTTGCGCTCCGCGATAGCGATCGCTTCATCCAGCTTGCCGTCCTTGAGGGCTCCGGCAACTTGTTGCACGAACACCCGCGACTGCTTGCGCGCTGCGCTGTACATCAGCGCACGGTCGATCATGACGCCGAACGAATACACCGAAAGCACGAACAGGATGCCGACAACAACTCTCGGCAAGGTGCTCATCGAAGACCACATGCTCCGCAGATCCCAGGACGTCGCCTGCGACTGCAAGAACAGGGCCGTATATACATACAAAGTGGCTACCATTCGTTTGCTCCTTAAAGTTCTTGGTGACACCGGCTGGGCCGGGGCCAACGAGAGAGTTTGCTAAGTTTGCTACGCGGAACGCTACGCTGGCCCCACGACTGGCGCAGCGGTCCGTACTACTGGTTCAGAGAGAAAATCACGTCGATCGTGGTATCGACTTCCACCGGTTCGCCGTTCAACAGTGTCGGCTTGTACCTCCACTGTTGCACGGCATCCATCGCCGCGCGTACGAGCAGCGGATGCCCGGAGAGAACTTCCAGCGACTCCACATTGCCCTGCTTGGAGATGATGGCGTGCAAGCGCACGGTGCCGGAGATGCGCGTCTGGCGCGCCAGCGGCGGATACACCGGCTGCACACGGTTGATCAGCAACGCGGCTTGAACGCTGCCGCCCTGACGGATGCGCGAGGCCGTCGGCTTCGGCGGTGGCGGCGCTCCGCCCATGCCGCCGATCACGCCGCCGATTACCCCGCCCATGGAGCCACCGGCGACGCCGCCCGGAACTCCGCCCTGCATACCGGCGTTCATATCCGGCGCGTCTTCCTTAATGATCTTCACGTCTTTCGGGATGACCTTCGGCGCAACCAGTTTCCCCGCGTCCATCAAGTGCACTTGCGGCTTGATGTGGACAACCTGCGCGGCAACCGGAGGCGGAGGAGGCGGGGGAGGCGGGGGAGGCGCCACCAGTAGCGTTGCCATCATGGTCTTCGGCAGCGCTTCCGTGTAGATCAGCGGAATCAGGATCAGGACCCCAAGGAAGACCACCTGGGCCACCATCGACAGAACCACGGTCCACGGTTTATTGGTCTTGCTGGGATTTGCACTCGATACCACCATATCTTCAAACATAATTACCTACCTCCTCCCAGCAGGAGCAAGACGTCCCGTGACGCCTTCACTTCCGCGGGGCTTATTTCCGGCTGCGGGTCCGGTACCTGCAACGGCGCCATGGCCGCGCCAATTGTTCCAGGCGACCACCAGCGGGGCAGCAATGCCAAAACTGGAGTACGTTCCTACCACAATCCCTACCACCAGGGCAAAGGAGAAAGCGCGAAGCACCTGGCCGCCCATCAGAAATAGGACGAGCACAGTAAGGAAAGTCAGGCCGCTAGTCAAGATCGTTCGTGACAATGTTTGGTTGATGGACTTGTTCACAACGGCAGCAAACGATTCGCGCCGCAGCAAGCGGTTGTTCTCGCGGATGCGATCGAAGATGACAATGGTGTCGTTCATCGAATATCCAACTAGCGTCAGCAACGCCGCGATGACCGTCAGCGAAATCTCGAAATGCAGCAGAGAGAAAAATCCCAGGGTGATCAAAACGTCGTGAAATACGGCCAGGACAGCCGCAGCCCCGTAAACCCACTCGAATCGGAAGGCAATATATACCAACATGCCCGCTAAAGCATAGAGGGTAACCAGAATAGCCTGGCGCCGCAGCTCAGCCCCCACCTTGGGTCCGACAATCTCGACGTTGCGAATGGCGAAGCCGCCGAGTGCGTAGCTGCTCTTCAAGGCGGAAATCACAGCGGGGGTTGCGCCATCCACCGCGGATAGATCATCGAAGCTTGTCAGCACGCCATTTTTTGTCGTGTCGCGGTAGGCGAGTATTTTCTTGGCAAGCTGTTGATAGCGGTCGCCGGCATTCACCGACAAAGCAAGTGGGTCGCTCGTGGTGAGGACATCTGCGAGTGAAGAGGGCGTCGCGGCGTTGAAGTCCGGCTTGCTGGAGCCCTTGACTCCGTATGTAGCGTTCAGCGCGGTCAGAACTTGCGCCTTACTTGTATCCAGAGCCTGGTCGCCTTGGCCTTTTTGCTCGACGAAAATAAGCACTTCGTTCGAGTTCGACGCGGTGAGCCCCCCGCTGCTGATGGCCTGGATCTCGCTATTCCCGAGCCCTTGGGTCTTCAGCGCGTCGCGAACCTGGTCGACATTGGGAGGCTGCGCGAAACGCACATCCACGTTTGTGCCGCCCTTAAAATCAATGCCGTAGCGCAAACCGCCCTGATGCACCCAGGAAATCAACCCTGCAAGCAGGAGAATCCCGCTTAGCCCGTAGAAATACTTGGCTTTGCCCATCCAGTCGATATTGGGCTCTTTGAAAAACTCAATCATGCCGAGACGCTTCCCTTCTTTAGACTCCGACCCCTGTCCATTTGTTCCCGGAGCCTTGCGTTGTTCCCGAATCTCTGCTCCATTCCCGGAGCCTGGCAGTCTCGTACCAATGAGATGGCCCAAAATCCAAAAGTACTGCCGTCAAACCCTCTTCCCACCCATTCGCCGCCCCATGTAGCCGCCGGGCTTTAGCCCGGCCAGCCATGCTGGTCTAGAAAGCCCCGGCATGGGCGGTCGTTAGACCGGTCCAATAGGACCTTACCCACTCCAACCACTACCCCTAAATGCTGAGCTCCGCCTGGCGATCCATCTTGGAAAGGTGGTACTGGAAAATCGTCTTCGACACGTAAATCGCCGTAAACACGTTGGCAATCAGACCAATCGTCAGGGTAATTGCGAAACCTCGAATCGGCCCGGTTCCAAAAAGGAACAGGAAGAACGCCGACACCACCGTCGTCACGTGCGTATCAATAATGGTAAGGAAGGCCTTGTCAAATCCAGCCTGCACCGCGGAGGCTGCCGACTTCCCGTTGCGCAGTTCTTCACGAATGCGCTCAAACACCAGAACGTTCGAGTCCACGCCCATGCCGATCGTGAGGATGACACCAGCTATGCCTGGCAGGGTGAGCACGGCGCCGAAGGCGGCGAGCACCGCCAGGAGAATAACGAGGTTAAGCACCAACGCCAGGACCGCATTCGCTCCAGAGAGCCGGTAGTAGACCAGCATGAAGATCATGACCACCAGCAAACTGAAGATGGAGGCCTGGACGCCGTGGCGAATCGAATCCGCACCCAGCGACGGCCCAACCGTTCTCTCCTCCAGATACTTGATCGACGCGGGCAACGCCCCGGCCCGCAGCACCAGCGCCAAATCGTGCGCCGAATCCTGGCTGAAGTTGCCTTCAATCACTCCGGAGTCATCGATGCGGCTATGGATCACGGGCGCTGAATAAACCCGATGTTGCAGAACGATCGCCATCTGACGATTTACATTCTGCTCGGTAAAGGGACCGAAGCGGCGCGCCGCCTCCGCGGACAACGCAAAATTAATCTGCCACTGTCCCGGATTTTGCGTGCTGCGGTTTTCCGTGGCATTGCGCAGATCGCGGCCGGTGACAACCGGGGCTCGGCTCAGCACGTACCAGACTTCACCCGTGTCGGCCGGCGCGGCAGTCCGGCTCTCATTGCGGCCCGGAACTAACTCCGTGCCCTGAGGCAGAACCCCGCCGTGCGCCGCCAGCGCCGCGACCTGTGACGGGTATGTCGTCGGATCCTCCACCAATTTCAGCTCCAGTTGACCGCCGGCCTGAATGACCGCTTTCGCCCGCGAAGGATCCCCTTCGCCCGGTAGCTGCACCAGAATCTCGTTCTCATTACGCCCGCGCGGCTGAATCGTAGGCTCCGTCAATCCCAACGCATTGATACGCCGCTCGATCGTCTCGATCGACTGCGTCATCGTCTGCTCTTGAATGGCAGCACGCGCGCTGGGCCGCAGCGTCAGCAAATATCCCGACGAATCGCCAGGAGCCGGCGACATATCCCAAACATTTTTGAGCTGCGTATCCACTAGATCGCGGAAATCCGACAATTGGTCGGAAGCCACATTGCGCACCAGGATGTGCGTGTCGTCCACTCGCCGCACTTCATCGTAGTGAATATTTTTCGCGCGCATCTGGCTGGTTAGCCGGTCCACCGTCTGGTCCGTCTCTTGCGCGATCGCTTCCTGCACCTGCACCTGTAAGATCAGGTGCGTCCCGCCCTGCAGGTCGAGACCAAGCTTGATTTGGTGGCTGAAATTATCCTTCAATTCCGCGAGCGACGTCGGGAACGTTGGCAGGCCCACCAGGCCATAAATGCAACCCAGGATGACCAGCAAAATAAACAGCACTTTCCACTTCAGGTTGGGATTCATGTCAGAAGGTATGGACTCCGAACCCACCGGAGTGTAAGCAACGCGCATTCAACCCAGCGCGGCCCGCGAACTTATTTCGCATCTTCCGTTGTCTCCACTTGCGTAATCGCCGACCGCGCGATGCGAATTTTTACCGGGGAGGAACCGCTATCGGCGATCTTCAGGATCACCGTGTCGCCGTCAAACCCGTTGATAACCCCGTAGATCCCGCCACTCGTCATCACTTTGTCGCCGGCCTTCAAGGCCCCCAGCATCTCCTGCAGCTTCTTGCGCTGCCGCTGCTGCGGCAGAATGAGCATCACGTAAAAGATGCCCATTACAATCACCATCATCACCAGCGGACTTCCCAGCGCGCTTCCTAAGCCCCCGGTTTGCAATATCATCGCCGCAAACATAGTCGTTCCTGAACCCAACCCTTTCGATTCGTAACGCAAACCGCCACCAAAACTGGTAGCGCCGGCATCGTGCCGGCTTTTAGCTTGCCTACTTTTGGCTTTCGCCAAACATTCGCGAAGATAGCAGCAGCCAGCCGCAGGGATATCCCCGCTCTCTACAACCCGTACGATTCTCTTCTGGTGGTGTCCCGCGGACGACCCGCGCGCCCCGCAAGCTCCGGAAACCGATTGCCCTCAGGCCGGACCTGCAGCATAACGCGCGTGCATCGCAGATGAGAATTTCGCTAGGTTCCCAAACCCGATAGCCTCGCGGATTTGCCGCATGATGTCAAGGTAAAAGTGGACATTGTGGTGGGTCGCCAGGATCGCCGCGGTGATCTCCCCTGCCGCAAACAAGTGCCGCAGGTACGCGCGCGTGTATCGCTTGCAAACCGCGCAGCAACAAGCCGGATCAAGCGGCCGCTCGTCCTGCGCATATCGCGCATTCTTGATCAACACCCGGCCTTCGCTGGTGTAGACGCAAGCGTGCCGCGCCGCCCGCGTCGGCAAAACGCAATCCATCATGTCGATCCCCAGCGCAACGTAGTCGGCAAGCTGCTCGGGCCGCCCCACACCCATCAGATAACGCGGACGGTCCCGTGGTAATAGCGCCGTCACCTCTCCAGTCATTTCGCAAGTAAGCGCATGCGGCTCGCCAACCGCCAGCCCGCCGACCGCGTAACCCGGAAAATCCATCTCCAGAAGTTGTCGCGCGCTCGTCCGCCGCAGATCCGCAAACGTCGCACCCTGCACAATTCCGAATTGCCACTGTTCCGCGCCGGCATCCCCGTTGCGTCCAACCTTCTCCGTAAAATATTCTCGCGCACGTCGCGCCCACAACGTCGTCCGCCTCACCGCCGCTTCCGCCACCCCGCGCGGCGCAGGCGTCTCGATGCATTCATCCAGCACCATCGCAATATCCGAGCCCAGCGCCAACTGAATCTCCGCCGCCTTCTCCGGCGTCAGCAAATGCTCGGAACCATCCAGGTGCGAACGAAACCGCACACCTTCATCCGTAATTTTCCGCAAATCCGCAAGACTGAACACCTGAAATCCGCCGGAATCGGTGAGAATTGCCCGAGGCCACGACATAAACCGGTGCAAGCCCCCAAGCTTTCGAATCAACTCATGCCCCGGTCTCAAGTACAAATGGTAGGTATTAGCGAGAATAATTCCCGCGCCAACTCTTCCAGCGCGCCCTGCGTTAGTCCCTTGACTGTAGCCGCGGTACCCACCGGCATAAACGCCGGCGTCTCAAACGCCCCATGCGGCGTAGCCAACTTCCCCCGCCGCCCACCAGTCGGATCGGTCTGCGTTACCTCAAACGAAAATGTCACTGATAGCCTTGCATGCTTGTCACCGACAATTGTCACCGGTAACCTTGTAGGGGCGGGGCTTGCCCCGCCCGCCGCACAAGTCTAGCAGGATGCCAACCTACAACGCCGCCCAAGCCACCTTCGCCAGCACCCAAACCGCCCACATCCCAAACACAATCCCAAAACCAGCCCCGCTCTTGATCTTCTTCGGATTCGCCGCCGCAAATCCGATCGCCACCAGCACCAAACACCAGATCCAGAACAATTCCAGCGACCCTCCCAGCGCCAGCAAAGTCTTCGGCGCCGTCTCCGGCAAGTACGCCTTAAGACTCGTGGCCAGAACATTCTCCGGATCGACGTCCCCATAACTCTTCAATGGAAGGACGATCAGCGCCAAAATGCTCGATATAGCCGTGGGCAAAAATGCATGTGTGACGATCCCAAACGATTGCCCATAGCGCAAACCCGCCCCGCGAAAAAGATTGAACGCTCCCCAATAAATCAAAGCAAAAATCAATGCCGAAATCGGCACCGCCACAACCCCGACTCCATACGAAAAATTAGACCAAAACTTAACCTGCCCAGCCAGCGCCCGGTCCTTCTGTTCCTCTGACAATTGCGCAAATCGCGGATTTTCCTCCGCCTTGTGCCGGATGTATTCCCCCCAATTCATCTTGGTATTCAGCATCGCCCCGACACACGTTGCAAGCACCGCGCACAGCAACAGAGGCGCCAGCCAACTAGGCCGCTCCGCAATGCTGGCAAAAGTCTGCTTCGGACTGACAAACACTCCGATGATCCGGCCCAAATGATTGATCGGAGCCTGCGCTTCGGGAGCAGGCATAGCAGGCAAGGATGTACTAGCCATCGAGGATTCCTCCACCACAAAGTACCCACGCAGGGGATTCTTGACTTTCGCTTCTACCCTGCCATACGCCGAATAGCCAGGAAAATTTCACCGCCCCGCCCGGCCAAGGCACCTTGTTCAAAGCATCCGTCCCCGCGAAGCCTTCCGAGTGGGTGCCGCACCCTTGTTTTTTAAGGGTGCGGGTTTAGATTCAACTTAAGCAAGCCCCAATCGGTAACACCATCGACCCCTGCTCCCCCCATCTCATTACTCCTATTCAACCTCAAACCGTAGGCAATTCCGGCACCGCCGCCAACAACTCTTTCGTATAAGTATCCACAGGCGCATGAAGCACTTGCTCCACTCCGCCCACCTCCACAAACCGTCCCGCCCGCATCACCGCCACCCGCGTAGCCACCTGCGCCACCACCGGCAAACTATGCGATATAAAGATGTACGTCAGCCCAAACTCCCGCTGCAACTCCTGCAACAGCAGCAAGACTTGCGCCCCCACCGAGACATCCAGCGCCGACACCGGCTCATCCGCCACCACCAATTTCGGCCGCAGAATCAAAGCCCGCGCAATCCCGATCCGTTGCCGCTGTCCGCCCGAAAACTCATGGGGATACCGCTTCATCGCGTCGTCGGTCAACCCCACGCGCTTCAGCATCGCCATCGCCCGATCCCGGCGCTCCCCGGCCGAAAGCCTCGGCTCGTGAATCGCCAGGGGCTCTGCAACAATCGCCCCCACGCGCATTCGGGGATTCAGCGAGGCAAACGGATCCTGAAAGATCATCTGCATCTGCCGCCGCTTCACACGCAACGATTCCCCGCTCAACCTCAACAAGTCTTGCCCATCAAATGCGACCTCGCCGGAATCCGGCTCAATCAGCCTCAACAGCATCCGCGCCAGCGTCGTCTTGCCGCAACCGCTCTCCCCGACAATCGCAAACGTTTCCCCGGCCGCAACCGAAAAGCTGACCCCGTCCACCGCCGTGAAACGCATCCCGTGCCCCATCCCCCGACAAAAACTGTGCCGAGCGCCCATAACTCTTCCGCAACTCCCGTGCTTCCACAAGGTTCACGTTATCCAAGCTCGCCCCGCCAACTCCTCGACCAATTCTTACCCACACGCGCGCTATCTTCGCACGCCTGCCAACAGCTTCCGCCACAAACCTGCATCCCGTTGTCCGATTTCCAAATTCAACTCGTCGCCCGCAAAAGCATCCCAGCACACAGTGCGACTGATCTCAACTTCTCCAGGTTTCGACTCACAATCTCCAACTTCTAATTTCCGCTTCCCGCGATTGATCTGAACTTCTCATCTCTAACTTTCGACGCTTCTAACCTCCAACTTCTTTCCAACCTCCAACCTCCGACTTCTAACTCCCGCCTCCCCATACCTATATCTAAATCTGAGAACCCGGAGAATTTAGCTCGCTTTAGATTCGGCAACACCTTTGTCTTCAACAAAATCGGTTCGGCACCCGACTTGCCTCTCCGCCGCCCATCTTGTCGGTGGACTCTTTCTTCATCTGGAGGAACGCTGTGCTTAAAGGTTTTTGGGGGGGACCGCTTCCCGTGTTTTTGCCGCTCTCACTCTCGCTATCGCATGCCTCTCGCCAGCCATCACCCACGCCCAATCGGGCACAACCTCGCTGCGCGGCACCGTTCTGGACAAAACCGGCGCCGCGGTTGTCGGCGCTAACGTGGTTCTTACCAACCCGGCTCAGGCCTTGGAGCGCCAGACTAAGACCAACAGCACCGGTTCGTACGAATTCCTTTCGCTTCCGCCCGGCGCCTACCTACTGACCGTCGAATCGCCTGGCTTCCGCAAGTACGAGCAGAAGAACCTCCAGCTGCTCGTCGATTCCCCGGTTACCGCCGACGTTACTCTCGACATCGGTTCCACCGCCGAAACCGTCGAAGTGTCCGCCCAAGCCCTTACCCTTAATACCTCCGACGCTTCCCTGGGAACCGCCTTCAACGAGAACCAGGTTAAGCAGCTGCCCATCGAATCCCGCAATGTGCCCGATCTGCTCTCGCTTCAAGCCGGCGTCGCCTATACCGGAAACCGCAGCGACATCAATAAGGACCTCGACAGCCGCAGCGGCTCGGTCAACGGCGCCCACAGCGACCAGAGCAACATCACCCTTGACGGTGTCGACGTCAATGACGAGACTCGCGGCTACGCCTTCACTTCCGTGCTCCCGGTTTCCCTCGACTCCGTCCAGGAATTTCGCGTCACCACCACCAACTACAACGCCGATAGCGGCCGTTCCTCCGGCGCTCAGGTCTCGCTCGTCACCAAGAGTGGCACCAACGATTTCCACGGCTCCCTCTACGAGTACCACCGCAACACCCTCACCAGCGCTAACGATTATTTTGTCAAACAATCCGAGTTGCAAACCGGCGAGTCCAACGAGGCGCCCAAACTCATCCGCAACATCTTTGGAGCTTCCCTCGGCGGGCCGATCTGGAAAAACCGCCTCTTCTTTTTCGCCAATTACAAAGGCTACCGTCAGGCGGAGCAAAACAGCGTTGTGCGCATCGTCCCCAGCGCCTCCATGCGCGACGGCATCATGCAATATCAGTGCGCCGACCCCACCGCATGTCCCGGCGGCACCGTCGTCGGCCTGAGCGCGCTTCCTACACGGTCGCTCCGGGCAACCAGGCGCTCTCGCCATCGCAACTACAAGCCATCGACCCCCAACACTTGGGCCCCAATCCCGTGGTCATTAATTACCTCAAGTCCTTCCCGATGCCCAACGATAGCACCCAGGGCGACGGGCTCAACGAAGTCGGCTATCGCTTCCGCGGACCCATTTCCACCAGTAATAACTGGTACATCGCGCGTCTCGATTACAAAATCACCAGCAACGGCAATCACACCTTGTTTGCCCGTGGCGCGCTCCGTAACGACACCCAGGGCGGCGTTCCCTACTTGCCGGGTCAGTCATCCGAACAAACGCAGGCCGACTACAGCAAGGGCGTCACCGTGGGTTACACCGGCGTGCTCAGTTCCGCCATCGTCAACAATTTCCGTTGGGGTTTCACGCGCCAGAGTATCGGTCTGTTCGGCAACTCCAATGATCCGCAGATTCTGTTCCGCGGATTGAATGACAACTCCACCACCAACAATTCCAGTCTCGCGGTGGTGCGCACCAGAACCTTCCAGGTTCCCGTGCACAATATTACCGACGACATTTCCTGGCTCCGCGGCAAGCACACCTTACAGTTCGGCACCAACATCGCATTCATGCGCAACCCCCAGTCTAGCCAGTTGAGTTCCTTCAGCGATGGCAGCGCCAACCCTGGCTGGCTCCCCGCCGCGGGCGTGGCCAACACCGGCACCGACATGGATCCTGCGGTTAATGGCCTTCCTGCGGTGGCCTCCTCTTTTGCCAGCGGCGGCTACGATTTCCCGCTGTTGACTATGCTCGGCGCCGTCACCGAGGTCGACGCCCAGTACAACTACAAACTCGACGGCAGCGTCCTCCCCCAAGGTGCCCCCTTGACTCGCAGGTTCGCCACCAATTCCTACGAGTTCTACGCGCAGGATTCGTGGAAAATTAAGCCCAACCTCACTCTGATCTATGGTCTCCGCTATTCCCTTTTCCCCGCCCCTTGGGAAACGCATGGATTTCAATCGACGCCCACCCTCAACCTGGGGAATTGGTTCACCACCCGCGGAAACAACTATGCGCAGGGCACCGGATCGTGGGCCGATCCGCTCGTCAGCTTCGACCTTTCCGGTCCCGCCAACGGCAAACCAGGTTTCTACGGCACCGACTATCACGACTTCGGCCCTCGCGTCGGCATTGCCTGGTCGCCTAGCTCCACCGACGGATTACTCGGCAACGTCTTCGGCGGCCCGGGAAAGACTAGCGTGCGCGCCGGATTCGGCATCGTCTACGACCGCATCGGCCAGGGCTTGCTTGCAACCTTCAATCGCCGCGGCGCTTTTGGCCTCTCCTCCCAGATCACCAGCCCCAACGGGCTAACCACGCTGGCCACTGCTCCGCGCATCACCAGCTTGGATACCATCCCCACAACGGATCTCAACGGCAACGTATTGTTCGGGCCACCGCCTGCGAGTACGTTCCCCCAGACCTTCCCGAGTGGCAACGAAAATGGCTCCTTTGCCAGCGCCTTTGGTGTGGATAGCTCCCTCAAGACGCCTTATTCCTACGCCATCGACTTCTCCATCGCTCGCGACCTGGGGCATAACTGGTCGATCCAGGCCTCCTATGTCGGGCGACTCTCGCACCGCCTGCTCGCTCAGGAAGACTTGGCCCAGCCCGCCGACCTCGTCGATCCCAAAACCCACATTGACTACTACACCGCCGTCCAGGCGCTCGCCAAAGTCTACCAATCGCCCAATGCTCCGGCGCCCAGCCAGGTGACCGCCGCCATGATCGGCCCCACCGCCTCCTACTGGACCGATATGACCCAGGCCCTCAAGGCCGGTGGCGCTTACTCTCTCGATCCCGTCACCACCCAGGGCTGCCCGCAAACCATCACCACCAATCCACTGCAGATCAACTACGCTCTGTTCAGTTGCTACTCCGGCAACGAAACGACTGCAATTCAGCGCATCGATCAGAACGGCTTCCCCGATCCCAACAATGCCGGCGTCGTCTACAACGGCAATTGCGGCCAACCCACGGGGAGCGCCATTCCCAACTGCTATGTGAACTCCCAGTACGCCTCGCTCACCGCTTGGCGCTCCGTCGGGGCCGCCGCTTACAACGCGCTGCAAGTCAACCTCGAAAAGCATTTTTCCAGGGGAGTTCAATTCGGGTTGAACTACACCTACTCCAAATCCATGGACTTGGAGTCCGATGCCGAACGCGTCGACGTTCTCGGCCTCGGCTCTCTCGGCCAAATCTTCAATGCCTGGCGGCCCAAGCAACTGCGCGCGGTGTCGGACTTCGATACCCCGCACCAGATCAATGCCAACTGGGTGGCGGAATTGCCATTTGGCAGGGGCCGCTGGATCGGCAAGGAGGCGCATGGCTTCACCGAAGCCCTCATCGGCGGCTGGCAGTTGACCGGCATCGCCCGCTGGAGCAGCGGCTTCCCCATCAGCATCGCCAACGGCTTCCGGTTCCCAACGAACTGGGAATTCTCAGGTCTCGCCACGCAGATCGCCCCGGCCGTAACGGGCACCACCAAGAACCCCGACGGCACCGTGAATCTCTTCCCGAATCCGCTCGGCCCCAACGGGATTCAGGCCTTTGCGGCTACCTTGCCGGGTGAAAGCGGCACACGCAACTCGCTCCGCGGCGATGGCTTTGCCGGTCTCGACGTCGGCTTGGCCAAGCGCTGGAAGATGCCCTGGTTCGAAACGCACACCCTCCAGTTCCGCTGGGACGTCTACAACGTCCTCAACCTGACCCGTTTCGACGTGCAATCCGTCTCCACCTCGCTGACCGCCGGCTCGTTCGGCAACTACAGCGGCCTGCTAACCAGCCCGCGCGTAATGCAGTTCGCATTGCGCTACGAGTTCTAACCATTCGACCCGGTCGAAGCTGAACACGCACCACGACGAAGCAAGCTTTTTCTTCGTCGTGGTGCATTTTTCTTCAGGAGGTCGGTGCTTTAGCTTCTTCAGGGGTCGGCGCTTCAGCGCCGACATTAACTGCGCGCTCTCAACGGGCTTCAGCCCCTGAGGAAAGCTCTTTCTTCGTTGTTGCATTTTTCCGCAGCCGGTTCGTCCGTGCCTCACCTCGGTTCCTATCCGTAGGGGCGGGGCTTGCCCGGCCCGGCGTCAACCCAGGCACGCACTAAACTTCGGAGCAGGTCCGCTTCAGCTTCGACATTAACGGCGCGCGCTCTCAATGGGCTTCGGCCCCCGAGCAGCTTTTCCTTCGTTTTGTTGCATTTTTCTGCAGCCGGTTCATCTCGCCGGCCCTTTTTCGCGAATTCCGTAAATTCCTCTTGCCCGTTTTCTAATTCGTGCTATTATAAGACTAGGACAAATTGCAGCTAAATTGCGCCGCTGTTAGGGCGCATTTTTCATTTTCGGCCCTTCTACGCTGGAAGAAACTGTGCGCCCATGTCCCTCGCCAAGCTCCTAACTGGCTTTAGAATGAACACTTACAAAACTCTATCAAAACAAACCACTTTAACCTTCTTTAGAATCAATACTTACGAAAAACCGAGGGGAGGGGAATAGCAAATGGGTAACGAGGCGCTTTGCCAAGCCGAATTCTCGGGTCAGCCGCAAACCGGCAAAGCCCTCCTCGAAACCACCGAACTCATCTTTCGCCCCACAGACGGCTCCAAATCCGTCAAGATTCCCTTCTCGACCATCAAATCCGCCAAAGCCCAAAACGGCGAACTCCAACTCCATACCGCCAACGGCCCCATCCGCTTCACCCTCGGCCCATCCGCCGAAAAGTGGTGCCACAAAATCCTCCACCCCAAAACCCGCTCCGAAAAATTAGGCCTCAAGCCAGGATTGAACGTCTCGCTACTCGGTTCCTTCGACCAGGAATTCCTGAAAGAGCTCCGCGACACCAAGGCAATCCTCCAGAAAGGCAAAACTAACGCCGCAAGCGACCTCATCTTTCTAAGCACCGACTCCGCAAAGAACCTCACGTCCGAAGTCAGCAAAGCGGCGAAGTCGATCAAAGGCTCGACCGCCCTCTGGATCGTCTACCCAAAAGGCAAAAAGGAAATCACCGAAACCGACGTCCTATCCACCGGCCGCAATTCCGGCCTGAAAGACGTAAAGGTAGTCGGCTTTTCCGCCACGCACACCGCCCTGAAATTCGTCCTCCCACTCGATCGACGTTAGCCAGCCATTGAGCGACGTTTCGGTGGGCAGATACATTCAATGGCAGAAGTTCCTCGGACGATTTCAATTGCGGCTATCATCCTAGTGTGAGCGATTTGCTTCAAGTGCGTGGGCTGAAGGTCGAGTTGCCGACGCCGGCTGGCTGGATTCGTCCCGTCAACGACGTGTCGCTGCGCATCGCGGCTGGCGAATCGCTCGGTCTCGTCGGCGAATCCGGCAGCGGCAAGACCATGATGGCGCTGGCGCTGATGGGACTGCTGCCGGTGGGCGCTCGCGTCAGCGGCGAAGCAAATTTGTCTGGCGAGACAAGGTTACCTCGCCAAACGAATTTATCTGGCGAAGTACCAGTCACCCGCGGCGCGTCAGTTGCGGGCCAGGAAACTCCTAGTCGCGCAGATTCGTTCGGAATCAATCTTACGGGCTTGAGTGAGCGCGGCTGGCGCGATGTGCGCGGGCGCGAGATCGCCATGGTCTTTCAGGAGCCGATGACCGCGCTGAATCCGGTGATGCGCATCGGGGCACAGATTGAGGAGGCTATCCGCGCCCACGGAACGGAATTGGATGCGGGCGAAGTGTGGAGGCGAATGCTCGAAGCGCTGCGGCGCGCCGCGGTTCCCGAGCCCGAAACGCGCGCCGAACAGTTTCCCCATCAACTCTCCGGCGGGTTGCGGCAACGCGCGATGATCGCTATGGCGCTTGCGGGCGGCCCGCGATTACTGATTGCCGACGAGCCCACTACCGCGCTCGACGTCACCGTGCAAAAACAAATTCTGGACTTGCTGGATCGCTTACGCCGCGAACTGCAACTCGGCCTGCTCTTCATCACCCACGATCTCGGTGTCGTAGCGCAAGTCGCCGATCGTGTCGCGGTCATGTATGCGGGACGCATCGTCGAAGAAGGTCCCGTGCAAGAAGTGCTGCGTGCGCCTCGTCATCCCTATACGCAAGGTTTGCTCGCCGCGTCGCCAACCCTGGAGCGTGGCAAGCTCCGACCGATTCCCGGAACCGTGCCGCAACTCACCGCCCTGCCTCCCGGCTGCGCATTTGAGCCACGCTGCACGCTCCGTATCGCAGAGTGTGTGCGTGCCGTGCCCGATCTGCGCGCCGCCTCGCAAAATCATACGGCGCGATGCATCTTGGTGTAGGTGGCACAGGCACTCTTGTTTACCCTGAACTTTGAAGGGCCTCTGCCGGCGTCAACACCGGTAATTCTCATCCGAACAACCACAGACCTACGCATGCCGGAATTTTCCAATCGCTACGAAACAAAATCGAATTCCGCGCGTTCGCCGTCGTTTCGCCAAGAGTAAAATGGCAGATTCCATGGCCACCGCCGCAGCTAGCACAGACAACCGCGTCGACTGGAGACTGATCTGGGCGCAGCGCGGCTTCCGATTCTTCTCAGTGGCCATGTTCGTCTCGCTGTTCGGCAGCGGGATGAACTTCATCGCGGTCAGCTGGTACATCCTTTCCGCCACGCATTCCCCGATCGCCGTGAGCATGCAGGTCATCGTGGTTACGCTTCCCGGCCTGCTCGTACCGTTCGTCGGCGGCGTGCTGATCGACCGCCTCGACCGCCGCTATCTCGGCGTCCTGCTCGATCTCTGCCGAGGTCTTGCGGTCCTCGGCACGGCGTACATCGCGTGGCATAGCCATCTGCAACTATGGCACCTCTACGCCATGACGCTGATCACCGGCACAGGCTCGGCGATGTACTGGGCCACGGTAAACGCGCTTGTTCAGGAAGTGATTCCGCCCAGCCAGTTCACGGGCGCGAATGCCGCGGTGCTGATTGGTGTGCAGAGTGGCATGCTGCTGGCCGGCGCGTTCGTGGGTTTCATCTACGATGGAGCCGGCATCGCCGGCATTCTCGCGATCGACGGCGCTACGTATTTCGTATCCGCATTTTGCTTGTACCAGATGCGTCGCGGTTATGTTTCGCCGCGCCCGCGCCCCACGTATCCACGCGAATATTCCGATGCCACCGAAGCCACGGCGCTTGCACTCGAATCGGGCGAAAATCCCGAAGTCGCGGAAGCAGGTCTCTCGCTCGCCGTCTACGCCGATCTGAAGGAAGGCTTTGCGTACTTGAAGCAGCAGCCGCAGGTCCGCGCGCTCGGAATTACGCACGCCACAATGATGGCCGGAGTCGTTAGCGGAAACGTGGTACTGGTTGAGCTCGCCAACGACGTTCTTCACGCGGGTGCGCGAGGTCTTGGCTTTCTCGAAGGCGGCTGGGCCATCGGCGCGATCACCGGCGGCCTGCTCGCGAGCCAGCTCTCACAGTCCCTGCGCATGACCATGTACGTCGCGGCGATCGCTGTGCTTTGCACTGGCCACTTCATCGTTCCGTTCGTGTCGTTCGTGATCGGCGCGGTAACGATGCAAGCGATTTTCGGATTTTGCCGCGCGGTTTCCGGCGTCGTGGCGCAATCCTCGCTGATGAGCATCGTGCCGCGTCATTTTATGGGGCGCACGCAATCGGCGATCGCCGTGGTCACCACCGTCCTGCAACTGTTGATGAGTTTCTCTCTCGGATGGGTCGCGCAGCGCATCAGCCTTTTTGCCGGATTCGCACTCCTTGGGCTGATGTACGCAGGCGCCGGCGTCTTCGCGACGCGGGCGCGCCAGCTTCTCACCGAAGGTTCATGATTTCATTTTGCGGACCGGTCTTCGCGCTGGCCGCCAGTTCCTGGCTTATACTAAACGTGTTGGTGATTGCGCCAAAAGCGCCCGCTTCGGAAAGCGGCCGCTACATTCGGAAGTTCGTGGATGGAAATTCTTACGATTCAGCCGTTTCTGCAGTATTTCGGTAATTCGCGCGAGCGGACACTGCGCGTCGGACGCTGCATCCCGCCTGACAAAGTTGATTGGACTTATGCTGCGGGAAAATTCACGCTTAGCGACTTGCTTCGCCATCTGGCGGTGACCGAACGCTACATGTGGGCGGAAAATGTACAGAATCATCCTAGTAGCTACACGACTCATGGCAAAGAACTCGCCGACGGCCTGGAGAATATTCTCGCCTATATGGAGCGGCTGCACACCGAATCGATGGAAATTTTCTCGAAGCTCAGCGACGAAGATCTGCGCCGCAAGTGCACGACTCCTGGCGGGACGGAGATCACGACCTGGAAGTGGCTCCGCGCGATGGCGGAGCACGAAGCTCACCATCGCGGTCAAATCTATCTGTACCTTTCCATTCTCGGCGTGGAGACTCCGCCGGTCTTCGGGCTGACCTCCGAGCAAGTCCGAGCGCGCGGCAATGCAACCTAACGGCTCACTTATGGGCGAGTCGTCATGCAGATAAGTCATGGCCAAATCGAAAAAATTCCACGCAGAGCCACCAGCGTGGCAAAGGGGAACGCAAAACCCAGGATCCAGTGAAGCGGCGAGTTCGTGTCCTCCGATTGAGCTAGCCAGGAAGTCCTCAGTGACGCAAGCAGGAGTACGAAATTGCCGAGAATGAAGAGCAGACAAAGCATCCCCATGGTCATCAGGCCCGAGCCGGCACCCGCGGACACGGCGGCGACGCTAGAGGGTTGAAGGAAAGCAAAGAGAAGAACCGGAGCGGCCACGAATCCAGCGGCGCTTACAGCCAGACTGCAGGCGCAGGCAAGACCTAACGCGAAACGTTCGGGCTGGCGACGGGTGTGCCAGGCCACCAGGCCGTAGTCCAAGAGAGCCAGCAGAAACGATGGGAACAGATGCCCGTAAACATCGGGCTGCGTTTGCAAAGAAGCGGGAGCAGGTGGCTTGAAGAGCAGCAAAAGGATCAGCACGCTCACGCACGCGATCGCGCAGCGAAATACCATGCGGTTGAGCCGCAATACGGGGGTGTCAGCCGTGACGGGCCGTGCAGCGGGAACCCGGGAATGATTTACAACTTGGCCGTGACTCGGGGTTGGCGGAAGTGGGCGCGGCGCGGGGGCCACCGGCGCCGCAGCTTCCCCAGTTGAGGAAAGTCCGCCGTACCCGCCAAGGAGCAAAGCAGCGGCGCAACCGGTGTCGAGGCACATCTTCAAAATCATGCGTTTGCCATAAATCAAGAGGGTCAGCGCGGCTGGGAGGAATGCTTGCACTTCCCTGACCGCGTGCCATTGCATGCGTATGACGGCCGAGAAGCTCGAGGCCTGCAAGAGAAAATCAACGGGCATGAAGACAACGATCGCGTACAGCGCCCAAGGATGCCTGCGGCGCAGACCGTACGCTTCGGCAAAGCAGAGGAGTGCGGCGACGATTTGGACGGAGAAGAATGTGAAAGGCCTGTAGTGAGGCGTCAGAAACGGGTCGGATGAGATGTATGGAACTAAGCCGACCAGCGACGCCGGTGTGGGCACGAGACCAATTACGTTCCAGAGCGTGCCCGTGAAACTCACCGGCACCAGGTAGTAGTGCGTGAGCAATTGGAGGAAGTCGTTTACGAAAGAGAACAGCAGCAGCGCGGCGGAGGCCACCGAACCGATCACTAGCGCGGGAACGACCCAGGAGCGCTTCATAGGCTAAGAGGGTTGCTGACTTGATGTTAAGGACACGCGTGCGGCGATTCCATCGCGGCGTCCGGATGTGCTCCGTAAGCGGCAAGGGAGGCTTGTTCTGTCGACGGCAGACAAGGACAAAGTTAAGGACAGAGCTAGGGGCAAAGAGAAAGATAACGCGGAGGCGCAGAGAGCGCGGAGGTTTCGCAGAGAGGAGAGAGTTTCGGGAGGAGCGCTTATCTTTCCTTCGAGCCGTGAGTATAATCCCGCATGCTCCGACAGCTGATCGTTGTTCTCGTCTGCCTCACATTCCTTGGTTGTGGACATTCCACCGAGAAATCCGCCGCGCCGCCGTCGCCTGTTGACGCGCATGTTCGCGCCCTTGCCGATGCCTATCTGGCCGGGTGGTTCGATCAGTTTCCGGAACAAATTACCGAGTTTGGCGTTCCTGGCCACCGGCAAGACAAGCTGACCGACAACTCGCTGGAAGCGTGGAAGGCGTGGCACGACCGCGAAGACGCATGGCTCGTTGAAGCCAAGCAGATCGATCCGGCGACGATCAGCGCGCCACCACTGCGCGCGACGTACGCCCTGGTCCGCGAGGCGCTGGAAGGACCGATCGCGCTGCGCGCGTGCCGCAATGAATTGTGGACGGTCAGTCAGTTCGTCAACGCCTGGCAGGTGCAGTATGGCTACGAAGTCACCATTCAACCGGTGGGGACGGACGACGCGCGTAAGGACGCGCTGGCCCGCTGGGGCGCGCTGCCAAAATTCGTCGATACCGAAATCGGAAATTTGCGGGAGGGCATCAAGCTTGGCTACACCGCGCCGAAGGGCAACGTGCGCATCGTAATCGACCAGATGAATACATTGCTGAGCGGGTCGATTGCGGCCTCCCCGTTCGATTCGCCCGCGGTGCGCGATAAGACGCCGGAATTTGTGAAACAGTACGACGCGCTGGTGAAAGACCAGATCAATCCGGCGTTTAAACGATACCGGGATTTTCTGCAGCGCGAGTACCTGCCGGCGGCGCGCGAATCCATCGCGGTTTCCGATATCCCGAATGGCGGTGCATGTTACGAGGCTTCGGTGCGCTATCACAGCTCGCTGCCGATTTCCGCCAGCGCGGTGCACGCGACCGGGTTGCGGATGGTCGAGCAGATCGACGCGGAAATGAAAGAGATTGCCGAGCACTCGTTCCAGACCAGTGATGTCGCGGCGCTATTGCAGAAACTGCGCACCGACAAGCAGTACACGTTCAAGAGTCGCGAGGAGTTGATCGCGTTCTCGCAAGCGGCGCTGGCGCGCGCGAAAGTGGGCGCGCGTCCTGCATTCGGACTTTGGCCTAAGGCCGATGTGATCATCGAGCCGTATCCTGCGTTTCGCGAGAAGAATGGGCCCAACGAATACAATTCGCCCGCCGAGGATGGCAGCCGTCCGGGCGTATTCCTGATCAATGCATACCAGCCGGAAAAACATAGCCGCGTCTCGGACGAGTCCACCGCATTTCACGAAACGATCCCGGGACACCATTTGCAAGGCGCGATCGCGCTGGAGCGAAAGGAAATTCATCCCATCGGACGTTATCTTGGGAACAGCGGATACGGTGAAGGATGGGCGTTGTATACCGAGCGGCTTGCGGATGAGCTGAAATTGTTTTCGTCGGACGTAGAACGGCTAGGCATGCTTTCGGACCAACAACTACGTGCCGTGCGGCTGGTCGTGGATTCGGGAATTCATACGAGAGGCTGGACGCGCAAGCAGGCGATCGACTACATGCTGGCGCACACGGCAGAAAATGAGCACGACGCTACGTCGGAGGTGGATCGCTACATTATTTATCCCGGGCAGGCTGCCTCCTACATGCTGGGAATGATCGAAATCCGCAAAGCGCGCGATGCCGCGGAAAAAACCATGGGATCGCGGTTCGACATCAAGGCATTTCACGACCGCGTGCTCGAAGACGGCGCGGTACCGCTCACGTTTCTTACGGAAAAGATCGCGCGCTGGTCTGCGGGCAAGTGATGCGAAATCGCCATAGGAAGCCAGGTTGCCGATTGCAACGATTTTGCCAAGATGGGGCGCAGCGGCGCTGCGCCCCTACAGGGTCTGCGGCGCGGTGATGGCTTCGCGACGGTCTTTTTTGAAGACATCGGCGTCGATGGCTGCGCTCGCGTCGGCGCGCGTTCGCCTGCCCCTTTTAGGGGGCCGAAATTCCGAGAATGAAGACGCTTTGCGCGCTCGCCTTGCCGCTGATCCGCTGCGTCCCCAGTTTCATCTCCTGCCGGCTAAAAATTGGATGAACGATCCGAACGGCCCGATCTACTGGAAGGGCCACTACCACATGTTTTTCCAGTACAACCCGAACGCGGCGGTTTGGGGCGATATGCATTGGGCGCATGCGGTGAGCGACGACATGATTCACTGGCGGCATTTGCCGATTGCGCTTGCGCCTACACGGGGATGGGATGATGCGGATGGCTGCTTCACCGGCAGCGCCGTGGAGGACAACGGCGTCGCGACCGTCCTTTACACCGGCGTGAAGACGGTGGCACCGGAGCGGGCTACGCTGCGCGACGGCGTTCACAATTTTCGTGAAACGGTTTGCCTTGCTACGGCGAGCGATCCGCAGCTGCGGTCGTGGACGAAATGGAAAACCCCGGTCATCGAGCCGCCTCAGGATCCGCGAATTACCGGTTTCCGCGATCCATTTCTTTGGCGCGACCGCGATACGTGGTATTTGGGCGTCGCCTCCGGCATTCGCAAGGAAGGAGGCAACGTTCGCCTGTATCGATCGAAAGATCTGCGTCGGTGGGAGTATTTGCATTTACTGGCATCAGGCAAATGGACGGAAAAGGAATCGGTCAATCCGGTGGATTCCGGCGAGATGTGGGAATGCCCCGATTTTTCTCTCTCGGCGAGAAGCATGTGCTGCTGTATTCCACGGCAGGCGGCGTGTATTGGGAAACCGGTGAACTTGATCCGAAAGAGCTTGTGTTTCATTCCGAGAAGCGCGGTGTGCTGGACTACGGAGCTTACTACGCGCAGAAGACGCAGCTTGACGCGCACAGCAATCGCATCCTGTGGGGATGGATTCCGGAGAAGCGGTCCGACGATGAGTTACGGGCGGCTGGTTGGGCGGGATGCATGGCACTACCGCGGGTGCTGTCGATTGGTGAGGACGGCGCGTTGCAAATGCGATTTGCGGCAGCAGCGCAGTCATTGCGTGCGAAAAATATTGTCCTGCCGCCTCAGGCAGGTGTCCCTGCAAGACGCATCGAAGTCAACGATCTTATGGGGGAGTTTGCGTGGCAATTGCTGCCGGGACGCGGCGCCAGGTTCTCACTCGGAGATCGCAGCGGTGAATGGTACTCGGCTACGTTAGAAAGGACCACGGACTCGCGCGACAAGCTTACCGTGAACGACAAGTCGATCGAGCTGCCGCACAGCACGAAATCCGTACGGGAGTTCCGTCTTTTTCTTGACGGCTCCGTTGTGGAACTTTTGTGCGATGAGAAATATGCAATTACGTCACGGGTCTATCGGAGGCCGGACGGACCGTTGTCCGTCGCGGGTGCGGATTCCGAACACATTGCTTCGCTCGACGCTTGGCAACTGCGGGGTATCTCTCCTGACCGGCTTACGAGGTAGGAGCTTGCCGAGAGAAAATGTCATTCCGAACTGCATTTGGTATGAGTGGGTGAGGGGGTTGCTTTTTCGTTGAATTTCTTGCGAACAGCGGATCCCTCACCCGCAAACTACGCGGGTTCGGGATGACAGATGATCTTTACTCCGCAACCTTTCTGGAAGCCAGCTAGGAGTCGGAAAGCGCGCTGCCGCGCGAAAGGATGGCCGAAGACAGAGGAAGTTCTCGCGAGAGACTGCGGCGCTGCTAAGAATTAACATTTTCGATGAGGTTATCGTTGAGGTTCTTCGGCTATCCTCGTCGGATAGCCTCAGAATGACAATTTGCTTGTGGGGGTCGTGGTCTGATTGGGGGTCGTGGTTTGTTTGGGGGGTCGTGGTTCGATCGGGGGTTGAGGTTCGATTGCGGGCTGGGGTTCGGTTGGGCCTGGCGTGATTCAGGTCAGGCTTTGACTGCTGGAGTTTCGGTGCTGGACGGGGAGACTGCATGGACCTCGGGGGTGGAGGCTTTTCCGCCGAGCAGGTCGACCAGGATATGGTTCAGCTTGGCGCGAATCTCGTAGCGGTCGTGGGCATTGGTGATGTAACGGACGGCAATCTCGGTGCCGCCAATCACCGGCTTGACGTTGATCGCGGGTGCGGCAGAGAGATTGCTCATGTCGCCGGAACGCGCGGCGCTACGCCATTCCTGCTCGGCCTTGCGGCCGCTTTCCGCGGTCGCTTCCACCACCTTCTTCTGAATGGCGTCGACGACGGGATAGGGATCCTGGCCCGTGGGGAGGACCACCTGGAGTTCGTCCCACAGCCACTGGCCGGAGGTGGAGAAATTGAAGTAGTGGCCTTCGATGGCAAAGCTGTTGGTGAAGGTGACGCGGCGGCCGGTCGGGTGACCGGAGTCGGTCCAGTTGCCGGTCTCGAGCAGAACGGTGTGGAACATGCCAAGTTCCACTACTTCGCCGGTGACGCCGTTGATTTCGACCCAATCGCCGAGGCGGATTCCGTTTTTTCCCATCAGCACGAACCAGCCGAGGAAGCCGACGATGAAATCTTTCAGCGCGACGGTGAGGCCGGCGCCGGCGAGTCCGAGGAACGTTCCCAAATTAGGTGGCGGCCCGATGATCACTAGAAGGATGAGCACGACTCCGGCGACTTGCAGGAAAACTCGCGTCACCGCGCGCAAAGTTTCGACTTGCCGGCGGTCCAGGGACGTCCGGCCCAGCAATATTTCGATCCATCCATCGACGAACAATCCAACCAAAGCGATCGCCAAGATGATGACGATGCTGCGCAAGGCCAGATTGAGCATCGCGCGTTGTTCCGTGGCAACTACGCCGATCCATTGACCGTAAGTCTCGGCGAGCTTTTTTTCGTTGTCGACTCGCTTGTCGAGCGTCGCCAGTGCTTTCGCCTGAGCCGATCGCGCTTTCGTCGCTTTCACGAGCGTTTGCGATTCCGCGCGGCTGTTTGGTGGTTTTTGGTCCGTGGCGGGAGTGCTGGCGGCGGCTGGCGCTGGCGGCACGACCGGCGGCGCCGCGTTCGTGTTTGCCGCGTCGCTCTTCTGTTCCAGCGAGCTGTGTTTCGCAGATAGCGCAGCGGCTGACTCCTCGGCCTCCGTCTTTGCGCGCCACAGCTGGAGCTGCTTCTTATGAAAGGCCCACCATTGCAGGAGATGGCGGATTATGCCGCGCGTTTCCGCCGGTTCGCTTACCGTAATCTTCGTGCTGTCGGAGCTCTGCGAAGCGGCTTCGTGTTCCTCGACCATCGCCTGAATGCGACCCTGCGGATCGCCGCCCGCGCGAATCATGTCCTGCTTCGCGTCATCGATTTCGTCCTGGTCCAGCTCCATCTGCGCTTTGGCGAGGTCGAGCTGATCGTCCAGCGCATCCTTGCGGCTGCCGCTGGCATTCGCTTCCGCGGCTGTCAATTGCGCGACCTGGGCCTTGTCGGCGGCCAAGGCGTTTTCCGCTTTCTGTTGCCTGGCCTGGATCTGCTTCGCCTCCGCGGTCAGCTTCGGTGGATGTTCGGCAGCCTCTCGCACGGCGGTGGCAAACGCCAGGTCCATCTCCTGATCGGCAAGCCGCAACGCCTCGGTCGCGAATGGCTTCTCCGCGGCGGTATTGGGCGTCTGCGCCAGCCGTTGCGCGGTGGTCAGCGCGGACTGATCTACGAGTGGTTGGTCTGGCGAGCTGGCGGTCACCCGCGGTGCCGCGCTCTGGGGGCCACCCGGCGCTGGAGAAGCAGGCGGTCTGGTGCGAAAAATTCCGTAGCCGGCGGCCACGAGCAAAAGCGCGATGACGGCACCGGAGATTATGCGTTTCGATTTCATGTCTTCCCGGGGGACCTGAGTCATTCTAATATGCATGCGCAGAGAAGGCACCCGTCATCGCCGGGAAAGAATCGGCCGGTCCCTTAAACTGCACTACGGATTTTTCGGGCGAGGAGAGAGTCCGCTGTGACGCCGAAGAGCAGGTTGCCGAGCGCGGTCTTTGTTTTTCTGGTGTTTGTTGGCTTTCTTCAAGCGCGGAAATTTGCGGCGGCGATGCCTCCAGTGCTTGCGACGCACTTCGGAGGAAGCGGCGCACCGAATGGATGGCAGACGCAGTCGCAGTTTTTCGTTCTGGAGATTGTGATGTTGGGAGTGTGTTTGTTGCTGGGGTTTGGGATTCCGCGGTTGATTGGTGCGCTGCCGATTTCGCTGGTGAATGTGCCGAACAAGGAATATTGGCTGGCGCCGGAGCGACGAGAAGAGACGCTCGCGTTTTTCAGAGCGCAATTTGCCTGGTTTGGGTGCGGATTTTTGGCGTTTCTAATCGTCGTAAACCAACTGGTCTTCGACGCAAACCAAACTCAGCCACGGCATCTGAATGGCGGCGCTTTCACGGTGGCGCTGGTCGCGTTTCTGGCGTTTGTTGGGATTTGGACGGTGCGGCTGATCGTGCGATTCTCAAGTAAGGCAGAATGAAAAACATCCTCCGTCTTATCGCAATAATCACTGGCACCCTCGTGCTACCGCATGGTGTTCGCGCCTGTTCTTGTACCTGCAAACCCTTTGGAGACGGCGGCCCACGCGCGATGGCGCGCCATTCCGCGGTGATTTTTGTCGGCGAGGTAACCGACGTCCAGGGACCCACAGATGCCGAGTCGCACAAAGGCTATTACGGAGTCGGCGTAACATTTCGCGTCGAGCAATACTGGAAGGGCGTTAGGTCGCATGTGATCGTCGTGCACACGCGGCTATGGTGCTGCAATCCGACGCTAGACAAAGGTCGCAGGTATCTCGTCTACGCTGTAGGCAAGAAACTGGAAACGGGATGCACTCGAACGAGGCCCATTACCGACGCCGACGAAGATCTTCGTGAGCTGGGTCCGGCGAATACCCCCGCACAAATTCAGTAATAGAGGAAAACGAACGTTTCGCGCTGACCGGAAACGGCGGAGAAAAGGATGACGAGCTCGGCTGACGCAACCGTTCTTTTCCGCCCGGTCGGACCCAAGGAACTTGAACTAATCGCGGAGTCTGGCTATCGAGAATTCCCGCTCAGACTACCGGGGCAGCCGATCTTCTATCCTGTTTTGAACGAAGAGTATGCCGCTCAGATCGCGCGTGAGTGGAATGCAAAAAATCCAAAAATTGGGGCGGGCTTTGTGACCCGATTCCACGTGCGCAGCGCATATCTGGCTAAGTTTGATGTGAAGATTGTGGGAAGCGGAATTCATCAGGAATATTGGATTCCCGCGGAAGAGCTTGCCGAATTCAACACCAACATCGTTGGGCTAATCGAGATTGTTCGCGAGTTCCGCCCGGAATAAGAAAGAAAACACCGCAGATTTTGGTCTGCGGCGTTTCGTTTTCGGGTTGCCGGGTCTGACGCGGACACAGGCGCTTCGAGACTCAGCGTAAACAGGAATGCCTGTGCTACTGGTTGTTTCTAGAGGTAGTCGCGCGAGGGGCCTTCCAGGAAGGCGCGGAGTTTGCGGGAGCGCGACGGGTGGCGCAGCTTGCGCAGGGCTTTGGCTTCGATCTGGCGGATGCGCTCGCGGGTTACGGCGAACGATTGGCCGACTTCCTCGAGCGTGTGCTCGCTGCCATCATCCAGACCAAAACGCATTTTGATTACTTTTTCTTCGCGCGGCGTAAGCGTCTTCAGCACTGAAGAGGTTTGTTCCTTCAGGTTGAGGTTGATGACCGCGTCGGACGGCGAGACTACCGCTTTATCTTCGATGAAGTCGCCGAGGTGCGAATCTTCCTCTTCGCCGATGGGCGTCTCGAGGGAGATGGGCTCCTGCGCAATCTTCAGGATTTTGCGGACCTTGGACACCGGAATGTCCATGCGCTTGGCGATTTCTTCGCTGGTCGGTTCGCGGCCGAGTTCCTGCACGAGCTGGCGGCTGGTGCGAACGAGCTTGTTGATCGTTTCGATCATGTGCACCGGGATGCGGATGGTGCGGGCTTGGTCGGCGATGGCGCGGGTGATGGCCTGGCGAATCCACCAGGTCGCATAGGTGGAGAATTTGTAGCCGCGGCGCCACTCAAATTTGTCGACCGCTTTCATCAGGCCGATGTTGCCTTCCTGAATCAGGTCGAGGAACTGGAGGCCGCGATTGGTGTATTTTTTCGCGATGGAAACGACCAGGCGAAGGTTGGCTTCGATCAGTTCTTTTTTGGCTTGCTCGGCTTCGGCTTCGCCGCGATGAATGATGGTGAGCGTGCGCTTGAGCTCGGTGAGGCCGACTTCGCTGGCCATCTTCGATGTCGTTCAGCTCGACGCGGCGGGTGCGGAGTTCCTTGCGCGCTTCGGCGGCGACGTCGCCTTTGGCGGCGTCGGCGCGGCGTTCCAGACGGCCGGCTTCGCGCTCGAGTGATTGCAGGCGCTCGACGGTGCGGCGCATCTTGTCGATCAGCCGCTTTTTCTCGAACGGGTTGAAGTCGATGTCGCGAACCGCCAGGGAAATCTCGACGCGCGTACGCGCAACGTCCCACTTGGCGTGAATCCAGGGGCGCTTCTTGGCTTTCGGCGTTTTCTCGAGCTTGATCGCCTGTTTCAGGCCGTTTTCGTACAGCTTGGCGATTTTTTCGATGTGCTTGAGCGTTTGCTTGGTCTTGTTGCGATTTTTTCTTCGGTCAGCTCTTCATCGTCGAACTGGACGATTTCCTTGATGGAGCGGCCGCCCTTGCGCAGGTCGTCGCCGACGGCAATCAATTCCTTGATGACGATGGAGAGCGGGTGACCGACTTCATCACCACGAGTTGGCCGCGCTCGATGCGCTTGGCGATGGTGACTTCGCCTTCGCGCGTGAGCAGCGGCACGGTGCCCATCTCGCGCAGGTACATGCGCACGGGGTCGTTGGTTTTTTCGAGCGAGCCCGGAGTGAGATCCAGGTCGCCGTCGGCTTCGTGGGCGTCTTCCTTGGCGTCGCGTTCGCCGGCGTCGGTGGACACTTCGACGGCACGCGCGGCTTTGGCCGAGGCTTGTCCTCGTAAATTTCGATGCCGTTGCGTTCAAATGTCGTGAGAAGGTCGTCGATCTCTTCCGAGGAATGCACTTCCGCCGGAAGGGAATCGTTTACTTCGTCGTACAGCAGGTAGCCGCGCTCTTTGCCGATGGCGATGAGCTGGCGTACCGCATCATATTTTTCTTCAAGGCCGACTACTGCCACAAATTCCTCCCGCAATCAATACGACAAGCCGGTTCGCTTCGGTGCAGACGCACGCGATTCACAGACGACGCTCAGGCTATTGCCGAGACACGAACAGGCTGATGCGCAGGCGCAAACTAGGGGGGATTTCCCCACAAAATCGCATGTTTTTTGGCCGCTGTGCGGTCACTCTGAACGTAGAGAGAAACCCTCTGCCCTGCGCTGCCTGCTGCCGTTCGCCCCGTGCTGTGCCCGCGTATCGCGTTTCCTTGGTCCGATCCTTGCCGCTAACTACAAACTTTAGATGCATTTAGAAGCGGAATCGTTACCCGGTAAACCCTAATACGCTACACGCTTAAGTCCGTGTGCGTCAATGATTTAATCGGTGGAAAGTTGTGGAAGAATTAATTGCGCGAGGCGGGTGCCATTTAGCGGGCAGCGGCCAGGCGCTTCATGAGCTCCTGTTTGCGTTCCAGAAGAGCGCGGAGGTCGGGCCCGGCGGGGCTGGCTTCGATGCTGCGCTGGACGTCGGATAGTTCTCTTTCGGCGCGGCGGTGGCGCAGGGCTTCGACGCAGCTTTCGGCTTCTTCCCAGGTCAAAGCACTGGATTCTTCGAAGAGGATTTCAAAGAGCATGCGGCGGTCGCGTTCTTCGAGGGTGGCGGCGACTTCACTGGCTTGCACGGGCTGGCCGGAAAGATTGGCGTCGACCAGAGCTGCGAGGACTTTTTCGGTTTCGAGACCGAGATGGAGCTGGTCTTGCTGGATTCGCTGCGCCAACTCGTGGCGGAAGCCTTCGCCTTCGACGAGCATGCGGATCAGGCGGCGCTCGACGGGTTTGGCGGCGCGGCCGATCAACTCTGGCTTGCGGTCTTTACTTCGCTGCGGCGCTCCGCGGCGGCTTTGCTGAAGCGCGCGCGCAGGACCGGCTCGTCGAGGCGTAGCTGCTGCGCGATGCGCGTGGCCCATTCGGAACGTAGGATGCGATTTGGGATTTTCTGGACGTAGGGCAGCAGGAAATTTACGGCGCGCAGCTTGCCCTCGCCGGTGGTTAGGTCCATGCGGCGGGCGCGGGCGATGAGATAGTCGACGATAGGGCGGGGCTTCCTTGAGGACCTTCATGTAGGCGTCGGCGCCCTGCTCGCGGATGAAATTTGTCGGGGTCGGCTTTGCCTGGGAGAGCGAGGACGCGCACCTCGAAGTCCTGCTCGAGGAGTAGAGCGAGGGAGCGCTCCGTGGCGGTTTGGCCAGCGGTGTCGGGGTCGTAGTTCACGATGACGCGACGGGTGAAACGGGCGAGGAGCTTGATTTGGGGCTCGGCGAGGCTGGTGCCGCAGCTGGCGACGACATTGCTGATTCCGGCGCGGGCGACCGCGATGGCATCCATGTAGCCTTCGACGAGAACGGCGAAATCGGAGCGGCGCAGGGCTTCTTTCGCGCGGTCGAGATGATAGAGGACGTTGCTCTTGGAATAGATCGGGGTTTCCGGGGAATTGAGATATTTCGGCATGTCGTCGCCTAGTGCGCGGCAGCCGAAGGCGACGATTTTTCCGGACTCGTTGGCGATCGGAAAGGTGATGCGGCGACGGAAGCGATCGAACAAGCGGCCGCTCTGGTCGCGGGAGACCAAGCCTGATATCGACGAGCAGCTTTTCCGGGTATTTTAGTTTCAGGGAACGCAGCAGGCCGTCGCCGCCACTCGGGGCGTATCCAATTCCAAATTGATCGATGGCGGCCTTCTCCAGGCCGCGATCTTCGAGGTAGGCGCGCGCGACTTTACCCTCCGCCGTGGATTCAAGTTGCTTGGTGAAAAATGTCTGGGCTATGCGATGCATTTCGACGAGTGCGGCGCGTTGTTGATTCTCTTTGCGTTCTTCGGGCGAGCGCTCTTTGGGTTGCGGGACGGCGATGCCGCATTTTTCGGCGACGACGCGAATCGATTCTGGAAACGAACACTTTTCCATTTCCATAACGAACTTGAAGACGTCGCCACCGACGCCGCAGCCAAAGCAATGGTAAATCTGTTTGGTCGGGTGGACGGCAAACGACGGAGATTTTTCCGCGTGGAATGGGCAAAGGCCGGTGAAATTCTGGCCGCTCTTCTTCAGGCGCACGTATTCGCCGACGACGCGGACGATGTCCGCCTGTTGCTTAACGCGATCCGCGAATGATCCCGCCTCTGCCATTTATGCTCGCAACTCGACTACCGTGATGGCTTTGCCGCCCCGATCCTCGGTTTCCGAGGAAACCTTGCCCACCAGCGGATGGGAGGAGAGGAACTGGGCCAGGCCTTTGCGTAGCGCGCCGGTTCCGTGACCGTGGATTATGCGCACGCGCTGGCGGTTTGCCAAGGCGGCTTCGTCGAGAAATTTGTCGACGCGCCCGGTGGCTTCCTCGACGGTGGAACCGATGACATTGATTTCGTCGGATGTGGCGGCTTCGCCTGGGCGCGAGGTGACCGTCACGTTTTGTCTTTGCGACGAAGGCTGAGGAGATTTTGCATCGGCTGGCGAGCTTCCGATACCGGTGATTTGTTCAACGGCGACCTTCATGCGCAGAGGGCCGGCTTCGATTTCGGCCGTGGAGCCTTCGATACGGCGCAAGATGACCGGTTGGGTGAAGCCGCGTACTCGGATTCTTGCGCCTGGCTGGAGGCGATCCGGGCTCGGAGGCGGCGTGGTGCCGCCCGAGATGCCGAAGTCGGCTTGCGAATCCGATAGCGTTTGCACGACGGCGGCGTTCAATTCATCGCGGGCTTCGCCGCGAGCGTCTTGCATCTTTCGGCGGGAGGACTTTTCCAGTTGGGCGCGCAACTCGCGGTCTTTTATGGCTTCGACGACGCTGGCTACGTTTTCGTCGAAGCGTTTTTGCATCGCGGCGAACTTTTCTTCGAGATCTTTGATCCGGCGTTGCTGGCGCTCGACCCAGTCGGCGCGTAATTTCTTGCGTTCTTCTTCGAGCGCTTGGCGTTCGGCGGCCATTTGCTGCTGCATGCGGTCGATTTCGTCGCGGCTGCGATGGAGGTAGGCGATCAGGTCGGCGGCTTCGCGAGATTCCGGGCCGAGCAACGAGCGGGCGCGCTCGATTAAGGACGCAGGCAGGCCGAGACGCTGCGCGATCGCGATGCCGCTGGAGCCGCCGGGCACGCCTACCATCAGCCGGTACGTGGGGCGCAGATTGATTTCGTCGAATTCGACGGCTGCGTTTACGACCCCGGGGGTGGTGGAGGCGTAGGCTTTGAGGCGGTCATGATGGGTGGTCGCGAGCACGATGCAATTCTTGGCGCGAAACGCATCGAGTAACGCGACGGCGAGGGCCGCGCCTTCCTCCGGAGCGGTTCCCGTGCCCATTTCGTCGACGAGCACCAGGGACTGCGGGGTGGCGGCTTCGAGCATCGCTTTCAGATTCAGCATGTGGGCCGAGAACGTGGAAAGGTCCGCGGCGATGGACTGCTCGTCGCCGATGTCGACGAGAACGCGATCGAAAAGAGGCAAGACGGCACGTTGAGCGGCTACCGGAATTCCCGCCTGGGCGGAGAGAGCGGCGATTCCTGTGGTCTTGAGTGCGACGGTCTTGCCGCCGGTGTTTGGGCCGCTGATGACCAGGAGGCGTTCCTGACCGCCGAGCGCCAGCGTCATCGGCACGATCGCGCGATTCTCGCGGCGCAGTTTGTCTTCGAGGACCGGATGGCGCGCGAGTTCCAGACGCAGTTCACCCGCTTGCGAGAATTCGGGCATGGCGGCGTCGAAGTCCTGTGCGAAGCGGGCGCGGGCGAAGAAGCTGTCGAATGCGGCGATGGTGTCGGCGGCAGCTACCAGCGGCTCGCGGAGGAGCCGCAAGCGTTCCGTCAATTGGCTGAGAATGCGGACGATTTCGGCGGCTTCGTCTTCGGCTAGTTGCACGAGCTGGTTGTTGGTCTCGACCGTTTCAAACGGCTCAAGGAATACGGTCTGGCCGGTGGCGCTGGCGCCGTGCATTACGCCGGGGACGGCGCGGCGATGCTCGGCGCGCACCGGAATCACGAAACGGTCGTTGCGGAGGGTGACGTAGTCTTCGCCGGCTTCCGCGTTTCGCGCGCGTAAGATTTGCTTCAGAGTTTTCTGGATGGAGGCGCGTGTGTCGGAGATGCTGCTGCGGATGCGGCGCAACGCGGGGGAAGCGTCGTCGCTGATGTCGCCGTTCGGAAGGATGCAGCGGCGAATTGCGGCCAGCACGTCGCGGAAATCCCCGAGCGAGGCGGCGCGTTCGGCGAGCAGCGGAAACTTTGGGGTTTCTTCACGAAACTGCGGCTTCAGCCAACCGGAAGTTTCGAGCAGCGTCGCGGCGTCGAGAAGTTCGCGGGATTCGAGCACCGCGCCGGGGCCTTCGATGCGCTCCAGCCAACCCCGGGGATCGGCGAGCCCAGCGAATCCCATTTCGCGGCCGGCACGCAGCCATTCGCGTGCCTCGCGGATTTGCGCGAACGCCGCATCGAGCGGTTCGCGATCGTTGCCCGGTTCAAGCGCGTCAACGGTGCGGCGGCCCGGCACGCACGTCGTCCTCAGCCGCAGCAGTTCGCGCAGCTTGTCGAATTCGAGGACGTCTTGTGCCGTGCGGGACATCTTTCTATTTTAGTTTCCCTGCCAGGTACTGCGCCACTTCGAGCGCGGATGTGGCGGAATGAATCAGGCGGTTATTTGCTTCACTCGTTGGCGCTTCACTCGTTGGCGCTTCACCCGATAAAGGCGCGAGTTCGACTTCGCGGACGCGCTCGATGATGGGCTGCCAGAAATCACCAAGCGTGATGAACGGTTTCGATGCCATTACGGATTTGTTGAGCATCTCCCATACGACCGCCAGCTCAACGAGTGTGCCGGTGCCGCCCTTGCACACGACAAATCCATCGGCCAGGCGGATGAGTTCGAAGAGGCGGTCTTGCCAAGTGTGGACGCGGACTTCGACATCGATCCAGGCATTCGCTTTCGTGGAGAAGACATCCGCGGTGACGCCGTAGGTCTTTCCATCGGCTTCCTTCGCGCCTCGCGAAACGCCTGCCATCACCCCGCCATAGCCGCCGGTGCAAATGGCGAATCCGCGCTCCGCCAAGACGCGACCAAGAGTGCGCGAATCTTCGTAGTCGGGCTGGCCTTCGAACGGACGGGAACTGCCAAACACGGTAATGATTTTTTCCTTGAGCATTGGCTGGCCTTAGTGCGACGCAGAGGAACAACAGCGCATTTGTTTCGCCGGCTTGTTGTCGAACTCTTCGAGCATGGCTACGCAGAGCGCGTCGAGGGCGTCGGTGGCTTCATGATTCTTGCCGCCTTGATTGTTGCTCAAAAAAGAAAAGATCAGCAATCTGCCATTGGGAGTTTCCGCATAACCCGAGCGCGTGCGCACATGCTCGACGGAGCCCGTCTTTGCGTGAATGCGTCCGGCGGCGATCGTGGTTCTCATGCGGTCTTCGAGTGTGCCGTCAACGCCGGCGACGGGCAGCGACGTGAAATAGGGCGCGAACCAAGGTTGCGCTTGCGCGTACTTGAGAAGCGTTACGATAGCGCGGGGCGTGACCAGATCGTGGCGTGATAAGCCGGAGCCATCGGTTTGAATGACATCGCCGGGATCGATTCCTGCCGCCGCATAGAAGTCGGCGGGAAATTTTACGAGATCATCGGGTGTCGCCCAGACGCCCGATTGCCGCGCGGCAGTGCGGAGAAGCATTTCAGTGTGCAAATTCTGGCTGATCTTATTGATGAGCTTCACAGAATCGCCAAGGGGAATGGAGACATGCTCGGCAAGCACCGCCCGAGGCGGATCTGACAGCGTGTCTGCGATGTGTACCGCGCGCGGAGTTCCCGTGACTTTTATGCCCCGGACGGCAAGCAGGCGCGCTAGCAGCGTCGCGGCATGTTGAGCGGGCTCATGAATAGCAAGCACCAGCTTACGAGGCGCGCTCTTTGCGGGCAGTGTGCCGCGAACGATCACAAGTTGCGACCCCGGTTCACGCGTAAGCGTCAGGTCGCCCTTTACTTCAGAGGCGGAAGTAACGACATCGTTCTGGACGTGAAAGTCTGGAGTGTCCGGCGCCAGCGCAACCTGCACGGGTTCGCCGGCCAGTTGTCCCGGCGTCAGAGTAACGGCGACGGTGTTGTCGTCGATGACGATCGAAGAGATCGCCGCGCCATATTCCCAAACCATGTCGCCGATCTCCCAGCCGTCGGGATACGGCTCGCGCGGGAAGTAGCTGTCGTCGCCGATGATGTCGCCGGTGATTTCCTTTACGCCTTTCGCGGCCAGCGCGTCGGCGAGTTCGGCCAAGACTTTTTCGGGCGGACCGTCGAAATCCTCTTTCAAATCATAGGGAAATTTGCGGTTGGAGAGATTGGGGTCACCGCGACCCACCAGGAAGAGATCGCCCGAGAGCTTTCCCTCGGGAGAGATGGTTCCGCTGGTCTCCAGGGTGGTGTGAAAGCGGTAGTCTGGCCCGAGCTTGGCCAGCGCGAAGGCGGTGGTAAACAGTTTCATATTTGACGCGGGCACAAAATATTTATCGGCATTGAGCGCATAGAGGGTGTCGCCGGTCGCGGCGTCGGCGATCAACAGCCCCCACTCGCCTTTGCTTGCGGCGGGGGCAGCTAACGTGACGTCAACGCGAGCCGAAAATCGGTTGGTGGCGGCGTCCGCATCGCGCGACCGTTGCCCCTTCCGCCTCGTCCCCTCAACGCTTTGTGCTTTCGTCTGCGCTTGCATGCGCGGCGTTGCATCCGCGAACGCGAAGATAGCGCTTGCCAGAATCAGCGCCGCCCATCCTTCCCTCGCTCTGCGTTTCACCGTTATCCTCTGCTGGTATATTGGGTCTGGAGAAAGTATAGTCGAAAGGCCACGGAACACTTCTTCCAGAACTGCAGTCCGAATCCTGGGACTTGCAAGGCGAAGGAGTCCAGGTCAAAACAACCGGCGGCGCCCGGGAGATCTGGCAACCCTAAAATTGCACTGAAAAATTAACGAGACGAGGGAATGATGAGACGAATGATGGTTTATCTGCTGGCACTGGCGATGGGCGGTTTGCCGCTGTTTGCCGCGCAAGATAAGAAGGAAGCCGACCGTCTGGACAATTGCGGGACGGTGCTCAAGGAAATTATGGATATCCCTGACGATATTCCGCAGGACCTGTTGGACAAGGCGGAATGCATCATCATTTACCCCTCGGTACTGAAGGCGGCGTTTATCGTTGGCGGAAGCTACGGACGCGGCGCAATGACTTGCCGAACGGGTGAGCAGTACTCCGGTCCGTGGAGCGCGCCAACGATGATGGCGCTTGAGGGCGGCAGCGTCGGATTCCAGATTGGCGGGGAGGCTACCGACTTCGTTCTTCTGGTGATGAACGGGCGCGGGGCGCATTCCATTCTCAGCAGCCAAGTGAAGTTCGGAGCGGACGCCTCGGTGGCCGGCGGGCCCCAAGGGCCGAACAGCATCGGCGTCGACCGACGTAACACTGCGTGCGGAAGTATTGAGCTATTCGCGATCCCGCGGGCTTTTCGCCGGAATCTCTCTTGAAGGCTCGACGGTTCGCCCGGATAACGACGCCAACGAACGAGTGTATGGGAAAAAGCTGGAGGCGGAGTAGATCGTCTTCAAAGGTGCGGTTCAGTACCCCCTCCGGCGCAAAAGCTAGTCTCGTACCTGAACGAAAAGTCGCCGAAGAATCTATCCGAGGCGGGCTCGAATAAATACACGAATAAATAGCCTGTCGTAAACAAATTGGAAACGAAAAGACCCCGGGGTCTTCCCGGGGCTTTTGTATTTCGGCGCACGAGGTATTTGGGCGAACGAGATAGGATGATCTCGAGGAGGTATTGACTTTGAGCCAAAAATGACTTATAGTCATAGATGAGGATTAGTCATGTCACGACCGTTTTCCGCGTCATCTCGCAGTAACAACCTTAAGGGTTCTCGGGCTGAGGGCCCCGACCGCCGTCAGCGCCGGAGTGCTGAAACTCGCGAACGCATGTTCCGGGCCGCGCTTCGGCTGTTTGCCGAAAAGGGCTTCGCGGAAACCACCGTGGAAGACATCACCAATGCCGCCGACATCGGCAAAGGTACTTTCTTCAACTATTTCCCGAGCAAAGAACACATCCTGATCGCGTTCAGCGACATGCAACTCAGCAAATTTCAAGCTGCGGTCGATCAGATGCGCGAGCGGCGCGAACCCATGCGCTCATTCTTGCGCACGATGACGCTGCGCATGACCGAAGAGCCGTCCGAAGTCCCCCGAGTCATCCGCGCCATGTTGCAGGCGAACCTTTCCAGTGCGCGGTCGCGAAGTGTGATGCGGGAGCAAGTGCGCGAGCGAAGCATTACTTACAAAATTGGTGCAAATCGGCCAGGAGCGAGGAGAAATTCCGGCGGGATGTGCCTGCGCTGCGAGATTGGCGCAGGTATTTCGTCAGACCATATTCGGGACGCTGCTGATGTGGTCGCTTTACGGTGACGCTCGCTGTCCGAGCGCATCGAGCGAGCGATCGAAATTTTGTGGAAGGGCATGGCGCCGCGCGACGCGGTAACCCCGGTGGCCGCGGAATCGTAATTTCCGAGGAGAAGCGCGTGATGGATCGTAAGCGAATCTTGGTCATCGCGGTGATTGCGGCCGCAGCCGTTGCGGGCGTCGCGTATTCAGCGGGCTGGTTCCACGCGATAGCCCCTGCAAGGCTCTGGCACCGTAGAAGCGCGGGATATTCGCGTCGGGTCGAAGGTCGGCGGGCGCATCGACAAAGTGCTGGTGCGCGAAGGCGACAGTGTGCAGGCCGGCCAAGTATCTGATCACCTTCGACGACAAGGAATTGCAGGCGGCGCTCGAGCAATCCGCGCGGCCGCGGAAAAAGCGCGCGCGGCTATCGGCCCGGAAGAAATTGCCGAAGCCCGTGCGGCCCTGCAGCAAGCCAAAGCCGAGTACGAGAGCGCCGGAACGGCTATCGCCAGGAAGACATTGACGGCGGCGCAAGGCCGATCTGGATCGCACGAAAGCCGACGAAGTACGCGCGCGGCTGGATTTCAAGCGCTATGAAGCGCTGGCGAAGAAAGACCTAGTCTCCAAGCAGCAACGCGATACCGCGGAGGCCACTTGGCGAATTGCGCTGGCGCAACAACAAAACGCCCAACACAAATTGGACGAACTGCATCATGGCTATCGGCCTGAAGAAATCGCCTCCGCCGAGGCGCGTTATCACCAGACGGAAGCGACGTTCGAGAAATTCCAGCGCGGCAATCGGCGGGAAGACGTCGATCTCGCGCAAAGCCGCCTATTCTTACGATGAGGCGCGTTATCGCGAACGAGAAGTCGTCGCGCCGACGGCGGCTACCGTCGAAGTTCTGGACGTACGTCCGGGCGACCTGATTCCGCCGAACACGCCGATCGCCACGTTGCTGGAACGTGACCAGATCTACGTGCGGATTTACATCCCGGAAACCGAAATTGGCCATGTGCAGTTGGGCCAGAAGGCCGAAATGCGGGTCGACTCGTTCCCGAAAACGGTTTTCAGGGCACCGTCGAGCAGATCAATCAGCAGGCCGAGTTTCTTCCCCGCAACGTGCAAACCCGGGAAGAACGCGTCCACCAGGTTTTTGGCGTAAAGATTCGCATCGACGATCCGTCGAACCGCGTTCTCGCAGGAATGGCCGCCGACGTAAAACTGAAAGCGGCCAAGGGAGATGACCACGACTTCACAATCCAAACCCGGGGTCGCGATACCGGAAGTGGCTACACGCGACGTGGCCATACCCGAGGTCGCCATCTCCGCCGAACACCTGGTCCGCCGCTTTGGCACATTTACCGCGGTCAACGACGTCAGTTTCCAGCGTGAAAAAGGGAGAAATTTTCGGTTTCCTCGGGCCCAACGGCAGCGGCAAAACTACCGTCATCAAAATGTTCACCGGTCTTCTACCCTTCAGCGGGGGAACCGCTCAAGTGGAAGGATTCGACGTTCGCACTGACTCCGAAGAGGTTCGCGAGCGCATCGGCTACATGTCCCAGAAATTCAGCCTATACGACGATCTGACGGTCGCTCGAGAATCTCACTTTCTACGGACGCATCTACAGCCTGTCGGCGGAACAGTTGAAGCGCCGCATGACGAAATCGTTGAGTTAAACGGGCTCGGTCCTTATATGAATCGGCTCGCCGCGAAACTCTCCGGCGGATGGAAGCAGAGGCTGGCGCTGGGTTGCGCCATGCTGCACGAACCCAAACTGCTGTTTCTCGACGAGCCCACCGCCGGCATCGATCCCGTCGCTCGCCGCCAACTCTGGGATTTGCTGTTTGAGCTCTCGGGGCACGGCATCACGTTCTTTGTCACCACGCACTACATGGATGAAGCCGAGCGCTGCAGCCACGTCGCCTACATTTACTACGGCAAGCTGATCGCCGACGGCACGCCGAATTCCCTGCGTGAGCTTCCCGACGTGCAACCGCCGGGAACGCTGCGCGTTGAAATCACGACGCCGGAAGTAACCCGGGCGTTGCGCGTTCGCCCGACAGCATTCCCGGCATTCGCAGCGCGACAATTTTCGGCCAGTCCATCCACGCACTGATTGACGACCATTTCGATCTGCGACGACTTGCGCGAGCAGCTTCTGAAGGAAGGCATCACCGTCGCGGAGATTCGCCCGCTGGCGCCGAGCCTCGAAGACGTTTTCGTCGAGCTAACTTACAAACATCAGGCCGTTGCTGGAGGCCGAGCGTGCGTGACATCTTTCCGCGGCTTCGGCGCGGTCTTCTACAAAGAAACGTTGCACGTGCGGCGCGACGCGGGAACGTTGTTTTTCTCACTGACCATGCCGCTGCTGCAAATGTTCTTACTCGGCTTCGGAATCGACACGAACATCCGGCGAGTCCCACCGTGGTCTACAACGCCGACGGCCGCCGCGAGAGCCGCGAACTGATTGACCGGCTGAAGAATTCCGACACGTTCTACATCATACGCTACGTCGAAAATGATCAGGACATGAACGACCTCATTGTCGCGGGCAAGGCGCGCGTTGGAATCAAGGTTCCCGTCGATTATTCCGATCGCCTGCTGCACCAGATGGGCGCACAGGTTCTTGTGCTGATTGACGGCTCGGATTCATCGGTGGCCGGACAAGCCATCAACGTCAGCAACGCCATTGGCCTGGATGAATCTCTTCGCCGCGGTGCTCCCGGACCGGAAGCCATGCCCGTCGAAATGCGGCCTAAAATGCTGTTCAATCCCGACTCGCGCTCGCCTAATTTTTTTCTTGCCGGGTCTTACCGGCGATCATGCTGCTCAACGTCACCACGTTCTTGACGGCCTTTTCGATCGTGCGGGAAAAAGAGCGAGGAACGCTGGAGCAGCTTTTCGTCACGCCGGTGCGGCCGTTTGGCCTGCTGCTGGGCAAACTGCTTCCCTATCTCGGCGTGGGGTTCTTCGAGCTTTGCTATGATTCTGTTCGTGCATGCGTTTCTTCTTCCGCGTGCCGATCCACGGCAGCGTGTTGTTGCTGGCGTTTCTTTCGTTGCCATATCTGTTTGCGGCGCTGTCGCTGGGAATTCTCATTTCCAGCAAAGCTGCGTCCCAAGCCGAGGCCATGCAGCTCGCGTTCCTTCCCATCTTGCCCAGCGTCTTTTTCTCGGGCTACATTTTCCCGCGCGAGACCATGCCCGCGATTTTTCGCCCGATCAGCTACTTCATCCCAGCAACCTATTTCATCAACATTACCCGCGGCATGATCTTGCGCGGCGCCAGGCATCCGTCATCTATGGACCGACGGCCTGGCGCTGTTTGCGATCGGAACGTTTCTTCTGATCGTAGCGGCGCGGCGCTTTCAGAACAAAGTGATCTCCGCGTAGCTTCTTGAGCCCTAGGGATGGCCATGGAACAAATATCGGAACCGGTTGAGCGGCTAAGCGCTCGATGTTGCATCGTTGGCGGAGGTCCCGCTGGAGTGATGGCCGGTTATCTTCTGGCGCGAGCCGGCGTGGATGCGATTGTTCTCGAGAAGCACGGTGATTTCCTGCGAGATTTTCGTGGCGATACGGTTCATCCGTCCACACTCGAAGTAATGTACGAGCTCGGCCTGCTGGAAGGTTTTCTGAAGCGGCCGCATCAGGAATACCCTCACATCGGCGGTCGCTTCGGCGGCATCTCCGCAGAGATCGCCGACTGTTCGCACTTGCCGGTACATTGCAAATTTGTCGCGCTGATGCCGCAGTGGGATTTTCTGAATTACCTGACGGAAGAAGGGCAGCGGTTCCCAAGTTTCCGCCTGCTCATGCAACGCGAGGTGACCGACCTGCTGCAAGAAAACGGTCAAATCGCCGGCGTCAGAGGAAAAACTCCCAACGGCGCATTTGAAGTGCGCGCGCACCTGACCATCGGCGCCGATGGGCGCCATTCCGTCGTGCGTAAGCAAGCGGGATTGCAGGTCGAAGATCTCGGCGCTCCCATCGATGTGCTCTGGATGCGCATCCCGAAAAAGGCGGACGACGCGAACTACACGTTGGGGCACTTCGTCACCGGCAAAATGCTGGTGACCATCAACCGCGGCGACTATTGGCAATGCGCTTATGTCATTCACAAGGGAGCGTTCGAGCAAATTCAGCAACGCGGGCTGCCGGCATTTCGCGACGATATTGCAGAGGTCGCGCCTTTTCTTCGCGATCGCACGGCGGCGCTGCGCGATTGGAAGGACGTCAGCCTGCTTTCCGTGCGCGTCGATCACCTGCGCACCTGGTGGCGGGCAGGATTGCTGTGCATCGGTGACTCGGCCCACGCGATGTCGCCGGTGGGAGGTATTGGTATCAATTTGGCGATTCAGGATGCGGTCGCCGCCGCAAACATTCTTGCCGGGCCGCTATCCCGTCGGAAGGTGAGCACCGAACACCTGGCCGCCCTTCAGAACCGGCGCATGTGGCCGACGCGCTGGACACAAGCGCTTCAGGTGCAGGCTCATAAACGAGTCGTGGAGCCGGTGCTGAAGGGACAAGTGACCTTCGCTAAGCTTCCGCTCGGCATCCGGCTGCTCAACAGCTACCCCGCGCTCCGCAGAATTCCCGCGCGACTCATTGGAATGGGGCTGCGCCCGGAGCACGTGAAATCTCCCGCCATTCGGGCTTAATCAATCGGGCTTAACCGCAAGGCTGCGCGCTTTTGTCTTTTGCAAGGTCGCGGCGTATCCTGCTTGCCGTGTCCTGCCCCATCTGTGAAAAGCGTAAAGCCGAACGATTTTGCCCCGCGAAAGGCGAGAAAATCTGCGCGGTCTGCTGCGGACGCGAGCGCGAAGTCACCATTGATTGCCCCGTCGATTGCTCGTATCTGATCTCCGCACATCGCTATGAGGACGAGCACCAGCGTGAACTTCCGCCGGACACGCCGTTACTCGATGTCACTCTGCCGTCCGACATCATCCACACACACCAGCAGCTGATGGCGGCGTTTGCGTTCACCATCGCCAAGTTTTGCGCCGCACACCACGACGCAACCGACAGCGACGTGCTCGCCGCCATCCAGGCGCTGGCGGAAACCTCCAGGACGCTGATGACCGGAATCTATTACGAGAAGCAACCCGACGGACTGCTCCGGCGGGAGCTGTATGCCTCGCTAACCGCGTTCGCGGCCGAAGTAAAGCAGAAACAAGCACACGGCGGCGCCGCATTGAAGGATTCCGATTTCTTCTATCTCTTGGTTTTTCTCTACCGCATGGGGCTATTGCGAACCAACGGGCGCCCGCGTTCCCGACGCTACGTCGAATTCCTGCGCAGCCAATTCCCGAATGTTCAGGAACTGAAGCGCGAGGAATCCCGCATCATCGTCCCATAAGCTCGTCGCGAAACAGTTTTGCCATCAGCCGATGGCGCAGATGTCGAATGCGCGTTCCGGATGCCTCCGTGAACTCTGTGCTCCCGTCTCAGCGCCCTCTGCGTTAATTCCTGCTTTTTCATTCTATGCTGCGGTGTTGAGACCCAAAGACAATTGCGGGCTCTGAACCTTCCTCTGCAACTCCTCGAACGGCCGAGTATCGAAACCGTGTTTCAGTCGTATCCGCGCCACGCGTTCGGCAATCTTCTTCCGGTACTCCTCTGGCGCGTAGCCATTTTTCGCGTACCACTGCTCATACTGTTTCGCCAGCTTCGGAAATTTCTCGCGTACGAACGGCAGGAACTGCTTCGCCGACGACGGCATCAGGAACAACACGCCCGAGAAGAACCATTGCGCTCCAGCGTCTTTGGCGGCAGCCGCCACCGCTTCCAGTTCGCCCTCACGGTCGGTAATTCCCGGGATCAACGGCGAAGCGGAGACGCCCACACGCAGACCCGCCTCGTGTAGCTGCTTCACCGCAGCCAGCCGGAGATCGGGCCGAGGCGCGCGCGGTTCCAGCAATCGGGCCAGCCGGGTCCGCAGCGTGGTCACGGTAATGTTCAACGACAATTCCGAGCGCGCCGCGATTCGCTTCAGAACGTCGATGTCCCGCACAATCTGATTCGACTTGGTGATTACGGAAACGCTCAACCCCTCGCGTTTCGCTAGTTCCTCCAGGCATGCGCGGGTCACGCCATATTCACGCTCCGCCGGCTGATACGGATCGGTTGCCGTGCCGATCGCAATATGCTCCGGGCGACCATCCCCCGCCCGTTGGTACGAATACTTTCGTGCTACATCTTGCGCCAAGAGCGGCGCGGCGTTCTGTTTGACGAAAATTTTCTTCTCGAATTCGCCACCATCCAACTCCATGTATTCATGCGTATAGCGCGCGTAGCAATATTTGCAGCCGAACTCGCATCCCCGATAGGGATTGATGGTCCACTCGAACGGCACGCGATTGGAATCGCACTTATTCAGGAGCGAGCGCACTGGCAATAGGAAATATTCCGGCCGCTGCTCCGACGCGCGCGAAGTCTCGGCGCAAGGAGAAGACGCTGCGAGGCGGGCTATGCCGACCAGCGGCGTTTCGGAATTTCGAGTCCGGCCATCGAAGCGGCGTTGAGCGTCGCCTGCGACCATCGTCTCCGAAACATCCGGAGCCGTTCCCGAACAAGGCGGGGGGCAATCCGCCGTATCGTGGTAACTCGAAGCAGAAACACCGGGACCAACCGCGATCGGGGCAAGATCACGGCCAGCCACTTGTTTTGGGCATTGCGCATCAGGGCATGTGGGGAACAGAGCGGTTTGTGAAACGTGGCGCCGACGGCCCCGAAGAACCGGCGACGAAAAGGAAAGATCTGATGGCATAGCCCACCTCACAGCGGGGAGAGTATTTCGCTTTTTGTTCGCTTAGTCAAGCATTATTTTCGCTTTTATTTCGCTACCCGAGTGAGAACCACTAGCCCGCACCTCTTCGAGCGGCGAAGAGCGCCCGATTCCATTCCGGCCGATACGGGCAATCTCAATCTTTCCACTGGCGCGAACGCGCCGATTCTTCTTACACTCAAGCCCTCAATTTTCGCGGAGGTTCCCCATGATGAGACTCTGGGCACTCGGCCTGACATCCGTTCTGGTCATTCCGATCACACTGACTTACGCCGCGCAATCCTCTACAACCGGCTTTGGCCCGCCCCAGGGGCAGATCATCTCCTGCGCCTCCAACGACATGAGGCGAAATTACTGCGCCGCGGACGTCCGGGGTGGCGTGCAACTCGTCAACCAGCGCAGTGACGCTCCCTGCATCTTCAATCAGACGTGGGGCTACGTGAACGGCCGCGGCATCTGGGTGGACCGCGGCTGCCGCGCCGATTTCCAGATTGGCGGCTCCGGCTGGGGCGGGTGGGACAACGGCTACAACATCTACTGCGCGTCCGACAACGGCGGACGCAACGTGTGCCCCACCGACACGCGCGGCGGCGTGCGCATCGTCCGCCAAATCAGCGGCTCCCCTTGCGAGTTCGGTCGCACCTGGGGATACAACTCCCGCGGCATCTGGGTGGATCGCGGCTGCCGCGCCGATTTCAAGATTGGCGGAGGTGGTGGCGGAGGCGGCGGCTGGCAACCTGGCGGTCCCGGCCTTCAAATCGTCAATTGCTCGTCCGAAGATATGAGACGCCGCATGTGCCCGGTCAATACCAGCGGCGGAGTACGACTCATCCGCCAGCGCAGCGACGCCGACTGCATTTACGGCCGTACCTGGGGTTACGACCGGAACGGAATTTGGGTCGACCGTGGCTGCCGCGCCGATTTTGAGGTTGGTAAGCTGCGCTAGACATAGGTGGCACAGGCCGCAACCGGTGCGCTCGAGCACGCACATTTAAACTCGGGAAAAGCAGTTGGCCAGTCAAAAGACCCGTTCTTGGGGGGTTTCCCAGACATTGGCATCGCCACGTCACGCATCCAAAATTCCATGTTCGTGCGACAATGAAGTGTTTCGGCGTTGAAGTTGACACGACCCGGAGGATTGCTTGGGCATATCGTGGCGCGCCTCTCTTGTCGCGTTGATTTCGGTCAGCATCATCGGCGCAGGAGTTTCATTGCAGAGTTTGCAGGCACAGGCACCGGCTTCCCAAGCCAAGAAGCCGTCGTCACCATCGGCCCCTGCCGCGCCTGCTGCCCCTCAGTCCACGCACTTCCCGATTCTCCTGCTCGCTTTCGGCCCCGCCACCGGGAATGACCCTGCGTGGAGCATCCGCATCGGCCAGAAAGGTCCCGAACGCCTCGAGCGTCCCGGCTACCCACCGGCGCTGCTGGATCCCATTGACGTCACCCGCGACGGCACCAATGACGCGTGGACCTACCGCGCGAAAGACTCCGCGACCAGCGCCGATGTCGCGGTTCACCTCACTCGCGAGTCTTGTTCGCCGGATACCACCGGCGCGAAGTACACCTTCCGCGCCGTCGCGGAGCACACCCAAATCGGCACGCTGAACGGTTGTGCGCGTATCGCCGCTGAACTGTTTCCCCGGATCAACAATCAGCTCGGCGAAGAGGACGACCCCGACAAGAAACCCGCGGTGTTGCCTGCCGACATCATCAAATTTCAATCACCAACCGCGGTAGCCTACGTCACCGCGGCCGGCAAGGTCGTAGTCGAAGCCGGTAAGATCCGCAAGATCGCAGCTCCGGAAGGCACGGAGTTGGCGCTCTCCCACGATGGCAAGCGTCTTCTCTACACGCGGTCGGATTCCAGGACGGGGCCCGACCGCACCATCGTTCTGTACGATTTCACGACCGGACGTTCGCAAGAACTGGTACATGGCGGCGTGCGCCAGGCGTTCTGGTCCCCCGACGACTCCCGGGTTGCCTACCTGACTTTTCAGGACCAAAAGTGGCAGCTGTGGACCTTTGCGGCAGGGTCGCCGGAACAAGCCGCGCCTCTCTACATCAACAGCCTTACCAGTTTGCATGGCTGGATTGACCCGCACACGCTGCTCGCCAGCGACATGCAAAATGCCTACTGGATTGCGGACGACAACAGGCCGGTACAGACCGCGGCACTCAAAGACATCTACGGCGAGGCGTTTGATATAGCCGGCTCGGACACCTTTCGCGTCAATCCTATCAACCCGGACTTGCTTCTGATTTCGGCGCCGTACTTGAAGGCTCCCGCAGGCGCTCCGACAGATTCGATGGGCCTGGCCGCCGGATTTTTTCTCTACGAACTGCGCTCCAAGCGTCGTGTGGTGTTGAGTCCGACCGACCAGTGGGCGCGACACGCGGAGTGGTCACGCGATGGCGTTCAGATTTTCTATACCCGGCGTGTCTCTGCCGCATCGGTCTCGACGTATCGGATTCTTTGGGACGGCAGCAATCCCAAACGCTATCTGGACGCGAGCGATTTCGTTGTCGGCAAATAAGCGCTAATTCCCCAAAATCCCCGAAGCCTGCCCCCCTGGCCTCCAGACCATTAGCCGATACGATTCAAGTACTGGTATTTATAGAACCGCCCCTCCCGCCACCGCTATACTTCCTATATGGCTAGCACACCCACGCCCACGCCTGCGCCGCGCCAAGTCGGCATCCTCGTACTCGACGACGATGCCTCCAGCCAAGGCGCTTTGCGCCAAATCCTCGACTCGGAAGGCTGGCGCGTCCGCATTGTGCCCGACACCAAACTTCTCCTCGCCGAGCTGAAGAGCGGCGAATGGTCCCTGGTGATTGCGAACGTGGCGATGACCGGCCTCGAGAGCCCTCTATTCTTCACCCTGCGCGAACTCTCCAGCGTCTCCCCGGACGAGGGCGCGCGCCTTCGCGTACTTTATCTCGTGCCCGAGATGACTGGCAGCCAGTATGTCGGGCCTCTGGAATTCGCTAAGCTTCCCTATGTCGTCCGGCCTTTTCATTTGCACGACTTCCTGGAAAAGGTAAGCGACCTCCTGGTCGAGATCAAGGCCATCGAAGCTCCGCTCCGCCAGGTGCGCCACGAATTTGGCCAAGCACGAAAGAAGAAGAGCCAGACCGGCCGCTCCAACTCCATGTTCGCCGCCCGCGACTCCTTCTCCTACACCGACGAAGAGCTCGCCGAATACGAACGCCAGGAAAGTGAGTCCGCCAAGACCAGACGCAATCGTCCCCGCACCAACCTCGGCGACCCCGGCACCCGCTAAAAAGCCAGGTAACCAAAAAAAAGTAACGAAGCAAAGAAATCCGGGAACTCAGGTGCTCCGGCCTCGTCGTTAACCTTTTGGCTGGCCTTGCCTGCCCCTGTCTTGTCGTTACTTCCTTACTTCGCTATTTCGTTGCTTCGTTAAGCCCGGAGCACGTGGTGGCCTGGACGTTAGCAGCGACATGCGGCGGTATGGCCTCGGGCCGGGCGTTAAAAATGTCTTAAATATACCTTGACACGTATATGCTCCGTGGAGTATACAAAGAGCATGGAATCGGTGTTCGAAATCATTGCGGAGCCGAACCGCCGCGCGATCTTGAGCCTGCTGGTCTCGTCACAACAGTCGGTGGGAGAGATCGAGCGTCAACTGGAATGCCGCAGCCGACCGTGTCCAAGCACCTGCGGGTGCTGCGCGAGGCCGGTTTCGTGGAATCCACGGTGGACGCACAACGCCGTCTCTACCGGTTGAAACCTGAACCATTTCAGGAGGTCGATGCCTGGCTGGATCCGTTCCGCCGGTTCTGGTCCGGCTCACGTCGATGCTCTCGAACGCCACCTGGACCGCATGGACAGAGCCAACACCAACGAAAAGGAAGACAAGGAAAAGACGAACGCGGCCCAAACCGCGAACGTGACAAAGGAGAAACGAAATGAAAATCAAAGTGACCAGCGTATACGTGGACGACCAGGAGAAGGCCCTGCGCTTCTATACCGAGGTGCTGGGGTTTGCAAAGAAGACGGACTTTTCGCAGGGGCCATATCGCTGGCTGACCGTGGCCTCGCCCGAGGAGCCGGACGGCACGGAGCTGCAACTGGCGCTGAACAACAACCCCGCAGCCAAAGCGTATCAGCAGGCGATGTTTCAACAGGGCCAGCCCGCGGCCATGTTCTTCACCGACGACGTGCAGGCCGACTACGAGCGCATGAAGGGGCGCGGCGCCGAGTTCACCATGCCACCAACGGACGTGACCGCCTCGATAATCGCCATGCTGAAGGACACCTGCGGCAACCTCATTCAGGTGACGCAGCTCAAGCGCTGGTAGGGCGGCCCGGTGAGCGAGACGGACGTTCAGCGGACATGAATCGGATGGTCCAGGCTGACGAAAGGAGAAAAAGAAGATGATCGAAGGCGAGCAGTACACACCGGGTCCGGCCCGCGGGGCGCAGGTTCGAAAGGACGGAGAGAAGTGGACGCTCATTCTCGTCAGAGAACTGCGCCACTCGCCGGAAAAAGTCTGGCAGGCGCTGACCGACCCGGCGCATCTGCGCGAGTGGGCGCCCTTCGACGCCGATGGGAGCCTGGGTACGGTGGGAACGGTGAAGCTCACCTGGGTGGGAACGCCCACGCCGCTGGAAACAAGAGTGACGCGAGCCGACGCTCCCAAGGTGCTCGAGTACGGCGATATCGCGGTGGGAACTCGAAGCCTTTGCTGGCGGCACGCGCCTGACGCTGTGGCACAACATCGATCGCCGCTTCATCTCGTGGGGCGCCGCCGGCTGGCACATCTCCTTCGACGTGCTTGAGCGGCTCCTCGGCGGGTCATCCGATCGGACGCATCGTCGGCGCCGACGCCATGAAGTTCGGCGGCTGGCAGCGGTTGAACGCGGAGTACGCCAAGCAGTTCGGTATTGAAACACGCAACATGCCGCCTCAGGCGGCTCAAAAACCATAAATGGAGGAGACAGACATCATGAACAGAGGCACCATACGTTTAATTTTTCGCTGGATTCACATCGTCTTTAGCATTCCGATACTCGGTTATATTTATAGTCCGTTTGACCAAATTCCACAACTACGCCTTCACTACCCGGTTTGTCTTCGTTCCTGTCATCGTCCTTTCGGGACTTTGGATGTGGAAAGGCCATGTCGTTCGACGACTCGTTTCGAGAAGACCGGCCTGGCAAAACGAAGGATCGGTGAGAGCATGAAGCCGACGAGTCGTCCGAATAGCGAGGCCGCTTCAGCGAAGATCACCAAGCGGATTCAAGAGCTGGGGGATTGGAGAGGAGAGACCCTCGCTCATGTCCGTCAGCTCATCCACGATGCCGACCCCGACGTCGAGGAGGAGTGGAAATGGGAGAAGCCAAAGTCCCCCGGAATCCCCGTTTGGTCCCATGACGGCGGCGTCTGCACCGGGGAATTGTACAAGCAGGCCGTGAAGCTCACCTTCTATCGCGGAGCCTCCATTAAAGACCCGAAGAAGCTGTTCAATTCCAGCCTGGAAGGGAACGTGCGGCGTGCGATCGATTTCCGCGAAGGGGAGAAGATCAACGAAGCTGCCTTCAAGGAACTTATCCGCGCCGCGGTGGCGGCCAACTCCGCAGCGCGCGCTCAACGGGCCGCCAAGAAGAGGTAAGCGTGGCTCTCTGTGGTATGGCACTTGCCGGAATCTGATTCAGCGCATTCAGCTGACCTGGTAAGTGAAGGGTACCCCGCAGTCCCCTTCCATTAGTTTGACCTCAGGCACAGACAGGAGTGTCTGTGCTGCCCGGAGGGAGTATGACCGAGTTCATCACCATCCGTGGGGCGCGTGAAAACAATCTGCAAGACGTGTCACTGCAGATCCCTAAACGAAAGCTCACGATCTTCACGGGCGTGTCGGGCTCGGGGAAATCGTCGATCGTGTACGATACGATTGCGACAGAGGCGCAGCGGCAGCTCTACGAGAACTTCAGCCTCTTCATCCGCAACTTCCTCCCAAGTATCCACAGCCCGACGCCGACGCGATCGAAAATCTCAATATGGCCGTCATCGTCGACCAGAAGCGGCTGGGCGGTGGCTCGCATTCCACGGTCGGCACGGTGACGGACATTTACGGCGTGCTGCGGCTCCTGTTCTCGCGTGTCGGGAAGCCGTCGGCGGGTGGAGCGATTCACTATTCGTTCAACGATGCGCGCGGCTGGTGCCCGGAATGCCTTGGAATCGGCAAGAAAGCCGGGATCGTTTCCGACGACTTTCTCGATATGCGCAAATCGCTCAACGAAGGCGCGGTCCAAGTGCCCTTCTTCGGGGAGTGGGAGCAGCGGGCATATGCGGCGTCGGGTTTTTTCGATAACGACAAGAAGCTCAGCAAGTTCACCAAACAGGAAATGGAGCTTCTGCTTCACGGTAAGGACAAAAAATTCAAAACCAAGTTCGGCGATCGATCGATCAACCTCACATACCTCGGCATCATCGAAAAGATCGAGCGCTCCTACGTACGCCGTGACATCAAGACACTTTCGGAGCGCACGCAAAAAGCGGTGATGCCCTATCTCAAGCCGCGCCAGTGCCCTTTGTGCAAGGGCGCGCGCCTGAATCAGGCGGCGCTCGGGAGCAAGATCAACGGGCACAACATCGCGGAGCTCTGCGCGATGGAAGTCGGTCAGCTGATCGAAGTGGCGCGCGGCATCAAAGAACCCAAAGCCGCGCCGATCGTCGCGGCGCTGACGGAGCGGTTACAGAACGTCGTCGGAATCGGGCTCGAATATCTGAGTCTCAACCGCGAGACCGACACCCTCTCCGGCGGCGAATCCCAACGCGTACGCATGGTGAAGCATCTCGGCAGCAGCCTGGTCGATGTCATGTACATCTTTGATGAGCCCAGCGTCGGCCTCCATCCGCGCGATGTGCATCGGCTCAATGAGCTGCTCGCCAAGCTGCGCGATCAGGGCAACACCGTCATCGTCGTCGAACACGATCCCGCCGTCATCAAAGTCGCCGATCATATCGTCGATGTCGGGCCGGGAGCCGGGAGCAGCGGCGGCAACATCGTCTTCGAAGGGACCTACGACGAGCTCCTGAAGTCGGACACGCTGACGGGACGCCATCTCAACAAAGCACTGCCGATCAAAGAGAAGGTGCGCAAACCTGCCGGCCAGCTCCGCATCAAGAACGCGCGCGCTAACAATCTCAAGAACATCACCGTCGATATTCCCAAAGGCGTGCTCACCGCGATCACCGGTGTCGCGGGTTCAGGCAAGAGCTCGCTGATTCACGAGGTGTTTCTCGTCGAGCATCCCGAAGCGGTCGTCATCGATCAATCGCCGGTGGGGACTTCCACGCGTTCGAACCCCGCGACGTACACCGGCGTCATGGACGACGTGCGAAAAGTATTTGCCGCGGCGAACAAAGTCGATGCGGGACTCTTTAGTTTCAATTCCAAAGGCGCGTGCGAAGCCTGCAACGGGTCCGGAGTCATCTACACCGAGCTCTCGTTTCTCGAGGAGTTCAAGTCCCCGTGCGAAGAATGCCAGGGCCGGCGCTTCAAAGAGGAAGTGCTCGCCTACAAGCTCGACGGGAAATCGATCAGCGACGTACTGTCGCTCACCGCGGCCCAGGCGCTCGAGTTCTTTTCGCACAAGGAGATCCTCAAGAAGCTGCAAGCGATGCGCGATGTCGGGCTTGGTTATCTGGCGCTGGGACAACCGCTCAGCACGCTATCAGGCGGCGAGTGCCAGCGGCTCAAACTCGCCAGCGAGCTGCATAAGGACGGCAGCATCTTCGTCATGGATGAACCGACGACCGGACTGCACATGTCGGACATCACCCATCTGCTTGCCATCATGGACCGGCTCGTCGACGAGGGAAACAGCGTCATCGTGATCGAGCACAACCTCGATGTGATCAGGAATGCGGATTGGATCATCGACCTCGGCCCAGAGGGCGGCAGCAAAGGCGGCGAAGTGGTGTTTGAGGGAACGCCAATGCAGCTGGTGAAAAACAAGCAGTCGCTGACCGGACAGTACCTACGGCGCTGAGCTGCGGCGACCGTGAGCCGTAGCGACGTTGCTCGCGTGCCTTGCCAGTCGATAATGTTCCGAGGCCCAAAATCGCTAAATGCGGGCATTTTCAGTTTGACCCAGCTATGGCAGACTTGGGCGTTTCTTGAGCTGCCCCCCAAGATTCCACCGATGGGGTATAAAAATATTCTGAGCATGTCGATTTTCCGTGGTTGGCGCGTCGTAGAGGTGTACGGCCAGCTTACGACTTCAAGGAGAGACCCATGCGCTACATGATGCTGATCTACACCAAAGAAGGCGACCACAGCGCCATGCCGGCCGAGGAAGCCCAGCAGATTCGGCAAGACCATTACTCGGTGATCGACGAGACTCGAAAGCGCGGCATGCTCGTGGCGGTAAATTCGCTCGGGCGAACCGACACTGCTACCACCGTCCGCGTGGAAAACGGCAAGGTCCTGACCATCGACGGACCCTTCGCTGAAACCAAGGAGCAACTCGCCGGCTACTATGTCCTCGACTGCACTGATTTGAACGAGGCCATCGCTTGGGCCGCTAGGATTCCGACCACCTGCGGCGGTACAAAGGGCTCCATCGAAATCCGCCAGCTGGGGGAGTTGCCCGGCGTACCCGAATCCATACTGAAGCCGCACCCGGCGACCGCCAATGCTTCCCAGGATTGACACGCGGTCAGGCGTGTTGGGCGAGACCTTGGCGCCAAGTCAAGCGCTGCACCTCAGCCAGCAGGAGAATCCTCGGTGAAGCCTACACTCTTTCTTCGGATCGCTTCGGTCTTGACCATGATCCACTGCATCCTGCACACCATCGGCGGAGTGCTCAGCTCTCCGAAACATGGTTCCGAAGAGATGCTGGTGGTTGAGACCATGAAGGCTCACACCTTCAACGTCATGGGCTCGATGCGCAGCTATTGGGACTTCAACTTCGGGTACGGTCTTATGACCACCATCAATCTTTTCGTGCAGGCCCTGCTGTTCTGGCAACTCGCCACCATAGCCAAGACCAACGCGGCATTGACGCGCCCGATCGTGATTTTGTTCTTTTTCGGCTACCTGGCCATGACCGTCGTTGCGTGGCGCTATTTCTTCATCGGCCCGGCCATCACCGAATTGATTATCGCCGCTTGTTTCGCGGCGGCATTCTTTACCGCCGCGGCGCCGGGCTAGACTTTTCGCATGACCGACATCAAAGCCATCGCGGAATCGGTCTTTCGCGAGCAATCGGGCCGCATTACCGCCACGCTGATTCGCATGTCGGGCTCTTTTGATCTGGCGGAAGAGGCGATGCAGGAAGCCTTCGCGGCGGCCCTCGCGCGCTGGCCCATAACCGGTGTTCCCGACAATCCCGCGGCATGGATCACGACCGCCGCCCATCGCAGACTAATCGATTCCTTCAGGCGCGACCAGACGCGCCGCGAAAAACAGGATCCTCTGCGCTATGAAACTCCGACCTCTTACGAACCGGACGATCCCTTCGAGCACGGCCTGGACGCTTCGTCGATGAACTATCCCGACGATCGCTTGCGGCTCATCTTCACCTGTTGCCACCCGGCCATCAACACCGAAGCCCAGGTAGCGCTCACCCTTCGCACTCTCGGCGGCCTGACCACCCCAGAAATCGCACGCGCCTTCCTGGTGCCCGAACCCACCCTCGCGCAGAGACTGGTGCGCGCCAAAAACAAAATAGCGCAGGCGCGCATTCCCTATGAAGTTCCGCCGCTTCACGCGCTGCCCGAGCGCCTGAAATCGGTGCAAGCCGTCATCTACCTGATCTTCAATGAGGGCTACGCCGCCACCGCGGGAGACACGCTGATCCGCAAGGAACTCTGCGCGGAAGCAATTCGTCTTGGCCGTATCCTCTGCAGCCTGATCCCCAAGGACTCCGAAACCCTCGGCTTGCTTGCCCTCATGCTGCTCCACGACTCTCGGCGCAATGCCCGCATCGGCCCGGATGGTGAATTGGTGACGCTCGAAGAACAGGATCGTGCTCTCTGGGATGGCGCTGAGATGGAGCAAGGATTCCATCTGGTCGAAACCGCGCTTCGCTTGCAACACGTGGGCCCCTATCAACTGCAGGCCGCCATCGCCGCAATACACGCTCACGCAAAAACTTTCGACCAAACGGACTGGAGCGAGATTGCGGCGCTCTATGCGCGACTCGCGGACCTTTCACCATCACCGGTAGTCGCCCTCAATCACGCGGTGGCCATCGCGATGAGTGAGGGCCCGGAACGAGGCCTGGCCCTGATGGATACCCTGGAATCCTCCGGCGAGCTTCGCGAATATCATTTGCTTTATGCGGCCCGCGCAGATCTGCTGCGGCGCCTCGGTCACACCTCCGAAGCCGCCGAGGCCTACACTCGGGCCCTAACCCTCGCACGCAATCCCATCGAGCAGAACTACCTTCGCCGTCGCATGGCGGAGCTGAATCCCAGCTGAGGCCAGGGTTACCTCTGTGAATTATGTGCTAAGCATTCTCTTCGCGCTGTAAACTGATTCTCCACTCTCCGTTTGCACCTCTTCCTCCGCGAACCTCTGCGTCTCAGCGTTATCTTTCATTCCCCCGGCTCACACAACCCGCCGAACTTCACTCTTATCGGGCGTTTCCGCTAGAATGCGCCCCACCGTTCCACTCCAGGCCGCATGCCGCAGCCCCGGCGCAAGCTCCGCCAGGGGCACCAGCACAAACCTCCGCAGCGTCATTCTGGGGTGTGGCACCTGCAATTCCGCCGTATCGATCGTCTGCTCTCCATACAAAAGAATGTCGATGTCGATCAACCGCGGCCCTTTCGCGATCAGCTTCTTACTCCCCATCTGCGATTCGATGCCCCGCAGTGCCCGCAACAAGTCCAAGGGCGGCAACTCGGTCTCACCCTCCACGACACAATTCAAAAACCACGCCTGCTCCAAAAAATCGACTGGCTCGGTCTCGTAAAGCGCTGACACCCGCCGCACCGAAACGCCCGCGTTCGGCAAAGCCGCAATCGCCGCCTTCAAGTTTTGGGTACGATCGCCCACGTTCGAGCCAAGCGATAAGTAGATGATTTCACAGGCCATTATTCGTCTCGATAAGTTGCTTGAGGCACAACAATCCTGATTTCTGGCCTGATTTCTGGCCTGAATTTCTGGCCTATTTGGGGCACTATCTGGGGCCCTATCTGGTGCCCTATCTGGTGCTCCGGCTGGGAATACAGGCTTCAGTGTATAGGCAAATTCGGGCGCGTCAGCCATAGTCCCGGCCCACGAACCGGTCGGGTCAGATTCAAGCGTTGGTCGGCGCATGCACACAAGGAGAAATTTGATGTCAATCCTAGCCTGGATCGTCTTGGGTCTATTAGCAGGGTTTATCGGCAGCAAAATCGTGAACAAAACCGGCGAAGGTCTGTTGTTGGACATCGTTCTGGGGGTCGTCGGGGCCGTCGTAGGTGGCTGGCTTTTCAACCAGTTCGGGCACATGGGGGTAACTGGTCTGAACCTGTACAGCCTGCTGGTTGCGGTGGTGGGCGCGATCATCGTGCTGGTGGTGTACCACGCGATTCGCCGCATCTGAGGAACTCGTGCGCTCCTCTGCTCCGTTAGCAAACGAATGCAGGGGAAGCGCACGGGAGAACTGCGCGGAGTAATTAACCGTTTGGACCCTCCCCCTTCCTGTTTTTGTAAGTGCGGATTCTAAAGGGCTTTAAGTGCCGTGTTTTTGTAAGTGCGGATTGTAAGGGAGTTATGCGCGCAGTTTGCGGAAGTGCGGATTCTACGGGACTTAGGCCAATCGAGCCAGGAAAAGAACGTGCGCAGACAGACGCGGTCCGTTTAGGTGAGCCTTGGGTTGAAAATCGAGGCAGCATGCGAAAGAATACCATGAAGGTGACGATAACCTAAGGGTTAAGCAGGGGACGGAAGATATTGGGGATTGAATGGTAGTTTCGGGAGGTTCGGAGGCAAGAAGGTTGCAATTACGAGTGTTTGTGAGAACTAGGCAAGGCGCTCTCCGGGTGTGAATCTGGGGAGCTTCAACGGCTGAGATTCTCGGGCATCCTCGTCCTTCGCGACGAAGGGCAAGCCGTATGCCCTCGGCATGACAGTCTCTCTCTCTCTTTTCCTCAATCGCGTGATCATCCGAGAGTCTATCGAACTCCATTCGCCCTGTACGTATGCTATGATATGTACAAGAATATAGGTACATAGACGTGCGGTTCGAGTGGGACGAACGAAAGAATCGCAGCAACCAACTGAAGCATAAAGTAAGTTTTGACGCGGCGGCCCTGGTGTTCGAAGACCCTCACGCGGTCAGCGTTCTGAACAGAGTGGAGGACGGGGAAGAACGCTGGCAAACCGTGGGGTCGGCAGGAGGCGTGATATTGCTGCTGGTGGCGCATACCTACGGTGAGACGGACGGGGAAGAATGCGTGCGGATCGTGTCGGCGCGCAAGGCCACACCACGAGAGAGGTACCGCTATGAAGAAAATCTCTAAGAGGCAAACGAAGGAACTCGCCGCGCTCGCCCGTGTGCCCGACGACCAGATTGATCTGAGCGACGCGCCGGAAGTTCGCGATTGGAGAAATGCGGTGGTGGGCAAGTTCTATCGGCCGATCAAGACGCCGGTGACCATCCGGGTCGATGCCGATGTCCTGGACTGGTTGAAACGGCAAGGCCGGGGGTATCAGACGCGGATCAATCAACTGCTCCGCGAGGCTATGGAAGCAAGACCACGGCGGCGGCGCGCCTAGATAAATTCGCTTAAAGACTGCGCCTATTTCTTGAAATTGAAAGGCCGAACCAGTCGCTGGCGCGAGACATTATCCTGCGATCGACGTTCTCAACGGCGTTATAATTGGCTCATGACTCGGCAGGCTCTCGAGCTATTGCAAAAGGCGCTTGCTCTCTCCGACGAAGAGCGGGCCGCTCTGGCGGGCTCTCTTCTGGATAGCCTGGACACCGCAGTTGAGGCCGGAGCGGAGGAGGCATGGAACCAGGAAATCGCTCGCCGCATCGCGGACCTAGATTCCGGCAGGGCGAAGACTGTTCCCTGGGAAGAAATTCGAGCACGGATTTCCTCCAGACTCTCGCATGGCCAGCAAGAGAGTTGAGTTTCACGAAGAAGCAGCAGTCGAATATGAGGCCGCATTCGAGTGGTACTTTGAACGCAGCTCGTCCGTAGCAGCGAGATTTGCCGCCGAACTCGATCGGGCCATCGGCGCGATTGTCGAAGCGCCTCTCCGTTGGCCGACCAGCACGCAACGCACCCGCAGGTTCGTGCTCCAGCATTTCCCTTTCACTATCATTTATCGGGACCTGCCGTCGGTAGTTCAAGTGATCGCAATCTGCTCACGGGCATCGACATCCCGGGTATTGGAAATCACGGATTTGAGCACCGCTGCAATCTTCAAAACAACCGGGGCTGGCGGCGGGGGAGGTCGCGGCCGAAGTATTCGTAGGCGCGGGGCGTGGCCATGCGTCCGCGTGGTGTGCGGTCGATCATGCCGATTTGCATGAGGTAGGGCTCGTACATTTCCTCGATGGCGTCTTCTTCTTCGCTGAGAGCGGCGGCAAGGGTGCCGACGCCGACCGGTCCACCGCCATATTTATCCAGCAACGCTAACATCAGGTTGCGGTCGACTTCGTCGAGGCCGTTTTCGTCGATGCCCAGCATGGCGAGCGCTTCCTGGGCGACTGCGCGCGTGATACGGCCGGCGGCGCGCACTTCAGCGAAATCGCGGGAACGGCGCAACAGGCGGTTCGCCACGCGGGGTGTGCCCCGACATCGGCGCGCGATTTCTTCGGCGCCGCCTTCGTCCATTTCGATATTCAGGATCTTCGCGGAGCGGTTCAGAATGATCAGCAAGTCCGCTGGCTCGTAAAAATCGAGGCGGTGGACGATGCCGAACCGCGATCGCAGCGGGGCGGTGATCAAACCAGCGCGCGTGGTGGCTCCGATCAGCGTGAAATGACCCAGCGGAAATGGATGAATCCGGGCTCCCGGCCCCTGCCCGATAATCAGGTCCACGCGAAAATCTTCCATCGCCGGGTACAACACTTCTTCTACCGCCGGCTGCAGGCGATGAATTTCATCGAGGAAGAAAACTTCCTTGGCTTCGAGCGAAGTCAGAATCGCGGTCAGGTCGCCCTTGCGCTCCAGCAAAGGGCCGCGCTGGTTTTGATGGGCACAACGAGTTCGTTCGCGATGATTTGGGCCAGCGTGGTCTTGCCCAATCCCGGCGGGCCGTAGAGCAGCACATGATCGAGCGCTTCGCCGCGGCTCCGGGCTGCCTGGATCGCGATCTGGATATTCTCTTTGACGCGTTTTTGGCCGATGTATTCGTCCAGGCGTTTCGGGCGAACGCTCGCTTCGATGCGCGCGTCCTCGTCGAATGGGGCACCGGACACAATTCGCTCTGGTTGTCGTTGCGGCATCATCCGTTTTGCTGTTCCTTCAGGCATTTATGCCGTCACACGCTAGAGTCAAAGGCTTTAACACAGAGATCACGAAGGTCGGACACAGAGAGCACAGAGACATTCTCAAATGGCACCTTTTTCTCTACGTCCGGGCTGCGCGGCCCTTCGGGGCGCTTAGGGATTGCAACGACGCCCTGAGCAACTTCTCGAAATTGCCGGCGCCATTCTCGCGGCGGGCTTCGGCGACGGCACCCTCCGCGGCGCGGGCCTCGTAGCCCAGATTTACGAGCGCCGAGACTACATCCGCGTCAATGCCGGCCGGTGAAGACGCGGCGGGGCGCTCTACCTCGACGGTGACGGCGTCCAGCTTGTCCTTCAGCTCGACGACGATGCGCTCGGCAGTTTTCCGCCGACGCCGGGAATCTTGGTCAGCCGGGCGAGATCGCTGCCGCGAATCGCGGGGACCAGCTCCTCGACGCTCATGCCCGACAAGATCTTCAGAGCCAAGGAAGGTCCCACGCCGGAAGCCGACAGCAGCATCTCAAAGAAATGCTTTTCGCGCGAGGACAGAAAACCGTACAGCGACAGGGCGTCTTCGCGCACATGGGTGTGGATCAACAGCGTCACTTCGGTGTGGAGTTCGCCAAGCGCCGCATAGGTCGAGAGCGGCACCTGCACGAGATACCCAACGCCGCCCACATCCACGAGCACCTGGTTGGGTCGCTTATCGGTAAGGCGTCCGCGAAGCTGGCCAATCATCGCTCGCCAGTATTGCCGCCTTATGTTCGCGTGTCAACGCGACACAGGGATAGGGGATAGGAGAGAGCGAAACTGCCCCTATCGGCGCGTCACCATCTCAACATGCTGGTAGCGTTGGTCCGACACCACCTTCGCCAGATCTGATTCGACAGAGCACGCTCGACAAATAACGATGCGGCAAACGCTTGCCGGATCGAAAGGCGACAGAAAGACGTCATCACCTTTGTGTTCGAGTCTTTTCAAAAGACGAATGCTTCGCCACTCGGCCTCAAAAGCATATTTGTTTCTCTTTCGAAACAACCCACTTGCGCCCTCTCGCTCCAACGCGCCAAGTAATGTTCCGAACGGTTCGTCGCTATACTCGACCTTTCCGAAGGTTCCCGGCTCTCTGAGCAACGCAAAGGACGGGTGGCCGGTATCGTAAGCCAAAACAAAACCCCGGCTATTGTCAGCATATTCGGACCACATCTTTTCGTTGTCGGGCGATTCCGTTAGACAAAATATTCCCAAGTGGTCGATGCTTTTGATTGTTCTGCTCAGCGACTTGTTTAGCCGTTTCTTGATGGCGAGGGTCTTGTGCAATCAGCTTCACCAAAACGTTCACAGGTATGCTCGGATCGAGCTTAATCCCTTTAGAAATTACGAACCACAGGATCTCTTCCTCAGTGCCAAACGAAGCATAACCAGGCCGCAATTCTCGTTCGTCCTCAAACACCGATCGTTGACTGAAGCGAACGCGTGAAGTTTCAAGGACATGTGTGCGTTCCGGGCGAAAATACTTGTACAAGATCGGCGGGATCTCATGCTCCCAAGGTTTCATTCTCAACTCTCCATGAATGCATCGCTTAAGATGAGGGTCAGGCGTACGTCTTCAAGCATTCGGTCCAAGTTATCGAGACGTGCGTGAGTTTTTGGCGAATCTTCCCCGAGAGCCACGGATGTAATCACGGTTTGCTTCAATTGAGACCCATTTACGCTCCAATGCCTCGGCTACTGCACCAGTCGTGTTACTGCCAAGCAAAAGGGTCTAGCACCGTGTCGCCTCTCCGAGTGAGAAACTTTACGAAAAAGGAAGCGACTTCCCGCTGCATCCTGGCTGGATGAGGTTTCAAGCCGTTTTTGCGACAGTAGTCCTGATAAACGTCATTTGAGAGAAAGTGTTTCGAAATCGAAAGGACGTTGGAAGCGATAGCACCACCGTTGTCTTTCAGGAATGATCGTTTTCCAATGCGATGTTCCGAGGGTCTTGGGCCCGAGTTGTATCGCTTGGACTTCAAAAGATCTTTCATCGCGGCGCTGTACGGGGTTAGTACTGACCGATTGTCAGCATAAGGACGATCTGAAGGTGCAAGCCACCAGATGTGTGTAAAGGAATCCTTCACTCGGATTCTCTCAACGTTGACCCACTGTGCAGGGCTGGGAAGTCTCGCCGGGTTGTATACAACAAACTGCTGGACCAGCTTAAGCTTCCCTTCTCGCTTGAACTCCAAAAGGGCTTCTAGGGCAAGCGTTGACATTACGGGTCTACTCTCGTTCCCACGCATTGCCAAGCTCAAGGACTATTGACCCACCGGGTGCGAGCAATTTGCGAAACGCTGGGGCAAAACTCGCAAGCCATTTCAGGTAAGGTATGCCTTGGAGATTTCCATACTTCTTTTTGCGGTTTAGGGGAAATGGCGGAGAAGTCAGCAAAAGCTGGATCTGCCCTTTGTATCGGTTAACAATTTTAGACTTCAAAAAGTGTTCCGCCGTGGACCAATAAACCTGTCCTCGCCGAGTGTTATATATCTTGGATGGCTTTCGGTTCCTCTTCAGACTCATGGTTGAGGAACAATACCGATAGAGTGCTTTGCAAATTTCTGAAGAATTCTTGAGCTCGGATGATTCGCGAGTGAGACCAGTTTGTTGACTAGCGCGATGGGAACGAGAGAGTCGTCGTACATATCGCACCGCAATTTCGCAACATTGCGGAGGACGACGTGAAGGTTTCTAAAATCCTTTTCAGTCGGATTCGACAATGCATCTGAAGTCGGCAGAGTTATCACGTGAAGATGGTCAGTTCCTGACTTAAAGATTACCTTGTTGCCGTAATATGTGGTTCTACCGTAAGGACTCGAAGACGTCGGCTCTCCCCGGAATAATGTATTTGTAGATGTAGTCGTCATTGAGAAGCAAGGCGGTCCCCGGCTCTAGCAAAGAAGTGATTTCATGCGCATGTTCGACAAAGGCGCCACTCTTTTCTAGACCAGCCAAATAACAATTATGATGAGCAAACAAAAAGTTCATAAGTGCGCGAAAAGGCTTGTGCAGATTCGCTGTTTGGCCGAAAAATGCTAAAGGACCGTCTTTGATGAAGAGTACCTGATCCAACAATGCCGGTTTTGTGGCTAGAATCGTTCGGATTAGGTGGGCCAGGATAACCTGCTCGATAGTTGTAACAACGTAAGAAAGAATACCACCTGCACCCAGTTCGTCATCGATTGCCTCATGTAAGCGAAACACGTCCGTAATGAAAATGTCTGACTTGCAGGAAGCACACTTGAAAATATATTCCTTAGAGAGAGCCTTCTTTTGCAGTTCGACTTTGGGTTGGGCACAAACGGGGCAACTTGCAAGCGTCCATGTATCTAACCGAGTATCGAAGTCTTCGAATACGAGCCACTTCAGAGTTTCGATCAAGCGACCATCGTCGACTTCTTCCATGAAAAACCGGTAGACTGCCCTTCGAATGGAATCAGTAAGTGTCTTCTCACCTTTAATCGTTACGTTCCGTACCGGCAAGCTGAGCTTGATCCTCTGAATTTGTTTCAATTTTTGAATGTCATCGGGATCAATCAAAGGCTGGACCCCTAGACTTTCGAGATCATCGACGTCAAATATCAATGCCCCGAATTGATAGAAGCAAATCGTTGCAGAAGGAAATTCTGTTCTGACTGCCACTTCGTTGAAACCGCCATCCACGGCAATAATATGCCGTATTGGATTTACCCCTGAACTTGCTAGCCGAATGCACGAAGTGCTCGGAATGGATACCGAGGTAGCAGCCTTTGGCAGTTCACAATTCTGCAAAAATTCCTGTACTGAAGCGTCCTTAATCAGATGCCCGTGAGCAGATTTGCTCGCGTATTCGAATGGTTTCTTGCCATATCTGTTTGCATAGCCCATATTACGGTTTGCCAGTAAATCGATCGATTTGGACAGGAACAACGAATGGATTCGAATACGTCTTCATCCTGACAAACCCCTTATCACTGTTCGCGCTAAAGCGAATTAGAGCGTCTGTAAAATCACCAAAATCGTAATATTTCTTGATTTCTTTTGTTTCATCGTCATTATTTAAGTGGGCGATGAACCAGTTTTGTGTATTTTTCAGAATGTTTGAACTAATCGAGCTTACTTCCTGCGTAGCGTATATAAGGCCTAAGTTAAGTTTAGCGCCTTCCTTTGCGATACGGTTGTAGAATCAAACTCAGATCCTTGTCGTCTTTTTTTGGAAACAAGTTGTGAGCTTCTTCAAAATAGAACTGGATGAAATTGTTCGGTTGGTTTGAGATGAATCGCGACATTGCGTCCGAGAAGACAAATCTGCAAATCCGCTCCGAATAAAGGGTCTGAATTTCTGGATCACCTTGGGAAAGATCAATGATTACAATCCGACCGGCCCGCAATTGTTCGACAATCTCGACCTCAAAGGGCTTGTCGACTGTTTCGGTATGCAAATTGACGATTCCTCGGAGCTTGATATAACCGTCTACGTCGGCGTGACCGCCTGGCTTTCGCTTTCGGCTCAAGAAAACGAGAATAGACTTGAGGTCTTCATCTGCCCACTCATGTCCATTTTTCTTTTTATAGTCGCTAAAGAATTCATGATCATCATAATTGTCCCAAATAGTCGCAAACCAATTGATGGCCTGCTCCAGCGAGATTCCTTTTGAAGGGTCTATCGAAGAGTTCTCCTGGACAATCTGATTCAATTTCGCGTTACCAGAAAAGGTTACCTTAAAGTTCAGGAGGTGCTTTGAATCCGGCGCGATGTAAACAACAGAGGTACGCTGCGACTTTGCGGTCATACCGAGTTTTGGCGGATTGATTGGAGGCGTAGTCATCTGGCTTTGCAAAATCCACCACTTTGAAGCTGTCGATGTAGTTGCCGGCACTTTGCGAGAGATGCCCTCGAACCAATTCGAAACCGGCCGCCACATCTCTATAGAAATTTACCTTCATAACTTTGAAGCCGATCTTTGGAATTGTGCTGTATCGGATGGTCTGACTCTTAAAGAGCTCAAAGATTGCAGTGCCTGCGTCCTGCATATTGGCATTCGCGTATTCGCCGTTGATGTCAAATATGATCTGACCAACTGGATATTTAGGGATGCCGGAATTTGTGAACGGTTCTAACGTTTCCTCCGGCTGTTCATGAGCGGGCTCACCTAGAGAATTTGTTGCGGCTTCTCCCATTTGGACGCTTGACTGAATGATTTTTTTAACCGTGTTTGATTTACCCGTGCGCGTCATACCAAATAAGGCAGTACGTTTTCCCAAAAAGTCCCGCGGAGATACATACACCGGAACTTTTTCCTCTGGTGCTTGGAACCTACGACTCGAACTGTACCTGACTCTGCCGATCTTGATGTCGGTGGGGTTGCCACTTACGGTTCCTTCTCGAAAGTTGACAATAGTTTCAAGGACCTGTGGATTCGGTTTCAAAACGCGATAGTTGTGAGAGCTGTAGAAATTTTCGACGTCAGCCCCAAAATTGAGATTGTCGTCACCATCTTTGTAAAAGGTTCCCAAAATCCGACATTGGACCCCTGAAAATCCGAATTCGTACCTTGTGAAGGTGTCGAGTTGCGATTCTTTGCCGCTTGTTTTCAAATTGTCCTTGTAGTATTCGACCATAGAGCTAATTACGTCGCTATCAGTGGGAAGCTTCGCTGGAGCGATCACACGCAACAGGAGTGCTTCTGATACTAGTTCCTCGTTCTCGTAATATGCCAAAAGAAGACAACCTTGGGGGAGTCCTTGGGCTTTCTGCTTCCAAGCGTCAGCAATCAGCAAAAAGGCTGACGAATAATCGAGGTGGAATGGACGGCCCACAAAAGAGGTCCGGTGTCAACGAGACCGGACACGGGATCTTTTTTGAAGAGATCAATGGTGGCGATCTTTGTAATTTCAGCAGTTAAAGACATTGCTTCTCCCACGATTTGCAGTTTTACAGACCAATTGTGAGATTGATTTATTCGTTCCGATTGAAGTCTTTTAACGTTATACACGTATATGCCAATATACCTATGGCGACATTTAAGAGGCCCTTCTGATGCGCCTTTATTCCGGGACGACCAAATCTCTGGTTGAGGATGCAACTTTCAATCGGCTCGCTTATAAGCTGCGAGATGACTGTTCTTTATTGAGTTTAGATACCAACCGTCAGCGTCCGAAGTGAACTCCTGGAGCAACTCGCTGCGAGCGATATCTCAGGTTTTTCAATCGGCATCATTGCTTGACCACGGAGTCCTACTCGAACTTCAGCTTCCTCTAACCTCGAAACGTCTCGACTGTCTTGTCACCGGTTACGGCCCGAAGAAATCACCGAATGCGGTCATAATTGAGCTAAAGCAGTGGAGTGGATGTGAAGGTGCGTCCGGGAAGAACGAGGTCGCTACATTTGTCGGCGGGGCCATGCGCGACGTACTTCATCCATCAGTACAGGTAGGCCAATATCTGATGTATATGTTGGACTGCCATACTGCCTTTCAGGGGGATGAAGCTATCAGTGCTCATGCCTGTTCTTACCTGCATAACTACAACACAGGAAAAGACGACCCACTTTTCTTAGATCAATTTAAGGAACAAATTGATCGTGTCCGGTGTTTACCGCCGATGATGTCTCCGAACTGAGTTCATTTCTCTGTGAGAGGATTCGTGGAGCGGATGGCGGAGCAATAAGTGCAACGGTCGAGCAAAGCAAATATCAGCCAAGCAAGAAATTGCTGGAACACGTCGCAAAACTGATAAAGGCTAAGCCGGAGTATGTGCTATTGGACGAGCAGTTCGTGGTGTACGACAAGGTCGTGGAAGCTGCGCAACGCGCTGCCAAGGGAAAAAGAAAATCGGCAATAATTGTCAAGGGCGGTCCCGGTACCGGTAAATCGGTCATTGCGATGAATCTATTGGGCGATCTCTCTGCCTCCGGCTTCAATACGCACTACGTCACGGGTTCACGCGCTTTTACTTCTACAATCCGCGAGATCGTCGGAACTCGCGGCTCTCAGTCCCAGGTCCGCTACTTCAACAGCTATATGGGAGCTGACGTCAATGTGATCGACGTAATGATCGCCGACGAGGCCCACCGAATCCGAAAAACCAGCAACAATCGATTTACCCCCAAAATCGACCAAAGCAATCTCTCACAGATCGAGGAATTACTGAAAGCCAGTCGAACTTCGGTTTTTTTTATCGACGACAATCAAATCGTGCGGCCCGGAGAGATTGGTTCGTCTGAATACATCAGACTAGAAGCGGAAAAGCTAAATTGCCATGTCACCGAGATGGAACTCGAAGCCCAGTTTCGTTGTGCCGGATCTGATGCGTTCATAGGCTGGGTTAACAACACACTGGGAATTCAACGCACGCCTAACGTGATGTGGAATCAAGCCGACGAATTCGAGTTCAAGATTCTGCCGAGCCCAGCCGCTCTCGAAGATGTTTTGAGACAAAAGCTAGAAGATAATTCAACGGGGCGCTTGGTCGCGGGTTTTTGCTGGCCTTGGTCTGACCCGAAGCCAAATGGAACACTCGTAGGTGACGTAACAATTGGCGACTACATCCGACCTTGGAATGCCAAGTCAGATTCGGGTCGTCTTGCTGCCGGTATTCCAAAGGAAAGCCTCTGGGCGTACGACTCAGGCGGAGTGAATCAGATCGGTTGTGTTTACACAGCCCAGGGTTTTGAATTCGACTATGTGGGAGTGATATTCGGTCCTGATCTTGTTTATTCGCCCGAGTTGGCAGACTGGACAGGCGATAAGGCAAAGTCGTTCGACACCGTGGTAAAGAGATCGGGCGACCGTTTCGTTCAGATGGTGAAAAATACCTATCGCGTTTTGCTAACGCGAGGCATGAAGGGCTGTTACGTCCATTTCATGGACAAGAACACTGAAAACTTCTTTCGTAGCCGCATGGAGCGCTCGGAAAAGACTTAACGGGCTAGGAAGCCGACAAGCTCCGCCAGAGTCTGCCAATGTCTCGGATGCGAAATGCAACAACCACCGCGAGTTCTCAAGAGAGTCCATGAAAAAGATGAGCCTCCATCAGCTTAGCCGTTGCTAGGTCTCTCGTTCGACACCCCGGCCAAGCGTGCTAACGCTATCCAATGCCTCGGATGAGGGATGCACCGACCGCCGCGAATTCGCAGAGCGTACGGCTCCGAAATTGCCAAATCCTTCTGGATGGTTGGAACTTAAATCCGACGGATTGCCGCCCGGATGTGATCTTTGTAAAACTGCTCGGTAAGCCACGCAGGATTGGAAGCGGGATTCCATGAATTTCGTGCTGCATTCTGCCGCCTTTGTGTCTCAGAACGACGTGCTTGGGCCTCCGGAGAATGGGTAGCCAAACGGCCCAACTTGGCGCTTCGTGGACATTCTCTCTCGATATCGTCGGCACGCAACCTCGGCAGTATTTGAGGCCTAATTTGATCGAAACTCCGCAAATCCGACAGCTAGCAGGAAAAGCAGCAGACGGCTTTACCGAGACCTGAACCGAAATCCCTTTTGCCTCACGCTTTCGACTTTGGGTTAGCCGGGTAGCGAAGCCTCGGCTACGCGCCGACTTCGATCTCATTGACCAAAGCGCTCGGGCAATGCCTTCGGCATATGGCGCTAAAGCCTTTCTCCAAATGTGTGAAGTCTCAGCGAGGCGAGTAGCCAGCACACTTATGAGCCGACAATTCCCATTTCGTTCTTCGAAGAACCATTCTCTACGCAACGGGGCCTGTTCTAGCCAATCCAAGAGAAAAGCGTCTACCTGAGGACGAACTGGTTCCATGAGATCGCAAGCCAAACTGTCGCGATTGCGCGTGTCGCTGTGTAAAACACCAATTCCAGGGTCTAAACCCAGCGTCGATAATGCCAGTCGAGCCTCGGATTCGAGCAACGCATATAGATAATTCAGCATTGCATTCGGCGGATTGACAGCAAGTCGTGGTGATCGGGTGAGAGGCGATATACGGCTACCGAACGTTCGCCAGTGATCCGGTATTCGGGGTAGATCAACTCGCGGATATGTGATCGGCAATTCGTGCCATGCGGTCCAATAGGCTAGCGCTCCTTGCGATTCGTGCAACCGGATTTCATCCGATGAAGTAGCAGCCTGCGAGTCCATTACGAGCATTGACGATTGCAAATGCCTGCGCGGACGAATTCTGGAAATGTTTCAAAACAATACCGTTGCTGGGCTATTAATTTCTGGCTGATAAGTTCTCTGGCTATCGACAGGGCAATCCCAGATTCGTTTGCCAGAGACTGGGCTCGCCTTAGCTGCGCATCGGAGGGTTTGACTGGCCCTGTTACCGCTATGACTTTTCCGATTCGGTCCAGCATTACGAATGCAGCGTCTTGGTCGGCGAGCCAGCGGAGGGCGGCAAAAGAAACCATCCCGTCGGAACCGATTACAACCAGCCGCTTCAATCCATGACCAACACGGGGAAAGCGAGCGCGGCGGCGAACGGCGCCGATTCCATCCTGTATAGTTAGGTGTCCACGATCAACGTGTACCTTGACGCCATAACCGAACAGGGTTACGACCCCGTCGCGCGGAATGATCGGAATGAAATTGCTCTGCTGGACGCGTTGAGATACGGTCTGCGTAGCTGCCATTGGAGTCTACTCTCCTGTGGTTGTTAGGGCTTGCCGTCTGCTAGTAACAGGCGACAGGCCCGCTTTATTTTTAACTACTAACTAATTTTATCATTTTGGTCCGTCTGGGTCCTCGGATTTATTTTCGGCTAGTTCAAGCGGAAGCGTTCGACTAAATGTTGCTTGGAACCCAGAGGGCCCGTATCCATATATGATGTAGCCACCTTGGCAATCTTTTGGCAGCTCACAAGGAGGGTCACGCAGAAGCGCCCGCTTTCCGTCCGCCATGCACCAAAAGTAATTGCCGACTGGTTCCGCCCATACATATGCATTTGACTTCACCATTTCGTTGAGTCGATCAATCCCATGGACCTCTTTCAACAAGTGTTCGATTCCCATTTTCTCTTGAGCGAGCTTTCGTAGCGCGGTGCTGAACTTCAGCTCAAATACGCCAGCAGCAACGGCAATTCCGAGGAAGATCATCCTTCGATCTTGGCTCGTTGGACGCTCAGAACTGGGATAGCGGCGGTGCTCTTTCGCTGGAAAGAACTTGCACCGCGACCCTTTCGTTCTCCAGCCATGTCATCATACCGGCTGCCCCATAGCCAGCTCCGCGCATGACTTCTGGGCGCGAGCACGTTTCGCCGACCTCTCTAACCTGACTAGGCGTTGCAGCCGTAAGTATCTGAGCCCACAAAGTTTGTCTATTTTCAGCAAGAAACCTAAACCCCCATAGGCCTGATGAGCAAAGGCGTAGACATTTCCTGCGTCGATCTCTTTTGGCCCCGGCTTATTTGGCGAGCTTGAATTCGTAAGCAAAACTTTCGAGCCCTCTTTACATAGTTATAGCAATTCTGCTCTCCTCACATGCGAATACAGGATCAGGACTGCAAGGAAAGGTTGCCGATGAGTCCCGAACATTTTTTTAGCCAATCCAAACGGTATCAGGATACTTGGAACCGAGTCGTTCACGCCATTTCGAGAATGAGAGCGGATGGCGTTTCCCTTCAACAGGCCGCGCGCGAATTTGGTGTGTCCCCGAAGGAAGTCATTCGGTTGGGCGGTTCAGGTCTGCGGAGGATGCCAAGTGGGCGCTACGTCGCAAAGGCCAAGGACAATCTGCTCCGTGTGTTACGTCTTCCTGACCGGAGAGGCATGCGTGAAATAGCGTTCGACGATTCGCGCGAAGCCAGCGTCGTTGGCAAATACTGGGATGCTGTTGGCCTTTATCTCCAAACAGGCGATGCATCAAGGCTCCGAGCGTTTCGGGGGAAGTCTGTCTGGGACGCGGACGGCAAACGTTTTGGGTTACTGACTGATCTGGCCGAGCTGGACCGCCAGGGTTCCGCCGGTGTGCTTTCCTTTGAATCAATCTATGCGCGGAGCGTGTAAGTGCCACAATGCCAAAGAAACCTGAAGACCCGATTGGAAAGTATCGCCGCAAGGCAGTAGCGATGCGATGGAAGGCGGAGCGCTCCTGTGCATGCGGAGAAAGCCGCCCTGAGGCGTTAATCACGTCCAGCGAACCGACGATTTGCGCTGCTTGCAGGCGAAAGCAACGCGGCCATACCACGTTGGACAACCATCACCCGGCAGGCAGCGCGAATCACCCTGCAACTGTGCCGATCCCCGTAAACGATCACCCAGCCCTGACCGACGCGCAGTACGACTGGCCGAAAAACACTTGGGAAAATCGGGAAGGAAGTCCATTGCTCGCTGGAGCTGCCTGCATCCGAGGGTACTACGACACGAATTCCTATCTTAATGAACAGCTCTTGATTTGGGTGGCAAAGCTGCTCGAGGCACTGGACGAAACTTTACGTGAACGTTTGGGACCGGATTGGTGGGCGGGAACGAAGCTGGAGAAATTTAGCCCTAGGCCCAAACTCTAACCGGCGGATGGAGAAAACGAACCCGGTTTCGCTGCCTGTAGCAATTCGAGTTTTCCCAGCGGTCGAACGCAAACAACAGAGAGTTCAGAGAAACAAAATATGGCGCCTTCCGGGGGCGATGTTCGTCTTTGATACGGAGACCCGGACAGATGCAGCTCAGCGTCTCACCTTCGGTAGCTACCGGTTCTATGTCGACAATGAAATGCAGGAAGAGGGTCTCTTCTACGCCGACGACTTACCGATCAGGGATCGGAGAACTCTAGAGAGATACGTCGCCGCGCAGAATGAGCGGTCAGCGGCGGGCCCACTTTTGTTGCTAACCCAGCGGAAGTTTCTTGCCAAATTATATAAGGCGGTCTACAAGGGTCGCGCCCTCTTGGTCGGTTTCAATCTTCCGTTTGATTTGTCGCGCATCGCTTTCACGTGGAGGCCCGCGCGAAGGCGCTTTGCGGGCGGATTTTCACTATCTCTTTGGTCATACATCGACAAAATGGGGGTGGAAAGACCTTCGACTCGTCGCCCTAGTGTGGGCATCAAACACATCGACTCCAAACGTGCCTTAAAGGGATTCACCGCTTGCTTTAATCCCGACGATTCGGAACTTGATCCCAGAGAATTCTCCGACAGGAAAGCCTGTGAAGGGGTACAAGTTTCGGGGTCACATGCTCGACCTGCGAACACTTGCGTTTGCGCTGACTGATAGAGGCTATTCTTTGGAGAGCGCCTGCCATGCTTTCGGCGTTGAGCACGGAAAGCAGCGTGCCACGCGGCACGGCATAATCACGAAGAAATATATCGATTACAATCGAGGCGACGTTCAAGCTACCTCCGAACTGGCAGTCAAACTTCTTGCCGAATACAAGAAGCATCCGATTAGCCTTCAGCCCACAAAGGCCTATTCCCCAGCCTCAATTGGAAAAGCTTACCTGCGAGCGATGGGAATTACTCCGGTCCTTGAACGGCAGCCCGACTTTCCCGCAACTTACTTGGGATTTGCGCAGACCGCCTTCTTCGGTGGAAGAACGAGCGCTCACATCCGAAAAGTTCCTGTTCCGGTCGTCTACGTAGACTTTCTATCGATGTATCCCACCGTCAACAGCTTGATGGAGCTGTGGCGATTTGTCGTTGCCCGGGAGGTGCGAGTCATCGAGCACTGCAAAGCCGAGATCAATACGTTTCTCAATAGCTTGACGCCCGAAAAACTATTCTGTCGGAGTACTTGGAAGAAACTCCCGGCGTTCGTGAAGGTGATACCAAATGGCGATCTCCTGCCTTCGCGAGCCAAGTACAGCTCGGCAACTAACGATTGGCAAGTAGCTGTGAATCATCTATATCCTTCGGATAATGCGGATTCGGAGAGTCTGTGGTTTTCGCTTCCCGATATCGTGGCGTCCGTGCTTGATACTGGAAGAATTCCTCAGATTGTCGACGCATTCAAACTTATTCCGGACGGACAGCTCTCTGGACTTAGGCTGGTCATGCTGGGTGGCGAAGTCGCTGTGAATCCCAGTACTCAAGACCTGTTTCGAACGGTGATCGAGCAACGCAAGTCCTTAGCCAAGAAAAAAGGCCTCTCGCGAGAAGATTTGGACCGGCTGGACAAATCCTTGAAAGTTACGGCTAACGCCACCAGCTACGGAATCTTTGCGGAAATGAATCGGCACGAGTCTGAGAAGAATCAGGGTCCAGTGTCATGGGCTTGATCCAGAACCATACCAGTGCTCCGTGATTCATCCTGAGCATCACGGCGAATTCTGTTTTCCGCCGTTGGCTTCGTTAATTACGGGAGCGGCGCGCTTGATGCTTTTTCTGCTGGAACATTCGGTTTCCGAGCTTGGCGGAACTTACGCGATGGAAGATACGGATTCGATGGCGATCGTCGCGACCGAGCACGGCGGAATCGTTGCCTGCAAAGGCGGAAAGCTCCGCACTGAGAACGGTGAGGAGGGAATCAAGGCGTTATCGTGGAAAGAAGTCCGCCAGATCATCGTAGCGAAGTTCGAAGCACTGAACCCTTACGACCGCGATGTAGTCACTGGCTCGGTTCTGAAAATCGAGGACGACAACCTTGATCCAAAGACTGGAAAGCAGCGGCAGCTCCACTGCTTGGCTATTTCTGCAAAGCGCTATGCCCTGTTTCTGATACCCAAGAACGGTGAACCGGCATTGCTCCGGACTGGAATCAACAACAACAAAGATCGGTGGTCGAGGCATGGCCTGGGCCACCTGCTCAACCCCACCGATCCTGAGGCGTCCGACCGGGATTGGACCGGCGCCGTCTGGAACACCATCATTCGCAGGTCTTTGAATTTATGTGTGAAACAACCTGAGTTCGCTCACCTGCCAGCAATTGGAAGAATCACAGTTAGCAGCCCTGCGTTAATGAAATGTCTCGAATCGTTGAATACTGGAAAGCCGTATTCTGACCAAATCAAACCGTTCAATTTTCTTCAGACCTGCCACGTTGCTGCCTTCGGACACCCCGAAGGCGTTGATCCAGAAAAGTTCCATCTTGTTACGCCTTATGACCCCGATCCTCGAAAATGGCTCGATATAAAGTGGATCGACCAATACACGGGCAAGAAATTTCGCGTCACGACAATAGGTCCATGCGGGTCAAGACAGACCGGTCGCGTCAAGACTTACGGGGATATTCTTTCCGAATATGAGTTTCACCCGGAAGCGAAGTGTGCTGATTCCATTGGCTATCCCTGCGAAAGGCAATCCGTCGGGCTCTTGGCGCGACGGCACGTCAAAATTGCTCACATTAAATGCATTGGCAAGGAATCGAATATCCTTGAAAACGTTGAGGATGGCTTAGTGCACTCGGAACAAAATGTTTACACTGAATACTCCGATCCGCGTCGCGACGAGTGGCGGACTGTGATCCTCCCGGCCATGCGGGAAATAAGTCTGAAGTTTCTGGTCAAGGAAAGCGGAATGTCCAGTCGGGAACTCAAATACATCAGGGCAGGACGCAGCCGACCGCACAGAAGAAACCGCGAACTCCTGAGCGCGATTGTTCATCGGTTGCGGCCAGAAATACTCACTTGAGACTCAACGTCAACTCTCTAAGGAATCAGTTTCCGAAATTGCTTGCAACTCCCTAAAGATTTCAGAGTGATGCTGGTCGAGATAGCGACTAACGCGAGCGTTTCCGAATAGTTTCGTTACGAACCCCCGCGCGAGTACAAGGTTCAAGACCTGATTTCCATGACTCTCTTCAATCAATTTCAGATCCCGCTGTAAGACCTCCATCTCTTTCTCCATCTTCGCGATTTGTTCCGGTGTAAGGCTCTTGACAGTCTTATGCTTATCCGGTTGGACTAACATGTCAGCCTGAGTCGCTGCGAAGAGTGCCTTTGTAAAGGGAACTGAGAAATTCCCGGTCGATACCAGCATTTCGGCCACCTCGATTTGACGCATGGGCTTCATTTTTCGAAGGATGACAAAAACTCCGAGTGCCACGTACCTGTTTTTCAAGATTTCTGAAGCTTCCTTGCAAATGCCGTTCAGCAGATCGCGCTTTTGTCGAATGCTTCCAACATCGACTCGCAATACTTTGGCGATGCGATCCTCCGAAACGCCGCTTCGAATTGCTTTGAGAATCATGGCGTGTTCCTGAATCGTGGCCATGCGGTTCACACGTTTGTTGTAAGTATAGGTTTCGTCGTCGGTCGCCACCAAACAACGTACGTCGGTCCCGCCAATGTGCTTCAAGGCTTCAAGGCGAACGTGGCCGTCCAACAGGAGATAAGTTCCGTCCTTTTGCGGGAACACAACTAGGGCCTCAACGACTCCGATCTCGCGTATCGAGGCGAGGATTTGCTGATACTTTTGGGTCGATTTGATCGACACCTTGAGTGGTTTCAAAGGAAGAATACTGGCAATCGGGAAGAATTATACCTTGAGTGCTGAAAGCAAGGGTGACTGGCTTCGTCATGACTACGCGGTTTCCGCGAGTTGAATTCTTTGGCCAAATACGCCGGAAGGTTGTCAAGTTTCTCAGCACGCAACAGAGTGACAAAGTTTTCATCGCGGAACAGATTCTTGAGGGCCGAGACGATGAATAGCAAGCGATGTTCCGTAATCCGAGATTTTTTCACGAATAATTTCTGACGATCTGCTTCTTGACGATAGACGCGCACCAACGAGTCGGCGGTTTGTGGTCCTGCGTTCCGACGGCGACCGCCAAATGTGAATCGTTTTCCGTTGGCCTTTCTCATTTCAATGATTCGACGGACGGTCAGTAGTTTTCTTCCCCGAAGGGTTTTATCTTCATAAGCCTGATGAAGTGCTTTCTGGACGCCGTCTTCATCTGCGCTTGCAATTTGCATTGCTACTGACAGCGGAATTTTTCCTTTGTCAACGGCGGTAAGCAAGCGCTCCTCGCCGTTCTTTAAGAGATGAACGATTCCAGTCACATATGTTTTGTGAATATCTATCTTCTTGGCGATCTCTACGGTGCTGTAACCTCGGGATTTCAGGCTGTTGATCTCCCGGAGTAATTCGAGAGGTCTAAGTTGTCGTTGTGCGAAGTTTTCCACAAGGCTCATTAAAAAGCAGTCTTCTCGGGAAGCATCTCTGACAATAGCCGGAATCTCAGCCTGACCTAGGGCGACGAATGCTTCGAGTCGCCCCTGTCCGCAGACAAGATCGTAGGGTTTGCCGTCGCTTGGTTCAGTCCGGCGGGCCACAGTGATTGGCTTTTTCAACCCGATGTTCGAAATATTGGAGACGATGCCTTGAAAAGCGACTTTATTACGGCTTCTGGGGTTGAGCACATTAATCTGGTCGATGGGAATCATTTGAACTACAGGCGCTGCCTCGCTCATGCTGCCTCCGGAATTTGAATCCGCTCCGCCATCCCGAAAGAAGACAATCAAGTGTGTCGAAACGAAAAGTCTCTATGCTGACTGGGTTGTGTTCGGAAACCATTAGTCTCTCGAAAGTCATATCCAGTCTAGGCAATAGGTAATAGTCGAGGGCTTCGCGATTCTCCGAATCCATTCGTGCCGCGACGGTGATGTCGGGTTTGAGTTCAGCGTCAACTCGGATCAGCCATCGAAACGAGCCATCTTCTTTCTGGCATGATCTGGCGAGAACTATCGACGCCGTGAACTCCGTTGTTAACGATGATGAAGATCATTCGAGGGATTGTGCGTGGTCTCACCTCCGAGCTTTCGAATTTCTTCGATAATGTGCGAGACAATTCGCGGGTGCATCAAGCGAAGCTGACGGTTTGTCTCGATGAATTGATAGTCGCGTTGCGGGTTATACGAAATAAGGCTGTAGGCACGGATCAACGTACCAAAGCGATACCGGAAGACAGAACTAGAAGCCATCCCCTCAGCCTCATCGATCAGAACCCCCGACAAATGGCCGGCTCGCTGGAGTAGCTGGCGGAGTTGGTCTAAGAGTTCGGCGTCGGTATACCGATGACTCCGTTCCTGTATGACCTCTTGGGCCCCGAAGGAACAGGTCAGGTGCGATGATGGATTCGAAGGCTGCGTTACCTCGAATCCACATCTCGGGCGGGTTCACAATACGCTTCTTTTTCAATTTGAAAGAGATTCTGTTGTAAACGTTGTTGCCAATGTATTTTTCGTTGGTCAAGACTTGATGGACCGTACTCTGGGTCCACGCTCGACCAAGATCGGTAGCAACGCCGCGTTCATTGAGCATTTGAGCTAGTTTGGATTCAGCGATGCGTTCGTCAACAAATGCGCGATAAATCCAACGAACGATTTCGATTTCATCTGCGGGACCGGGAACGAGAATCACGCGGTCTGTTTGAATGCTCTTTTGTTGTCCTCGATCCAGTACCCCCTTCTCATGACCGTTAACGTCCCGAGCATTCGCCGTAGTCCGAAACCTGGGGGACCACCCTGACGGAACCCGAGTTCGATCAATCGGCATTGACCGATAAACACTTTGGCCGATAGCTCGCGGCTATACTCTCCAGCCATCGCTCGCTTGACGCCTTTTACGATCGTGGATATCGGACTCCCAAACCGTTTTCGAATTGTTCCCCGCAATAATGAACGTCGATTTTCGCGCGACGGCATATGTACTCGTAATATGCACTCTCGTCAGCGTCTTGAAAGCGCCCCCAACGACTGACGTTGTAGACGAGGATAGCCCTGAAGTCAGCTACGCCGTTTTCTACCTCGCGGATTAGTTGTTTTAGGGCGTCTCGCCCGTCGATCCGAAGTCCCGCTTTTGCCCGAATCTGTGAACGTGCGGACGATAGTCATCCCTCGTTGTTTTTCGGCGTATTGACGAATGACTTCACGCTGATTTTCTGTTGAATATTGTTGGTGCTCGGTGGACATGCGAAGGTACTCCGCCGCTCGGATGGCCTCAGAGTCGTTTTGAAAAAGCGGAAGCCAAAGGGGCCCCTGATTTTGTCTATTTGTCTACGGCAATAGATTGACCCGTTGAGAAACCGGAAATGAGAAACTAAGCCTGTAATTGTTACACTGGAATTAAGTCTAGGTGAGAATTCGACAGGTTATGAAATCGTGTATTCATCAGATTTAAAATGGCGCGCTAAACAAAACGGCAAACACGAATTGCAAATCGTTTGTGTTCTCTTTCGTGTAAATGGCGCGAAGCCTATTCATACTCTCGGAAGTGTGCTGATTTCAATGATTTGTGAAGGGGAAAATGCGTAAGAAGGCGTTATCACGCGCAGGCGTTCAAATTCGTTTTATTTATTTATTTTTTACGAAATGCCTTTTAAATGTCAGACGCGATAAGAAGCAGTTTCGTGCCTCATCCCCTATCCCGTCAACGCGACACAGGGGTAGGAGGGGCCGAAACTGTCCCTCTTTCGATGACTATCTACGTGTTCAATCTGCTAACACCCCTACAATAAGCACGGTATTGTAATTACTTGAGCTTACATCAAGATGTCATGTATTACCTGGAGCAATTCTTAATCGGTCATGAAAAACGTGTACATAAGACCCTGTTTCAAGATGACATTCGCGACCCCGCCGGAACTGAATCAACGCCGCAGTCAGAGAGTCGCGCTCCGGGTGGCTGTATTGATCCGGGCGAATTCTAACGGAGAGAGCTTAGAGGTAAAGGGCTTTACGCAGGTAGTGAATGCGCACGGGGGACTGCTCGAATCACCATTGGTGGCGAACCCCGGTCAGGAAATTATTCTTGTCGATACTAAAACAAGCGCAGAAGTGGCTTCCAGGGTTGTCCGCGTTGATCGAGCTTCGTCCGACTTGGTAACGATGGCGTTCGAGTTCCGGAAACCTACGACTCGATTCTGGCCCATCACGTTTCCGCCTGAAGACTGGAAGGAGGTTACGTTATAAAGAACGGAGGTAAAGCGATTGGGGTGATGCCTCTTTTCCTGCTCTCGATCTATCTCTTGAAAGGGACTCTCCACAGCATGGACGATATGGCCGAGTTACGCTTGCAAATCGGAGCTCTGTTCTTTGTAGCCGCCGCGTTTTTGTCGTACTTCATCATAAAACGCGAACGGTTCGAGACAAGAGTCAAACGGCACGCTAGGGGAAAGGCCAGGTGACGTTGGCAAGATCTATGACGGATTAAACATACGCGCCGGCGCTGAGGTTGTGGTTGCAACAAGACGAAAAGCAACGTCTTCTTTGCAGCCGCATTTGACCGTTAGACGCCGCCCCGGTCGCGGAGGAGAGCGGCCACTTCTGGATGTTTTCGTTCTTCGGCGATGGTGACCGCGGTTTTGCCGTCGTTGGTCTTTGCGTGGATATCCGCGCCGTGCGCGAGCAGAGCTTTCACGATCTCGAGATGTCCATTGGCGGCGGCCGCGAGCAATGGAGTATATCCGGGGCCGTAGCGGTAATTGGCGTCGGCGCCATTTTCGAGCAGCCAGGTAGCAATTTCCTGGTGACCGCTGGTCACGGCGCCGGTGAGCGCGTTGTACCCGGTGCCGTTGGTTGCCGCGGCGGTCACGTCGCCGCCCTTCTCGAAAAGATAGCGGACGATCGGGAAGTGGCCGAACGCGGCGGCTAACGCCAGGACGGGAAAACCGTCGGGGGAATAGCCTCTGGCGAGTTCCGGGTCTTTTTCCGCGAACTGCTCGACGCGCTCGAGCTGTCCGGCTGCCGCGGCTTCGTGAAATTCGAGATGCGCGCCGCGCGCGATGAGTGCGTCGCGAATTTCGCTGCGCCCGCTGTATACCGCGGCAAGCACTGGCGATTGCCCCTGCTCGTTTTTCGCGTTGGCGAGCGAAGGGTCCGCATCGAGCATCGCTTTTAGCGTTGACACGTCGCCTGCGCGAATCGCCGCAAAGAATTCCTTAACATTTTCCATCGCCGAGTCTCCGGCGGCACAGTTCCTCGTCAAGCCGCACGCAGAATTGTACCTGCGAGGGTACCAGGCGCTTCTTCAATCTTGCTATTTTGACCAGCGCTGTACAGGGTCAGCGGCGAGAGCGATCCTTGCGAACTGCTTCGTCGATCAGCGCGTCCAACTCGCTGCGCGTGAGGCGCACGCGGTCTCCCGCGGTTTCACCGCCGTCGCAGGTCACCGGCAGGTCCGCGCCACCGCCGGGCGGCGGCACCACGAAGTAACGGGTCCTGGCGGCGATCAGCTTCGCCACTTCGCGGCTGGAGAGCAGCGTGGGAGTGCCGGCCATTTCCGCCGCCAGTGTAATCTTCGCGAAGTGTTCGAGCGTCTCCATGCGAAAGAACGCGGTGATCAGGTCTGGTCCGCAGGTGACCGCTCCGTGATTCGCCAGCAGCAAGGCGTCGTAATGCGGCACGTAAGGCTCGATCGCCGCGCTGAGTTCGGGTGTGCCGGGGGTGCCATACTTCACCAGCGGAATTTGTCCCAAGCCGACGATCACTTCGGGCAGCAGCGCCTGATCCAGCGCCCGCCCCGCGACGGCAAAGCCCGTCGCAGCGTGCGGATGCGCATGACAAATGGCCTGAACATCGGGCCGCATGCGATAAAACAAAAGGTGCATGGCCAGCTCGGACGACGCTTTCCGCTGTCCGGCGACGTGCCGCCCTTCGAGATCAATGATGACCAGATCGTCCGGCGAGAGCATGCCCTTGTTCATGCACGTCGGAGTGGTGAGAACACGCTCCTCGTCCAGGCGGACGGAGAGATTCCCTTCGCAGGCGACGATGTATCCGCGTTCGTACATCCAGCGCCCCGCGACGCAAACGTCCGCGCGATGCTGGTGCTCGCTCTTGGCGGAACCGGGTAGGAGAGATTCCGTGGCCATGACACAACTCCTTAGTGGAGCCGAATTATCATCGGAACCGACGGGGTGCACAAGTGCTTATTGTGCGCGGCGGGGACGCGTCCGAGGCAGCGTGCAGGGCCGGCCGGGCTTAAGCCCGGCGCCTACATCCGGTTCCAACAATAGGTACACCTTGGGGGCTAGGCGTAAATTCCACGCAATTTCAGCGCGCTCGCGACACGGTCGATGGCCAGCATGTAGGCCGCGATGCGGTTGTTGACCTTGTGCAATTCCGCGTATCGTACCACTTGATCGAAGGCATTTTCCATAACATCCAGCAGGCGCTCGTTGACTTCACGCTCGCGCCAGAAAAAGCCCTGGCGGTCCTGCACCCACTCAAAATAGCTGACGGTGACGCCGCCGGCGTTGCCCAGAATGTCGGGAACAGTGAAGATTCCTTTACGATCGATAATCGCATCGGCTTGCCACGTAGTGGGGCCGTTCGCGCCTTCGCACAGAATGCGCGCCTGCACCTGGTCGGCGTTCTTCTCGGTGATTTGATTTTCGATGGCGGCGGGAATGGCGATCTCACACGGCTGGAAGAGCACGTCGCGCGCCGTCATTTTTGTGCCCCCGCCCGGAAAATCCTGCAGCGGTTTTTTCTGGGTGTACACCCAGTCGATGGCCTTTGCGACGTCGAACCCCTTTTCATTGTAGAGGCCGCCACCGATGTCCGCGAGCCCTACAATTTTGTAGCCGACCTTCTGCATCAGCAACGCTGCCAGGGAACCCACGTTGCCGAAGCCTTGCACGACCACACGGCAGCCATCCCGCTTTATTTTTAGCTTCGCGGTGGCTTTGTCGCAGCAGATCATCACGCCGCGGCCGGTGGCTTCGCGCCGGCCTGCCGAACCGCCGAGCTCAATGGGCTTACCGGTGACTACCGCCGTGGTCGCTTGCCCGACGTGCATAGCGTAGGTGTCCATCACCCAAGCCATGGTCTGCTCATTCGTGCCCACATCCGGCGCCGGGATATCCCGCTCGGGCCCAATCCAATTCGCCAATTCTGCGGTGTAGCGCCGCGTCAACCGCTCGAGTTCGCCGCGGGTCATCTTCCGCGGATCACAGATCACGCCGCCCTTCGCTCCTCCGAACGGAATATTTACCACCGCGCATTTCCAGGTCATCCAGGTCGCCAGCGCGCGCACTTCGTCCAACGACACATCCGGCGCAAACCGAATCCCGCCCTTCCCCGGCCCGCGCACCGTCGAATGCAGGACGCGATATCCGGTGAACACTTCCAACTGGCCATTGTCCATGCCGATGGGAATGTAGAGCGTGACTTCCTTGCTGGGATATTTCAGATAGCGATAGACTCCCTGTTCGAGCCCCAGTTTCTGCGCTGCAACTTCGAAACGCGCCTCGGCGTTCTGGTAGACATTCATCTCTTCCGGTACTGGGGCTTGCGGCATGCAGACATCTCCTCTGACGGGATAAACCGTCGTGCACAGTTCGGCCTGCAATCGACGAGCAGGCGGGTTAGATGGCTAAAGAACGGTCCGATTGGCGGGCTACCCACCCGCAAGACCAGCACTTAGCCGGGCCGCCAGTATACGAACCTGCGTTTCCACTCGCAAGCAAGTCGGCAGCTCCGATGCGGGCTAGTTAACCAGGGAAGGGCGGGCGTCGCTCCGCGGAGATCATAGCTGCGCATTCGAAATCGTGTGATGATATCGGCGATGGAAGCTCGCACGAAACCAAACGGATTCGCTGGCCTGCGCGTGTTGTCTCTGGAAAGTCGCCGTGCTGCCGAAATGGCCAAATTGATCGAAGCCTACGGAGGCGCCGCGATGGTCGCCCCGTCGATGCGCGAAATTCCTCTGGAGTCGAATAAAGAAGCTCAGGAGTTTACGCGCAAGCTGCTGGCCGGCGGATTTGAGATCATCATTTTCCTGACGGGGGTCGGCACGCGCGCCCTTGCGCGCGTTGCAGAGACGGTATGCACCAGGGATGCGTTCGTGGCCGCGCTCCAACGGGTGCCAATCGTGGCGCGTGGACCCAAACCAGTAGCGGCGTTGAAAGAAATGGGCGTGCCGGTAACGCTGGCGGTTCCGGAGCCCAACACCTGGCGGGAATTGCTCGCGGCTCTCGACGAAAACCGCGACACGCTCCCTTTGGACGGCAAGAGCGTTGCCCTGCAAGAGTACGGGGCTCCGAACCCGGAACTCCTGGCGGGACTAACCCACCGCGGCGCTAAGGTCACGCCAGTTCCTGTTTACGAATGGGGGCTACCGGAGGACTCGGCGCCGCTGCGCCAGGCAGCCGCTGCTCTAGCGCGCGGGGAGGTAGATGTTGCCCTGTTCACAACCTCGATCCAGATCGTTCATTTGCTGAAGATTGCGGGAGAGATGAACCTGCTGGAGCCTGTGCGCCAGGCCTTTGCGCGAATTCTGGTAGGGTCGATTGGCCCAGTGACTTCAGAGGAGTTGCGTGCGCATGGAATCGCTGCCGACTTCGAGCCTTCGCATCCAAAGATGGGAATCCTGGTGAATGAAGTTGCGCAGCGCAGCGGCGAGCTCCTTTTGCAGAAAAGAAACCGCACTGATCAGAAATGAATTTGTCTGAGACCAGACTAGCTAGTCGGCAACGGTGTTGCTTGAGGTGAGCGCCGGGCGGAGCTAGCCTTGCCCCTAAAGTGTTCGGTTGAGCGCCGCTGTCTCGATTCTTTGTTTGAAAATTTACTGCAGGCGGAATTGGACGGTGACCGTCAAATGCATGGGTACCGGCTTGCCATCGAGCATTGCGGGCTGATACTTCCATTGGCGAAGAGCTTCCATGGCCGCTTGATGCAGCAGCACCGGCCCGGAAACGACTTTCATCGAGGAAACTTTGCCCGCAGCGTCAATCAGAGCATCGATGCGCACAGCCCCTTCGATGCGTTGGGATTTCGCAAGTTGGGGATACGCCGGGGGCGTCGAGGAGAGCAAATGCGCCGGGGTCACGTCGCCGCCGATGGGCAGCGGGACAGCCGGGGCGACTGGTTGCTTCGCGTTGCCAGCCACCAACCCTCCGTCGAGTGCATCGCCCGTTGGGGCCACCTGGCTCGAGCTGAGGGAAGGCGCAACGTCCGCGTCTGCAGATCCCGGAGCGATGGAGCTGCGATTAGCCGTGGGTGCTGCCAGGCGGACCTCGCCGAGAGTTGGTTTCTTCACGGCAGGCGGCGGTTCGGCCAGCTTCTTATAAGCTGACAACTCTGCCGCGATATTTTTGTCTGGCGAAATCTTGGTGACCTCAGACGCGGGAGTGATCGATTGCGAATTCGGTTGTGAAGAAGAATTCTGCGACTGAGCCACCGGCTCGGAGTTGATGTTCGAGCGATTCGGCGCTGGCGTTTCAGCCCCGGTGCGTACTCGCGCCGCGGGTTGTGCTGCGCTCGGTGTCACGGTTGCGGGTGCCGTCGCCGCCACCGTTGCCGCAGGCGTTGCCGCAGATGCTTGTTGCGCAGGGGCAGATGACTGGCGCACGTACCATGTAGCACCCGCAGCCGCCACTACCAGGCCTGCCGCGATCGCGCCGATTAGGATGCCCTTGTTCTTACCCGTGGAGGCGCTCTGCGGCTGGTTCAGAGCTTCTTCCTGGAAGTGAGAGCCAAAAGTCGGCTCCGAAGCGGCCGGAACTTCCTCTACTTGCGCTACGGGAGGCGCGGAAACATCCTGCACTTCGAACTCGATGACCCGATGAGCGTTGGCTGATTCTTCCTTGGCTGAGGCTTCATTCTGTGCGTGGGTAGCGGCGTTGCGGGCCAGAGGTTCGAGCCACGACGGGATCTTGACCTCTTCATCATCCAATGAAGGCTGTAACGGGACCTGCGAACTCTTCGGCGGTGGAACCTTCGCGGCAGGGGTTTGCGGCTTGGCGATTTCCACCACTTTAGCCGACACTTCCGCAATCGGCACTTTGGGCGCCGGAGGCGGCGCGGGCACTGCCTTCACCGGTGTGGCGGGCACTTCCGCAGCAAACAACATCGACGCCAGCTGCTCCTGCAAGCGTTCCGATTCGCGCCGGAGCGCGTCCGACGAAGGCTGCGTGGCAACTGGTGTCTGCGAAACTTTAGGCGCAACGGGCGCCGGAGGCTTGCTCTCCGAAGGCCGCGCGGTTGACGTGAGGCCCGCGCCGAAGCCGTCGGTCAGGCCAGGAGCTTTCGGCAAAGTCGTGCTCGGAACGGTGGCGAATGGCGCACTGGTCGAGTGCTGCGTAGGGCTCGGCAAAATGGTGACGGGCTTGGGCTCCCCTGCTCGCGGCAGATTCAAAGTGGGCTTCACTTCCACATTCAGTGCGCTGGTTGTGATCGTCGCGGCCGGCGCAGGTGGCGGTGGTGCTGGCGTCGGCTTTACCTCCACGGGCTGCGGAGTGCTGGTCGCGGCTGGCGCTTCGATCTTGGGCGCGGGTGCCGGCGGCGCGACTTTGGGTGCGGGCGGCGCCGCGACGGGTTTTGCAATTGCCGCAGGAGCAGGAGCGCCGGGCTGCGCGGGGACGCGCTCGCCTGGGAAGCGCATGCCCCAGAATCCGGGAACGGCCTCGGTGAATTCCAGCTCGACGTAGCCGCTAACGTTCCGGTAGGTCTTGGATTTCACGACCTGACACACCACTTCTTTTTTGGTTTTGTCGTTGGTCAGGAACAACAATTGGCCCGCTGCAACCGACGACGCCAGCCGAATCACCGCTCCATTGCCGAATACCAGTACAGTTTGCGTGGTTTCCGAAAAAGGTTCGCGCTTGTCGCTGCCTTCTACAGTGCGGGCGCCATTCACCGTCACGGGCACTTCGAGCGGGACGGGTTGCGGCTTTCCGGCATTGTCTTCTTGCGCACCTACGGAAGCGGGACGCGCACCGGGTGTCGTGGAATTAGGGTTCGTCACATCGAGATCCTTCGCGGTCGGCGACATTTTGGGGCTCACTTGCTTAGCAAGAGTTTGTTAGCCCAAGCGGACTCGGGGCTTGCGAACATAACGATAGTAGGTTCGCCGAGTTACGAAGCCATCGTACGAGGGACCGGCCGCGGAAATATACTGGCCTTGCGTACAGGTGTTCGGGCCTTGTAACTTCGACTGTCGCCAGCGCGAGAGTGTGGCTCGAATGGAAGGGAGATCGGTGGCCTGACTAGCGCGGGAGCGGAGGCTTGAACTGCTCGTCGATCTCGACCTGATAGCCGGTGACGAGCTTGTTAGTTTCGTTGGCCATGCCGATGACCGCCTGTAGTTCGTGGAACATGGCGTCGGTCATGCCTTTGTTGCGGGCAGAAGCAGTGTGGGATGCGATGCAGTAATGGCAACCGTTGGTGACACTGACCGCAACGTAGAGCAATTCTTTGGTGAGTGGATCGAGCGCGCCGGGCGCCATGATTTGTTTGATGTCTTCCCAGGTGCGCTTCAGCGTGGCGGGATCATGGGCGATGGCCTTCCAGAAATTGTTGATCCAGTCGGTCTTCCGGGTCGCCATGATGTCGTCGTAAATCGCGCGGACCTCGGGGCTGGCGTCGTTGTATTCAATCAAAGGGAAGGTGGCCACGGTCTCTCCAGGAAATTTGCCGGCAAGAACCCCTTAGACGTTAACAGGAAGCGACGCGAGTGCGCAAAGCCTCACGATTCGAGGGTGAGTCTCGAGCGCTTGACGAGTTCCATGACTAGCGAAAAACGAGAGGGGAGAGGGAAAATTCAACCAGCCGGAAGGAGGCTCAATCAGCAGGAGCGCATCGAGGCGGCCAGCTCCAGGTTCGAGCGCAGACGATACTCGACTTGTACCGCCACGTACCGCGCGCAGATCGTCAGTTCCTGATCGCACCAGGCGGCCAAAGCGGGCATACGCTTGCCTGCCAAGGAGCTCATGCCATCCACGATGCGGTAGTAGAGACGAACCAAACCGAGCCCTCCGCTGCGAGGAGTCAGATCCAGAGTCAGATCATGAAGCCCCGCAAGGGTCTCGAAATCGCCCGCGACCACGCGACGGTTCTCGATACTGGCAGCGGCCAGCACATTCTCGGAGACCGGTTGGCCCGCCACGGCGGCCAAGACCGCTCGCCAATAATAGAGAGCGAACTGTGACAGCGCGACGATGGAGATCGCAAATAGCATAGCGGCGAACATTGCGCCTCTTTCTACCTCCACATTCTGATCGAGCCCATCCGTCGGACCAATAGCTCCGGAGTACCAGCTGGATGGAACTTGTGGGATGCGCTGCTCGGTCGCTGGTGTCCGGCAGTCGACGGCCGGAGTTGACGATCGGCATTTCCGACTTGCGTAGCAGGGCTGGAGTCACTATTCTCGAGCCGCCGCCGAGCACCCGGGAGGTTGCGTGCGATGGGGGGATCCGCCATCCGATTGATTCTTTTGGGCTTTGGCCTGATGCTGCTCGCAACCGGGGGCCCACGCCTGCTCGCCGCCGGCGACAGCCACGATGCCGACCGCGCCGCGATTTCGAATGCCCTCGCGGTGCAGCGAGCGAACTGGAATCAAGGCAACATTGACGGCTTCGTGGAAGCCTATTGGCACTCACCAGATCTCACGTTCTCAGGAAGTAACGGGATCACGCGTGGTTGGGATGGCGTGAAAGCGCGATACAAAAAGAACTATCCCGATCGCGACTCGATGGGGCAGCTGGAATTTACCGGCCTCGAATTCCAGTTTCCGGGGCAAGACGCGGCATTGGTTTTGGGGCACTGGCATCTGACGCGTGCTAAGGGGGATATCGGCGGGGTATTCTCGCTGGTCTGGCAGCGCTTTCTCGAGGGCTGGCGTATCATCCACGATCACACCAGCGTTGTGGAACCTGCAAAATAAGACACGACCGATTTTACGGTGCTAGCAGTTAGGCCGAGAGTGGCGACGCGCTCGGCACCGCGTGTTCGCCGAGAACACGCTCCCGCACCGCCTGCTTGGCTAAGACGAGTTGCACCGCTCCGATATAGTGCTCGCGAAAGGCGCCTTCGCACCAGCCGAGATAGAAGTCCCACATACGCTGAAAGCGTTCGTCGAATCCGAGGCGGCGCACATCCGCGAGCCGCCGGAAGAAACGCTCGCGCCATAGGGCGAGCGTTTTCGCATAGTGCGTGCTGATGCTTTCCGTGTTCGTCAGGATCAATTGTCCGCTGCGCAACAGCGAGCGGCCGATTTCGACGACCGACGCCAGTTCGCTTCCCGGAAAAATGTAGGTTTGAATCCAGTCCACGCGCTTGCGATACTCGGCGATTTCCTGCTCTCGCAGAGTGATCGTCTGCAGGAACATGGAACCCTCCGGGGTCAGGAGCCGGTTACACGTGCCAAAAAAGTCGTCGTAATGATCGAAGCCCACCGCTTCAAACATCTCGATGCTGACGATCTTGTCGTACTGGCCTTGCAAGCGCCGGTAATCCTCCATCACGATCCGCACAGAACCCGGCTTGACGTCGCTTTGCCGGACGCGCTCGCTCGCATACTCATACTGGGCCGGGCTGATGGTTACGCCAGTGACGTGAGCGCCATAATTGCGCGCGGCGTGAATGGCAAACGATCCCCAGCCGCAACCGATTTCCAGTACGCGGTCGCCGGGCCGGATGCGCAGCTTCCGGCAGGCTTGGTCGAGTTTTTCCAATTGGGCGATTTCCAGCGAGTCATGCCTGCGGCGGAAGTACGCGCAGGAATAGAGCATTTCGGAATCGAGGAACAACCGGTAGAAATCGTTGCCCAAATCGTAGTGGGCCCGAATGTTGCGCCGACTGCCGTTAATGCTGTTCGCGCGGAAGCGATGATGCAATCGCGAAGCCCAGGCGCGGATGCCGGAGAAAGCTTTGTGTTGCGCGTCCAGCAGCCGCAGGTTGCGCACGGCCACGCGAACCAGGGACACGAGATCCGGCGTCGTCCAGTCGCCGTCCATATAGGATTCACCCATGCCGATGTCGGCGCCGGTCAATGCGCACATGAAAAATCGTTCGTCGTGAATTACCGCCATGGCGCGAAGCTCCGCATCAGGCTCGCCAAAGGTGTACGTTTCCTCCGGGCAGACGATCTCGAGGAAACCGCCGCTCAGACCTTGCAGCGATTGGAAGAAGAGCTTCTTAGCGCGATTCTGCAGCCAGCGATTCATCGGCCCTAATCTCCTTTCTGTGCCGCGGCCACCCGTCGACCGGCATCCTCAACCGAAGCGTGGCTCACGACGGCATCGATCTTCTTCGGATGTGCAAATGCCGGCACCCGCTTGACCCACAACTTTAACGCTTCCCAGTGAATCGCGCCCATCACACGCAGGGTCATCAACGGGTAGGCCGCCAGCACTCGATGCAGCTCATAGCGTACCCAGGGGCGTCGTTGCAACTGCAACGTGGCATCAAAAAATGGTTTAGCGTGGGGTTTCCCACCCACGGCTGTGTTCATGTGAGCCACCAGCCGCTCCCCCGGTGGAGTAAAGATCCAATCGTATTGCAGCCGCATTTCCATAAACGGCGAGACGTGCATCACTTTGGGCGTGGTGTAGCGCTTGGCTGCAGCGACCGTACGCTGGTTAGATGCATCGAGCCAGTAATTGTGAGACTCCCCGAAGGTGTTATTTACCTCCGCCAAGATCAATTCGAGGTTTTCCACACGGTCGTAGCAGTAATAGAACGAAACCGGATTGAACACGTAACCTAGGTAACGCAGATGTGTCAGCAAGAAGATTGGCCCAGCCGGCAGCTTCACACCATTACGCCGCGCGTCCTCTGCCAAGCGCTCGCGCAACGTCAGGCGTGGGTCCCCAAAATGATCGCGCTCGTCATAGGAGGTCCAATTCCACCGGTTGTATCCGGAAAATGGCGAAACCCCCATCAACTCCCGAAGGCGGTCCACATCCAGGAATGCCATGTACACCGGATACGAAAAGGTGTGAAGTTTCGGTGAAAATCGCCGATGCCGCAGCTTCCCCACATATAGAGCGGATTCCATTGGTTAGACCTGAACTTCCAGCGCGCGGGCCACTCTGAGCGCGGAGTTTACACCGTCCTCGTGAAAACCGTACCGCCAGTACGCCCCGCAAAAGTGCGTGCGATTCACACCGTTGATTTCGCTCCAGCGTTCCTGCGCACGCAAGGCATCGAGCGTGTACAACGGGTGGTGATAGACGAGCCGCTGCACGACCTTGTCAGGACGAATGTGCCCGTTGGCATTGAGGGTCACGCAATAGTTTTCGCGCACCGACAGCGATTGCAGCCGGTTCAGGTCATAGGTCATGGTCACCGGGCTGTGCCCGTTGCGTTCGTCGAGGTGCAGCAGGTAGTTCCAGGAAGCGCGCGCTGCGGGCCGAAGCGGCAACATGTTTTCGTCGGTGTGCAGCACCACGTCGTTGCGGCTGGTGTGGAAATGCTTCAGCACATCGCGCTCGGCGTCGCTCGGGTCGGCGAGAAGCGGCAGCACGCGATCGCCGTGCGTGGCGAAGACGACCTGATCGAAACGCATTTCCGGCCGCTCACCACCCACGAAGCTCACCGTCACGCCCGCTTCGTCGCGCGCAACTTTATGAATCTCCACTCCCGCGACAATGCGCTCCCGATAAGGGGCGGTGATCGGCGCGATGTAACGGCTGCAGCCTCCGGGAATCGTCTTCCACTCCGGGTGTCCGTTCACCGTGAGCATGCCATGATTGTCGAAGAATCGAACCAGCATCGCCGCCGGAAATTCTTTCAGCGAACTCGGCGCGCTGGACCACACTGCCGCTGCCATGGGATACAGATAAAACTCGCGGAAGTGCTGCGTGTACCCGCATTCGTCCAGGAAATCGCCAAGTTTCAGATGGCCGGCGTCCGCTCGCTCAAAAATTCGCGCCGCTTCACGATTGAAGCGGCGAATCTCGCTGAACAGCTGGTACGGCCGGGCGTTGAGCACGCTGCGTTTCTGCGCGAAATACCCGCGTAAGCCACGGCTCGAATATTCGTAGCCGCTTTTGCGGCAGCTCACGGCGAAGGACATGTCGGAAGGCGTGCGTGCAATGCCCAGTTCGTCAAGCAGCCTGATCAGATTGGGATACGTCCTGTCGTTGTGGACGATGAAACCGGTATCGACGGCCAGCGGGCCGCCACTCGATTCCACCGTAATCGTGTGCGTATGACCGCCCAGGCGGCTATCCCGCTCGAATACGAAAACATCGTGCTTACGGCTTAGGTAGTACGCCGCGGCAAGGCCCGAGATCCCTGATCCAATAACCGCAATTCGACTCACGAAGTGGGTTCCGGTCTCTAATACGTAATGCCAGCCGCATCAGATGAGGCGCTCGGAACCGGTGAGATGCAGCCCGTGAAAGGGCGGGCAATCTTCAGGCCGTTCTAAGACATCGGACAGGAGAGCTTTGCCGTATTAACCTCTGCGTGCGCCGGGAAATAAAGCACTTTCCACCCAGGCGGGTGTGCGACGAATGCCCCTTGGTGTTCATCCAACTGGTGGCGTCGTGCAAGACTTGAGACGAGGACAACATTAGTGAAGCTGTTGCTGAAACTACTTTTCGGTCTCATATTTGTCTTCATGCTGGTGATGACTGTTCGCACCTGCTTGCAGGTAAGCCTCTGGAGCGCATTGCCTTCGTTCGCCGCCAATCCCTGGGCCATGGCGACGCTTTACGACGCCTACTTCGGATTTCTGACGTTTTTCTGCTGGCTGGCGTGGAGAGAACGCTCGCTCGGCATCAAAATCTTTTGGTTCGTGCTGATCATGGCGGGAGGAAATATCATCATGTCGCTGTACGTGCTGCTGCAGCTCTTTGGCTTGCGGCCAGACGAACCCGCTTCCGCGTTGTTCCGGCAGAAGGCGGCATGAGCGAAGGGTTCTTTTCACGACGCTTGGTGCGCCCGCTCCTCGATCTGCTCCGCCAGGGAGTGACCCCGGAGAAAATCGCGCTCAGCGTCGCCCTTGGCGTCGCGCTGGGCGTTTTCCCGGTGCTGGGATCGACCACCGCGCTTTGCGCCCTGGCCGCTTTCGCGTTGCAATTGAATTTGCCAGCCATTCAGATCGTGAACTATTTCGTGTACCCGCTGCAGCTCGCTCTGCTGATTCCCTTCTTCCGGTTGGGTGAGAGGCTCTTCCGCGCGCCCCATCTGCCCCTTTCTGTGCCGCAGATTTATGCGATGATTCATTCCAATATGGGCGACGCCATCCGGTTGCTGTGGACCACGACCTGGCACGCCATCGCCGTCTGGTGCCTCTTGGCCCCGGTGTGCGCGGCGGCGATCTACGCGGGTCTCACGCCAGCACTCCGGCGCATGTTGACACGAAAAATCGCGCCCATCGTAGAGGCCGCCTGATGCTGCAGCAAGCGGTACATCTGGGCTTGAACGGCGTCGCCATCGTCGCGGCGATGATGTTTGTTCTGTGGGTCATCCATCTTCTGATCCGCAACGCTGCCATTGTCGATGTGGGCTGGGCTGCGGGCCTGGGAATTCTCGCGGTTTATTACGCGATCGCCGGGCCGGGGTATCCCGCTCGCAGATGGGCTATGGCGGCGATGGCTGGCTTCTGGGGGCTGCGTCTCGCGGCCTACCTTCTTTTTGCGCGCGTGGTCGGTCATCCGGAAGAAGGGCGCTACGTTCAGCTTCGGAAAGAATGGAAGAATAATCTCGCTCTCCGCTTTCTTTTTTTCTTCGAGTTTCAGGCGCTGCTGGACGCCGTACTCTCGCTTCCTTTTTTGCTCGCCTGCCTCGACACGCGAGCGCCCCTCGGATTTCTTGAGAAATTCGCAGCCGGAGTCTGGCTCGTCAGCATGATCGGAGAAGCCATCGCCGACCACCAGCTCAACGCGTTCAAGAAGAAGCCGGAGAACAAGGGCAAGACCTGCCGCGAAGGTCTATGGAAATACTCGCGCCATCCCAACTACTTTTTTGAGTGGCTGCTCTGGGTGGCCTACGCTGTTTTCGCGCTGGCATCCCCCTGGGGCTGGATCGGGTTGATCTCTCCGGCGCTGATCCTTTATTTCCTGCTGGGCGTCACGGGGATTCCTGCTACGGAAGCACAGGCGTTGCGAAGTCGCGGAAATGAGTATCGCGATTACCAGCGCACCACCAACACATTTGTTCCGTGGTTTCCAAAGAAAGAGCAGGCTTGATGGGTTCGTTAAGTGTGGCAAAGGCTGGGCGCGCGCAGGTCTTGAAGCACGACGCGTCGCATGTCGAATGGCTTTCTGCCGCCCAGGAAAAATCTGAAGAGAGATTCTGGTACGAGTGGTTGGTCGAAAGCGGTCTGGTTCCTGACGCGTTGATTCGCACCGCAATTCGCCGGATGTTGCGTGAACGCTTGCGCGAAGAAGATCGCGGCACGGATGAGGCGAACCGCGCGGAGCTGCTCGCGTTCGTCGAAGAAATGAAGCGCAGCCCTATCGCGCTGCGCACGGATTCTGCGAACGCGCAGCATTACGAAGTTCCCGCAGCTTTTTTCGAGAGCGTGCTCGGTCCGCGCCTGAAATATAGCGCGGCGTTTTATGCCGAGGGATGTAAATCGCTTGCCCAAGCGGAAGAGGCCATGCTGCAGCTGACTTGCGAGCGCGCTCAGCTGGCCGATGGGCAAGAAGTTCTGGAACTCGGATGCGGTTGGGGCTCGCTCACGCTGTGGATGGCGGAGCAATTCCCGAACAGCCGCATCACCGCGGTCTCCAACTCCGCCTCGCAGCGGGCTTTCATCGAAGAGCGCGCAGCAGAGCGCGGCCTCCGTAATGTGCGGATCATCACCGCCGACATGAACGCGTTCGACCCCCATGTAGGTGCCGGGCTTCAGCCCGGCGAACCATGTCTTTCTCCAGCGAAGCCAGGCACCGCCCCCTGCTACGATCGGATCGTCTCTGTCGAGATGTTCGAGCACATGCGGAACTGGGAGACCTTGCTCGAGCGAATTGCGGGGTGGCTGAAACCTGACGGAAAATTATTCATACACATCTTCGCGCACACCCGTTTCGCCTATCCTTACGAGGTTCGCGGTCCTGGCGACTGGATGGCCCAGCATTTTTTCACCGGCGGCATGATGCCCAGCGATGATTTGATCGCCCACTTTGACCGCCACCTCCGCGTAGCCGGACACTGGCGCGTCCCGGGAACGCATTACCAGAAAACTGCAGAAGCGTGGCTAGCCAATATGGACGCCAACAACTCACGGTTGCACTCGCTGATGGCCGCGACCTACGGTGTCGGTAACGCAAAGAAATGGTGGTCGCGGTGGCGCATCTTCTTCATGGCCTGCGCTGAATTATGGGGCTACCGCAACGGCGAGGAATGGATCGTTTCACACTATCTTCTGACTCACCACTAGACACTTGTAGAGGCGCAGCATTGCTCCGGCGCATCCCGGCAAGGTGTCAGCACGATTCCGAGATGCACGTCGAATCCGAACTACAAAATATCCAGGATTTCCTCGTAGCGCTTGAAAGGCGGGATGAGGTACGCGCCGGCTAGTTCGGAGCGCGACCATGCGAGCATTTCGCGGGCGACCTCGAAGCCTCGTTCGCGGGCCGCGGCACCAGCAGCCTCCATCGATTTCAGGACGGGTTCCGGGATCACGATGCCGGGGACTTCGTTGTTGAGGCGCAGGGCCTGCTTGTAGCTGTTCAGTGGCCAGATGCCGATCAATACCGGAATCGCGGGCTTGCCACCTAGCTTTTTCACGAACGCGTACCAGTGTTCGGGATCGAACAACGGCTGGGTCATGGCGTAGTGCGCGCCCGCTTCGACTTTGGCGTGGAAGCGTTCGATCTCGGAGTCCAGATCGTCGGCGACAGGATTGACAGCGACGCCGATGGTAAAGTTTGTCGCGCCGCCCAAAGTTTTTCCGGCCCAGTCTGTACCCTGATTCAAGCGGTGGAGAATTTTGACTAGACCGACGGAGTCTACTTCGTAGACGCCGCTGGCTTCGGGATAATCGCCGACCGATGGCGGATCGCCGGTGATGGCCAGGACGTTGCGCACGCCGCCAACGGTCCATGCGCCCAGCAACATGGCTTGCAGGCCGATAATGTTGTAGTCGCGCGTGGTAAGGTGCGGCACGGTTTCGATGCCGCGGGCTTCGAGGGCTCCGGCGGTCATCAGCGCGTCCATGCCGACGCGGGCCATCGCGCCGCTATTGATGTCGATGGCATCGACCTTGCCCGAGGCCATGATCCTGTCGACCTGCTCGAAGATGCGATCGAGCGAAAGGCCTTTCGGTGGATCGATCTCCACGCAAACCGTGAATTCCTGGCGCTGCAACTTTTTCCAGAATTTGCTTTCGGGCTCGCGCTCGATCACCGGGGCGGGTTTCGCGGCAACCGCCGTGGGCTGCGAGCCGCTGGCATGTTTCGCGGGATGCAGCGATTTGACCGCTTCCGCCATGGCGCGGATGTGCGCGGGCGTGGTGCCGCAGCAGCCGCCCAGAATGCGCACGCCGAGGGCAGCGGCTTCGCGCGCGAACAACGCAAAATACTCGGGCGACGATTTCGGATACACGATGCGGTCGCCTTCGCGCTTCGGGATACCCGCATTGGGCATACCGCTGACGCGCACATCGTCCACGTTGGCGAGCGCTCCGAGAATCGGCAGCAGCGCTTGCGGACCCAGCGTGCAGTTCGCGCCGATGACCTGGACGTTCTTGTTTTTCAATTGCGCGGCTGCATCAGTGGGTCGCAAATCGCCGAAGGCCGTTCCTTCTTCCGAATACGTCAGCTGCGCGATGATCGGAATCCCTGAGAATGAACGAATCGCGTCAATGGCGAGAAGCAGCTCTTCGATATAAGTGAAAGTTTCGAGAATGAAGAGATCGACGCCGCGTTCCTCCAACGCGAGGGCTTGCTCATGGAAGATAGCCTGGATTTCCTCGGGTTCCGGGTGACGCGCCTGCACGCCTATGCCCAGTGGACCCATCGAACCGGCAATCAGCACTTCACGCGCGGCTGATTCACGAGCTTCACGAGCGATTTTTACGCCGCGGCTGTTGAGGCGTTGCACCTCGTCGGCCAGGCCAAGTGGCTCTAGCTTGAAGCGATTCGCGCCGAATGTGTTGGTCTCAATGATGTGAGCACCGGCTTCGATGTACGCCTGGTGCACGCGGAAGACGGCCTCGGGCTCAATGGAATTCATCTCGTCGAAGCACCGATGTGCGCCGGCGAAGTCGTGCAGATAGGAACCCATCGCGCCGTCGGCGATGAGGATTGAATTTTTCAGGCGCTCATTGAAATCGAGGATCTTCAAGTCTATCGCTTCCTGTCTCTTGAGATACGCGAGTGGGAACCGGGCTCAGCGTTTTTGTTCCATGAGGCTGGCGACCGTGCTCATGAGGTCGTACTTGGTGAGAATCTCAAAGCGCGAATCGCCCATTTCGACGAAAACGGCGGGATTCTCGTGGCTCAAAATGTGGGTCACGCGCTCGACCGGCGCGCTCCTGGGGACTTGCGGGAGCGGCTTGCTCATCACTTCGCGCACGACCAGCTTGCGAAGGTCTTTGCCCTGCAGCGCGAGATTCAGGATTTGATCTTCGTAGATGGTGCCGATCGGCAGATTTTCCTCGAACACCGGGATCTGCGAGATGTCCTGCTCCTGCATGGTTTTCAGCGCGTGGAAAACGGTCTGGTACGGCCGCGCGATCACCAGCTCGCGGACTTTTCCGGAGTGATGTTTTTTAGCGCTGACAACTTCGCCAGCGGTGATTTTCACGGCAGCATCGACGTAGCCGCGTTCGCGCATCCACTCGTCATTGTAGACCTTGCTGAGGTAGCGCATGCCGGTGTCGGGCAGGAACGCGACGATGAACGCATCCGGGCCTAAATCTTTCGCCAGTCGCAAGGTGGCGGAAATGCAGCCGCCACCGGAGCCACCGGTGAACAGGCCTTCCATTTTTACCAGGCGGCGGGCGACGATGAAGCATTCGTCGTCGTTGACCTGGAGAACGTCGTCGAGAATCTTCAGATTCATCGTGCTTGGGAAAAAATCCTCGCCGATGCCTTCGACGACGTAGGTCTTGGCTTTCACCGTTTCGCCGCGCTTCACGAAATCGTAGTAGAGCGAGCCGATCGGGTCCACGCCGATAATCTGGACCTTGGGATTTTTTTCCTTGAGATATTTGCCGACGCCGCTGATGGTGCCGCCGGTACCCATGCCGCAAACGAAGTGCGTGATTTTGCCTTCGGAATCGTCCCAGATTTCGGGACCGGTGGTGAGGTAGTGGGCCTCGGGATTCATCGGATTGTCGTACTGATTCGGGTAGAAGGAGTTGGGTATTTCGCGAGCAAGTTTTTTCGCCACGGAATAGTAGCTGCGTGGATCTTCCGGCTCGACAGCTGTCGGGCAAACGATAACTTCCGCTCCCAGAGCCTTCAGCAGATCGACTTTTTCCTTGGATTGCTTATCGGTGATGGTGAAAACCATCTTGTAGCCGCGCACTGCTGCTACCAGCGCCAGACCCATGCCGGTATTTCCGGAAGTGCCTTCGATGATCGTGCCGCCCGCTTTCAGCAGGCCCTTTTTCTCGGCATCATCAATCATGGTGATGCCAATGCGGTCTTTCACCGATCCACCAGGATTGGTGTAGTCGGCTTTGACGTAGATTTGCGGCTTCAGGCCGTGGTTGATGCGATTGAGCCGCACCAGCGGCGTGCGTCCGATAGCCTCGAGGATGTTGTTACATTTCATCTAATTTCTTCCGGTTTTGCGGGCAAAGTCGGTCTTTCCCGAATGCCATCGTTCATTTCCTGGCGGCACGTCTGCTCGCCTGAATCGCGCGGACCGTGTGCCATAATTCTTACAGTCTAACATGCGCTTGCGCGGGCGACGCGCGGCGAAGGAGATGCGTGTGTCACGTCACAACATTTCAAGCGGCACGCAGTGGGAACCGATCGTGGGATATTCGCGGGCGGTGCGGGTCGGGAATATCGTCACCGTATCGGGGACGACCGCGACCGGGCCGGACGGCACGATTGTTGGCGTCGGCGACGTGTATGCGCAGACGGTGCAGACCATCCGGAACATTGAGGCGGCGCTGGTTAAGGCCGGTGCGGGATTGAAGGATGTGGTGCGCACGCGGATGTTTGTGATCGATATTGGGGAATGGGAGAAGGTTGGGCGGGCGCACGGGGAGTTTTTTGGGACGATCCGGCCGGCTACGAGCATGGTGCAGGTCAGCAAGCTGATATCGGAGGAGATGCTGGTGGAGATCGAGGCGGACGCGGTGGTGGAGTAGTTGCCTCCCGAAATGGGAATGACACCGATCTGTTTACTGCTGTGATACCCCCCTCCCCCTGTTTTTTTGTAAGTATTGATTTTGCGTGGGTTAAAGTCCCTTTGCTTTGATAGACATAGGTAAGTGTTGATTGTAAAGAGCTTAGCCTGGTGGCTGGCCCCTCGGGATGTTCGCCGCAAATGGAAAACGCCGGTGATGGCCGGCGTTCCTACGCAGTTCTCAATGAGGCCATGTTAGCGGATTCGATACGTAGCTGTCAAACGAAATCTGCGTTTTGGCGGCATTTCGTTCTTGGGATATTTAGCGGCGGTTGCGATGCGCGCGTGTCCGGCGTGCTCGACAAGCAAACAGTTGCGGGTGACCGCTAGTAGGTCACGCGGACGCGGTACTTGAGGATGGACGTTCCGCTCTTGTCCACTGGGACCTGAAATTGAGCGGCGAAGGCGGCGGTCTTGGTGAACTTGTAGGACGAGGAGAGCATTTCCCAGGTGCCGCCGATGGGTTCATTGACTTCTACCGTGATGGGCGTGTCTTTGTGGTTGCGCAGGGTGATTTCGAATTCCATTTCGTAGACGTTGTTGGCGATTTTCTTGAAGTCGGTTTGTTTGCGTTCGGCGATGATGTCGAAGGCGTTGCCGATGTGGACGGTGACGGTTTCATCTTTGGGAGTATGGTCGATACGATCTTCGCCGATGAAGAGGACGCCGCCCTTGGAATCTTTTTGATACACGCGGACGTTGCCTGCGGGAAGAGGCATGCCTAGACCCGCTTTTTCTTCGTTTTTGAATTTGTAGTAGACCATCACCGGGTCTTTGAGGGGCGAGCCCGGATTCTGATAGTTGTGATAGTAGAAATTCTGGCCGTTGACCACGAAGAGTTTCTCGACCGGCACGCCACTTCCCTGCAACAGGCTGATCTGCTTGGTTTCCTTATCTTCCACAGAGGTGCGGCGGCCCAGCGTGTAGAGGTGGTATTCGGAGAAATTTTCCTGCTGGAATTGTGGGGCGGGAACCGCGCCCGCCGTCATGGCCTTCATCATTACGACATCACCTCGAGCGTTGGCGGGCAGGCGATTTAGATCTCCGGCGACGAGCTGTAAACGGGCGTTGCGAAAGCCGGTGCCACTGTTGTTCGTGAGGGTGACCCAGCCATCCAGGTCAGCGGCTTTTTCTTCGCGGCCGACGGTCAGGACGTAATCCGCGTTCCAGGACAGATTGTTGGCGAGATACGAGGCTTCGATCTGGTGTTTGCGTGCTCCGGAATTGTCGAGCGACATGAGCAGCGTAGGGCGATCGTAGAGATTCGCGGGGACTTCCGGGAAGCGATAGCCCTCGGCGTAAATTCCGGTGACGATGTCGTTGCCGATTTTCCAGACGGGGCCGTTGTTATCGGCGAGCAGGATGGCTTTGACCTCTTCGTGTTTGGTGGTGCCGTTGTCCATATACGAGCGGACCAGGGTGACTTCCTTGCCGACGTATTTGTGCAGGAGCTTTGCGGGTTCGAGGAGATCGTATTCGTAGTTCTGTTCGATGACGTTGAGTTTTTCAGGTTCGGTCAGAGAGCGGAAATGGACCGTGGCGGGGTTCACGGTGGCGGCGATGTCTTCGAATTTCAAGCGGAAGGCTCCGCTGGGGACCGTTAATTGGCGGACGTCGCGAATCAGAGCGATGTTGGAGTTGTAGACGGTGACGTTGAGGTCGGTCTGGTCGCTTAGCGTGGTGGCCTGGTCGGAAGCGGCGGAGTGGGCGGACTCTCGTTCCTGGGCTTGGCCGGGGCGGTGGCGCGTTTCGGCGTAGGTCGCGGCCGCCGTGATGGCGAGAACGAACGTTGCCGCGGTGAGCCAGAGCGTGTGCGAACGAAGCGCGGGTTGGGTTGTCTTCATCGGTTTGTCCTCATTTCAAATTGGCGTTCTCTAGTAGAACGAAGTCGCCCGACTTTCTTGCAAGAGGGTCGTTGGTGTGGCCGACCCTTATAGAACCCATCGCGCCCAGATAGGGCAAAGCTGTGCTGTGCCACGTAGAAAGGTGTGCTGCTCTCATGGATTAGGTTGCGGTGCCCACGAAGTTCCGCCGTCGGTGGTCTTGTAAGACTTGTTGGTGGAGGTGGTGACGATCACTTGATCTGCATCCGCCGCGAAGACCGCGGTGATGTCGTCGGTGGTTGGCGAGAAAAGTTTCAGCCAATGCTTGCCACCGTCGGTCGTGCGCAGGATGGCGCCGCCGCGACCGGCGATCCAGCAGATTTTGTTGGAGGGAGCGGAGCCGGCTAGCAAATCGGCTACTACCGGGGTTTTTTGGAGGCTCCAGTTCGCGCCCGCGTCAGCCGAGCCTTCAACGATTCCGGCGGGCGAGAGGCGCCAGACTACGGTTCCATTGGGAGAGGAAACGAGCACGGGACTACGAGATGGCCGTAAATTAGCGCTCTCGCGTAAGGCAAGCGCGCCTGGGCGAGCCGTTTGGGATTTCTCGAGGGTCACTGCGGGAGCGGCCGCGCCCGCGACACCTCCCGCGACCCCCTCTTTCTTTGCTTCCGGCGTAGCGGCCGGAGCCTGCGAGACCGTGTCGGCAACGGCATCGGGCGCCGCCAGCGTCGCGGAAGGGGCTGATTGGGCCGTGGCGCCCCCCGCGACCGGCTTCGCTTGAGACGGGGATTGCGCCAGGGTCCGGGATTGCGTCTCAGTGCGCTCTTGCGAGGTCACGGAACTATTGGGGTGGACATAGCCGCTCGGCACAATGGGCTTAGGCACGGCTGAAGGCGCAGGCACTCTTTGTTCGCGTGCGCGGCTTTGAGCGCCATCAAAAGCATCCGTTTTTGCAGGGTGGCCGCTTTCGGAGGCCGGCGGAACTTGCAACTCGTTCGTCGCGAGTTTGTCTTTGGCTGAATCTGCGGGTGGCGACGGGGCGGCTGGCGAAACCTCCGGCGAAGATTGCGGCTGATTTTTCGCGATCTCGAATTCTGTTTCCTGAGAAGTTTTCTCGTGAATCGCCACCCAGATCAGCAAACCCGCGGCTAGCGCGGCGGAAGGAACCAGCCAGCACCAGGTATAGGAGCGGCGAGGCGTCTCCATCGGAGAGGAAGATTTGGCGACCGCCGCCTGAACGGCTGGAATGGCCGACGCGCGCGGAGTGAGGACGGCCTGCATGTCGGGCACCGCGACCGTGTTTTTGTGCACGGATTCTTCGCGATCCACATCGAGAGGAATCTCGTCGGTGATTTCGAGTTGCGCGAGGATTTCCTGACAGCGCACGCAGGATGCGATGTGCTGCTTGCGAGCGGACATTTCGTCCGGGGCCAGCAGACGTTCGTGATAGGCAGCGAGGATTTCGGCATCCGGGCACACACCCTGCGGCGCGGGAACGGACACGGGCGTGCTCGCCGTTGCGCGGGCCGGCAGATTCGCTTGGAGGTTGCGCGCGAGTGCATCTTCGAAATTGCGTTCGCGATCGTCACGCGCCATGGCCATCTCCCATTTTAGAACGAAAATTTGGGATCTTCTTGCATGGTGGCTTGCATGGTGGAAAATGCGCCCGCTTCGGAAAGCGGCCGCTACGGTAGCGTGTGTTCACGGCTCGAGCCTTTCCGCGCTGGGACCGCGGCTGGGGAGGAACTTATCGAGGTCGATGGGGGCGTCTTCGGAAGCGTACTCGAAGCAGAGAGAGATTTCTTCGTCGCTCAGTCCGGGCTCAGCCTGTGAGCCATTCGCGGCAACGCGGCCGTTGCGTAGCGCGGATTCAACCTCGGAGCGCAGCTCGCGGCGGATGCGGTCCAGATTGCGTGAGACGCTGGATTCGTGTTCGCCGAGAAGGCGGCCGATTTCGGCAAGCGTCAACTCATCGGCGTAATAAAGTCGCAGGCGTTCCTTGTCGCGTGCATCAAGAAGACCCAATGCGGTTTGCAGCGTGCGCGTGAACAGGGCGACGTATCGCTCGCGATGCGGATCGGCTGGAGTCGTCTGAATTTGATTCGAACCGAGCGGGGGCCGCGTACCCTTTCGATCGCCGCGATCCGCGGTGTCTTCGTCCAGCTCGGTGAAGCGCCGGGCGGCGCGGATGGCGTCGATGTGGCGTTGAGCCAGGACCGCGCGCAACCACGTCTTCAGCGAGCTGCGTCCATGAAAATAGCGGAAGAGGGAGTGGTCACCGCGTTTATCTTCGGTAAGTCCGTAGAGATCCGCAAAAAGGGAGTCCGCCAGATCGTGCGCGGCGGGCGAACCCGCGGCGCAATGCAGGATGGCAGCCGCGGCAGAGCGCAAATAGGAGCGATAGGTGGCGACGAAGTAGTCCCAGGCGTCGGCGTGCCCGTCGGCGCAGGCGGCCGCGAGACTCAAGTCCCGCAAGTGCAGGGCCCTTAAGTACGCCTCGATCTGATCGGGAGTCACCGCATCGGCGCCAAAGCGTTTCGCGGCGCTGCGTTCCAATGCGGCGTCGAAGCGCGCGCGTGTCAAGGACCAGGAGTACTCGGCAGCTTCGGAATACAGCCGGTCGATCACCGGCTGGTGCTGGGCAAGAAACCGCGACACCTTGCGAGCGCCGGATGTGGCGTCGGGTCCCATTCCTTCGGTTTTCGGATGGTCCATTGCTGGATCGCGGCTTCCCGAATCTGCACTCATGGTGCGGCACCCTATTATCGCCGTCCTGCATCCTAGAACATACCCCGGACAGCCCGGGTGGGGCGAAGAAAGAAGTTCACGGTCCTTGGCAGGTGATTGCGGTACCCTAGGTGCGGTATTCTAGATCGACGTTGCGCCCCTCCCCGCAACGAGGAAGCCCTCCGGGTTTTGCCGAGGAGAAGATGTGGTTCGCTAGCGGCATTAGCGACTTCGCGACGCTAGTACCTAAGTCCTATTAGGCCCGCCCCAGTCTCATCGGTACTCTGGCATCGCCCTAAGCCGCGCTCGTCCAGCCCGGCGAACAACCCAAGGGAATCCCCATAGGGGGAAATTCGGCAGGGAGAATGTAGCCGTTGAAAAGGCGTTGATGACTCGGCGGAATCCAGTAGACGGACACGGGAAAATATCATGAGTGTAGAAAATACAAACTTGGGCGTCGGATTCGGGGCAAACCGGGGCCAAACACAGAATCGTGACGCGTGGAAACGCTCGATCGGGACTAAGCAAGTCCCCGCGCGGCTGGCGATGCTGCCTGAGGGTGAATCGCGTTGGCAACGGCTGGGTGTTAGCGCGATCGCGCAAATTATCATCCTGACGTTTTTTGTGGTGATGCCACTTTTCTTCCCGGAGCGGTTGAAGACGGCGTTGAACATGCAAGTTGTGCCGCTGGCGATGCCGGTCACGGAAGTGCCCGTGGCGCCGCCACCCCCTCAACCGAAGCCGAAGGTTGCACCGGCACCGAAACCTCAGGTGATCGAGGAAGTGAAGCTGAACCCCAAACAACCTCACATTTTCGTGCAGCAGAAGGTGCTGAAACCCAAGATCGAACACGTCGAAGTCAAGGCACCCGAGCTGGAGCCGAAGACTCCCGTGCTGGAAGCGAAATTTATCGACAACACAAACCAGCCCAAGCGCCCTCGCGAAGAGGTGAAGGTGAACAACCTCAATAGCGGCAGTGCGGCAGCGCCGACCGTGAAGTTGCCAGTGGAAAAGGTACAGACCGGCGGATTTGGCGACCCCAACGGACTACCGGGTAAGGGCGATCCGAACAAGACCACGAATGTGAACCGCCTGGGATCTCCCGCGCTTCCCGGCGGTCCTGGATATGGCAACGGCACCGGTGGCGACAAAGGCGTGAGAGGCGTGGTAGCCAGCACCGGCTTTGGCAACGGCATTGCTAACCCTCCACAGGGTGGTGGTAAGCAAGGCGTCGTGCAGTCGAGTGGTTTTGCGAACCAGACGGTTGCCAGCGATGCGCCGAAGAAGAAGGCATCGGCGGATTCAGGGACGTCGCAGGTGGATATTTTGTCGAAGCCCCGGCCGGAGTATACGGCGGAAGGGCGTGCGTTGAAGTTGGAAGGTGACGTGGTGATCGACCTGGTTTTCCTGGCGAACGGTTCGATACAGGTGAATCACGTGGTGAGCGGATTGGGTCACGGTCTGGACGAGTCCGCGGTACAAGCGGCGCAACAAATCAAATTTAAACCGGCTAAGCGAGATGGAGAGGCAGTGGATTTTCCGGCCCGCGTGCGAATCGAATTCCGGCTGGCCTACTGAGGGGAGAGCAACAATGCGTAAGTTTGTGGTGACAGGAATTCTGGCGCTCCTGGCGAGCGGGATGGGAAACATGGCCGCCGCAGCGGTCCCCCAGCCAGTCGATCAGGCGCGGACCATGGAAGAAGTGGTCGATCGCGTGGTGGCGACCGAGAACAAGTTGAATCAGGATATCCGCAAATATTCGCCACTGGTGGAGACCTACATCCAGAATTTGAAGCCGGACGCCAATTTGGGATTCGTGCCTGCCGGGGACAAGTACTTTTTGGGCAAAGCCGATTTCGGCAAGGGTGTGAACCTGGCGTCTTTGTCGGACACCGACACCAAAGGCAAGAAGATCTTCACGGGCATCGGCAATTTCTTTTCCTTCGCGATGCAGTATCTGCCGGACGGATTCCTGCAGATGATCTTCATCGACACGAATGGATTCGACAAGCAGCACTACAAATTTGACTACGTGAAGCGCGAATTTCTGGGCGAGGTGCGGTGCCTGGTGTTCGACGTCACCCCGCTGCCGAAGTCCGGCAAGGGCCGATTCCTGGGCCGGATTTGGGTCGAGGATCAGGGCTACAACGTGGTGCGCTTCAACGGCGGATACGGCGGCGGAGGCCACACCAGCTATTACTTCCACTTCGACAGCTGGCGCACCAACGTGCAGCCGGGAATGTGGATGCCTTCGTTTGTGTACAGCGAAGAAAAAGAATTGCACTACGCGATGACCAAGAAGCTCGACTTCCGGGCGCAGACGCGCTTGTGGGGCTACAACATCGGCCACGCCGCGCAGGAGCAGGAACTGAGCAAGATTCTGGTGGAAACGCCGGTGCAGGACGACACCAAGACGGCGAATGATTTGACCCCGATCCAGGCGCAGCGCTCGTGGGACCGCGAGGCGGAGGACAACGTCACCGACCGCTTGCAGCGGCTGGGGTTGATGTCGCCAAAGGGCGAAGTGGACAAGGTTCTCGAGACCGTCGTCAACAACCTGGAAGTGACCAACAATCTCGACATCGAGCCGGAAGTGCAGTGCCGGGTAATGATGACCACGACGCTGGAGTCCTTCACGTTGGGCCACACCATTGTTCTGAGCCGCGGATTAATTGACGTGCTTCCGGACGAGGCCAGCCTGGCGACCGTAGTCGCGCACGAGCTGGGTCACGTGGTCCTGGGACACCGCATGGACTCAAACTTTGCGTTCTTTGACCAATTGCTGATCGACGATAAAGATTCGTTCCGGCATTTCGGATTCGCTCGTACGCCTGAGGAAGAAAAGGCCGCGAGCGATAAAGCGAATCAACTCCTGACCAACTCACCGTATAAAAACCAGTTGGGCAACGCGGCGCTCTTTATGACCGCGCTGGAGGCGCGGCAGAAAGAGATTCCGAACCTGATCAGCCCGCACCTGGGGAATCGCGTTCCGGTCGTCGCGAATGCGAAGTCGGCGGCCCCGCCGGATGCAAAGCAGAATCCGCAAATGATCGCGGCGCTCCCCATCGGCGGCCGCGTGAAGCTGGATCCCTGGGTTGACCGGTTGGATTTGCTGAAGAGCAAGCCGGTGGGCGCGGTGGCGGAACGCGAGAAGATGCCGTTTGAAGTGACTCCCTTCATGCCCTACCTGACCCGCTTCAACACCAGCGATGTCCCGAAGCCCACGAATGCGAGTGCGATGGACTCCAAGTCGCCCGAAGCGGCCAGCGCGGCGCCAGCCGATCCCGCGTCGAAGCCCTGAGTCAGTCTGACACGATCGCAATCTAGGAAAATCTTACAGCATCGATGGCCCGGCGAACCTAAGTTCACCGGGCCATTGTGCTTTTTAGGGCGGATTTTTTCTTGAGAGTTCTGATCTTTAGTGATCATTGGCGGCATTCGGTACGCGTCACACTCTATTCTGCCGGCGAGGGTACGGCGAAAGCGCGGCGCAGACATTCGGACAGATACGATAACGGGAAAAAAAGCAGGATCAGGCCGAAGCCGGGGTCCAGAACGCGAAGGACGAGTGCTCCGAGAATGGCGATGCCGACCGGGACAGGCTTCATCATTGGGGCGTGCGGACGCCCGTTCACAAACTTCGCAATCTCCATCGGCCATTTAAAGACCCAATACAAATTGTAAAACGGTATGAAGTGAAAGCCGACCGCGCGCGCCGGAGAGATGGGATGAGTCCATCCCGGTACGTGCGCCAAGATCACGTGATAGCGGTAAATGCACACGAACCAGTAGACGCCACCAATGAAGCTCACCAGAAAAAGGTAGAGCGGTGGGATGCCACCCTGTTTCGCCAGTTCCGGATTCAGGCTGACCGCGGCGAACTCGGCGATGATCGTGGCCACACCGAGCAGATAGCCGATCCAGATTACCGGGAGCTTTGGCGATACCGCGGCCGGTTTCCCCGATTGAGGGATCTCTGTGTCGGAAGGATTCATTTGGGCGCAGAAAATCAGCGATTCGAGCGTAACGTCCCCCTCGCAGGCGCGTCAAATCGTAGCGTCGCGTTGCTTCGCGTGCGGTGTCTTACTTAGACTGTGTTAGGCGCGTAAGCACAGGAGGAAGGTCATGGGGTCATTCGTGAAGCACCGGCTTTTCAAGCTTGCGTTGGGTGCAAGCCTGTTTTTGGCGGGAGTTGGCATCGGTACGTGGCACGCTCGCAGCGTTGAGGCGCAAAACCGGTTCGGGCAGCCAAAGACCGTGATTCACGTGGTGGTCTACAAGTGGAAAAATACCACTTCTCAGGACGATAAGGACCAGGCGCTGAACGGGATCAAGGCCATGGCCGGAAAGATCCCCGGCATCAAAAACATTTGGCTCAAGACCCAGCGCAATCAGATTCAAGGCTTCGACGGCGTCTATGCGATCGAATTCGCCAGTCCGGAAGCCGCCGCGGATTACGCGGAAAGCCCGAAGCACGAAGCGTGGCGGAAGAAGTGGGAAGAGCTCCGGGAGAATAGCTTGTCGTTCCAGGCTTCGAACTAACCAGGGATCTTCCGTCGACGGCCAAACACTAGAGTCGCTCAACGTTGCTCAAGCTTCGCCGCGCTTGATTCCGAGCCGACGACACACCAGCGCATCCACCGCCCTGTCCGACAAGAGGCGCTTTCCCCATTTCACAATTGTGGCAAGTGGCGTGACCCCGTAGCGGGGTTTCGGCCGCGGCGCTTCAATGGCTCTCAGCAGTACCCGGGCACAGTCCTCCGGGGTGGTTTTCGATTTAGCGCGGGCGTCTTTGGCGCTGGCGGCGAACCGCGCGTAGAGCTTCGCGTAGGGGCTCGTTTTGAATTTCTCCGCGTAGCCGCTGGTGAGCTCGGCGGCCGCCTGCTGCATGCCGGTCGCGATGTATCCAGGCTCGATCAGAATCACTTCGATGCCGAAGGGAAACATCTCCAACCGCAATGCATTGGTTAGACCTTCTAACGCATGCTTGCTCGAGCTATAGGCGCCCTGAGCCGGGACCGTCACCAGGCCTGCCACGGAACTCATCATGAGGATGCGGCCGCGTTTGCGTGCGCGCATCGAGGGCAAGGCGGCCTGCGTGACCCGTAACACGCCGAACACGTTTGTTTCGAATTGGCGGCGCCAGTCCTCCATCTGCAGATCTTCGATGGTACCCATATAGCCGATGCCAGCGTTGTTGACCAGCACATCGATCGCACCCGCTTGAGAGAGAACGTGGCTCACGGCGTCCCGCACGGATTTGTCATCGCAAACGTTGAGCTCGAGGGCCTCGAGGGGCAATTTCTTCTCACGCGCGATGGCCTCGAGTTGGGCGCGCTTCTCTGGCGAGCGTCCAGCGGCGAAGACGCGATAGCCGCGTTCTGCGAGGAGCAGCGCCGCGGCCCTGCCCAGGCCGTCCGTTCCTCCCGTGATCAAAACGGTTCGCATGCCTTTTATGTTGCTCATTTAGCTCCCCTTAGCCGTCGCTAGAATATCGCGGAAAGGCGAGTGACGGTGACGCGCAAAACTCACGTCTCCCTTTCGGCACAGCCATTTACGCCGGGTCAATGGGAGCCGCCGATATTGCTAGACTCGGTTTATCTCCACGGCTCCTCTGAAAAACTTGGTGCTCTGGTATGCCCGCTGACGAAAATCTCGTTATGCCCGTGTCTGGTCTGAAATGGAAGCGCGGCTTTTGGAGCCTGATCGCCACGCAATTTCAGGGCGCGTTCAACGAGAACGGCCTAAAAAACCTGGTGATCTTCCTGATTTTAGCGATGAATCTGGGCAAGGAGGATCGCGACCGCCTGGTGCTGCTGGTGGGCGCGTTGTTCGCCGGGCCTTTCATCCTTTTTTCGATGACTGGCGGCTACCTGGCGGATCGCTTTAGCAAGCGCAGCGTAGCCGTTGGCACGAAGCTATTCGAGATCGGTGTGTTCGCGTTTGCCGCATTTGCTCTCGTGCGGCAAGACATGCATCTGGCTCTGGCGGCGGTGTTCCTCGCCAGTACGCAGGCGGCGCTATTTGGGCCCACGAAGTATGGCTTGCTGCCGGAGCTTCTGCCCCAAAGGCTCTTGTCGTGGGGGAACGGCGTTCTTGAGCTCGGGAGTTTTCTGGCACTGATCGCCGGAAGCGTTGCGGGCGCGTTTATGACCGATGCGTTCCGTGGGCGACAACTATTCTCTGGTGTCGTCTTTCTTTCGCTTTCGGTGCTCGGTCTGTTGTGCGCTCTGGGCATCTCTCGGGTGCCGGCAGCGGATCCCGCGAAGAAGTTCCGGGCGAATTTTCTCGGCGACTTGTGGGCCCAGGGAAAGCTCATTCGGTCCGATCGCGTCTTGTGGCTTGCCGTGGTGGGAAATACGTACTTCTGGTTTCTGGGCGCGCTGCTGCAATTTGCCATCATCATTTACGGCCAGGACGTGCTGAGAATCAGCTCGACGCACAACGGAATCTTGCAGGCGTCGATTGCGGTGGGTATCGGCCTGGGAAGCTTAGCCGCAGGATTTCTCTCCGCGGGAAAAATCGAATACGGCTTGATTCCGCTGGGCTCTCTCGGGATGACCGTGCTTGGATTATTGCTTTCCCGGCATGGTTTGTCGTTTCAGGGCGTGCTGATCCTTCTGGCCGGCCTCGGATTTTCGGGCGGATTTTTCATCGTTCCCATTAATGCTCTCATCCAGCATCGCCCCGGGGATGGTCAAAGAGGCGGCGTCATTGCCTGCGCGAATTTGTTTTCGTTTGTCGGCGTCGGAGCCGCGTCCGGGGCGTATTACGTGCTGACGCATTATCTTCATCTCGGGCCGGCGGCGATATTTTTCTGGGCTGCGGTGGCGACGCTGGGCGCAACCGCTTACGTGTTGTATCTGCTGCCCGACGCGATGCTTCGCCTGCTCTTGTGGATCGCCACGCATACGCTGTACCGGCTGGATATCGTGGGAGCCGATGCGGTGCCCGCAAAGGGCGGAGCGCTCTTGGTTCCGAATCACGTCTCGATGGCGGATGCCGTTGTTTCTGATCGCATCGCTCGATCGTCCCATTCGCTTCCTGATGTTCAAAGGCTCCTACGAACATCCGCTGGTGAAACCCTTCGCGAAAATCCTCGGTGTGATTCCCATCGCGTCGGACCAAGGACCGCGGGAGATGATCCATTCCCTGCGCGAGGCCACGCAAGCACTGCAAAACGGTGAAGTCGTGTGTATTTTCCCGGAAGGGCAGATGACCCGCATCGGCTTGATGCTGCCGTTCCGCCGAGGAATGGAACGCATCATGAAGGGCGTGGAGGCTCCGATTATTCCGGTGAATTTGGATGGAGTGTGGGGCTCGGTTTTCAGTTTTGCGGGCGGACGTTTTCTGTGGAAGTTGCCGCGGCACTTGCCGTATCCGGTGCGCGTGACGTTTGGCCGACCACTGCCGCCGACGGCGACATCAACCGAAGCTCGGCGAGCGGTGCAAGACCTGAGCGCGGAATCCTTCGCCCGTCGAAAAAGCCATATGGAGACGCTGCCGAAGTCTTTCGTTCGCACCGTGCGCAGACACCCGGGGCGCTTTGCCATGGCCGACGGGCAGACTCCGCGACTCAATTTCTTCGCTGTGCTCGCGCGGACATTGTTCTTGGCACGGAGGTTGCGGACGCATTGGCACGGGCAGGAGATGGTTGGAATTCTGCTGCCGCCGTCCATTCCGGGCGCCCTCGTGAATCTGGCGGCAATGCTGATGGGAAAAGTGCCCGTGAACCTGAATTACACGGCATCGAACGAGACCCTGGCGTCCTGCGCGAAGCAATGCAATCTGAAGACGGTCATTTCCGCGCGCGCTTTTCTGGAACGTGTCCCGCATGTCCAGCCTCCGGTAGATGCGATTTTCCTGGAGGACTTGGCGCAAAAGCCCACAATCAGCGAACGCCTTGGCGCCGCACTGGCCGCGGCTTTTCTGCCGGCCAGCAGCATCGAGAAATTCGCCGGCAGCGAGCGCAGCGCCGGTCTCGACGATCTGGCCACGGTCATTTTTTCGAGCGGTTCCACTGGCGAGCCAAAAGGCGTGATGCTCACCCATTACAACGTGGTTGCGAACGTCGAACAACTGAGCCAGGTGTTCTTCCTGCGCGCCGACGATCGCATCATGGGCATCCTTCCCTTCTTCCACTCGTTCGGCTTCACGGCGACCTTGTGCCTGCCCGCCGCCGCGGGCATTGGCGTCGTTTTTCATCCGAATCCCCTAGATTCACGAGTGATTGGGGCGCTGGTCAACAAATACGCCGTCACCATGCTGGTGGCGACACCCACATTTCTGAATGCCTACGCCAGGCGTTGCACTCCGGAAGAATTTGGCAGCTTGCGCTTCGTGATGGCCGGGGCGGAGAAATTGCCGGAGCGCATTTCGATCGCGTTTGAAGATCGGTTCGGCATCCGGCCGCTGGAAGGCTACGGCTGCACGGAATGTTCGCCGGTGGTCGCGGTGAACACCATCGATTTTCGCGCCGCGTCGTTTCGCCAGGTGGGCGCCAAGCGTGGGAGCATCGGCCATCCGCTGCCCGGAATTACCGTGAAAATCGTTGATCCTGAAACGCAGCGAACACTGGGTGTGGACGAGCCGGGACTATTGCTCGTGCGCGGGCCAAACGTTATGCAGGGCTACCTGGGCAGGCCGGAAAAAACGGCGGAAGTCCTGCGCGACGGCTGGTACAACACGGGCGACATCGCCGTCGTCGACGAGGATGGTTTCCTGCGCATCACCGATCGCCTCAGCCGCTTCAGCAAAATCGGCGGCGAAATGGTGCCGCACATCAAGGTAGAAGAGAAACTTCAGGAGCTTGCCGACGTCGCGGAGCAAATGTTTGTGGTGACTGCAGTTCCGGATGAGAAGAAAGGCGAGCGCCTGATCGTGTTGCATACCCTTGCCAACGAGCCGTTGGAGGCGTGCCTGGAGCGCTTGGCGAAATGCGATTTGCCTCCGCTGTGGCGGCCCCGGCCCGATCAGTTCTTGCGCATTGAAAAGCTGCCGTATCTGGGCACGGGCAAGCTGGATCTGCGCCGCGCGCGCGAATTGGCCCTCGAAACAGTGAGCCATGCTTGAAATTCTCGGCGTAACGGACGCTTCCGCGATACGGAAATTTCGCCAATGACAACCAATGCTGGTCTCAAGCATGGACTCTTTCTGCGCCTGGTCGCATCAGCGTTCGCGATCGGCGTCTGGTTCTGGACGCAATCCCTGATCGGGGCCCGCCATTCGCCCGACGCCGGGATTGGAGACGGGCTTCACAATTTCACAGCCGGACTCAATTCGTATTTGCAGCACTCGCCCTCCGTAGCGAACGCACTTCTGATCGTCAGTTCCGCGCTGATCGATGCGCTTGGCTTGTTTCTCCTGGCCCGATGGGTATTCGCCGGAACGGTTCGCCCTTTTCTCGCATTGCTGCTGCTCCTCGGCTTCCGCCAGATGATGCAAGCCCTTTGCGCGCTCCCGGCACCCCCAGGCATGATTTGGCACTACCCGGGCTTTCCGTCCTTATTCGTTACGTATAACGTCGCCAGCGACTATTTCTTCTCGGGGCACACCGGCATCGCGGTCCTGGGAGCGATTGAACTGGCCCGCTTGCGGCAAGATTGGCTCACCGCGGTAGCGGCGATGGTAGTCGTGTTCGAAATTGCCACGGTGATCGTGCTGCGGGCACACTACACCATGGACGTGTTCACGGGATTCGTTGCGGCGTTGTGGGTGGCCACGGTATGCGACGCGCTCGCTCCGCGCATCGACCGCCTGCTAGCCAGCTCCTAGTCTGCTGGCTCACCCAATCTCTAAAACTTAAGTCCCCAAAACGAAGCGTCCGGCTTCACCAACTCCAGGCCGACATCCCACGCCTCGTGGTCGCGCCAGACCACCTCGGCTTCGGCTTTGCGACCCGTTTCCGGATGCACCAGACGAACCCGCCGATGTAGCGGTAAGGGAGCCCCCACCACCGCCATGCAACCCGAATGACTGACATCCACGGTAACCGCATTGGCGCACTGCTGAGCGGAATCCTCGTCCCACTCGACGAGAAGCTTTACTTTGGAAAAGATGCGTTTGTGACTGCGTAATCTTGCCCATCGTTCTTGCAAAGCTGGGGCAGCGTGTTTCGTGTAGGTGCTGGTGGTCATGCGGACCTCGCGCGAAGGAGTTACCAGGCCGGGGGAGGGAAGCACAAAGGTACTGCGACCACCGTACCGGGTCAATAGTACTTTTTCGAGCACCTTTCCCATGCTATCTCTAGATCTATCGCGCTGACCCCCGAGAAGCGTAGAATTGCAATCCTGGAATGTCCGCGTACAGACCGCCAAGATTTTCCTTGCTACGCTATTTCCCTTCGCGGAGAACTCGCACGACCCTGTCTGATCGTAGGAATTTGCATGTTTGCGCAACTTGGTTCCGTTCAGGCGTGCTTTCGGCTATTCTCGCGGCGCTCTGTTTCCTTAGCGTCCCCGATGCGCGATGCCAAGAGAAGACCGGTGGCATATTCGTCCGCGTACAATTGCCGGATAAATCGCCGCTTGATCAAGCGACGGTGAACCTATACACCTTTTCCGGCGCCCCGCTGCGGACCACCACAACCCGGGGAGGCCAAGCCGCTTTCGAAAGTCTGCCGAAAGCAACCTATTCACTCGAGGTGACGGCAGCCGGGTACGAGCGATTTACCCAGTCCGTCGAACTGTCGATAAACGGGGACCAGCAGTGGGTCTATGTGACGCTAACGCCTTTACCGGGTTTCAAGGCCAACTCCGGCCCATCAGGACCGCCGATCCTGGCCCCTAACGCCCAAAAAGAATTGAACAAGGCATTGGAAACGTTGAGGGCAGACAAACTCGACGAAGCTCGCAAACATTTGGAAAAGGTTTCTCGTAGCGCCCCTTCAAACCCCGACGTGAATTACCTGTGGGGTATGTACTACGCCCAGAGCAAGGATTGGGCTCATGCCCAAGCGTACTGGGAAAAAGCGATTCAATTTTATCCACACCACGCATTCTCACTAGCTGCTCTTGGCCAGTTGGCAATCCAGAACGGCGATTTCCCCAAAGCGATCGACTACCTGACCCGCGCCGTCGAAGCATCGCCTTCGTCGTGGCGTCAGGAGCAGCAACTCGCTGAGGCGTACCTGCTGCATGATGAATTCGAGCAAGCGCAAAAACACGCAGTGCGCGCGATTGAGTTGGGCAAAGATCGCGCCAGCCCTGCGCTGTTGGTTCTCGCGAAAGCTTACCTGCGGCAGAATCAGCCACAACTCGCGCAAAAGGCGCTCACAGATCTGCTGACGGAACAGCCGTCGGGTCCCGACAGCCAGGAAGCTAGCCAGCTCCTGGAGACTCTCAAGCACCCAGTTGCGGCGTCCCCTGCGGTCGCGCCAGTCGCCGCCGCTGCTCCAAATGTCTACTCGGTTAAGCCCGCGCCGGCAACGGCCTCCTACCTTCGGGACGAACTCTTGCCTCCGGCGAAATGGATGCCTCCCGACGTTGATGAGAGCATGCCTGGAGTGGAATCCGGTGTCGCTTGTCCGCTGCGCCAAGTCCAGGACGAGGTGGCCAAGCGCGTTCGCTCCTTTGTCGATGGCGTGAACCGCATCAGCGCGACCGAGGCCTTGGACCACGAAGTCGTCGATCGCTATGGCCTGACCACCAAACGCGAAACCAGAAACTTCACTTACGTCGAGTCCCTCCAGGAAGTGAAGCCAGGCCTCTACCGAGTCGAGGAATACCGCAACGGTACCATGGGCCTGGACGTTTTTCCCGAGCGACTCGCTTCCCTGGGTCTCGGTTCCCTGGTCATGATCTTCCATCCGGCCTATCGCGATGAATACGAGGTAACCTGCGAGGGCCTGAGTCGCTGGCACGGCGCACTGGCGTGGCAACTACACTTCCGGCAGAGAGCCGACAAACCCGTCCGCCTGCGCGAATACACCGTAGCCAAGCAGGTCTTTCCGGTCGCTCTACGCGGTCGCGCGTGGGTCGCGACCGATAGCTATCAAGTCGTCAGTCTCGAGACCGACATCGTGGCGCCTATCCCTCAAATTCGACTGAAGGCCGAGCACATTTCCATCGATTACGCGCCGGTCAAGTTTATGAAAGGCAATGAAGAACTTTGGCTTCCGCAAAGCGCGGAATTATTCTTTGACCTGGGTGGCCGCAGGATTCACCGGCGCCATCATTTCAGTAACTACCTGTTGTTTTCAGTAGACGAAAACCAAAAGATTGCCGCTCCCACGGTGAACGCGGAATCGGAAACCTCGCCCGTCTCCCAACCGAACTTCTAACACCGCCGGCAGGTCCCCGGTAAAGTTAAGCTTCGTTCTTTGCCCAGACCGGACCGCCGATTGAATTTCCCAATCGTTGCAACGCATAGTTTGACTTTGACTTGAACCGCCTTCCAGCGCAGCATTCCCCCAACTTCGGCACGGTTGCCAGCAAGTCGCATTGCACTCCTCCCAGACGAGGGCGTGGACGTACAGGCCATAGGGTGTGGCTGCTCGTTTTCCAGAGCCCCGGTTCCAGTCATTTCGATCGTGAGTTGCCGTCGAGGCAACGCTGCATCGCTATTTGGCTTTTGACTTGCCGCCCAGGGGCGGCTTCGGGCGTTCCGTTTTCAAATTTCGACTGTGAGGAAGACTGATGCAAAGACTTATTTTAGCAGTGCTGTTTGTACTTTCCGTTGGGCTGCCCGCCATGGCGCAAACGTTTCGCGGAGCGATCAATGGCACGGTGACCGACCCCTCGGGCGCCGTCGTCCCCAAGGCGCAGGTCAAAGCCATTAACAAAGCAACCGCTATTGAGCATGCCACGCTCTCCACCAGCGATGGTCAGTTCGCTTTCCAGGATCTTCCCGTTGGCGCGTACAAAGTAGTCATTACTGCGCAGGGATTTCCCGTTCTCACCGTCGACAACGTGTTGGTTGAACAGGGCGCCATCTACACTCTTCCAGCAACCTTGACGATATCGCAGCAAGCGACGACGGTTGAAGTATCGGCCGCCGCTCTTACGCTGGATACAACCTCGGAAACCCAAACCACTGTGCTGACCGGCGGCGATTTGCAAACGTTGCCGCTGAACGGCCGCGATTTCACCCAACTCATTAGCGTCGCTCCGGGATTCGGAGGCTATTCTGCCGGAGGATTCGGTTCCTTGAACGGCACCCGCGCCAACCAAGTCAATTGGCAAATCGACGGCGTCGACAACAATGACCTGTGGCACAACGTGCCCGCGGTAAATCAGGGCGGTGTGTCCGGAATCGCGGGAATCGTCCTCCCCATCGATTCGGTCGATCAATTTTCGGTGCAAACCCAGGCGGCTCCCGAGTCGGGCCGCAATCCCGGAGGCACCGTGGATCTGGCTCTCAAATCGGGCGGTAACAGCATCCATGGATCGGCCTATTATTACGTCCGGAATGAAGCCTTCGCTGCGGCATCGCCATTCGTCGATTCCAAGAAGGAGAATCGCAATTACAACTACGGGTTTTCGGTGGGCGGACCCATCCTCAAAGATCGCCTGTTCTATTTCATCACCTTTGAAAAGCAACGCTTCACCATCGGCCTGCCGGGACTCGCAACCGAGCCTTCCGCGGCTTATCAGGCCGAAGCACTGGCGGAATTGTCCAAATTCGGTGTTGCGGCAAATCCCGTCAGCGCCAACCTCCTCGCCAACCTCTGGCCCAGCTATGCGTTGACCGGAGCAGCGTCGCCTAATAACTATTCCAGCCCGGACCCGGAATATGGCTACAGCTATAACGGGTTGGGGAAAATGGATTACAAGATCAACGACAAGAACACCGTCTCCTTTCACTATTTCATCGGCCAAGGAAACCAGGTCGCTCCGGTCGGTGGCAGCGCGCTTTCCGAGGCCGCTTCGGAGTTGAAGTATTACTACGAGGTTGCGCCCATCCACGTGTCCAACTACGCCGCTTCGTGGAATTCCACCTTGACCCCTAAAATCTCGAATCAATTGCTGGCCGGGGTGAACTATTTCCGCCAGATCTTCAGCGACTTCAACACCAACTTCAACCTGGCCAGCTATGGCTTAAACCTGTACAACGGTTTCAGCCTGGCCGGCGCTCCCAACATTCAGATCACCGGTTTTGATGGCGTCGGCCAAACGCCTCCGGAAGGCCGCGAGGACATCACCGGCCATCTCACGGATGTCGTTTCCTTCACCACCGGAAAGCATCAGTTCCGTTTCGGCGGCGAGTTTCGTCGAGCGCAATTGGAAGAGTTCTATCATCGCCACGCCCTGGGCAATTTCATTTTTGATGGTTCCCAGGGGCCCTGGGCCGGTGATCCGGGCGTAAGCAGTAACGTTCTCGCTCTCGCCGACTTTCTCGCCGGCGATGTTAGCCGTTCCAGCATCGCGGTGGGAAATCCTACGCGCTTGGTCTTCGTCAAGACCTTTGCCCTGTACGCCCAAGACGCCTGGCAAGTGAGCCAGAAACTGACGGTCAATTACGGCTTGCGTTGGGACTATGAAGGCCCGCTAGGCGATAGCAAAAAGGACCTGTCTGTTTTTATTCCCAGCAAGGGGGGCTTGGTATTTCAGGGCGCCGGAATTGACAGTGTCTATCCGAAGGACTACCGCAACTTCTCGCCCCGCGTGGGTTTCGCTTACAAGGTTGGGCAGAAGAATGACCTCGTCGTCCGTGGCGGCTTCGGCATCTACTTTGATACGCCAAACCTGAATCCGTTCTTGGACAACCGCCCGTCGAACGGCGCACCCAACGGGCTGGAAGGAAATCCCGCAGGTCCGTCTCCGGTACAAACCATTCCCGCCAACGCTTTCACGCTGGCGTCCGGCGTTCCGGTCTTCAACCCTTCGACCACCGCGTGCGTCACTGGCAACGGCTGCGGACAAGTTTTCAACATCTTCTCCGTCAGCCAGGACTTCCGTACCCCCTACAACTACAACTACAACCTCCAGGTTGAGAAGTCACTCGGCAAGGATCTGCTCTTACAGGTTGGCTATGTGGGCAGCGCCGCGCATCGCCTCATGACCACCGCGGATATCAACCAACCTCCTCCGGGCGTGTACGCAACCGCCGCGGCCCAACAAGCGGCCCGGCCTTTTTTCGCGACCTTTCCCGACTTCGGCGTCATCAACCAGATCGAAACCAACGGCAACTCCAACTACAACTCCCTGCAAGCGATCCTGAAGGTGCGTGAGTGGCATCGCTTCACCAGCCAGTTCACTTACACCTGGGCGCACGGTCTCGACGATATGACCGCCTATCGCGGCACGCTGCCCCAAGACAGCTTCAACCTCAAGGGCGACTACGGGAACATGGATTTCGACACCCGTCACAACTTCGTGGCAGTCATGAATTACGATTTGCCAAAGGCGTCGCGCTTGAAGCCTTTGCTCAATGGTTGGGCACTCAGCAGTTTGGTGTCGCTCCACACCGGCCAGCCCTTCACCGTGTTTTCGTCGAATGACACCAGCGGAACCGGCGAAGGCGAGCAGCGCGCCAACCTCATCGGGAATCCCTACGCGGGCACATCGCATTCGTTCAATAAGGCCGGCGTCATGTGGCTCAACCAAGCGGCGTTTGCTGATCCTGCACCCGGAACGCTCGGGAACAGCGCACGCAATGCTTTCTACGGTCCGGGCTATGCCTCCACCGATTTCTCCGTGATCAAGAACACCAAGATCACCGAACGGATCGGTACACAGTTCCGTATCGAGATGTATAACCTCTTCAACCGCGTCAACCTCGCGCCCCCGGGCGGTACCAACGGCAGCGGACTGGGCATCACTGCCGACACCATCGGCGACTACAACGGCGCACCGGGTATTGGGCCGGGTGAGGCGTTCAACATGCAGCTCGCGTTGAAGATTATTTTCTAACCCCAACCTTTCGCCGGTGCGCGATGCGGACTTTTTCCGCGGCGCGCATCCGGCGGAAGCAGTTTTGTCCTTCCCTCAGTTGTGTCGAAGTCCTCTCGGAGTTCTGCCTATGACTACCCGACGCACCTTTCTCACTCAAGTGGGCCAAGCCGGAGGATTCGGCGCTGCATACGTGATGATGCAGTCGCTAGGATTGTTGGCTATTCCCGCCGCGAAAGCGAGTACCGTGGCGCTGCCGGAAAACTCCGGCAAAGGCAAGCGCGTCGTAATCCTCGGCGCAGGCATCGCCGGGATGGTAGCTGCTTGGGAACTGCAGAAGGCCGGCTACAGCTGCACAATTTTGGAAGCGCGCAATCGCGCCGGCGGCCGCAACTGGACCATCCGCAACGGCACGCGAATTGAAATGACCGACGGCACCACGGAAACCTGCAAATTCGCAGAGGGCCACTATTTCAATGCCGGTCCGGCCCGCTTGCCATCGCAGCATCAAACCATCCTCGGTTACTGCCGCGAATTCGGTGTACCCCTGGAAGTGGAAGTCAACAGTTCCCGCAGCTCCCTGTTGCAATGCGACTCCCTCAACGGCGGCAAGCCCGTAGAGCAGCACCAGGTGATGAACGATACGCGCGGCCACGTCTCCGAGCTTCTGGCCAAGTCCTTGAACAAACAAGCGCTCGACGAAGATCTCACCAAAGAAGACAAAGAGCGCATGCTCGAATTTCTGCGCAAGTACGGCGACCTCTCCCCTGACAATTTTTACAAGGGCTCGGCGCGATCCGGCTACAAGACGCACCCTGGCGCCGGCGACCAACTCGGCGTACCGCGTGATTCCCTCGACATGCACGCGCTGCTCAACGCCAGCCTGTGGGAAGGCATGCTGTTCGAAGAAATGTACGACATGCAAGCCACCATGTTTCAGCCCGTCGGCGGTATGGATCAGATCGCCGCCGCCTTCGAGTCTCGCCTCGGCTCCATCCTTCGCTTCGAGACCCCCGTCGAGCAAATCCGCAAGATCCCCAAGGGCGTGCGCATCGGCTACCGCGACCGCAAAACCGGCGCATCCGCCAGCATCGAAGCGGACTGTTGTATCTGCGCCATGCCTCTCTCCATTCTCAAAACCATCGACGCCGACTTCTCTCCCGACTTCAAAAATGCCATTGACGGCGCCAAGTATGATTCCGCCTACAAAATTGCCTGGGAGTCGCGCCGTTTCTGGGAGCAGGACTACGGGATCTACGGCGGCATCTCCTTTCCTAAGCAAACCGTCAGTGTAGTCTGGTATCCCAGCGCGAAGCTTTTCTCGAAAAGTGGTGTGCTCGTCGCCGGCTATGGCGTGGAAAACGACACCCCATTTGGCAAATTGGATTTCGACGGAAAACTCGCCGCCTCCAGGCAAGCAATCGAACATCTGCACCCAGGCTGCTCGAAGGAGCTGACGAACCCGGTGTACATTTCCTGGGGCCACATTCCCTATAACCTCGGCTCCTGGATCACTCATTTCGGACAGAAACAGGGCCTCCCTGGCTATGGCCGCCTGCTCGAACCCGACGGCCCGATTTACATGGCCGGCGATCACGTAACGCATCTGGTCGGATGGCAAGAAGGCGCCGCATTGTCCGCTCACCGCGCGGTAGCAAAAATCGACCAAGCTTTCGGCAGCAAAACAGCTTGACCGAACCTGTCTAGCACAGGAGACGCTTAGCCTCGCAGGCTATCGGCAAGCCCCAGGCCGCAGCCAACGCCGAAAATGCGCCACGCCATTCCTGGCTGTGCTCCGGCGGGAGAACACGGCTTCAGCGCACCGCTCCTCAGCTCCTAATCCCCTGTAGGGGCGGACCTTGCCCCGCCCGGCGTCAACTAGGTACGCCCCAAAAATCAGCGCAGGTCCGTTCTCGGCGTCTTTCCGCATCGCCGTAAAGCGCGCACGGGATGCGCCGACAACAAGCCTTTAGCTGAGGGCCTTCGATTGAAATTTTCGACGCCTGCTTCTGATCTATCGATTCGATCTTATCCGCAAGGTGCGGTAAGCTCGCGCCGCACAAAATCCCAGAAAGGATTTACAATGACAATCAAACCCGCTGTTCGTGCAGTCCTCGCAACCATCTGCTTCATCCTCGTACTGTACGCCGTAAAAGCTCAGACCCCCTCCGCCAGCAGGATTCAGCGCATCCCCATCCCCAATTCCGACTTCCCGATTTCGCTGGGCGTCTGGGTTCCCGCGGGCTCCGACACGCTCTATCTCAGCGGCAACGTTCCTCCCGTCGTCAATGCATCCGCGCCCAAGGGCAGCGTCGAATCCTACGGAGGCAACACCGAAGCCCAAACCGTCGCGACGCTACAGCGCATCCAGCAAGCGCTCGAATCGCAAAAGCTGACGCTAGCCGACGTAGTGATGATGCACGTCTACCTGGTAGGCGACCCCGGCAAGGACAACAAAATGGACTTCGCCGGTTTCATGGCCGGCTACACAAAATATTTCGGCACAAAAGAGCAGCCCAACAAACCAGCGCGCAGCGCCCTACAAGTAGCAGCCCTGGCTGCCCCCGGCGTCCTGGTCGAAATCGAAGTAATCGCCGTTCGTCCCCACTAGCCACAGCAGGCCACGTTCAGACTAAAGCGAAGAGACCGTTTAGACCCCGAAATTACGGTCAAAGGACCGCCGAGAGTTGCTCGGCCGACAAGCCCGTGTCACGCAAGATACGCTTGAGCGTTCCCGCGGCGATTTCGTCGTGGAGAGGGACTGTCAAGGGCTGCCGCTTCGGATCGACCTCGTGCCGCATGCGCACGGCAACGTAGCCGAGTTGCTGTAGTGCATGAATCAGTTGCACACCCGAAAGAACGGGGAGTCTCGGACTCATCGCGTAACAACAACGCTCCCGACAAGAACTTCACTAGGATCCGGAAGCTGTTCACCGCGGCTCTCCATGTCCTCCAGGCAAACTTCGATCGCCTCGCGGATATTCGATAGAGCCTCAGAAACCGTCTTACCTTGGGAATAGCATCCGCGAATGGAAGGGTAGATCACCACGTAACCGCCATGCTCCGCGTCTGGCTCGAGGAAGACCTTGAAATCGCGGGTCGTCATGGCTCGATGCTACTCCATGCGGTCAACCTCCGCAATGAATCCGGTGAGTAGCAACCACAAAAACAAAAAGGCCGCTCTGATTGCTCAAAGCGGCCTTTTCTAATTTAATCCCGGCGACGACCTACGTTCCCACACAGTTACCCATGCAGTATCATCGGCCCTGCGAGGCTTAACTTCCGTGTTCGGGATGGGAACGGGTGTGACCCTCGCGGTTTGATCACCGGAAACTTGTTAGCTCGCGCGACTTTTGGGCGGTCCATTCACTTTATCTAGGTGAATCGGTCGACTCATCGCGCGCGAGCGCGACAACAGAGATTGGCTGGCATTACAAGTTCGACTCGCTTGTCGAACGCACTGTGCCTTAAACGATCTTCGAAAACAAAGGCATTTGGTATTTGTTTCTAGCTCTTCCCCAAAGACGGTTTGGGAAAGTTTTATGATTAAGCCGAACGGGCGATTAGTACTGGTCAGCTTCACGCATTACTGCGCTTCTACCTCCAGCCTATCAAAGTCGTAGTCTTCGACTGCCCTTCTTAGGTCTTAAACCTTGGGAGAACTTATCTTAGGGCGAGCTTCATGCTTAGATGCATTCAGCATTTATCTCTTCCAGACTTCGCTACCGAGCGGTGCCCCTGGCGGGACAGCTCGTACACAAGAGGTCTGTTCATCCCGGTCCTCTCGTACTAGGGACAACTCCCTTCAATTCTCCTGCGCCCACACCAGATAGGGACCGAACTGTCTCGCGACGTTCTGAACCCAGCTCACGTACCGCTTTAATAGGCGAACAGCCTAACCCTTGGGACCTTCTACAGCCCCAGGATGCGATGAGCCGACATCGAGGTGCCAAACCTAAGCGTCGATGTGAACTCTTGGCTTAGATCAGCCTGTTATCCCCGGCGTACCTTTTATCCGTTGAGCGATGGCCCTTCCACGCGGGACCACCGGATCACTAGATCCAACTTTCGTTCCTGCTCGACTTGTAAGTCTCACAGTCAAACCGGCTTATGCTCTTGCACTCCACAGCGGGTTTCCAATCCGCTTGAGCCGATCTTTGAGCGCCTCCGTTACAATTTAGGAGGCGACCGCCCCAGTCAAACTACCCGTCTGGCCGTGTCTCCCCACCCGTCTCGGGTGGTAGGTTAGAACGACAGATTGGTCAGGGTAGTATTTCACTGTTGCCTCCTCCTCAGCCGAAACCAAGGTCTCACAGGCTCCTACCTATTCTACGCAGATCAATCCGTTATTCATGGCCAGAGTGCAGTTAAGGTGCACGGGGTCTTTCCGTCTAGATGCGGGCATCCGGCGTCTTCACCGGAACCACAAATTCGCCGAGCCGCTCGCCAAGACAGTCGATCTATCATTCCACCATTCGTGCAGGTCGGAACTTACCCGACAAGGAATTTCGCTACCTTAGGACCGTTATAGTTACGGCCGCCGTTCACCGGGGCTTCAGTTCAAGCCTTCGCCCTTGCGGGCTGAGCCCTTGCTTTAACCTTCCGGCACCGGGCAGGTGTCACCCCCTATACGTCGTATTCGACTTTGCAGAGAGCTGTGTTTTTGTTAAACAGTTGCAGATCGCGATTCGCTGCGACCGCTTCGGGCTATAAACCCTACAGCGGTGCCCCTTCTCCCGAAGTTACGGGGCTAATGTGCCTAGTTCCTGAGCGAGCGTTCTCTCGAGCGCCTGTGGATATTCACCTTGTCTACCTGTGTCGGTTTGAGGTACGGGCACCTGGTTGACTCCTTAGAGGTTTTTCCTGACAGCGTGAAATCGGAAACTTGTCGGCCATACGGCCACGTGCCCAGTCTCACCGTTGAATGACCCCACGGATTTGCCTGCGGGATCCGGCTTTCACTGGTCAACCACCACTTCCATCCGGTGGCTTCCCTATCCTTCTGTGTCACCCCATCGTCAAACGTCACCAGGCGGGACCGGAATATTAACCGGTTGTCCATCAGTTACGCCTTTCGGCCTCACCTTAGGACCCGCCTAACCCTGAGCGGATTAACCTTCCTCAGGAAACCTTAGACTTTCGGCGACGCGAGTTCTCATCGCGTTTATCGCTACTTATGCCGGCAGGGTCTCTTGTGTAGTGTTCAGTAGTCCTCTCGGTCTACCTTCTGACTCCACGCAATGCTCCCCTACCAAAGATCATCTCCGAAGAAATGACCATTTCGCAGCTTCGGTCATGTGCTTGAGCCCCGTTGGATTGTTGGTGCATATCCGCTTGACCAGTGAGCTGTTACGCTTTCTTTAAAGGATGGCTGCTTCTAAGCCAACCTCCTGGCTGTCCGAGCGAATACACTTCCTTTCCCACTTAGCACATAGTTAGGGACCTTAGCTGGCGATCTGGGCTGTTTCCCTTTTGACCACGGAGCTTATCCCCCGTAGTCTCACTCCCGCGCATTTGTCCACGGCATTCGTAGTTTGATTGGATTTGATAGCCTGAGTTGGCCTCTAGTCCATTCAGAGCTCTACCACCGTGGCAATTCACGCAAGGCTGTCCCTAAAGACATTTCGGGGAGAACGAGCTATCACGGAATTTGATTAGCCTTTCACCCCTACCCTCAGCTCATCAGAGCGATTTTCAACTCACACCTGTTCGGTCCTCCAGTCGCGGTTAAGCGACCTTCAACCTGGCCAAGGGTAGATCATCCCGCTTCGCGTCTATTCCAACGTACTTGTCGCCCTATTCGGACTCGCTTTCGCTACGGCTCGCTTGCGCTTAACCTTGCACGTTAGAATAACTAGCCGGCTCATTAAGCAAGAGGCACGCCGTCAGGCTTTTTCCGGTAAACCGGGACATGGCCCTCCGACTGCTTGTAAGCATACGGTTTCAGGTTCTATTTCACTCCCCTCGCAGGGGTGCTTTTCGCCTTTCCCTCACGGTACTGGTTCACTATCGGTCGCCAGAGAGTATTTAGCCTTGGAGAGTGGTCTCCCCAGTTTCCCACCGGATTACACGTGTCCGGTGGTACTCAGGATACCGCTTCGAGTCTGATCGGTTTTCAATTACGGGGCTCTCACCCTCTATGGCTCCGCTTTCCAGCGGATTCATTTAACCGTCAGTTTGGTAACTCTACTTATGCGGTCCTACAACCCCCAAAGTGCAAGCACTTGGGTTTGGGCTGTTCCGATTTCGCTCGCCGCTACTTTCGGAATCTCTGTGATTTATTTTCCTCCAGGTACTGAGATGGTTCACTTCCCTGGGTTAGCTCATACCCGCCTATGTATTCAGCGGGCTGTAACGGGAGTTCATCCCGCCGGGTTTCCCCATTCGGAGATCCTCGGATCAAAGCCTGCTTGCGGCTCCCCGAGGCTTATCGCAGCTTGCCACGTCCTTCATCGCCTTCTGGCGCCAAGGCATCCACCGTACGCTCTTAGTAGCTTAATCATAAAACTCACCCAATCCGTCTTCGCTTTGCTGCGCGACTCGCATTGATCGCTCAACGCTCGCCTCTCAACTCCACTGAAACGTCCTGACTGTCTGCGGCTCCATATACCTTGTGTTTCGGCTTTGCTGAAACTGGGTAGGTCCCAGCGCAACCGGACATTGGCTTTCGTTTCCACATTTCATCAGGCAATTGTTTGAGCTGCCTTTGTTTTCCACAGTTTTGCTCAACTCGAGCAAACTTGTAATAAATCCACACCATGACGTCCCGCCCTGACCGTAATCAAGACGAAATTATCGGCGTGGACTTGCCAGCCTTTCTGTTGTCAAAGAGCGTTTGCCCTGATCCCGTCAGAGCGCCCCAGCATTCCGCTGCGGCATTTGTCCAAGTGGTTGCTGCCAGCGCTTAATCCTGAGGCTCGTTTCCGAATCCCAGCACTACTCACTGACCACTACTCACTACCCACTCAAACAATAAAAAACCCGGCGTCGAGCGCCGGGCTAAGCCACCATACCGGTGGCTCTGCGCGTAGCTCGACAGATTTCTATCCAGTGCTCGTAAAGAACCTCACTATAGGGTGTACTTCCGGCCTTCGCTTGATCCTGCGCTGGGAAGACGCTGCTTCGACCCGACTGTGATGCCCTGCTGGCTCAACTACCCCCGAGCCATTTGCAAGTATACAAGATTCTCCGAATCCGTCAAGCCCCCTCCAAAAATTATTTTGCCTCGCTGTGGTTTCCTGTGCAAAAGATCATTCAAGGCCAACGCTCTCACTATTACGCAAGCCCGAGGCAAATTCCCACCTGTTCCTCAATCTTCTCAAGTGTTTCGTCAGACAAAACGCCGATGCGAGGATATCGTAGCAACGTCTTTTCCAAGGTCGTTACCTGATCACATTTCGCCCAGCAATTAAAGTCTAAGTTAGCTTCACCCTTCTTCACGAGGATCCGCATACTGAATTTTCGACGCTCGACGCTCGTAAGTCCAACAACGCAAACATCCAGCGCGAACCTATTGAGCGGATCAACGGAGAGCACAACCGCTGGACGGGGCTTGTCTAGTTGCACTAGGTACACTTCGCCGCGCCTGGGGTACCAATCTAGAGGGCGAACGGCCATTAGTCTCTACCCAGGGATCGCAGTGATTCTTTTTGAAACGCTAGCGTTTCCGCCCGGTCTTGAGTCGACTCGGCAAAAAACTTGGCCGCTTCAGCCTCCAGCCGTTCATATTGTTCGTGAAGAATCGCCCTCTTTAGCAGTTCGTTTACGCGATCACTCGCGGAACGCCGCCCTTTAGTGTCGTCGACGTATCGGCTCACGTCCGATTCAATCGTAAAACTCTTAGGCAATCTCATATTTAGTCTCGTATGATACATATGATATCGTCGAGGCCGCCCTGAGTCAAGTGCATTCCACCCGGGGTCCTGGAAGTTCGACCGGAGCCGCCATGAACCACTTTCGCCTCATCTCAGCCATTCCCACTTTGTGCACGCCGCGTCGCCCGATCTATTCTCTGTAGAGGCGAGTTTAGCTCATCATCTTGCCATTCGGGCTTACGAGGGCTCTGTTTTAGTCTCTGAAGTCTCGGATATATCCTGCCAGCAGCCGACCACATCCAAGAACCCTGCGATCACAAACCAAAAGGAGCTTTCATGCGCTATCGACTTCTAGGCAACAGCGGCCTTCGCGTTTCCGAAGCCGCCCTGGGCACCATGACCTTCGGCGAAGATTGGGGTTGGGGCACCGCCAAGGACGAAGCCCGCAAGGTCTACGACGCTTTCCGCGAGGCTGGCGGCAATTTCATCGACACCGCGAACATCTACACCAACGGCACCAGCGAAACCTTCCTGGGCGAGTTCCTGCAAGGCCATCGCCAGAGCGTCGTGCTGGCCACCAAATACTCCAACTCCTTTCCCGGCACGGATCCCAACGCCGCCGGCAACCATCGCAAGAATATGGTGCAAGCCGTGGAAGCCAGCCTCAAACGCCTGAAGACTGACTATATCGATCTCTATTGGCTTCACATCTGGGACCAGATCACGCCAGTCGAAGAGGTGATGCGAGCCTTCGACGATCTGGTGCGCCAAGGCAAAGTGCTCTACATCGGTGTCTCCGATGCCCCGGCCTGGTGGATCGCTCAAGCCAACACGCTCGCTCAACTCCGCGGCTGGTCCCCCTTCGTCGGCCTGCAGATCGAATACAGCCTGATCGAGCGCACCGTCGAGCGCGAACTGATCCCCATGGCCAAAGCGCTCAACGTAGGTGTCACCGCATGGTCCCCGCTAGCCGGCGGCGTGCTAACCGGCAAATACCACGGCCATGGCTCCTCGGAAGCAGGCCGCATGAACAGCGACATGGCGAAGGACTTCAAGCCGGAGCAACAACGCGCCGACCGCGTCGTAGCCGCCGTCAAGAAGGTCTCGGACGAAACCCGCCGCAGCCTGGCGCAGGTCGCTCTAGCGTGGCTTCAGCACCGCCCGGTTCCCGTGATCCCCATCCTCGGCGCCCGGAAACTCACCCAACTGCAGGACAATCTAGCAAGCTTGGAGCTGACGCTTTCACCCGACCAGGTAAAAACGCTCGACGAGGCAAGTCAAATCGAACCAGGCTTCCCCTACAGCCTGTATACAAAGGAGTTGCCCCGCGCCATCGCCTACGGCGGCCTCCGAGACCAAATCCTGGCCTGAAAGGGTCGGAGCGAGAGGTTCGGAACTAAAGGAGTTCGGAGCCCAGGGGTGTCGAAGGCTAAAAGCGGTCCGAGCCGAGGGGGTGTCGGGGGCTAAAAGGGGTCGGAGCTTCAGCTCCGACATAACGTTGTCGTCGAATTGCGGCTTCAGCCGCTGAGGAATCAGTCCAAGTCGTTCGAACAGTACCACATAATAAACGTATTGACATGATTAACGAACCATGCTAGAATAGCTCGTGATCATTCGACGTCAGCGCGGCCCCGATCCCTCGAAAGCGAAATCCGTCTGCCCACACGGCACGTTCCCATCCGCGACAGCCCTAAGATCTTTAGAATCAAATCACTGCGCCATTCGGAAAGCTAACTCCCACAGAATCAAGTCATTGCACAAAAACACACGGGGGGGGGAGGGGGGCCGCACACCGTCAATACACCTAACGCCGGCCGATTTTTCGGAAGACTAGGCCAACACCGTCAGGCTAGATCTTCAGCCCGGATCGGCAGGCGGCGAATGCGCTTGCCAGTGCCCGCGAAGATAGCATTACAGACCGCCGGAGCGATCACCGGCAGGCCGGGCTCGCCGATGCCGGTAGGCTCTTCGGCGCTGTTGACGACGTGCACTTCAATCTTCGGGGTCTCGTGGATGCGCGGCATGTCGTAGTCATTGAAGTTGGATTGCTCGACGCGGCCGCGATCGATGGTGATGGCGTCCTTCATGAACGCCGACACGCCGTAAATCGCCGCGCCTTCCACCTGCGCGGCGATGCCGTTGGGATTGACCGGGCGCCCGCAATCGACCGCGTAGACGATGCGATGCACCTTGACCTGGCCATCTTTTACGCTGATTTCGGCGACGCCCGCGGTGTACGACTCGAACGAAAAATATCCCGCGATGCCGCGGTAGACGCCAGTAGGCAGTGGCTTGCCCCAGCCGGCTTTCTCGGCGGCCAGCTTCAGCACCGCTTTCTGGCGCGCGGTGTTGAGCGGCTTCCCTTCTTTGGGATTGGTGAAGTCGGGAATCTTGCGGTCGTCGCCAATCGCGCGCAAACGAAATTCCAACGGGTCGGTGCCCGCGGCCGCGGCGAGTTCATCGATGAAGCTTTCGACCACGAAACCGCTGCTGGAATGCTCGACGGAACGCCACCACGCGCGCGGCACACCCGATTTCGCCAGCGTGTACTCGATGCGATAGTTTTTCGTCTGGTAGGGAATAAACGCGGCGGTCGCGAATTCGCTCGCTTCGGGCTTCTCGGCGCCGTCCTTTTCCCACACCGCAGCAATCGACGTGGACGTCTGGAAATGTTTCCACGCCGCGAGATTGCCCTGCGCATCGACGGCGCCCTGCATATGGTGGTACGAAGCGGGCCGGTAGAAATCGTGCTGCATATCGTCTTCGCGGGTCCACAGCACCATCACCGGCTTGTTGCCGACGGCTTTAGCCACCTGCGCGGCTTCCATGACGAAATCGCCCTGATAGCGCCGACCAAAGCCGCCGCCCATCAGCGTGGTGTGCACCACGACCGATTCCTTCGGCAGCTTGGAAACCTCCGCGATGATGTCTTGCGCCCACTGTGGAGCTTGCGTAGGCACCCAGGCCTCAGCGCCATCGGAACCGATGCGTACGGTGCAATTCATCGGCTCCATGCAGGCGTGAGCCGCGAAGGGAATTTCGTAGACGATGTCGACTTTCTTCGTGCCAGTGACAGCGGCGAGCGCGGAGTCTGCGTCGCCCTCGTTGCGAACCACTTTGCCCGGCTTGGATGCGTTCTCGACGAATTGCTTCCGCAGCGATGCGGAGGATTCGGACGCGTGCGGACCTTCGTCCCAGGTGATGTCCAGGACCTTGCGGCCTTGCAGGGCCGCCCAGGAATTGTCGGCGATCACTACAACTCCGCCGGTGGTAAAAGCGCCTTCCGCGACGGGATCGATGGAAATTACATCGCGCACGCCGGGCACCGCCTTGGCCTTGGTCGCGTCGAACTTGGCGGGCTTGCCGCCAAAGACCGGGCAGCGCGCGATCACCGCGTAGACCAGGCCATCAGGCCGCGAATCAATGCCAAATTTTGCGGCGCCTGTCGACTTGGCGCGGGCCTCGAAGCGATTGTGATCGTGGCCAACAATCGTGAAATCGTTGGAATTTTTCAGCGGCACGGTATTGAAGTCCGGCACGGGAAGTTTCGCCGCAGCCTCAACAAGTTGGCCGTACATCAAGTATTCCTTGCGCGCGCCGTGGAGCACACCGCCATCCTTCGGCTTGCAGGTATCGCGATTCACGTTCCAATGCTGGGCGGCGGCCGTGATGAGCATTTCGCGCGCCGCGGCGCCCGCTTGGCGAAGCGGTGTCCACGAGCCGGCGACGCTGCCGCTGCCGCCGGTGCCATGCTCATAGACGGCGGGATTGGTCGGCGCCTGCTCGACGCGCACCTGCTTCCAGTCGAGGTACAACTCCTCGGCGAGGATCATGGGCAGCGCGGTCATGATGCCCTGGCCCATCTCGGACTTGCCGAGGATCAACGTAACTTGATTGTCCGGGGTGATGCGCACCCATGCGGTGAACGGATTCGCAGGCTTCTTCTCTAGATCCTCTGCCGAAGCCGCGAACGCAGACGGTGAAAGATGGAAGCCGATGACAAGGGCAGTGCCCGCGGACGCACTTGTCTTCAAGAAGTCACGACGATTCAATACCGGAGCAGTGGTCATGACACACCTCGATTTTCTGAAGAAAAACGGCGGCTAGGCGGCGGAAGTCGCTTTGCCGGTTTGCATCGTGGCGGCGCGATGGATGGCCTTGCGGATGCGTTGATAGGTGCCGCAGCGACAGATGTTGCCGCTCATGGCGTCATCGATGTCGGCGTCGGTCGGGTTGGATTTTTTTACAAGCAGCGCGACCGCGGACATGATTTGTCCCGACTGGCAGTAGCCGCATTGGGGCACGTCTTCGGCCATCCAGGCTATCTGGACGGGATGTGTGCCGTCGGCAGAAAGGCCTTCGATGGTGGTGACTTTTTTGCCGGCCACTTTGGAAATGGGAGTGCTGCAAGAGCGGGCGGGTTCGCCGTCGATGTGCACGGTGCAGGCGCCGCACAGCGCCATGCCGCAGCCGAATTTGGTGCCGGTCATGTTGAGGGTGTCGCGGAGCACCCAGAGCAAGGGCATCTCCGGGCTGACGTCTACGGTCTGGGCTTTTCCGTTAAGGGTGAAAGTGATGGACATGGACCCCTCCTTGGAGAGAGCGATATCGTACAACAAAATCCGCCGGAGGTGAAAATCGCCGAAATATCGTTAACCGGGGTGGACGCATCGGCGAGCGCGCGCTTCCGAGGGCGCCCGGACGTCTCCAAACGGAAAAGACGCAATAGGTCTCAAGAGGTGAGCAATGCAAAACCGCAGGGATTTCACTGTTGGGTTGCGGTGAGCCGCGACGGCGTGACTGATCGGGGCAAGATCAAGAAGAAAAAGATAACGCAGAGACGCAGAGCACGCCGAGATTCGCGGAGAGCCGGCAGGGATGCCGGCGCTACCAGTTGTTGGGTGGTGGCGACGGTTGTTGGCGGTGGCGACGGTTATCAAGCGGTGACGACGGTTCGGGGAGCTTCGGTTTCGACGCCGCGCCAGCCGACTGGGCGGCCACTGACCGCTTCCTTTACCGAGCGGAACAGGACTACGTACATCAGTTGGCGGTAGTAGAAGCGCTGGAGCAGCACGGGGAAAAGCAGCGTCCAGTCTTCCTTGCGCTCGAGGCAGAAGGCCACCACGCAAGTCAGGAGGTCGATGATCAGGAAGCCCAGGAAAAAGAGAACCGAACGCTCCACGTCGGCGGTGGTCCAGATTTGCGGCAAGTGCGCGACTTTTTGTCCGAGCGCCCACAACAATAATGAGCCGAAAAACATCAGGTCGATGACTGGTGATATGAGAGGAAGCGCGAGCTGGAAGACGAAGATATTCGGCAGGGCGATCCAGCCAAGCGTGCCGTACTTCGGGCGAAACAGAGTATCGCTGTGCTTCCAGAAAGCTTGCAAAGTCCCGAACGTCCAGCGGAAACGCTGGCGGATCAGTTGTCCGGCGGTCTCCGGAGCTTCGGTCCACGCGATGGATTCTTCGTCGTAACCGATGCGCCAGCCCAGGCGCCGAATGGCAATGGTTAGGTCGGCATCCTCGGCGACGGTGTCAGCGGTGATGCCACCAGCGGCTTCGATGGCTTTTTTGCGCCACGCACCTAACGCGCCGGGAACGACGGTGATGCAGTTCAGAAGATCGAAGGCGCGCTTTTCCATGTTCTGGCTGGTGATGTATTCGAGGGCTTGCCAGCGGGTAAGCCAGCGCGAGCGATTGCCGACTTTGACGTTGCCTGCCATGGCGCCGAGTTTCGGGTCGGAGAAATGGCGCACCAGTTTGCTGATGGCGTCGGGCTCGATTTCCGTGTCGGCATCGATGGTGACGACGATTTCGCGTCTGCGCTTCGGCCATGGCGTGACTGAGCGCGGCGGACTTGCCACGATTGATCTGGTGAATGATGTGGACGCGGGGATCCTGACCGAAGTTCTGATCGAGGAGATCACCGGTGCGGTCGACCGAGCCGTCGTTGACGACGATGACGCGCAGATCCGGCAAGTCGGAAGCGAGGACGGAGGTTACCGTCTGCACGATGACACTTTCTTCGTTGTGCGCGGGAATCAGCACGGTGACGGTGGGCGGCGGAACGGGCATGACGTGGTGGTCGGGGCGCAATTTCTCGATCAACGCAAGAATTCCGATGATCAGCGCGCGCCCGCTGACCAGCACAATGCCAAGGATAAAGATGGTCGCGATGCCGGTGCGCAGCCATCGATAAATTCCAAAAATGAAGCCATCGGCGCGGGCTTGCAATCGTTCACCGGTGGACAGCGGCATCATTACTTCGGCGCGCGTTTTGCCGATGAGGTCGGAGACGGAAACGAATTCGTAGCCCTGAGCGCGCAATGCATCGATGATTCGAGGCAGAGCGAGAACGGTATGAGCGCGGTCGCCTCCGCCGTCGTGAAACAGAATGATATTGCCGTCTTCGGCCTGGCGCATGACGTTGTTGATGATCTCTTGTTCGGGAATCTGGCTCCCTGCGGCCTGCTGCCAGTCGTGCGAATCGATCTTTTGGCCGACGATCAGGTAGCCCATATCCTGGGCAATGGGAAGCTGAGCGACTTCTTCGGCGTATTCAGGCTGGTGATCGATGCCGTAGGGAGGGCGGAAGAGGATGGATTTCACGCCAATGGTGCTTTCGATCAGGCGCTGGGTCAAATTTAACTCCCAGCGGATTTGAGTCTTCGTGATTTCGTCAAAACTGGGATGCGTGTAGGTGTGATTGCCGATCTCGTGACCTTCGGCATATTCGCGCTTGAGGATTTCTGGAAATTCGCTGGCTTGCGACCCGATGATAAAAAAAGCGCCAGGCACATTCTTCTCTTTGAGGGTGTTTAGAATTTGCGGGGTCCAGCGCGGATCGGGCCCGTCGTCGAAAGTGATGGCAAGTTTCTTCTTGGCCGCGCCGATCTGATCGATGTCGTAGGAGAGCGGATAGGCTTCGTAATTTTCGTCGGTGAAGAGATCGGTCGCGGCGTCGTAGGTAAACGACCGCTTGCCGCGTTTGGGAGTATCGACGAAGCGCCAGACGTCGCCATCGCCTTCCAGAATCAAGTCGGGGCCGGGCGCAAGGTCAGTGAGCTTCTGACGAACCGCGTCGTCAGGACGCGTGGCGTCCCAGACGTTCCAGAGGGAAGTATCGGAATGGCCAAGCCGAAACAACATGGTGCCCTGCACACCCATGCGCTCGCTAGCGCGCAACTGGTTGTATCCGGTGACGGCATCAAGCAACCACACCTGGTGAACGAGGTTGTGCTCATCCTGGTAGGAATAGTGCGGATTGAGAGAGGCGTCGTCGAAATCGATGTCGGTTTCGGATTCGAAGGCATGCAGCAGAGCCTCTTGCACGCTGAATTCGGTGGCGCTGGACCACTTCTTGTCGGGCTTCTGCGGCCAGTCGTACGCGAAATTAGCGATGCCGACGACGATTTTCTGCGCGGGTACCTGCGTCAGAATCTGGCGCAAATTTTCGACAAACCAATCCTGGGCACTGATGGGGCCCGGCGGTGAGGAGACCCAGTGCTGGTCGAAATTCAGCAGCACGATGGCATCGCATTCCTTGCCGAAGAATTTGTAATCGTACGCGTCGTCGCGAGCAGGCAGCTCGATCATCAGCTTCAGACCGACAGCATGGAGGGCCGGCGCGAGTTCCGAGGCGAATTCGCGGAAGTGCGGCTGGGTGGCATCGGGAATGGACTCGAAATCGACCACAATGCCGGCCTGGTGGGCCTCGACGGCATATTCCACGACGTCGCGAACCAGGTGGTGGCGGGCGTCGGGGTTGGCCAGAAGTTGCGCCATTTCGCTGATGCGCCAGACTTGGCCATCGTAATTGTTGAGCAGGCCCATGATGGGAAGCTCGACGTTTGCCGATTTCATCCAACGATGCAGCTTGTCGTCTTTGAGCAGCGAGACCGCTTCGGCTGGACTGGCTTTCACGGTCTGGTAGCGCTCGTAGTCGACGATGGTCAGCGCGCCGTCGGAAGTTACGGCATGCAACTGCTCGGGGATCAGGACGTCGAGGTCCTTGTAGTGCCGCTTGAGCGATGCCAGGCTATTGGAATCCCAACTGACGTAATACCCGGCGCGCAGTGGATCATAGCTCGCCGGCACTTTGCCAAGGTTGCGCGACGCGGCGGCGGCGCCCCTCGCGGACCGGAACAATTTTCGGGTTAGACCTCAGTTTCAGCGCGCGATAAATCGGCCTGGTGTCCGGAAGCAAACCTGCGGGAAGTTCCACACTGGCCGCGATGTTGACGAAGAAATACGCCAGGAGCAGGGTCAACAAAGCTCCGGTAATTTCCATGACGCGACGCGTGCGTCGCCATCGGACGCGCTCGGCGTCGTAGAAAATTGGTCCGCGTTCCTTCATGAAGCCTTTCAACCTGTCGAGCTGGCAGGGCCCTGAACGTCGGGCGGGGCCGGGTCCGTCTGCCTGAATGCGTCTGCTCTATTGTAAGATGCGTTTCATCGATGAAGCGAATTTTCTCGCATGCCATTGTCGCGCTAACAGCCGGATTGTGCCTCCGGCTGTTTTTTGTCTTCAAGTTCCCCGCGAATTCTGGCGACACGGTTTTATACGAGCAGATGGCGACGAACTGGTTGAAGCATCATGTCTACGCGATGGAGGTGTTTGGCCGGATCACGCCGGTGGATCTGCGCATGCCGGGATATCCGGCGTTTCTGGCGATAGTGTACGCGGTCACCGGACGAACCGGACCGGACGCGCGCCTTTGGGTGATGATCGCGCAGGCTTTGGTGGATCTGCTCTCGTGCGTGTTGATCGCCACGCTGGGGGCGACTTTGTTTCTGATGGTGAACGAGCGCAATTCGCCGGGACGCGTTTTCACGGCGGCGCTTTGGCTGGCGGCGTTGTGCCCGTTCACTGCCAACTATGCCGCCGTGCCTCTTACCGAGGTCTTCGCTACGTTCTTTACAGCCGCAGCGCTGTTGCCGCTTTGCCTGCTGGTAGGGCGGACGCGGAATAACGGGTGGATGTTCATCAAGAAGGAGTGGCGGCTCGCAAACAACTATGGTTATTTGGCGGCGTTAGCGGCGCTGCTGGTGGGCGTTGGCACGCTGTTCCGGCCGGAGACGCCGCTGCTGCTGGTGGCCGGGTGGATCGTGCTTGGGATCGTGCTGGTATGGCAGCACGAAGCGAAGCGTTGGGTGCTGACCGTTGCGGGCATGGGGCTGGTGTGCGCGATTCCGCTCGTTCCGTGGGCGGTCCGCAATGCGGTGACGCTGCACGAGTTTCAGTTTCTGGCCCCGAAAAACTCGAATCTGCCCGGCGAACTGGTTCCTTATGGCTTCATGAGCTGGGAAAGACCTGGCTCTACCGGTTTCGCGACGTCTACCTGGTTCCCTGGAAGCTGAATGACGAAGCAATTCTTATGGAGGATATCCCCGCGGGTGCGTTCGACACTGTGGAAGAGCGGGATCGTGTCGCGGCGATCCTGGAGCCCTATAACAACGATCTGACGCTGACGCCTGAGGAAGACCGCGCCTTCGGAGAACTCGCGCGGCAACGGACGGCGCGCCATCCTCTGCGAACCTATGTATGGCTGCCTCTGGCGCGAGCGATTACCCTATGGTTTACGCCTCGCATTGAGCTGATTCCGGTTTCCGGCACGGTCTTTCCCCTCAGGCAGTCGTGGCAGGACGATAAAATCGATCAGTCCGTGACGGTGGGACTGTTTCTGCTCAACATTGCTTACGTAGCGCTGGCGATCTGGGGAGCGGTGCGTCTGTGGCGGCGGAGCATCGCAGTGCGCCCAGCCCTGGGTGTGTTGATCGTTTTTATTGTGCTGCGCACGGCGTTTCTGACGACGCTGGAGACGCCGGAACCCCGCTACGTTCTGGTCTGCTTTCCGGCTTTGATCGCGCTCGCCGCACAGGCGTTTGCGCGAAGGGCGGACGCCTAGCTTGCTGCGCGATTTGAGCGATTCGGACAAGAGTTCGTTCTATTCAATGGTTCCCACCGTCGTCGTTGAGATCCTTCGCGCATCCTCGTCGGATGCGCTCAGGATGACAGGGTTGAGTTAGGGCACTAAGGCGAGGTGATGAGATCACGAAGTTCGGACAATCTCGGTCGGTTCGCTTTTTGGGGATCTCAGCTCAGCCCTCGAACGGTTCAGGGTGAATCGTTACGCGATGAACCTGGGGAAAGCGTTCTTTGACGCGGTCTTCGAGGGCGGCGGTGACGTCATGGATTTGTGTGATGGGTAGAT
>CAWENU010000013.1:0-237555 GCA_963810355.1 uncultured Acidobacteriota bacterium
GCTCCAGCGCGATCTGCAGCACTTCATCCATATTCTCAACGAAATGTACCGTAAGGCTCGAGAGGATTTCCTGCGGGATGTCCGCGAGGTCCTTTTCATTGTCCTTCGGAAGCAGCACGGTGCGCAAGCCCATTCGATGGGCGGCGAGAAGTTTTTCTTTTACGCCGCCGATGGGTAGGACTTTACCGCGCAGGGTGATTTCTCCGGTCATGGTGACGTCACGGCGAACCGGAATGCGGGTGAGCGCGCTGACGATGGAGTTGCAAATGGTGATGCCGGCGGACGGGCCGTCCTTGGGGATGGCGCCCTCGGGAACGTGCACGTGAATGTCGATGTTGCGGTAGAAATCTTTGGGCAAGCCGAAGACGTGGGAGCGCGAGCGGATGTAGGCCATGGCGGCTTGCGCGGATTCCTGCATGACGTCGCCGAGTTTGCCGGTCAGGTTGAGGCGGCCCTTGCCCTCCATGAAAGTGGCTTCGGTGGAGAGAACGGAGCCGCCGACTTCGGTCCAGGCCAGGCCGGTGGTGAGGCCGATTTCGTTGTGCTTTTCGAGCCAAAGCTCGCGGTATTTCAGAATGCCCAGGTAGTCGTTGGCGTTGGCCGGAGTGATTTCGGCGTTTACCGTGGCGCCTTCGGTTACGACTCTGCGGGCCATCTTGCGGCTTACGTTCTGGATTTCTCGTTCGAGGCTGCGGACGCCGGCTTCGTGGGTATAGTGGCGGATAATGTGGAGGAGGCCTTCGTCGGTGAAATTGAGATTTTTGTCGGTGAGGCCGGTGGCTTCGCGCTGACGCTTGACCAGGAAGCGCTTGGCGATCTGGAGCTTTTCCTGCTCGGTGTAGCCGGGGATGCGCAGGACTTCCATGCGGTCCTGCAGCGGCTGCGGGATGGTGTGCAGGACGTTGGCGGTGCAGACGAACATAACTTTCGAAAGATCGTACTCGACGTCGAGATAGTGGTCGGTGAAGGCGTGGTTCAGCTCTGGATCGAGAACTTCCATGAGGGCGGCGGATGGATCGCCGCGGAAATCCATGGACATCTTGTCGACTTCATCGAGGACGAAGATGGGGTTGACGGTGCCGGCCTTTTTCATCATCTGGATGATTTGACCGGGCAGGGCGCCGATGTAGGTGCGGCGATGGCCGCGGATTTCGGCTTCATCGCGGACGCCGCCCAGAGAGACGCGGACGAATTTGCGTCCGGTGGCGTGGCCGATGGACATGGCTAAAGAGGTCTTGCCGACGCCTGGAGGGCCGACAAAGCACAGGATCGAACCCTTGGGATTCTTAACGAGTTGGCGGACGGCCAGGAACTCGAGGATGCGATCCTTAATTTTCTCGAGGCCGTAGTGCTCTTCGTTCAGGATTTTTTCGGCGGCCAGGATGTCGCGGATTTCCTTGGATTTTTTCTTCCAGGGTACGGCCAGCAGCCAGTCGAGATAATTGCGGCTTACGGTGGACTCGGCGGACATGGGAGGCATCAGTTCCAGGCGCTTTAGCTCCTGGATGGCCTTTTCGTGGACGTCCTTGGACATGCCGGCAGCGTCGATTTTCTTCTTGAGCTCGTCGATTTCATTCTTTTCGCCGCGGCCGAGTTCCTTCTGGATGGCTTTGAGCTTTTCGTTGAGGTAGTACTCTTTTTGGGCGCGCTCCATCTGGCGCTTGACGCGGGTGTTGATGTTGCGATCGACGTTGAGCTTTTCGAGTTCGATTTCGAGGATGTCGCCGATGCGGTTGAGGCGCTCGATGGGGTCGACGATTTCGAGGAGGTCTTGTTTTTCGTCGACCGGGAGCTGGAGATTGGCGGCGATGGTGTCGGAAAGGCGGGCGGGATCATCGACGCGAGCGGCGGCGATCATGGTGTCGTAATTCAGGATTGCGAAAGCTTGATGAATTGCTCGTAGAGGCCGGTGATTTTCTGGACGGTCTGTTCCACGGCCGGCGAAGGCTCGACGCGAGCATTCAGCAGGCGGACGGTGGCGCGGAAGAAGCCTTCCTCGGTGGCGATGGAGACGCGCACGAGCGCGCTCGACGCCTTCGACGAGAACCTTTATGTTGCCGTCGGGGAGCTTGACGCTCTGTACGATATTGGCGAGCGTTCCGACGGCGTAAATTTCTTCCGGCTTGGGATCATCCACGGAAGCATCGTGCTGGGTGGAGAGGAAAATCTTTTTGTCCCCGGTGAGAGCCTCTTCGAGGGCGCGGACGCTGGCTTCGCGGCCGACGATGAAGGGGGTCATCTGCTGGGGAAAAATGACCATGTCGCGCACCGGCATCATGGGCACGCGCTTCATTTCCTGTTTTTCTCGATTGAACATGGGGTCCCTGAATTTCACCTCAAGCGGCCTACGGCGGGCCGATTTACGGAGCGCGAAGCAGCTTAACCAGCTTTTTCGAGCAAGCTCCAGTTGATTTCGCGAGTGCGGACCATGTCTTCGGTGACCACAAAGTCGCGCACTTTGCGCTGCATCGGCAAGTGGTACATAACTTCGAGCATGAGGTCTTCGAGGATCATGCGCAAGCCTCGCGCGCCGACTTTGCGCTGAAGAGCTAACTCGGCGACGGTGGCGAGGGCATCATCCGTGAAGCGGAGGCGGACGTTTTCGAATTCGAATAGACGCTGATATTGCTTGAGCAAGGCGTTCTTGGGCTCGGTCAAAATGCGGACCAGAGCGGGCTTATCGAGGTCGTTCATGACGCCTGCGACCGGGAGGCGGCCGACAAATTCGGGGATGAGGCCGTAGCGAATCAGATCGCCGGGCTGCACCTGTTCGAGCAACTCGGTGTTGCGCTTTTGCGCTGTCGGGGGAGCAGCGTCGGTGTGGAAGCCGAGCGCGCGACGGCCCACACGCTTTTCGATTATTTTTTCCAGGCCGACAAAAGCACCGCCGCAAAGGAACAGAATGTTGGTGGTGTCGACCGGAGTGAATTCCTGATGCGGATGTTTGCGGCCACCCTGCGGCGGCACGTTGGCGACGGTGCCTTCAAGAATCTTGAGCAGGGCTTGCTGCACGCCTTCGCCCCAGACATCGCGCGTGATGGAGGGATTTTCGTCCTTCGTGCGATCTTGTCGATTTCGTCGATGTAGATGATGCCTTGCTCGGCCTTCTTGACATCGCCGTCGGCGGCCTGGAGAGCTTCAAAATAATGTTCTCGACGTCTTCGCCGACATAGCCGGCTTCAGTCAGCGTGGTGGCGTCGACGATAGCAAAGGGCACATCGAGCATGCGGGATAAGCGTTTGCGCGAGAAGCGTTTTACCCGTGCCGGTGGGACCGATCAGGAGAATATTGGACTTGCTGAGTTCCACATCGCCTGGCTGTTTGTTGAGGAAGATACGCTTGTAGTGATTGTAGACGGCGACCGCGAGTTTTTTCTTGGTGCGATCCTGCCCAATGACGTAGCCATCGAGGAACTGCTTAATCTCCGGGGGGCGGGGAAGGCGGCGGGCCGGAGCGGTGGCTTGCTCGCGCTTTTCATCCTCGAGAATGGTCTGGCAGACGCTGACACATTCGTTGCAGATGTACGCGCGCGGGTAGTCTGAAGGCGAGCTGATGAGTTTTTCGACCTGCTCCTGGGTCTTGTGGCAGAAGGAGCAGCGCAACGGCTCATCTGGATTGAATTTTTTCACTGGTATGCGGGACCTCGTCCCCGCCGGCGTTCGACGGAGCGTCGTCAATTCCTATTCTAGGCCGAACTATCCCCTGAGCGAAAGCGAAACCTGACGGACTGCTAACTTATTGGAACAAGCGGCTTCGATCAGCGACGTGCCGGACGACATCGCCGCGTTCCGTCCCAAAAAGGGACGCGCCCTTAGCCAGAATAAACGGCGCCCGTACCTGTTCGCGATCAGCGATGCTTATAAATGATCTCGTCAATCATGCCGTATTCTTTGGCTTGTTCCGGGTTCATGATGAAATCGCGCTCGACATCTCTTTCGATGCGCTCAACGCTCTGACCGCTATGCTGCGCCAGCAAGCGATTGATCATGGTGCGCATGCGCAGGATCTCTTTGGCGTGGAGATCGATGTCGGTAGCCTGACCGCCGAGGCCGGACATCCACGGTTGATGGATGAGGATGCGGGCGTTGGGCAGAGCAAAACGTTTTTTGGGCGCGCCGCCGGCGAGCAAGACAGCGGCGATAGACGCGGCTTGACCGACGCAGGTGGTGACGACGTCGGGCTTGACGAATTGCATGGTGTCGTAGATCGCGAAACCCGCGGTGATGGAGCCGCCCGGAGAGTTGATGTAGAGCTGAATGTCGCGCTCGGGATCTTCGGCCTGGAGAAAGAGCATCTGCGCGGTGGCCAGATTGGCGACGTGATCGTCAATGGGCGTGCCGATAAAAATAATATGTTCTTTGAGCAGGCGGGAATAGATGTCGTAGGCGCGTTCGCCCCGGCTGGTCTGTTCCACGACCATGGGTACGAGCGTCGTCCCGCGATATTCTGGTTCGTCGTCGAAAGTTTTCATTTGAGTAAAGTCTGTGTGACTCTTTTGATTCTGGGCGTTCCGAACCGTTTTATTTCGATTCCGTCGCGGCGACGGTGCGAATTCGGGAATTCTGCGCGAGCCAATCGAGAGTTTTGTCACTCCGCAGCTTCGCTTTCATCCTATCGAGCGTGCCTTGCTTTGTCAAACGAGCGTGAATCGCTGCTGCGGATTCGCCACTGTGAGTGGCCGCGTGCTCGAGCTCGTGATTGACTTCTTCGTCGGTGACGTCAATGTTTTCGGCGGAAGCGATGCGATCCACGATCAGCTCTGCTTTTACGTCGTCGGAAGCGCGCTCTTGCTGGCGGCTGCGCAGGGTTACCCAATCGACATTCACGGCTCGGGGGTCAACACCTTGCGCGGCTAACGAGCGGACAACGCGTTCCAGGCGTACATCCATTTGATGCTGGACCAGCGATTCTGGTACAGGAAAGTCGTGGAGTTTGACGACGGCGGCCAAAACCTTTTCGCGGAGGAGTTCTTTGTGCTTGTGGTCGCGCTGGTGCTCGAGGCTTTCGCGTACTTTTGTCTTTAGCTCATCGAGAGTTGCGGCGTCGCTGACATCTTTGGCGAATTCATCGTTCAGCTCGGGGAGCTTCTTGTTCTTGATGCCGAGGACCTCGACGGCGTAGTGGTAGGTCTTTCCGGCGAGCTTGGCATCGGGATAATCGGCGGGATAGGCGACGTCGAAGTTTTTGTGGTCGCCGATGTTTGCGCCACGGAGATTCTCGTTGAAGGGCTCCATGGTTTCTTCGGCGCCGATGTGGCAGAGAACGCTGTCGGCCTGGATGGGATCGCCGCCACCTTCGGGGGTGCCGGTCAATTTCAGTTGAACAAAGTCGCCATTTTCGGCTGGGCGGCCCTCGACGGGAGCGAATGCGGCGGCACGTTCGCGCATTTCTTCCAGAGTCTTGGTGACGTCATCGTCGGTTACGTCCATCGTGGGCATTTCGAGTTCAAGGTCTTTGTAGTTTCCGAGTTCAAACTCGGGGAGAACCTCGAAGACGGCGCGGAATTTGAGTGGCTGGCCTTCGATGAAGTCGAGCTTCTCGACTTGAGGCTGGGAGACGGGGGTGAGTTTTTGCTCGGTGACGGCTTTTTCGACGCGCTCGGGAACGAGCGATTGAACGACTTCGCCTTTGATGTCTTCGGCGAAGCGGCGGCGGATGAGGGAAACGGGAGCCTTGCCGGGGCGGAAACCGGGGACGCGGGCTACGCGTGCGAATTCCTTCGCGACACTTTCCAGTTTTTTGGTGACCTCGTCCGCGGGAATCTCGAGGTCGAGTTCGCGGCGGCAGGTTGCTGCTCCGGTTGCTTCAGCCATGGGAAATCCTTTCGATAAGGCGCCTGCGGGCGCTCAAAAAGAAAATTCGTGCAGGGAAGGTCCGCTGGTCACGACAGTATGCGCCCCTGATTGCAAATTTCAGAGAACGTAAGCTTTAGAGAGGCCAGACAGGTGAGAAATCACCCTGCAAAGTCGAAGGATAAGTATAAGGGAGGGGCATGGAAGGGTCAAATCGGTTCGAAACCGGTACGTGGGCGATTCGATCCACCTGCCGTCCAAGCGTCTCCGTTCGGCACCGAGGCAACAAATGTCGAACCTGCGGTGTCTAAAATACATGATTAATGGTTTAATGCCCCGGTAATCTTTGCCCTTGGTATCGCTCCTGTTCACCAGGAACGAGCGCTAACATGCCTCACATGATTGTTGCATTCACATGTTTGTTGTCCGGAATCTTCCTTACAGCACAAGATGAGCAGCGACCGCCCTACCCCTCGTATGTCTATGATGTCGCCCGCGAACATGAAATCAAGCCGCATCGTCGAACAATTCCGATGGAGGGTCTGACCCCCGGTTTCAATCAGCTTCGCCTGACGCTCATCGTATCCCCAGCAGGCGAAGTGGTGAGCGCCGACGCAAGCGGGGCACCGAACATTCTAGAATTCTGGCCACAATTGCAGAGTGAGGTGCGCTCGTGGAAGTTCACACCATTCGAGAAAAATGGCAAAGCGGTCACGGCAGAGATCGAGGAATATATTGACCTCGTTCCGCCGGAACGACTGCCGAAGAAACATGTGGCTGCACCCGTCGTTCGGCCCACCTCCAAAGTCCTGATCACACTTGAGAGGACAGGATGCTATGGCAGTTGTCCGTCTTACATCGTTGCGATTGGCACTGATGGGATCGTTTTCAACGGCCGGAGCTTCGTGGTTGCTATGGGAAGCCATACGGACAGCGTTGACGCACCGGAAGTGCGGCAGTTGGCAAAGAGGTTCGTCGCATCCGACTTTTATTCCATGGATGCCGTGTACCGAGTTGAGGTGACGGATATGCCGACCTACTCGCTGTCCATTGAAATTGATGGGCACAAAAAGGAGGTGGAGGACTACGTCGGCGGGTGGGGTGGTATGCCAGCGATCATTGCCGAATTGGAAGATGAAGTGGATACCTTTGCAAATACGGAGCGGTGGATCGACGGCAACGACGGCCTAGTTCAAGCGTTGGAGGCAGAGAAATTCAACTTCAAGACTCTCCAAGCTCAGGACATGGTGAAAGCTTCTGCGAACCGCGGAAAAGACGGTACGGTGAGGGAATTCCTGGAGGCGGGCGTGCCGCTGGATCCTTTGCCTGTGCCGCAGCAGCACGAGAGGTCGATGACCCGATATCTTGAAAGCATGGGATGGCTTACAGCTGCCGGCGGTCAGCCGGAGGCGCTACACGTTCTCATTAGCGCGGAAGCCAGCAAGAAAGATCAGGATGACAAGGACCTGGCGCTGGCGGTCGCCGCGAGTTCCGGAAAGGTCGAGGCAGCGCGAGCCCTCATCGCCTATGGTGCGAATCCAAACAGGGATTTTAGCAATCCGATCGCCGCCGCCCCCGGCGAGCAGAGAGTGCACGAGGAAGAGGCCGGCGGGGTGCTGTTCCATGCCGCAGAGTCTGGGAAACCCGAGATGGTGCGCGAGATACTTCTCTACCATCCGGACTTGGAGATGCGAAACCGGGAGGGAAAGACCGCGTTGTTTGCGGCAGGAGAAAGTCGCTATGGAGATGAAGAGGGGACGCGAGTGGAGTGCGTCCGACTGCTTCTCGATGCCGGTGCGAACGTGAACGCCCGTGATAGTGACGGAAATACGCCGCTACATGAAACATTCCTGACCGATGTGGAAAAAGAGTTGCTGGAGCGGGGCGCAGATGTGAATGCTCGCAACAAGGATGGTGAAACGCCGATCTTCACGAACGTCGACAATGAAGCCATACCCTTGTTTATCGAGCATGGCGCTGACCTGACCATTCGAAATAACAATGGTCAAACCGTTATGGAAGCCGCGCAAGAAAAGGGGCCTCTTCGGGAAGAGGCCCTTCGACAGGCAGTTCAGAAGTTAAGTCCGAACTAGCACCGGCCTGCTTAGCGATTGACATTTTGGCCGACGGCATGAGCCAACTGGCGCCAGGTTACGAGCTTGATGTTTTGCTGTTCGAGCAGGGCGCGGAATTGCTGGCTGGCGAAGAAATCGAAGTCGCGCTGGCGCCAGGTGGCGCCCCAGGTGTCGCGCTCGCGCGTGGCGGCTTTCATTTCGTCGTTGTCGAACGCAACGTGAATGACGAATTCGGTGACGCCCGGCTGAAGATTTTTCAGGGCGGTCTCGTAGAAGTCATTCCACTTTTCGGACGGGACCGAGGGCGGGATTGTGACCGTGTGATCGAGCACGATATCGCCGGGTGAGAGGCTGGACTCAAGATAGGGGTTTCCCGCGAACCAATCGCGGGTGACGAAAAATGGAAGTTTGTACGCGTGAGCCACGCGAACGAAGACTTCGAAGAGTTCCTTGTTGGTCTGGACGAGGCGGTATTGATGGGAATCGAGGTGCGTGGGATGGATTCCCATGGCGTAGGCGCGGTCAATTTGCGCGCGAAGCTCGATTTCGGCGTCCTTGGGATCGATGCGCAGGTCGCGTGGCCAATCGTGACGAAAATAGCCATTCTCGTCGACCAGGGTGGGAACCTTGTCCTTTGAAGCTACCGGACCCCATCGATAGTACACGCGCTCGCTGGTGAGTGTGAGATGAAGGCCGAAATCGATGTCGGGGTGAGATTTTGCGTAGTCGGCAATCTCCGGAAACCACGGGCAGGGCACCATGATGCTGGCGGAGTTGACCAGGCCGGTGTTGAGAGCCTGGATCGTGGCCGCATTTACGGAATGAGTCATGCCGACGTCGTCGGCGTGGATGATTATGAGCTTGGCGTCGCGGGCGTAACCGAGTTTTTCGGCCAGGGATTTGCCTTTGCCGGCGTCCTGGGCGTTGGTGTCGAATAGCGCGCCGGCTAGACAGAATAAAATCAAGATACAGATGCGATTTCGATTTGTTGGCATCGGTCTCTCAGTCGGCCGCGGCGGATTGGGCGAGGGCGGCGGTCAGGTCGGCGTGGAGGAGGCGGTGGAAGAGGTGCTCGCCGGCTTCGCGGCGGACCGAGAGGCGGCCTGCTACGTAGGCGCGGGAGTGCAGGCCGCGCTGGACGGCGTCGCAGATGGCCATGTCTTCGTCCTGGACTTTTTCGCTTACGGCGATGCTCTCGCGATTGTGGGCTTCGGCGGCAGGGCTGGTGTCCGCGAAATAGTAGTCGAAGATGACCGCGCATTTGTCGGTGCCCAGCGGTAGGACGAGGTTGGTGTCCATCACTCCTTCGTAGGCATTGATCATGAAATTTGGGTAGATCCAGAGGTAGAAGGCGCGGCCTTGGCGGGTCGCGGCGATACCCGCGGACGTATTGGCGTCGGAAGAGAGCGGGCTGGATTGCAGGCAGGCGCGTTCGAGATTTTCGATGGTGTATTTGGTGTATTCGATGACGCTGCTCAGGCCTTTGTGGGCGTGTGGTACGTGATAGCCGCCGTCGAGGTAGTTGTCTACGTAGACTTTCCAGTTGCAGTTGAGTGGATAGATGCGGCGGTCGAAGTAGTGCAGCTTCTTGGTGAGTTCGAGCGGGGCTACGATGTCTGGCACGCCGCCCAGGAAGGTGGGGAGCGGGGCGGCGCGCCCGTCGAGGTTTACGAAAACAAAATTCTCCCAGACATCGACGCGGATGGGCACGAGGCCGTTGTCGGCTCGGGCGAAATTGCAGACGCCGTCGAACTCGACCATGCCTCTTAGCGTGCCGTCGATGCCGTAGGTCCAGCCGTGATAGGGGCAGCGAAATTGCTTGGCGCAGCCCGCGGCTTCCGGAACGACGGCGGCGGCGTGATGGCGGCAGACGTTGTAGAAGGCGCGGAGTTGGGCATCGTCGCCGCGGACTACAACGATAGGTTCGCCGGCGATGTCGGCGGTGAAGAATTGGCCTTTTTCGCAAACCTGATCGAGGCGACCGACGGCTTGCCAGGTCGCGCTGAAAACGCTGGCGCGTTCGAGTTCTTCGATGCGCGGGTCGCGATACCAGGGCGCGGGAATCGTGGACGCTCTTTCGAGTGGATCGGAAGGATTGTAGAGATTGAGGAGGTCGTGGACGGTTCGCTGCATTACTGCTCCTGGGACGCGCTCGATCGGACGATTTTGGTAGAACAGGTGCATCGACTTCATACCGCGAAATTGGGCCGGGAGAAAGTAGAAAGTGAGCGGGGCTCAGGGCAGTCCCATTCGTGGCGCGGGTTGCTGGGGTCGAAAAGCGCCCGCTTCGGAAAGCGGCCGCTACGGGTGCCGAGCTTTCAATGCGCGCGCGGGCTTCATCGTGGGAAGAGGCGGGTAGCGTTTTCGTAGAGGATCTTTCGTTTGACGTCTTCGCGGATGGGCAGGGCGTTGAACTTTTCGGCGTTGATTTTCATTTCGGAAACGCCTGGGCTGGGCCAGTCGGTGCCCCAGAGGACTTTGTCGGCGATCTCGTCGAGGCGGGGAAAGTATTCGAGGAGTTTCTGCGGGGGGACGCCGGAGATATCCATGTACATGTTTTTGTGGCGGCGCACCAGGAAGAAGGCTTCGTTCATCCATAGGGGGCGGCCGCCGTGGGCCAGGATGAGGACCAGGTCTGGATAATCGACGGCGACCTCGTCGCACAGGATGGGTTGCGCGTGAATATTTCTGGCGCCGGGGAAGATGGAGGTTCCGGTGTGGATCATGATGGGCAGGCCGTTCGCCTGGGCGCGGGCGTAGATGGCGGCTAGCTCGGGATTGCCGTGCAGGTAGGCGTTTGGCGAGAGGGCCTGGTGCGAGGGGTGGATTTTGATGGCGCGAATGCCGAGTTTGGCGATGCGGTCCACTTCGGCGCCGGCGTCGGGCACCGAGCCAGGATCAACTCCACCGAAAGCAATGAGGCGGTAGGGATCGGTCTTGCAATAGCTGGCGATCCAGTCATTGACGACAGGGGTGAAGCCGATGATTTGGGGCGCGACGTAATTGATCAGGCCGGCGCGCTCGATGCCGATGGAGTCGAGATAGCGGAGGAAGTCTTTGGGATTGTGGCAGTAGTGTTCGACTTCATCGAAGTCGGTGCGGCCGCGGCGGATGAAGTCGAGAGCGCCGGGCTTCATCATGTCGTGGGGGATGATGTGGACGTGGATGTCGATGATTGGTTGGATGGGGGGAGAGGCCGTCATTTGTTTGCGGCGAGAGTTTAGCATTTCCGCGGATTGGTTTCTGTGGGTGAACGGGGCGATTGTGGGAGGCGACCTTGGGGCCGAGTTTGCACAGATTTTCGGCTCGTGGAGTGTTGTCGTCTAAACCCCGCGGTCTCGGAGACCGCGGCTACAGGGTGGCTTGCGGCTTTAGTTGAAGCGGACGTATTCGAAATTTAGCGGTTGGCCGTTGATGCCGCGGATCGGCGGGGCGATCCAGTTCGCGAATTTGCCGAGTTCGGTTACACGGCCGGACATCAGAGACTGGACATACTTATAGTCGGACGGGCTTGGGAGCCATTCGAATTCGTGTTGCTTCCAGGCTTCTTCGGAGAGGACTTCGCCGGTCGGGCTGATGAAATGACCGGCGAAGTTGCCGATTTCACGATGGAAGCCCTTATGCGGCAAGGTGAGGCGGAACGGAATGCCCGCGGTGTCGATCACTTTCTGCCAGCGGGCTACGCCGTCTTCAATTTCGCCGATATAGTCGTCGCGTAGGCGCTCGTTCAACGCGGTGAGTGCCGGGACGTGCTTGGCTACGATTTTGTCTCCTTGGACTTCCCACACCGGGTAATCTGCTTCGCTCAGAACGTGGTCGTCGGCGAGCTTGGTTTCGCGAAAGCGCCCTTTGACGCCACTGGTGTAATAGTTTGCCGCGTTTGAGGAGACGTCCGAGCCGTAGAGGTCGAGGGTCACGCTGTAATGAAAATTCAAATAGCGCTGGATGGTTTGCAGGTCGACTACACCCAGGGCCCGGATGTCGGACGGATCATCGATCTTGTTTTCTTTCATCACATCGCAAGTGCGCTGGATGATGCGGCTGACGCCGGACTCGCCGACGAACATGTGATGAGCTTCCTCGGTGAGCATGAAGCGGCAGGTGCGTGAGAGCGGATCGAAGCCGGATTCGGCCAGCGCGCAGAGCTGGAATTTGCCGTCGCGGTCGGTGAAGAACGTGAACATGTAGAAGGCGAGCCAGTCTGGGGTGGGCTCGTTGAAGGCGCCGAGGATGCGGGGATTGTCGGTGTCGCCGGAGCGGCGCTGCCAACAAGCGATTCGGCTTCCTCGCGGCCGTCGCGTCCGAAATAGCGGTGCAGCAGATAGACCATCGCCCACAGATGGCGCCCTTCTTCGACGTTGACCTGGAAAATATTTCGCAAGTCGTAGAGAGATGGGCAGGATAGCGCCGAGGGCTTTTTGCTGTTCGACCGAGGCCGGCTCGGTGTCGCCTTGCGTGACAATGACGCGGCGGAGGATGGAGCGATACTCGCCGGGAACGTCTTGCCACGCAGGTTGGCCTTTGTGGCGGCCGAAATTTACCTTGCGGGTTTCGTCGCGCGGTTGCAGGAAGATGCCCCAACGGTATTCGGGCATCCTCACGTAACCGAATTGGGCCCAGCCGTCGGGCTCCACGCTCGTTGCGGTGCGCAAGTAGACCTCGTAGTTGCTAGATTCATTGGGGCCCATGTCGGACCACCAGCCGAGGAAGGCGGGTTGCCAGTGCTCGAGGGCGCGTTGCAGAACGCGGTCGCGGCCCAAGTCAACGTTGTTGGGAATTTTCTCGGTGTAGTCGATCATCGCGGATCTCCTGGATTGGATTGCTGCCGGCTGGGCGTTGCGCTGTGCTCAAACTCGTTCCCAATTGAATTTTACGGGCGCGCCGGTGCCGTAGACTTTGAGGGCGCCGTTCGGGCCGACCGCATTTGGCCGAATGAAGATCCAGTTTTGCCAGGCCGAAAGGCGGCCAAAAATGCGGGTCTCCATTGTTTCGATGCCGCCGAAGCGCAGATTGGATTCCAGCCCGGTCAAGCCGTCTGGCGAAAGAGCGACGCGAGATTCGATGGCCTGGCGAAGTTCGTCTTCCCAATCGAGATCATCCGGTGCGACCGTGACCAGCCCCGCTTCGACCGCTTCCTGAGGCGAGAGCTTTGAGCCGATTTTCGCGCGCAGGGTCGCTACCTGGACTTCGTCCTGGTAGAAACGGGCCGCGAGGCGCGAGAGATGATTGGGCATCGGCAGCGCACCAAAATTCATCTCCGAAAGCATGACGGTTGCGGCGGTTTCACCGTCCGGTGCATCGCGCATGAAGACTCTGTCGGCTGATAACGCCAGTTCTAACAACGTGCCGGTGAAGCAGGAACTTGGCTCGACGATCGCATACATCGAGCGAGAAGTTACATCGAGCCGGGCGAAGGTGCGGCGCATCATGCCGAGGACTTCGCGGACGAACCAATTGGCCTGGTGGGTCAAAATGAAGTTGTCCATGGCGAGAACGGAATCAGGATTGCCAGCGGTCTTGATCAGCCAGAGGCCAAGGTCGAGTTCGCTGGTGCGCAGGGTAAGGATCGCATCGTCCAACTCGCGAGTCATTTGCAGCGGCCACCAGTTCGCGCCTGCGGCGAGGGCTTGTTCCACCGTATTCTCTGGCACCGCCTCGGGTGCTCGGACCGTTAGCGTGAGCGTGCGGGCGGGGCGATTGAATTGAAAATCGACATATTGGTAGTGAATGCCGGACTCATCGATCGTGCGCTTCAGGGGAGTCAGCAGGACGCCTTTGGCGTCGGAGGGCCGATCGCTTTGCTCGGCCAACGCTTGAGCGCGCTGCTTGATGTGCTCGGCAAACTGCTGAGGCTTCACTATTTCATCGACGAGTCGCCAATCTTTGGCGCGTTGCCCGCGGACGCCATCGGGATTGGTGCAGAAGATGTCGGCGTGGTCACGGCGAACTTTGCGCTTGTCGGTGACCCGCGTCAGGCCGCCGGTACCCGGCAGCACGCCGAGCAAGGGGAGTTCCGGCAGGCTGACAGCGGATGAGCGATCATCAATGAGCACGATTTCATCGCAGGCCAGCGCCAATTCGTAGCCGCCGCCCGCGGTTGTTCCGTTGAGGGCCGCGAGAAACTTGAGTCCGGAATGGGCGCTGGAGTCTTCGATGCCGTTTCGGGTCTCGTTGGTGAATTTGCAGAAATTCACTTTCCAGGCGTGAGACGACAGGCCGAGCATATAAATATTGGCGCCAGAACAAAAAACGCGGTTTTTGGCGCTGGTGATGACGACGGATCGAATCTCCGGATGCTCGAATCGAATTCGCTGCAAAGCATCATTAAGTTCAATGTCTACGCCGAGATCGTAGGAATTGAGTTTAAGTTTGTAGCCGGGGCGGAGGCCGCCGTCTTCGGCGACATCCATCGTCAGAGTCGCAACCGGAGGATCGAAAGAGAGACGCCAATGCTTGTAGCGGGTGGGATCTACTTGATAGTCGACGAACTCGGTGTTGGGGTGGGTTTCTTGTGTGGCGACAACATCCACGACGTCCTCCTGCGAGCTATTGCTCGAACCAGCTTCGCGTGCCGCTTTCGATTTCGGAAAGCTTTCTTGCGCGGAGGCATGCGGGGCACCTAAAGCATGTCTGCGTATCAAATCGCTCTTGGTTGATTTTAGCACGCCCAAACAGGCCCACGAAAAGGAGGTCCCGGGGGACTCAGTGTGCGGGTGATTCGCACTTGCTTTGAATTTGCAATACTTAGCGGAAGAACACCGCCAGTAATGGCTGTGCCACTTCTACCTGGAACGCAGTGACAGGTGGCGAACCTGCTCTTGCTGCCGTGCGGCTGCCTAAAGCTGGAGGCGGATGCCGTGGTATTCTCTATTTAGGCGGGAATGGCGGAACTGGCAGACGCAGCAGCCTTAGGAGCTGCCGGGCGCAAGCCCTTGGGGGTTCAAATCCCTCTTCCCGCACCACGTCGGACCCCTTCAGCGAGAAGCACGCTTCCGTTCAGACTTTGACGGACTTCTCGTTGACGCGTAAAGCCCTCGGCGATACTCTGAGCTCAGGGCTGTCGGTGCCGGGAGACTACCATGTTGAAACGCATGCTCAATAAGGTCAGAGAATTACTTGATAGAGCCGGGCAAGTGCGTTACCTGAGCGTTCCAGTGTGGAAGCCTTGGCGGGACTTCTAGCTCCAGATTTGCCGATGTTTTTTTGAGCTTAGGTCTTGCGCATCTTCCACTTCCGGCATGCCCGCAGGGGTCTCACATATATTCTCCGGCGGCTATCTCCGACCACTATCTACGTGCGGGCCGGGCTCCAGGCGTAAGTACGCGTCACTCCGAGCGAGGATGATCGCTCCCAATGGTGTACTAATCTGGAGTTCTAGTTTAATGAAGCGTACACTTGGCGTCTGATGATTGTTCAGGATAACGGCGGTCACCTGCTGGTGATACGCCAGACCGATCACGCTGTTCTTTCCGGATTCTTCGCGCGGGCCTGGGGCAACGAGCTCTTTAAACGCCCCGAGCTGTTTGACTCTTTCTGTCTGGCCGCGCGCGAGCACGATAATGGCTGGTGTGATTGGGAGCTTGCGCCCCGGATTGATCCGAAGACGCGCGTTCCCTACACGTTCATGTCGATTCCGACGGAGGAGCACATTGCGCTTTATCAGCAGGGCATCGAACGGCTCATCAAAGTGGACCGGTACGCGGCGCTGCTGGTGAGTTTACATTGTGCGGGACTCTACGATCGTGCGCGCGCCACAATCCCTGGATTTTCAGCGAAATACGTGAAGTCGAGCGAATCGAAGCTGGTAAACGAGTTCCTGCAACGCTTGAAGCTTCAGCAGTTGCGCTTGAAGGTGGAGTTGCGTACGAATCCCGCCACCAAGAGTTTGGCGGAAGACAAATCGCTTGAGACCAATGTAGGCGTACTGGAAGCTTTGGACCGTCTTTCTCTCTATTTCTGCCTGAATTCCCTGGAAGAAGCCACCATTGAGAACGTTCCCTTGCATGTTGGTCACGAAACGGTCGATTGGGAGCTGCGACCGCTCGGCGGCAACGGCGTGTCGCTGGCGCCTTATCCTTTCCGGAAGGATCCTCTTTCCATCAGCATCCTGGCAAGGCGTGTGCCGAAGCGGGTGTATGGCGATGAGCTTGATTTTCAGAGGACGCTGGCATTGGCACCGTATTTTGCGGTGGAGTTTACCTTGCACGCCGCAGACGAAATAGGCCGAACCCACAGCGCGGTTGCCTAGCTTGGCGAGTTTGTCCGCGATTCTCCAACAACGCCATTGCAACGCGTGCGACGGCATTAGTAGTAACGGTGCTTCCAGTAGCGCGACTCGGCCCTTCGGAAAATGAAAAGGATTGCAGTTGCATAGCCGCTTTGTTACGCTCCGCTGCATTCCTACCCCCTTGGAGGTGGTCCGATGGCCTTTTGTAGCGCGTGTGGTGCAGAAGTAAGTGGAGCAGCGTTTTGTCCGAAGTGTGGCGCAGCTCAGGGTGTAGCGGCGGCACCCGGTGGAGCCGTAGTAGCGTCCCCCACTGCGGGACTGGATGAGAACGTGGCGGGGCTCCTTTGTTACGTTCTCGGCTGGATCACGGGATTGATTTTTTTCCTCATCGACAAGCGCCCCTTCGTTCGATTTCACGCGATTCAGTCTATCGGACTGTCGATCGCTCTGTTCGCAGTCTATTTGGTTATCGGAGTTTTATTTACCATGCTCCACTTTATGTCCATGGGATTTCTGGCCTTGGCAATCTATCCCCTGCTGGGCCTGCTCGTATTCATTCTATGGATCTTCATGATGTATAAGGCCTATCAGCACGAAAAATTCATGCTTCCCATCATCGGACCTATTGCCGCGAATATGGCAGGAAAATAAGATCCTCTTCACAAGTGACGGAAGGCCGCGCAAATGAGGCGCGGCTTTCTTTTTGCCTTCGCACGTTTTTACTATGGTTGTTTCCACTTGACATTCCGAAGGCTGCACCGCATCGTTAAGGGCTTTGTCCCTGGTAATTTGCCCGCTTATCCGGGGCAGAAAGGCTCTTTCGGCTTCGTCATGACGCGCGTACGGCTCTGCTTTCACGATCGCTGTTTCGACGGCACGGCTTCGGCTGCGCTGTTCTATCGCTTTTACCGCGAGCGCTTTGATCAGGACGCGAAATTCGAGTTTAGCGGCATGACCCATCGCGCTGTGCCACCCTGGGAAGACGGCTTGTTCGACGGAGACGAGAACGCCATCGTGGACTTCAAATATTCCAACTCGCCCAAGGTTACTTGGTGGTTCGACCATCATCAAAGCGCGTTCCTCACGCCTCAGGACGCTGAGCGATTCCGTAAGCATCCTGGCGCCCACATGTTCTACGATCCGGACTACAAGTCCTGCACGAAGCTGATCGCGACGGTAACGCGGGAGAAATTTGGTTTCGACACCAAACCCCTCGAAGAGCTTATCAAGTGGGGCGATATCATTGATGGCGCGCAGTATCCAACGCCGGAATCGGCGGTCGAAATCGCCGAGCCCGCGACACAACTCGCCCTGGTCATCGAAGCGGCTCCCGAGAATGACATCCCGGCGCGTATTATTCCTGAGCTCGCCTATTGTCCGCTGGCGGAAATGATCAAGCTGCCGCTAGTGGCGAAACACCTGCAGCCCTTGCTGGAACGCCACCGTCGTTCGATCGAAATACTTCGAGAGCGCTGCGAAGCGCGGGACCATGTGATTTTCTTCGATGTCGCAGACCTGGACCTGGAAGGCTACAACAAATTTATTCCTTACTTGCTGCATCGGGAGTGCGTGTATTCGGTAAGCGTAAGTGCTTCACAGGTCCGCGCCAAGGTTTCGTTGGGAACGAACCCTTGGAACCAGGCTAGCGCCGACAAGAATCTGGCGTCGCTGGCCGAGAAATTCGGCGGTGGGGGACACCCGCGGGTGGCTGCTATTTCCTTTGAACCAAACGACCTCCCCCGTGCGCGCGAAGTGGCCCGCGAACTTGTAGCGATACTTCGTGGTGGGGGGTAAGGGACGGAAGACGTGGCACCCGTCGACAGTACAAGTATTCTTCGGGGACGTTCGACAAAGTCGCGCGGCGTGTGTAAGATTTTAAGGTGCGGGTGATAGCTTAGTGGGTAGAGCAGCTGACTCGTAGCCGCGCGCTTTGACCTCTGTACGCCGTCTTTCAGCGTTTTATCTTGGATTCGGTTAGGTCGATTCTGGCCGAATGTGGCCGGATTAGTGCAAAGTTTTGCGTCAATTTGCGCCCGCACCGGGTCGCTGCTATTCTGATTTTCTGTGCGCCGCTAGCTCAATTGGCAGAGCAATGGACTCTTAATCCATAGGTTGTAGGTTCGATTCCTACGCGGCGCACCACTTCCCAGCAGGTCATGAAGTCGTACTAGTCGTGAGGTTTAACGTCACCTCTGCGTTGTCCACCACTTTGCTCACCTCGGGTCTTGCTAGACTCCGTATTCGTCGTGCCAGTTCCACCACTTGTACGGAGGAGTCTGGGGGTAGCCCTCGGGCGAGTCCTCCCACTCCTCCTGGCGCCCTAGCGCTGTCATGTCAAGGTAGCTCCAGGTGCTCCCCAGCGCCTCGTCGCCGCGGTTGTTGATGAAGTAGGTGCGAAACACCTTGTCGCCGTCGTGGATGAACGCGTTCGTGCCGTGCCACTCATTCACGCCGAAGTCGGTGTCGAAGCTGTCCGTGATGGTGTACCACGGCATCTTCCAGCCCATTCGTGCCTTCAGGCGCGCGATGTCCGCTTGCGGTGCACGCGAGGCGAAAGCAAGCGTGGTGTCGCGGGCATTCAGATGGGCGAGGTGGGCAACCTGGTCGGCACAGAACGAACAGCCGCGGCAGGCATGCTCGGGCCAGCCGAACACGCCGGGCTCGAAGAAGGCGCGGTAGACGATCAGCTGACGGCGGCCTTCGAACAGATCGAGCAGGTTTACTTTGCCCTTAGGCCCGTCGAACTCGTACTTCTTCTCTACGGCCAGCCACGGCATCCGTCGGCGCTCGGCGGCCATCGCGTCACGGGAGCGGGTCAAGGCTTTCTCCTTCACGAGCAACTGCTGGCGCGCAGCCTCCCACTCCTGCGGCGACACGAATGGTGGCTTGTCTATCGCGAGACCCTCTTTTCGGTTTTCCATGTTGCTCTCCTTCCTTAATTCCATCTTATTTGTTCTTTCTTCTCTGAAACAGACGGAGACCACTCGCGAAGAACTCCTCTGAACTTGCCGATCCACACCAGCAGAATTCCACCCGTGGATCCCGCTCCGGCGGCCATCATTGTCGCGCTTGCGAAGGAAACTGGGCACATAAGTTTGTCCTGGAAGAACAACTATGCCGACTGGGCCCTTTGCACGAAAGCCGGTGGCTCATCGGCGCTAGGTCCCCAGCTTGCCGGCACGGGCACATTCAACATCCTCAAATAAACGCTGAACTGGCCGCGGTGTTGGTACCAGTGATTCAGCATGATGTCGCGAAGGAACTGCCCGCGGGGCATGGCCAATAATTCCTTGTCCCCCTGGACCAGCCGCCAGATTTCTTGCATCTTTTGATCGTCGTACTCAGGCAGCACACGTCTGACAGTTGCGATACTCTCTTCGAAGGTCTTCAAAATCTCATTTCTGCTTGCAGGTTGTGGAAAGATGAATTCCGTTACCTGCCTGGGACTATTCTGCGCAAGACGCGCTACGCCACCAGGCACGAAGGCGAGATGAAACGCAAGTTGTCCAGCCGACAGCGATCTTTCATGGGGTTTCCAGGTCAGCCGGTCTTCCGGCAAGCGCTCCAGAAATCTCCGTGTGATCGGCGCTTGTTCTTCGAATTCCCTCAAAATACTTTGTGCCATCGACATTGCGATTCTCCTTTCGTTTGTCAAACAATTCTTCCCGTTTGTAACGACTGCCTGCCCTTACTGAACAGAACTGGATATCGAGCGGCTGCCGTCGGTCATCGCCGCGGCGCTTGCGAGGCATGGTGGGCACATCTTTCCCTTCTCGGAACTTCTCATTTGTCCGCGCCTCAATGTGGCCGCGGGGCTTCCGCCCGCTGCCGCATTCGCTCGTGCAAGTGCGCCCAGCCATTCTTCGCGTTTCGATATTCCTCAAGAATCAATCCAAACGACTGGTGCCGAAACGTAATCAGCGTCATGCCGCCCGATTCCTTCAGCCGATATTGAAGATTCGTAATCACCGGATTGGACATAAACAGCGGCCCGCAAATTTCGAGCAGCGTCGGCTTCTTGATCGCTTGCACCGTTCCCCAGTAGTGGCCGTTGTTACCTCCCAAGTCGCGATACCATCGGCCGCCTGGCCATGCTTCCAGTTTCATCGGCATGGGCTTGTCCACTTCAGTCTCGTTGTACGGCCCAAGCTGATCCAGGAGCGCGGCAAACGTCACCTCGATCGGCGCGCGGACTTCAATCTCCTGCGCGATGTGGATCGTTGTCGCGTCCAGTGTTAATGCGGGTGAACCCACGGTTCCCTCCTTGTTGTGGTTTCTACAAAACTATCTGTTCTCTTCATACTTTGCCTCGGCCCGTTCCTTGATTCGCAGCAACTGGTGTTTCCACAGCCGCTCGAACGTGCTGGCCCATTCGTGCAACGGCCGGATCGCCGTAGCATTCACCTTATAAAGCATCTGCCGACCATCCCTGCGGGCCTCCACCAGGCCAACATCCTTCAAGACCTTCAGGTGCTTCGAAACGGACGGCTGCTCCATCTGCATTGCGTTCACAATCTCGTTGACCGACCTTTCCTGCGTCGCCAGATAGTTCAGGATGTCCCGCCGCCGAGGTTCCGCCACGGCATTGAACGCGTCCGAAGTTGTCGCGGCCCTTGCCACGCTCTTAATATATTCCTATATGGGAATATGTCAAGACCTGTTGCTCAATTCGTTCTGACCCTCGATTGGCACTACTCGCCGGGCGCGTGGGCGGACCACATGTCTCGATCGATCGTGAATAGCCCCGACAGTAGCGGCCAACTTTGGTGGGTTAAGCCAGCGGGTGATAGAGGAGCGCGCTGAGCAGGCTGAAGATGGCAAAGAGAGCAGCAGTCCCGACGGTCTTATGCTGGTTGCGCTTCAGCAGGTTTATGACGTCCGCATCCGAGACTTGCGAAAAGTCGTCGTAGAACTGCCCGACGGCGCGGAAGTGATCGGGCTCTGCAAGGCAGACAAATTCGTCGACCTCGTAGGACAAGCGCTCGCATGCAGCGGGAGGGGCGACGGGCACGGCAACCACAATCGTGGCTGGCCGCAATTGACGGAGGGCGTGGACACCTGCGAGGAGGCTCGCACCCGTAGCAATTCCGTCATCCACCAAGATGACCGTCTGACCTGTAACGGACAGGGCTGGCCGGTCACCGCGGTAGGTATGTTCACGGCGTTCGAGTTCTTTTTGTTCTTCGGCGGTAATCGTCTGGACGTCAGCGTTAGAAATCGACAAGGCGCGCAGCGTCTGTCGATCGAGGACGCGCACTCCTCCCGAGGCGATGGCGCCGAAGGCAAACTCTTCCTGGCCGGGCACGCCGAGTTTTCGCAGCAGAAAGATATCAAGAGGCGCATGCAGCGCTTCGGCAACTTCGAAGGCAACAGGAACACCGCCTCGGGGAATTCCCAGCACGACCACATCGTTACGGTCGGCATATTTGTTCAAACGCCGCGCCAAACTTTGGCCGGCTTCCGTGCGGTTGCAAAACATCATCCGAGCACCTCCTGAACGGTCGTGTGTTCACGGCGCTGATCGAGCAACGCGATCTGGTCAAGGTCGTGCAACTGTCCGCAATAGAAATAGCCTCCGCTGGATTGCGAATTCGTGTGGGGCTTTGGCGGCTGGGAGATTTCACGGATGGTCGCTGCTAGTTCCATAGCAGGGGCATGTCGAGCGACATCGGCTAGCGCGATCATGCCGATGCACCGACCTCTATCGTTCACTACCGGAAGCCTGCGTATTTGATTTTCCCGCATCAGCTCCTGGCACTCCTCAAGGGTGTCCTCCGGGTGGCAGGTGACTGGAACCCTAGTCATCACGTCAATGACCCGGACTGGATGAGAAGCCTTCGTAAAAGCTACGACCCCGCAGCACAAATCCCGGTCTGTGACGATGCCTTCGAGCAATGGATCCTCGATATCTAAGACCACCGGCACCGCGCCAATGGCATGCGTTTTCATAAGCGCTGCGGCGTGCCGGACAGCGTCCCAAGGCTTGCAGCAGATAACTGGTTTGGACATACAGTCTTTCACTAACATCGTGGTTCTCCTTCGTCGCTCTAATGCACTTTTACAAATACATAGCAACGAGCCGGTGAACTCGCAGTGCTAGAAGTCACAGGGGTGGGTGATGAAAGTCACAGCGAAAGAACTCCGTAGCGCCGCCAACCACTCCTGGCATGGCGGGTAGAGCTCTTTACAACGAGAGTCGCGTGTATTTTCCGCCGGAACTTGTTCAAGATCGACGTCGTGCCCCAAGCCGGGCTCGCGCAGGCAGGTTCGAGTCCTGCCCGCCTCACCACTTCCACATAACGCTTGTAACTCCAATAGTTCAGTATCAGGAACTGTAGGGGCTCTGGATCATTTTTCGGACCGCCTGGAGATCGTCTTAAGAGTCGGTGTGTTTTGGTGGCTCATCGCGTACAGGAGCAACTCGAGCCGACTTGACACGCCCAGCTTGTCAAAGATTCGATACAAATAGTTGCTCACGGTGTGTTCGGCGAGTCCCAAATGTTGGGCTATTTCTCGATTCTTCATTCCTTCGCCAACCAGGGAGACGACATGCTGCTCGCTCGGCGTCAGCAAAGCCATTCCGCCATTGTCGCTGATCTGTACTGGTTTCAAGCGCGTCAGGGCCTCCAGGATATAGTCAAGCTCCTGGGTGCTGGCCCAAATTTTCCCTTCATGCACGGTGCGGATACATTTTGACAATGCCTTGAAGGAGTCCGCTCGGCAAAAAATCCCCCGGGCTCCCGCGCGAAACGACGCGATAACCGAATCACGCACCACGGACTGCAGCATCATAATTCCAGCAGTTTCCGGATGAGTGGCGCGAAGGGTCTGGAGAACTTTAAAGCCGGTTTGCGATCCATCCTCGAGATCCGGGCTTAGCAGCGCAACGTGAGGCTTATGAATGTCCAGGCTTCCAATCGCCTCGTCGGAATTGGTGGCTACGACCACCACGTCAAACTGGTTGCGGCAGCGCCTCAGCGCGCTGGCCATCAATTGACCGGCCATGTGGTCCCGATCGGCGATCAAGACATCGATAGGCATGTTGTTCAAAGCTGTCAACGTGCACCTCCCAAGGGCAATTTTGGGAGCCGGGTACTAGTAATTCTATGCCTAAGTTGGGCGGTTTGGAACCCTCGAACTACGAATTCGTAGAATGAATCTTTTGCATCGATTGCGACGGGGCACTGCTCACGTTCTTGAAGGCGATCTAGAGTTCAAACTCCAGCGGCTGACCGACTGCGCACGATGCGGGCGGACGTTCTTCATATCGGGCCGCAGTTTCCGGCAGCGGGCACAGGCAATTACCCGTTATCCATTTAAGTTATTGTAAAAGAACGAGATACTAGAGGTGGCCGCTTGAGGCGCGTGTTGCCACAGTGGGTGAGACTCCCGGGGAGCATCTCGAAGCCCCGTCCCAGACGCTGGCCCATGGGACAGTTGAAGAACAGGAGAATTCTCGCCCGGTATAGAGCATTACCTCCTTCCATGCTGGTGGAGTTTCTTCCCAGCGTGCACGGAGCAGAAGGGCCCAGGGTCCATGAGCGGTTTCGCCTCAGGGTCCTGTGGGCTTTTTCGCCACTTGCGAGCATTGGCTAATGCCGTTAGTTTCCAGAACATGAAGCAAGAAGCATCGCCCGAAACATCGATGCAGAACCAACCGGGGACTAGCGTCTCCGTGGAGCGTCGGAGGGCTGTGCGCTATCTGCTGGAAGTGCCGTTGATCTTCCGGTGGCTGGGGCCCGAACGCAGCCGGCTTCAAGGCGACGGTGTAACACGGGATATCAGCGCGAGGGGCGCTTATGTCTTGTCGGTGACGGCGCCTCCGGTGGACGCGGAAGTGGACGTGGAAGTGTACCTGTTGGGCTATAGAGAACCGAAATCTCGGATCAAGGCACGCATGAAGGTTTCGCGGGTAGATGACCGAGCGCAAGGCGCGGCGCGGTTGGGTTTTTCGCTCGTGGGGGACGGTTTTCAGCTGATTTCCCGGCAAGTTCGTGGTTGGGCGTAGGCTGGGCGGCGCAGCGGAGTTGCAGGTTGGGGCTGGGGGGAAAAGTGAGAAGCATTAGAGCGTTTGCTACGGGAATCGGTGTTTCCGCATTGATGCTGACGGCCTCGATGTCGGCCCAGCAACAACAAACGCCGCGGGGCACGCTGGTGTCAACTCAAGTACCGCCTCAAGCTCCGCCGGCGGCAGATTCCGGACGCCCGGTGCCCTCGCAGCGAAATCCCAGGTACCGGATCAACCGGGATGACATTCTGTCGCTTTCGTTTCCCATTTCTCCAGAGTTCAATCAGCCCAAAGTGATGGTGCAGCCGGATGGATACATCACGCTGCAGGGAGCAGGGACGCTGTGTGTTCTGAATTTAACCGTTCCGGAAGCGGTCGAAGCGGTGAAGAAGGCGTACTCGAAGACGCTGCATGACCCGATCGTGGATATCGATCTGATCGATTTCCAAAGACCGTATTTCGTGGTTTTGGGACAAGTGGGCAAACCGGGACAGTATGACTTGCGCTACGACATGACGGTCACTGAAGCGGTCGCGATTGCGGGAGGATTTCAGCCGACAGCGAAGACCCAAGTTTTCCTGTATCGGCGGATGGAGACAGGTTGGCAGGAAGCCAAGCAATTGAAACTGAATGACATCCTGAACGGGAAGAACGTGACCGAGGATGCCGCGATCCATCCAGGCGACATGATCTTCGTGCCGGAAAAGACGATCACGAAGATTCGCAAGTATGTTCCGTACGGCGTTGGAACCAGTGTGAGTACATCCCCAGCGGCGTACTACTAGCCCAGAGGCTTGCAGGAAAAACGAACAGAACCGCGGGAGAGATAACGCGATGAGCGCACCGAACTCGAAAAAGAATTTTGATGATCCTTTGCCAGTGCCGACCATGCGAGATGTTTTGTCTCCGCTGTTCCGTCATCGCCGGCTGGTAATCGGAACGTTCTGCGCCTTGTTTGCCTGCTCGATATTGTTCGCGTGGCGATGGGCGTCGCATTACTACGTGGCGAAGATGCAAGTGGTAGTTGAGCCGACGCGTTCCGATCCAGCGATTACGTCCGCGCAGAATACTTCGGTGCCGAGCAGCAAATCGATCTCCACGGACCAGATCAGTTCAGAGATAGCGCTGCTGCGCGGCCAGGACATGTTCCGAGAGATCGTCGTAACGTGCAACCTGGTGCCGGATGTTCGCTGGTCGCCATCCGACATTTTTCTATCGCCGGATCCAGAACATAAGAAGCTGATGAACGTGGAAAAGGCCGCGACGGCGGTCGCGGGCGGAGTGAAAGTCGAAGCGGAAAAGACCTCGAACGTAATCAATGTGAAGTATGGCCGAAGCGGGGATCCGGAAGCGCCTGCTTGCGTGCTGCAAAACCTCAGCAAGCTCTATCTTGCAAAGCATTTGTTGTTGAGGCGCCCGGCCGGCTCGTCGGACTTTTTCGCGGGGCAAGCGGAGAAATATCACCGCGATCTGGAAGATGTGGAGCTGCGACTGGCAAGTTTTAGTCGCGACGAAGGTGTGGCCGCGCCGGATATTTTGCGCACGAACATGGCGCAGCAAGTGGTGAATTCGGTAGCCAGCCTATACCAAGCGAGGCAGGCGATTGCCGCCGACGAGCAGCGCTTGAAGGAACTTGCCAGGCAGCTGGAAGTGACTCCGCTGAGAACGTCGACGCAGCAGGTCTCGAGTCCCGCGAATGGTTTGCTTCAGGAACTACAGAACAACTTGCTGATGGCGCAGCTCAAGCGGACCCAGATGGCCGCCAAGTACGATCCCTCGTATCCCCTGGTGCAGGAAGCCGATCAGGAGGTTGCCGCGACCGAAGCAGCCATCGCCAAGGCACAAGAAACGAACTATCTGGTGCAAACCACCGATCGCGATCCGACCCACGAATTCCTTCGCGAGGATATGGCCAAGACACAAACCGATCTCGTTTCTCAGCGAGCCACTGCGGCGGCCATCGCGCAGACCATCGACCGCATGAATCTGCAAATGGTCAATTTCGATGCGAAAGCCGTGAAGCAGGCGGCGCTTTTGCGTGAAGCAAAGGTTGACGAAGGGAACTACCTCCTGTACGCCAGCAAACGGGAGCAGGAGCGCACGTCGGACGCGCTGGATGAGAAGCGAATCGCGGACGTCGCTATTGCCGTACCGCCGGTCGTGCCGGTTTTGCCGGCATACGGACCATTTTTGGTCATTTTCGTGGGCTTCTTTGTGGCACTGGTCGTGGGCGTGCTATCTGCATTTGTCGCGGACTACGTCGATCCGTCGTTCCGCACTCCCCAGGACGTATCAAACGCTCTGAATATTCCGGTATTGGCATCAGTTCCGAGACGGGCGGCTTGACGACAATGATTCTAGACTATTACAAACTCGCGGAATCACCCTTCGGGGACACGCCCGACAACCGATTTTTATATTTCGGTGAGCAGCATCGTGAGGCTTTGGCATCGCTCATGGTGGGCACCGAAAATAACCGCGGATTCATGGCCGTGATCGCCCAGCCGGGCATGGGCAAGACCTCCCTGATCTACGAATACCTGGAAAGGATGCGGGACAAAGCGCGAACTGCGTTTGTGTTTCAAACCAATTGCGACTCGCGTGAGTTCCTTCGGCACATCCTTCTCGATCTGGGTATGGACGCCACGGGAAAAGACCTGCCAGCCATGCACGAGATGATGAATGGCGTCCTGGCCGCCGAAGCGCAGGCGGGACGGCGTTTCATTCTAGCGATTGACGAAGCGCAAAACCTCGACGATCGGACCCTTGAATCGATTCGCTTGCTGTCGAACTTCGAGACCCCATGGGCAAAATTGATGCAGATCGTTCTGGTGGGGCAGCCGCAACTCGCCAAGACCCTGGCGAAGCCTTCCATGCTGCAGCTTCGACAGAGGATCTCGATGATTGTTCGGCTCGAGCCTTTCAATTTCGAGGAAACCCGAAACTACATCAATCACCGGCTCGGGGCCGCAGGGTACCGAGGCCCGTCGTTGTTTACAGTTGGTGCTCGCCGGCTAATTGCGGAACGCAGCCAGGGCATTCCGCGCAACATCAACAATATCTGCTTCAACGCGATGACCATAGCATGCGCGATGAGGCAACCCACGATCGATCACAATGTCGTGCTGGAGGTTTTGGCCGATCTCGATCTGGATTCGTTACGGGACGACGCGACCCCGAATCATGCCAAAGAACTAAAACAAATGTTGGCGCAGGCGGCGCCGCCGAAACGCGAGAGCACGCGATTGCGAGCAGTGCTTTCAAAGTTCGCCGCCGCTGGCGTGCTCCTCGCTCTGATTCTGAGTTTTCCTTTCACGTTGAACAAACGCGAACTGCCGCTGGCAGACGCTGCCGCGCTCATCCCGTTGCCTGCGCCTGCTTCCATGGCTGGCGCCGGGGTCGAGCCGATCGCCAAGATGCCGGATCCCCAAGTCAGTGGCCCTGTTCGCGTGGTTGTCGAGAAGCAGGTGGTCAGACCATGAGCCGAAATTTTGAGTTGATGCAGCAGGCGGGCAGGGTTCGCGAATTTCCTCCGATACAAGCGGAAGAGCCGAGCGCGGTCGCGGGTGAAGTCAAAACCGGCCGCGTCGCCAAGATCCTGGATTTTGGACAATTCGCTCGCGAGGAATCGCTGCGGCTGGTGCAGCGGACTTTCCTGCTGCAGACGCCGGATCCTCCCCGAGCCGTAGTATTCGCGGGAATCGACCATGGCAACGGATGCAGCCAGCTCTGCGCGCAAACAGCTGAGACCCTGGCCAGCAACACCGGCGGATCGATTTGCCTGGTGGACGCCAACCTCCGATCGCCCTCACTACCCGGCCTGTTCAATATGACGAACCACTATGGGCTAACCGATGCATTACGTCAGGCCGGCCCTATCCGATCGTTTATAAAGCCGCTGGGGGCTCGGAATATCTCGCTTCTTTCGTGTGGATCGATCGGAACCGACGCCCCCAGCTTGTTGACCTCGGACAATCTGAAGAGCCGTTTCGCAGAGTTGCGGAAGGAGTTCGACTACGTGCTGGTCGACGCACCGCCGATGAGCCGCTATGCGGATGCCATTACTTTGGGGCAAGTCACGGACGGTTTTGTGCTGGTTTTGGAAGCGAATGCGACGAGACGGGAAGTAGCGCTGATGGCGGCGGAGAATCTACGCGCCGCACACATCAGGATCCTGGGCGCGGTGCTGAACAAGCGCACATTCCCGATTCCGAATGCGCTGTACAAGAAGCTGTAAATTCGCACCGACTTTTTTGAGGCCGAGCCGTCTGCGATTGCGGTGTGGTGACGATGGACCTTCCCCGATGGAGGAAGGGCGCCGCGGACGGCAACAGATTTCCCAGTTACGAAGGGTCAATGGGACCCACAGGAGCGGAGCTGTGTCTTTTCTTCAAGATGCCACATTCGCGGCGGCAGCGGTCAGACCGGGAGCGGCCTTTAGCGAATCGTCCTGGTATGCGATCCAAACGTTCCCGCGGCACGAGAAAAAGGTCGCGGCCGAGTTGGGGCAGAAGGGCATTAAAGTCTTCCTCCCGCTTGTATCCGAAAAACACCAATGGAGTGACCGCCGCGTTTCCATCGATACGCCCCTGTTTCCGGGTTATATCTTTGTTCGCGTCACTCAGGAGCAGAGCGAACGCGTCGCCGTACTGCGGACCGCCGGCGTCAGAAATTTTGTGGGGATGCGCGGATTGGGCGACCCCATTCCCGACAGTCAGATTGAGGGCGTGCAGGCCATTCTCAGCAAGGGCGTACCTTTCTCGTCGAGTGCGTTTATCAACGTTGGTCAACGGGTGCGCGTTCGCGGAGGAAGCCTTGAAGGAGTTGAAGGCATCGTCACCTCGGTCAATGGAGATAGGAGCCTGGTGATCTCGGTCGATCTCCTTCAGAAATCGCTAGCGATTCGTATTACTGGCTTCGCGATCGAGCCGATCTAGACGAAGGCACCTCCGTCCAGCTTCAAGGAAATCACTACTAAGGCTATCGCAGTAGCCAAGTGTCAGGTGGCCACGCCAGCCGGTCGATGTTCTCTCCCAAGGTGTAGTGGAGCTCCAACGATCTAGTCTCGCTCGCAGCCGCACAACCAGAGGCCAAGTGTACGAAAAAAAAACGCCGCCTTCTCTTGAATGCTCTTAAGTTGGTCGACATGATGTTGTTGATCGTGTCCTTCGGCTTGGCGACCGCGCTGGTTGTTCACTCCGAGAAGGGCGCTTCTTTTGAGAGGTTTCTCTCGCTGCGGGTCAAACTCTCCAATTGTGCGATTTTTGGGCTTGCCCTGTTCATCTGGCATGTGATCTTCAGCGCATCGGGGCTATACAAGTCCCGGCGCCTTTCGCCACGATTCGCGGAATTGTTTGACATCTTGAAGGCCACGACGCTGTGCATCCTGTGCGCAAGCTTTCTTGCGACGGTATTCTCGATCCGCATGGTGACGCCCCGCTTTCTCGCCTTTTTTTGGATTATCAGTCTTTCTCTCTTGTTGTCCTTGCGACTCGGTCTTCGCTATGTGCTGGCCGTAATCCGCCGCCGGGGCCGAAACCTCCGCTACGTTTTGATTCTGGGTACGAACCCACGCGCCATCGAATTCGCGAGGAGGCTTGAGGCGACCCCCGAACGTGGATACCGCCTGCTTGGCTTTGTCGATGATGAATGGGCGAATATCGACAAGTTTAGAGAGACTGGGTTCCCGATCGCGTGCCGGCAGGCGGAACTTGCCGAATATCTCCGCCGCAATGTCGTGGACGAAGTGGCGTTTTACCTGCCATTGAGGTCTTACTACGAAGAGTGCGCGCGCGTCGCGGCGCTGTGTGAAGAACATGGGACGATCATGCGCTTTGCAACGGACATCTTCACGTTGAAAACAGCCCGCGCTCGCGCGGAAGAAGTCGATGGCGACCACTACATATCCACTTACGCTGGCGCACTCGATGGCTGGCCGTTGATGATCAAGCGCATTCTGGACATTGTGATGTCTGTGTCTTTGATCTTCCTGCTCATGCCGCTCCTGGCCGCCGTCGCGCTCCTCATCCGGCTGACTTCCAACGGGCCGGTTCTGTTCCGCCAGGACCGCCTGGGGCTGAATAAGCGCAGATTCAAAATCTACAAGTTCCGGACCATGGTAGCCGACGCCGAGGAGCGCATAGCCGAACTGGAACAATTCAACGAGGCGACCGGTCCGGTCTTCAAGATCAAAAATGACCCGCGCATAACGCCACTCGGAAAAATCCTCCGCCGCACCAGCATCGACGAGTTGCCCCAGCTCTTCAACGTGTTGAAAGGTGACATGAGCATGGTGGGCCCGCGGCCGCTGCCGGTACGGGATTACGAGGGATTCAGCGAAGACTGGCAGCGGCGGCGTTTCAGCATTCAGCCAGGACTTACGTGCTTGTGGCAGATCAACGGCCGAAGTTCGATCGCGTTCGAAGAGTGGATGAAGCTGGACATCAAGTACATGGATGAATGGTCTTTGTGGCTGGACGTGAAGATTTTGGCGCGCACGATACCCGCGGTGCTCAAAGGCTCGGGCGCGGTCTGAAGTTCGTGGCTCATTTGGTGAGCCTGCAGGCTAAAGAGTTTGAACGCGACTAAAACGGGGGACACATGCGAATAGCAGTCATCGGCTCAGGATACGTAGGATTGGTTTCGGCGGCTTGTTTCGCGGAGATCGGCCACGAGGTGATCTCGGTGGACAACGACGCGGCGAAAATCGACGCCCTGCAGAGAGGAGAAACGCCCATCCATGAGCGTCACCTTCCCGAACTGCTGCAACGCCACCGCAATGTTCGGCTGCAGTTTTCGACGTCGGTTCGGGATGCGGTGGCCGCATCCGAGGCCGTTTTCATCTGTGTAGGCACTCCGCAGTCGCAAACCGGTGAAGCCGACCTATCCTTTGTCGAGGCAGTCGCTAGCGAAATCGCAGCGGCAATCAGCGACCAGAAAACCATCATCGAAAAGAGTACCGTGCCGGTGCGCACCTGCGAAGGACTGCGAAAGACGCTCTTGCTAAACGGCGCACAGGCCGGCTCATTCTCGGTGGTCTCGAATCCCGAATTCTTGCGAGAAGGCACGGCGGTCAGCGACTTCCTGTATCCCGACCGCATCGTCGTAGGAGTTGACGATGAAGCCAGCGCCGCGGTCATGCAAGAGATCTATCGACCCTTGACCAGCGGCTCCTACTACGAAGGGACGCGAGTAGTCCCCCCATCCGGAAGCGGCTTGACCAAGGCTCGCATAATTGTGACAAACGCCAAGAGCGCTGAACTGATCAAACACGCTTCGAACGCCTTCCTAGCCATGAAAGTTTCGTTCATCAATGCCGTAGCGAATATTTCAGAGTCTGTAGGCGCCGACATCACCCAGGTCTGCACCGGGATTGGCTCGGATTCGCGAATAGGTCCCAAATTTCTAAACGCCGGCATCGGTTACGGAGGCTCATGCTTTCCGAAAGACGTCCAGGCGTTTCAAGCGGTGGCCGAGCAGTGCGGATACGATTTTGGTCTCCTCACCGAAGTCATGCGGATTAACATCGGCCAGCGGCGGCGCTTCGTAAAGAAAGTGAGAAGCGCGCTTTGGACTCTGCGTGGCAAGCGACTAGCAGTTCTAGGATTGGCATTCAAGGGCGATACGGATGATATCCGCGAGTCGCCAGCCATCGAAATCATCGAAGCGCTCCTGCGCGAAGACTCCACCGTGCGCGTCTACGACCCCGCAGCCGCGGAGAAAGCGCTACGAGTGTTGCCGGCTAACGGCGTAGTGTTCACCGCCGATCCCTACGAAGCCGCCACCGACTCCGATGCCCTCCTCATCCTGACGGAGTGGCCGGAGTTCGCGAACCTAGAGCTAACGAGAATTCGCGCACTCCTGAAATATCCGATCGTCATCGACGGGCGCAACCTCTATGAGCCCCAACAAATGACCGACGCGGGACTCATTTACCACAGCATCGGTCGCGGTGTCGGCATTCCACAGGACATGTCCTCGGTAGTTCACGGGTCGGATCGCGAGGCGATGCTTCACGACAGCTTCGCCATCAGCCAAGCCGCAGCCGGCGGGCGATAGGCGCGAACTCGCTACTCCGCGCTTGATCCCGAAACCATCACAACCTGCAGCTGTTCAAATGAAACTCATCATCGTTCACAACAGCTATCAACAGCCAGGCGGCGAAGACGTCGCCTTCGCCGGCGAATGCCGCTTGCTCGAACAACATGGGCACACCGTCGTTCCGTATCGTCGCAGCAACGACGAGATCGAAAGTATGTCGATGGTCCAGCGTCTCGTCATGCCCACGCAGATGATTTCGTCCGATCGCAGCAAGCGGGAGATCCAGGACCTCCTCCGCAAAGAGAAGCCCGACCTAGTCCACGTGCATAACACTTTCATGATGGTCTCCCCATCGATTTACCAGACCTGCCAGGAGATGGGTGTCCCTGTTTTGCAAACGCTGCACAATTTTCGTCTGCTGTGCCCGGCATGGACCCTGTCTCGCGAGGGTCGGGTCTGTGAGGAGTGCGTGGACCACGGGCTGTGGCGGAGCGTGTGGCACGGCTGTTACCGCGACTCGCGCCTGATGACGGCTGGAGTGGCGCTGATGTTGCAAGTCCATCGCGGTCGAGGAACCTGGACGGAATCGGTCGATGGCTACGTAGCGCTGAGCGAGTTCGCCCGACAGAAATTCATCGACAATGGTCTCCCAGCGTCGAAATTTCACGTCAAGCCCAATTTCGTACAACCGGATCCCGGTGAACGCGACGCGCCCGGTGACTACGCGCTCTTTGTCGGCAGGCTTTCTCCAGAAAAGGGAGTAAACACGCTTCTCGAGGCCTGGGAAGAATTGAAACACTCCATTCCACTGGTAATTGTGGGAGATGGACCTCTGCGGCAGTCGCTCGAATCCGATGCCGCCGCGCGCGGTCTGTCTTCCATCAAATTTCGCGGATGGCTCACAGGCGAGGAAACCCGGACCGCCATGAAGCGAGCCGCGTTCCTCGTCATTCCCAGCCTCTGGTATGAAGGCTTTCCCATGATCATCGCGGAAGCATTCGCCTGCGGCACCCCGGTGGTTTGTTCCAGGTTGGGCGCGCTGCAGGAAATTGTCCAGGATCAACAAACCGGAATGCATTTCTCCCACGGTGACGCCGGCGATCTGGCAAGCAAAGTCGAATGGGCTTGCTCCCATCGTTCCCAGGTCTGCGCCATGGGCAAGGCTGCCCGTCGGGAGTACGAAAATCGATACACCGCGGAAAGAAATTACGCCTTGCTGATGCAAATCTACGAACGCACGTTGAGCGCTCACGCGCGAAACTAGCAGCTTCGATTTTCATCGCGGTCCCGACCGTGCCCATTTCCGACAAACAACGCTGAGTGGAAACTCCCAAGGAGGATGCGCATAGATGAGCGTGGCTATCATTACCGGTTCAGCAGGGCTGGTCGGCTCCGAGGCCGCATCCTACTTCGCTTCGCTGGGCATGGAGATCGCCGGGATCGATAACGGAATGCGCGCCGAATTCTTCGGCCAGGACGCTTCTACAAAATGGGTTCGCGACAATCTCTGCCGGTCAATTCCGTCTTATCGTCATCACGATCTGGACATTCGAGATACCGAAGGCGTTTCCAAGGTCTTCGCGCACTACGGAAATGAAATCGCGCTGATCATCCACGCGGCAGCGCAACCCTCCCACGATTGGGCCGCGAATGATCCAACGACGGACTTCACCGTCAACGCCAACGGAACTTCCGTCTTGCTGGAGGCCACGCGTCGCTTTGCTTCGCAGGCTGTTTTCATCTTCATGTCCACCAACAAGGTTTACGGCGATACGCCAAACTCTCTGCCGCTGGTCGAACTTGAGACTCGATGGGAAATCGACCGGAACCACGCCTACGCCGAGCGGGGAATCCCAGAAACAATGTCCATCGACGGCACGATGCACAGCTTGTTTGGAGCATCGAAGGTTGCCGCCGACGTTCTAGTTCAAGAATACGGACGCTATTTCGGCATGCGCACCGCCTGTTTCCGTGGCGGCTGTTTGACCGGGCCCAACCACTCTGGAACGCAATTGCATGGTTTCCTCGCATACCTGATGAAGTGCGCAGCCACCGGCACGCCATACAAAATCTTCGGCTACAAAGGCAAACAAGTTCGCGACAACATTCACAGCTCCGATCTGATCCGCGCCTTCCACGAATTCTTCAAAAATCCGCGCGCCGGCGAGGTCTACAACATGGGCGGCGGCAGGCATAGCAACTGCTCCATGCGCGAAGCTATGGATCTCTGCGAGGGAATTACCTCGAGGCCGTTCCAATCTCAATACATCGACGAAAACCGCCGCGGCGACCACATCTGGTGGATCAGCGATTGCACCCGCTTCCAGCGCCACTATCCAGACTGGAAGCTGGAATACGACGTGCCGCGAATCCTGCAAGAAATCTTCGAACAGAACAAGGAACGCTGGAGGAGAGAATGCTCAACGCTGGCAAAAGAAATGTCCTCGGCATCCTGATCGACGCGACGGACTACGAGGCCGCCTGCGACGCCATCTTCCGGGCCGCCAAGACCAAGCAACATCTGACGGTGACCGCTCTGGCGGTGCATGGATTGATGACTGGCGCCCTCGATCGCGAACACCAGTTCCGCCTCAACCATTTCGATCTGCTGCTTCCAGACGGACAACCCATTCGGTGGGTACTCAATTTACTGCATCATGTCGGCCTGACCGACCGAGTATACGGCCCAAATCTAACGATGAAGATTTGCGCGGGCGCAGTCGAGAAGGGAATTCCACTCTACTTCTACGGGACCAACCCGGAAACGCTCACGTCCTTGCGACAAGCCTTGGAAAAGAAATTCCCGGGAATCATCATCGCTGGCATGGAGCCGTCGAGGTTCCGCCGCCTGACGCCGAAAGAGAAAGCAGGAGTCGCCGAACGCATTCAGTCCTCCGGAGCAGGCCTCGTATTTGTAGGTCTCGGTTGTCCGCGTCAGGAAACGTTCGCATATGAATTTCGCGAAATGCTATCGATGCCCATCCTGGCAGTCGGCGCCGCTTTCCCATTCCTGGCCGGCCTGCTGCCCCAAGCTCCCAAGTGGATGCAAGACGCAGGACTGGAATGGCTGTTCCGCCTGGTAGTAGAACCGCGCCGTTTGTGGCGCCGTTACTTGTTCTTGAATCCAGCCTACTTGTGTCTGGTGGCCTTGCAAGCCTTGCGACTCTTCCGATTCCCGACCGATGGCCGAGCTCCTACTACGGAACTGCTCTATGGATAGAAAACACAAAAACGTCCATAGCGCTTCGCGGCTGCGGAAGCGCGGTTCCCGATAGCCATGTCTGCTTCGATGCTCAAAAACGCTCTCGCCCGCAACACTGCGTGGATGATTCTCGGCCGCGGTCTGGGTCTGATTATTCAGGCGGCCTATTTCATCGAGATCGCGCGGTCACTCGGTGTCAGCAATTACGGTGCGTTCGTTGGAGTAGTCGCACTAGTGGGAATCGTGTGGCCGTTCGCGTCGGTCGGCGGCAGCAATCTGCTCATCAAAAATGTATCCCGCGACAAGAGCCTGTTCGCAGTCTATTGGGGTAGGGCGCTCACAACCACCGCGGCGTTTGGCAGCCTGCTGATCGTGTTCGTGCTTCTACTCTCGTTGTTCGTCCTTCCGCGGCAAATCCCGCTTTTGCTGGTGGCCTTGGTCGCGGCGTCCGATGTTCTCGCGCTGAATGTCGTCACCATTGCGAGCCAAGCCTTCCAGGCATTCGAACGTCTGGACTGGACCGCTGGCCTTGGCGTGCTGATGATCGCCAGTCGCTTGGCAGGAGCCATCATCCTTATCGCGATAGTTCCGCATCCCTCGGCGCTGCAATGGGGCTACTCCTATTTCGGCAGCGCTGCGGTTGTCGCAATCTTGTCATCCCTGGTGGTCTGTAAAAAGCTAGGATTCCCAGTCCTGAACTGGCGTCGTTCGCCTGCGGAAATGCGTGAAGGCTTTTGGTTTTCCACCAGTCAGAGCGCGCAAACCATTTACAACGACATCGACAAGACCATGCTCGCCCGCCTGGCGACTCTGGACGCCACCGGGATTTACGGCGCTGCTTATCGCCTCATCGACGTGAGCTTCGTCCCGGTCTCCGCGCTTCTTTACTCCGCCTATCCCAATTTCTTCCGCGCTGGCGCTGATGGCATCTCCTCGAGCCTGCGTTACGCGAAGCCGTTGCTGCTTCGCGCCGGCGGATATTCCCTGGTGGTGTGCGTCGCCATCTTATTGTGTGCCGGATGGGTCCCGTACGTTCTAGGTCCGGACTATTCCAGGATCGTGGAAGCCCTGCGCTGGCTGGCGGTGCTACCCGTATTCAAAGCCATGCATTACTTCCTCGCGGATACTCTGACGGGCGCCGGCTATCAGGCCGTCCGCACCTGCATTCAGGCTGGCGTCGGTGCGTTCAACATTCTCATCAATCTTTGGCTGATTCCTACATATTCGTGGCGTGGCGCGGCGTGGGCCAGTATCGCATCGGATGGATTGCTCCTATGTGGAATCGCCAGCGCTGTCTTCCTGTTGTCGCGTCAACGACGCGAGGTCCTGGTCGCTGTGGCGGCGAACGCAAATGCCGACTAGCAGGCGCCGCCGCGTCAATAATCTCCGGTTGCCGCCATGCGCTTCACTGCGGAATAGATCGCACGATGGCCGCTGAATTTCTCTCTCTTGAATTGTAAAGACCTATGTACTCCCGAAGATCACTGGAAAATCTCGCGCTGGTAGTGGTCGGGCTTACTCTTACCGGCGCGCTCATGCGCATGTTATCAGGCGGCAGTGACACCCTGGACGGAGATCCTCGCGCCCAAGTCTGCCTGGCGCTGTGTTACCTGGCGGTGTTTGTTATAGCGGTGGCCCACGCCCGATGGACAGCCTGGGTGGTACGTCGCAATCCCGCCATAGTGGCTCTGTTGGCCGTTACTTTCCTGTCGGCCCTTTGGGCCGAAATGCCGGACTTGGTCGTACGCCGCGCGATCGCCGTTGCCGGTACCACGTTGTTCGGCTTGGTCGTGGCGATTCGGCTCACGTTTCCCGAGCAATTGAAGCTGTTCCGATGGGCTACCAGAGCCGCTGCCGCGATGTGCCTGGGCGTCCTCATTCTTTCCCCCAGCGCGGCATTTTCGTCTGGGCCTGAGGGCGGCGCTCTTCGTGGCATATTCAATCACAAGAATCATTTGGGTGCGGCCATGGCCCTCGGCTTTTTGATCGAGTGGTTTTTCCCAGAGACCACGCGGAAAGCAAAGCTCGTCCGAGGCTTTTCCCTGACTGTCTACTTTGCGTTGCTTGTCTTTTCGAATTCCATGACCTCCATCGTCGCCTTCGGAACGACTTTTCTCGCTGTGTACTCGTTTCGATTCCTCTATTCTCGTTTGAAGCTACCTCTGCCCCTGCTTTTCACCATTGTTCTGCTCGGTGCGGGCGTGGCGGTCGGGATCGAAAGCACCGCCGTGCAACTCCTCGGACGCTCATCGGATCTTACTGGCCGAACCGAACTCTGGAGTTTCACTCTGAACATGATCGCCAAGCACCCTTTGCTGGGGTTCGGCTATTCGGGCTTCTGGATGGGCGCTTCCGAAGACTCGCAGTCCGTCCAAACTCTGCTCGGCTGGACTCCTGTCTACTCGCACAACGGATATCTGGAGATTGTGCTTAGCCTCGGTCTTGTCGGATTGCTTCTGGTACTGGTCATCGTTGGGACAGGGATCAAGCGTGTTTTGGACCGCGCCCGCGTCAGCGATTCCATACAGGAGATGTGGCCGATCGCCTTCTTTACGTTCTTTCTGGTTCACAATCTGGCCGAATGCACGATCTTGCTGCAGAACTGCCTTGAGTGGTCGCTCTGTATTGCTACCGTGGTTGGTTCGGATGCCCTCCTGGCCGGCGCATTAACAAACGAGGCCGACGACACCGAAGCGTCGCGCATTCCCGCGGCGGAATATGCATGAGCAACCGAGGTCCAGCAGCGTGCGAGTAGCCATCTGCATCGGCACTTTCAAACGACCTGCGCTTCTGCGCAAACTATTGAACGGTGTTGCGAACCTGGCGTTTCGCAAGGTCCCGGTTCCGGAGATCGCCGTCATCGTCGTGGACAACGACAGCTCCAAAACTGCGGAGTACGCGTGCGGCGAGATTCCCCTTCCCTGGTCAAAGAAGTACGTTGTGGAGCCCCGCCGGGGTATCGCAAGAGTGCGAAATATGGCGGTATCGCAGGCCGGCAATGTCCAATTCATCGCTTTTCTTGACGATGACGAGGTTCCCGACCCGTTCTGGCTGGACGAATTGTTGTCGACGCAATCGCAGTTCGAAGCCGATGTCGTCGCCGGGCCGGTCCTCACGGATTTCGCGTCGGACGTACCCGCATGGGTCCGTTCCGGCAAATTTTTCGACCGGGCGACGTTCGCGAGCGGCCATTCCATGGACAAATGTTCCACGAACAATGTTTTGATACGCCGCGAAGTCTTTGATAGCGTTCCCTCCTTCAACGAAGACTTCGAATTAACAGGCGCCGACGATACTCACTTTTTCATGCGCGTGAACCGTGCGGGTTACAAAATCGTCTGGGCCAGAGACGCGATTGTGCACGAGGCCATCTCGAAAACGCGCGCCAACTTCTCATGGCTTCTCCAGCGCGGTTATCGCCTGGGCAATTCCTGGTCTCTTTGCGAACTCTCCCTGGATCGCCGCTTCAGTGCGCGGGTAACACGCGGAGCAAAGGCTTTCGCCTGGATCGCCAAGGGCCTGGCCCTGCTGCCACTCTCGGTATTTCAGAGCAAAACCGCCATCGTCTGGGCGCTTCGAACAATTTGCTACGGCGCAGGCCAACTCTCCGGCCTCGCGGGCCACAAATATCAAGAATACAGATCGGCAGGAATAGACCCAATCGAAAAAGTTCCGCGCCTAAGCGAGCAAACCAATATAGGCGCTGGGCTTTAGCCCGGCGCTTCATAGCCGCTATCCAGAAAGCCAGTTGCCACCGACTTTACAGTACTGCTGTTAGAATCCAGGCCTAGTTGAGCCTGCCCAGCAAAAAGAAAACAATATGACGAAGCGATTCAACCTAATCCCCGCCTTGTTCCTCTCCTTGGGCAGCCTCCTCTTTGCCCTGGGCGGCCAGACGCGCCTGGTTCCCTCCACCCGCCCCATACCCGCGGACTTTTTCGGCATGCATATCCACCGTCCAGGCCCGGTTCGTTGGCCGCCGGTTCCCGTGGGCACCTGGCGTTTTTGGGATTCCCACGCCGCCTGGCCAGACATGGAGCCAAGACGCGGCCAGTGGGATTTCTCCTACTTAGACAGATATTTGTCCATGGCCGAGGAGCACCACGCCGAGATTCTGTACCCGCTGGGCCTCACGCCACGCTGGGCTTCGGCTCGTCCCGACGAGAAATCCGCCTACCAACCGGGATGGGCTGCCGAACCCGCCGACCTGGAAGATTGGCGCACGTACGTCCGCACCGTCGTCACCCACTGCAAAGGACGCGTTCACACCTACGAAATCTGGAACGAACCCAACTATCGCCCGTTCTGGACCGGCACCACCGACGAAATGCTGCTGCTCACGCGCGAAGCATCTCAGATTATTCGCAGCATCGATCCTCAAGCGACCATCGTCTCTCCCGCCGCCACCACCTCCGCCGGCACAAAATGGCTAGCCGAATTTCTCTCCAAAGGCGGAGGGAAATACGTTGACGTGATTGGCTACCATTTCTACGTCAACACCCAGCCTCCCGAGAACATGCTGCCCATCATCCAGCAGGTCCATCAGGTCATCGACGAAAACCACGAAACCTCGAAGCCTCTGTGGGACACAGAAACCGGCTGGCTGATGCCTTCAAGGTTCGATACTGAGGAACTTACCGCCGCGTATTTGGCACGCTCCTACATCCTGGCGTGGTCCGCAGGCGTTCAGCGTTTGTATTGGTATGCCTGGGACAACGGACCCCCATTGCAGATGATCGACAAAGATACTCAGGCTCTGAAGCCAGCAGGAAGAGCCTATGGAATCATCCAGACTTGGCTCGTGGGCGCGCGAATGGATGAGTGCAAGCAGGACCCCGATGGCACCTGGATCTGCCAGCTCAACCGCAATGGCGAACTCCAATGGATCGTCTGGAATCCGCAAGGATCGAAAACGTTCACATTGCCGAGCCAATGGCGCATCAAGAGCGTCACGCCCTTGCTGAACGATCCGAGCACTTTTTCCGGAACCTCCCTGGAAATCGGACAAATGCCCGTTTTGCTTCGATCTTCAACCCCCCAGACCTAACCGTATGAGCGACAGGCCCCGACTTACAAGCTGCGAAAAAAGTCTTTTTCTTCAGGAGGTCGGTGCTTTAGCGCCGACGTAAACTGCTTGCTCCCAACGGGCTTCAGCCCCTGAAGGAAGCTTTTTCCTCGATTTTTCCGCAGCCTGTTTTAGTCGTGCCGTTAGCGCCTGGCCATCAATCCGGCTCCGGCGCTAAGGGCCGCTTTTCGGGTCCCGACGCACACTCGGAACGCCAGCCTATCCAGCGTAGAGCAACGCTACACTTCGCCGTGGAGACCTTCTTAATGAGCGCAATTTCTCACCGCATCCGGCGCTTAGCGAAAGTTGCTGCAGGCACTGACCTCTTCGTGCCCAAAGAAGTTGACGTCGCTTACACGGTTCTTGGCTCTGAGTATGGTCGGTGGCCGCTGGTGACCAGCCAAACGTCAGAGGACTCGGTCATCTACTCTTTCGGCGTAGGGGAAGATATCTCCTTCGATCTTCGCGCCATCGATCTGTTTCGCTGCCCGGTCTTCGCATTTGACCCGACTCCCAGAGCCGTGCAGTGGATTCGCCGCCAGCACACCCCACCTCAGTTTCACTTTCTGGAACTAGGGATCGGCCCGACTGTCGGTGAAATGACGTTCCATTCTCCCAAAACAGAGTCACACGCCTCTTACACTATATCGGACCGCGAAAGTGCAACGATGAAGTCCGTCGTCGCACCGGTCGCTAATCTCCGCGCTATCATGCAGCGCCTCAATCATCAGCGCATTGATGTGCTAAAGATGGACGTCGAAGGCGCCGAGTACGCGGTAATCGATACTCTGTCCGAACAGGGCTTTCTCCCGCAGCAATTAATGATCGAATTCCACCACGGCATGTACGGCTATCGGCGTGCCGACACGAAAAAAGCATTGGCCACGCTAAGCAAACTCGGCTATCGCCGCTACTACATTTCCGAGACCGGAAGAGAGCTCGCCTTTCTATCCTGCTGACGCGCGAGGCAACCTATCTTTTCGTTGTTCCCATCACTACACTACTAAGGGGCGAATATGAGTCTCAGCAAGAACAAGACAATCGTAGTAACTGGCGCCGGTGGTTTCATCGGAGGCAACCTCGTAGCCGAATTGCTCCTACAAGGTCACACCGCGATCCGCGCCGTCGACGTAAAGCCTCTACACGATTGGTATCGTCGTAGTGACCATGCCGAAAATCTCTGTCTCGACCTCAACCTCAAGGAAAACTGTGAAATCGCCGCGAGAGGCGCTCACGAAATCTATAACCTCGCCGCCAACATGGGCGGGATGGGTTTCATCGAGCACAACAAAGCGTTGTGCATGCTCTCGGTTCTGATCAACACCCACATGCTCCAGGCGGCCGTAAAGCACGGCGTAAAACGGTTCTTCTATTCCTCCTCCGCCTGCGTTTACAACGGCGACAAGCAAACCAGTTTCGAAGCGCCATCACTCAAGGAAGAAGACGCCTACCCGGCCTTCGCCGAAGACGGCTACGGCTGGGAGAAACTCTTCTCCGAACGAATGTGCCGCCACTTCCGCGAAGATTTCGGCTTGGAAACCCGCGTAGCCCGCTTCCACAACGTGTACGGTCCCTGGGGCACCTGGTATGGCGGCAGGGAAAAAGCCCCCGCGGCCATCTGCCGAAAAGTAGTGGAAGCAAAGCTCACCGGAAAGCATGAAATCGAAATTTGGGGCAGTGGCGATCAAACCCGCAGCTTCATGTACATCGACGACTGCATCAAAGGGAATCAATCTGATCTTCCGCTCCAACATTCTGGAGCCCATCAACCTTGGCTCCAGCGAAGCGGTCACCATCAATCGTCTCGTAGACATCGTCGAAGACATCGCCGGCATCAAGTTGACGCGCAAGTACGACCTGAACGCTCCCAAAGGCGTGAACGGCCGCAATAGCGACAACACGCTGATCCAGCGCTATCTCCACTGGGAGCCCGACACCACGCTCCGCGCGGGTCTCGAGAAGACCTACGCTTGGATTCACGATCAATATCTGGCTCGTGAGCGAGGCGAAGCCGGAGTCGTACGCGAAGTCGAAGTCCTGCAGTAGTTCGAGTTCACCGATCCCCATATTCGCACTGACCCGTTCCACCAATCATTCGCACTCTTGCGCCCGATAGCACCTGATCGCAAATGCTCCCCCGTCGCCCCAAACTAGCCGTACTCGTCAACATGCTCGCGCCCTCCCGCATTCCGGTGTACGCCGGTCTCTCGGCGCATTTCGACCTGCTCGTGCTTCACGGCGGCACGGAAAGCAATCGCGATTCCTGGCACGGCCTCGAAAGTGCCGTACCCAACGCGCAAGTCACCCAGGCCTGGGGCTGGCAAATTCCCATCGCGCGCAACGTGAAAGGCCAGGTCTTCGACAAGCAGTACCTGCACATCACCCCGGGCTATATCTGGCATCTAGTGCGCTTCCGGCCGCACGCCGTAATCAGCAACGAGATGGGCTTGCGAACGTTGATCGCGCTCGCCTACGGAACGATATTTCACAAGCCTGTCTGGGTCTGGTGGGGAGGTACCACCCACACGGAACATAAAATTGGTTTCCTGAAAAAGTCTCTGCGCAAGTTGGTTTCGCGCTGGGCAACCCGATGGATAAGTTACGGACACTCTTCCACCGAATACCTGCGAACCTTGGGAATCCCCCCAGAGCGTGTGCTTCAAATACAGAACGCCGTTGACGAGCTGCGTTTTACGCAAGCCGCCGGACCGGCCCTACAGTTGCAGCCCCGCCCCGTTCTGCTCTATGTAGGCCAATTGATCGCTCGCAAAGGCGTCGAGTTGCTGCTGAATGCCGCCGCAACCGTCCAAGCGCAAGGCCACGAATTCTCCCTGCTCCTCGTCGGCAGCGGACCCGACAAACCGATCCTCGAGCAGCGCATCAAGGATTTAGCCCTAAGAAATGTTTCTTTCCAGCCTTCGCTCCCTCCCGACAGAATGCCCTCGATCTATAGCAGTGCCGACGTGTTAATTTTTCCAACCCTCGAAGATCCCTGGGGACTCGTAGTGAACGAAGCGATGCTCTCGGGGCTCCCGGTTCTGTGCTCCAGGTATGCAGGCTGCGCCGAAGAGTTGCTCACCGCCGCCTCTATTTTCGACCCCAAAAACTCCGAGGAATTTGCAACTAAGCTCCGGCAAGCCGTATCCGGCCAGCTCCCGAAACCCGATCTTTCCCGCCTGAAGACGATGTCGCAAGTCATTGATCAACTGATTCGCGATCTGGATGCCCGAATATCCGTCCCGATCCGGAGTCTCCCCGCGACTTCCGCGGAACTACCGATACGAAGATAAAAAATGTCCGCCGCTGCCATCAAAAAGTCTCCATTGACCTACCGCGCCGATATCGACGGCCTCCGCGCGGTCGCCGTTCTCCTGGTCGTGGCCTGCCACATCGGAATTTACAAGTGTCGCGGCGGTTTCGTCGGGGTCGACGTCTTCTTCGTCATCTCCGGATATCTGATCAGTTCCGTCATCCTCTCCGAAATCGCTGCTTCCCGGTTCTCGCTCTTTTCCTTTTACGAGCGCCGCGTTCGGCGCATCGTTCCGGCTCTGGTCGTCATGCTGTTCGCAACGTCGCTGCTCGCTTATCGCTACTTACTTCCCGTCGAGTTAGAGGACTTTGCGAAGTCGCTCGTCGCCGCCATCTTCTCCCAGTCCAACTTCTACTTTTGGAGCCAATCTGGCTATTTTGATGCGCCCGCGGCCCTGAAACCTCTGCTGCACACCTGGTCGCTCGCGGTCGAGGAGCAGTTCTACATTTTCTTCCCATTGTTCTTGCTGGCCGTTCGTCGGCTCTTTCCAGCCCGCTTGCGAATTTCCATCATCGCGATTGCCACGCTGTCCTTTGCCGCAAGCGTTCTCGGAGCCTACAAGTATCCGAGTTCGACGTTCTACCTCGCCCCCACAAGAGCATGGGAACTGCTCTTAGGCACGATCTTGTCACTCAAGGTTCTTCCCCAAATCTCCGGAGCTCTGCAGCGAAACGTAGCGACGATCCTTGGCGCCGCCTCCATCCTGTTCGCCGCAATCTACTTCTCTTCCTCCACTCCATTCCCAGGGTTCGCTGCCCTCGCTCCCTGCCTGGGCGCGGCACTGATCATTGCCGGAGGCGAAACCGGCGCTTCTCTCGTGGGCCGTGTGCTTTCGTCGAAGCCTGTTGTTTTCGTCGGCCTGATCTCTTACTCCCTCTACCTCTGGCATTGGCCGATCATCGTGTTTCAGAAAATTGGTACGCTATTAGTAAGCGGCGTGTCCGATCGTGTTGGCGGTCTGGTCTCGCTCGCGGTCTCAGTCGTCGTCGCTACGCTCTCTTGGAGATTCGTCGAATTGCCATTTCGCAATGGCCCCTTCAAATTGTCCGGCGCCCCTCTGTTCAATACCGCCTTCGCAAGTTCTGTCGCCGTAGCGGGCCTCGCGGTTTGGATGCTCGTCTCTCACGGACTTCCAGACCGGTTCCCGCCCGAAGCTGTTCGCGTCGCTTCCTATCTGGATTACGGCACGAAGGACGAATTTCGCGAAGGCACCTGCTTCCTGTCGCCGCCCACAAAGTTCCAGAATTTCGACCCCGCGACCTGTTTACGTGAAGACGCCACGAGGAAAAATTACCTCTTGATCGGCGACAGCCACGCGGCAGCCCTCTGGTACGGCGTCGCAAATACCCTTGGTGGCATAAACGTGATGCAGGCGACCGCCGCCGGCTGCAAGCCGACTCTCCAGCACGTTCGCGAGGCTCCCGTTGAGTGCACTCAATTGATGGATTACGTCTTCAACGAGTTCTTGACCACCCATCACGTCGCCTCGTTGTTGATCGCCGCCCGCTGGGAGCAGAGCGACCTTCCGCGCCTAACAGACACGCTAACCTGGGCCAGCCAGCACGGGCTCACCGTCACACTCTTCGGGCCCATGGTTCAGTACGATTCGTCTCTGCCACGACTGCTCGCGACCTCCATCAAGGACAACGATCCCAGCGTTCCCTATAACCACCGCGTAGCCGAGTGCGCCCGCCTCGACGACGAAATGTCCCGAATCGCCCAAACTAAGTGGCACGTTCGTTACGTCTCATTTTTCAAGAGCCTGTGCCAGAAACAATCCTGCATCGAATACGCCGGCCCAGGAGTTCCACTCGTCTTCGATTACGGCCACTTAACAAAGGACGGCTCCGTTCTCCTAGCGCAAATGCTGCGACAAAATGACCAACTCCCCTAGAAGTCATCTCATAAATGCATCTTAGGGGTCGGAGCTTTAGCTCCGACATTTAAAAACACCCAAAATTGGGCTTTAGCCCCTGAGGAAATTCTTCTCTCTCTATCTCGGCCATTAATGAGATCGCCCCTGGCGTCTCCGTCCGACTTCGATCTCGGATTCATTCCACCGAACCCATAACATCATGATCCCCAAACTCATCCATCAAACCGCCCCAACCAGGAACTTGTCGTGGGAAGAGCGGCGTATGACCTCGCGAATGAGGTCAATTCTAAAGAACTGGGACTATGCCTTCTGGGATGACTTCGACAACGACCGGCTCGTCGCTCACTATTTTCCGCAGTTCATCGAACGCTATCGAAACATCGAACGCGGCGTCGTTCGCGCGGACCTGGCCCGATGCATGTATCTCTATATTCACGGCGGATTCTATTTCGACACCGACTACAAAATCTTAGCTCCGATTGCCGGCGATACTTTGACCCAAGCCTGCGTTCTACCCATCTCTCGCGGCTCTCTGGATGACCTTCCCTCGCTGCGCCTAGGCAACGCGGTTATGGGCTCCGCGCCCGGCCATCCTTTCTGGCACGATTTTCTCGACGACCTGTTCTCCAGTAGCTCCCTGGAAACCCTGAGCGAAGACAAGATCGAAAAGACCACCGGGCCGGAGGGCCTGACCAACTTCTTCGTCAAAAATCGCGATAAATATCCAGACGTATTTCTGCCACCCCGGGAAGTCTTCCATCCCATGCTAACCAGCGCCAATTTTTCCTATGAAACAGGCCCCACAACGATCGGCGCGCATCTCTGCTGGGGCTCCTGGCGCACAAAGCACATTCCCCGCCGAGCCAGAAACCTCTGCACCAGAAAAATTACAGCCCTATATTGATTCAAGCACAAACTCTCCGCGCCCTCTGTGCTCCTAACTCCGTGCCTCTGCGTTAAATCTTTTGACTTTAAGCCTTTGACTCTCTCCCAAACAAAAGGAGCCACATGCTAAAGCTAGCGATGAAAGCAGTGAATCGGTGGCGCAGAATCTACCACCTGCAACGCCACGGCAAACAGATCCTGCAGCGCCCCGACGCATCCGCTCAGGCTCCTTACAACGAAAAACCCCGCGTCACCGCAATCGTCCAGCTCTTCAACAAGCGCCAGAACATCGAAGCGATTGTCGCCGGCCTGCTGGTTCCCGCAATCGAAGAAATAATCGTCGTAGACGACGGCTCCAGCGACGGCGCGCTGGAAATCCTCCCCCGCCTCCTCACCGGAAAAAATCACTTCATCATTCGTTCCAACGACATCTTCGAAATCAGAAGTTATTCACGAGCCCTGGACTTCGCTCGCGGCGAAATCGTCGCGCTCCTGCAAGACGACGACATCCCGCCCCACGACGGCGCGTGGGTCACGCAAGCTCTTGATCTCTTCGACCGCCATCCCAAACTAGCCGTCCTGGGCGGCCGTGATGGTCTGGAGTTGAAGCTCCGCGACCCATTGCCGGAATCAGACGAATCGACAAATTACATCGCCTACCGCGCGGTCAACCAGCGCAACGGCCAGCGCATCGACCTTCCGTTCAGATTCGTGGAGGTAGTTAACCGTGCACCCGTGCTCCTGCGTAGACAGACAATCCAGCAACTCGGCGGCATCGACAATGCCTTCGCGCCATTTCAATGCGATGACGTCGATCTATGCCTGCGCACCTGGAAAGCCGGATTTCAGGTAGGTCTGTACTCCACGGCATTCGTTCGCGACGTGGGCATGGGCGGCATGCGCCTGTTCAACCCGGAAAAGATGGCGCCGCAAGCCCGCAAGAACTGGCGAATAATCCACGATCGCTACGGCAAAGACATCGCCGATGGCTATTTCGCAGCTAGGGTCGCCGAAGCCTCGAACCCGCAGCGCGTCAAAGAAGATCCACAATCGCGCAACCACCCCAGAAAAAGCGTGGTCACCGCTGCGCGCGAGGAAACGGCCACCGCGGCCTCGCGATAAACTTGCGGCGCCGGCTTAGTCGCTGAGCCCTACTCTGCGAGCCTCCGCGCGCTCAGCGTCTCTGCGTTATCTTTTTTTCTCTCTACGTCGGCTGAATTAGTTCGACGCCCCTGCAGTGCGACCCTGAGGATTGTCGAAGTACTTTAGTCAGTCCTACTTTGGAGGAAACTTCGGCGGAATCACCGCATAACCCGGCGCAGCCTGCGTAATATTGCTGTCTATTTTCGCGTTGACGTCACTGATCGCCCAGCGAATCCCCCCGCCAAGCACATTCACGAAAAACGGAATCTCCCAATTCTCCGGCCGGTCCCCGATCCCTGTAAAGAACACCCGCCCCTTGCCCTGCATGCGCGCCCACGTCATGGGATACGGAGGCCGTTGATAGCACTCGCCCTTCATTCCGTTCGTATCCAGCGTCAGAATCACGTGCATGTCCGGCGCGAAATCCTTCAGCGAATACCACTCGTCGGTAAAGCTCACCGGCGAAGTCACCCCCTCTAGCCCCGGAAATTTTGGATCATTTACGATTACGTTCGTCGTCTGCAACCGTGGATCCCGCCCATGAATGATGAACTCCCCGCCTAGCATCCGCAGATAAGGATCGCTCTGTTCGCCATGAGCGATGTAGCGATTCGCCAGGTCCGGCGTATCCGGCGGCGTATGAAACGTATCGCTGGCGGCATGCGCCCCCACAAACCCAAGACCGCCTTGCACCGCGTCGAGCAACGTTTGCTTGCCCGCCGCGGTCATCGCCGGCTGCTTGTCCGTCCCCTCCGTCGTCAAATCCCCCGTCGTAAAGAAGAGCACCGCCGCATACGAGTGAAATTCGCTCGAGTCAAAAACACGCCCATCCTTCGTCGCGTTCACATCGAATCCATATTTCGACCCCAGCCCACGCACGCATTTCTCCACCACGCTCGGGTTTCCCGGCGAGGTTTTCACCACGGCATGCTCGAACCCCGACGACTTCGTAAACAACAGAACCGACTTCTTGCCCGCGGCGGATAAGCGGCTAGACAACGCCAGCCCCGCACCCCCCATCGCCATCGTCCGCAAAAAGTCCCGCCGGCTCGCAGCATCATGAATCATTTTGTTTTTCCCTCGTTTCCCCTGCACGAAATTCTCAGTGTTGCTCTCCATGCTCGCACCCGGCATAGCTATCGAACACATAGTTCCCGTTCCAACCCAGTTCGCGCATGCCTTGCTCGGACGAATAGTACGCCCCGGCGATCCACTCTTTCAAATTGCGAAACTCTTTCTGACGCTCTCCGCGCGTCGAGAAATCCGTAAGCAGAGTTACCTGCTCGCTCTGCGCCAGCCCTGCGAACGTGCGCCCGAATCGCTGCCTCGCGTCATCGTCAACGGCCGCAAGAACGGTGGCAAACTCCCGCTGATGTTCCGCGGTATCCACGCTCAGCAGTAAGTCGATGAACTGATTCACCTTCGCGCCTGTCGAGCCCGGCACCACGACCTCCGAAACCGCCGCCAGCGTCGTGTTCTGCTCCGTACTCAAAAATAGAGGCTTCCAATCGACAGCTCCCCGCATCTCCTCCGCGCGGGCCAGCGTCGATTCATCTGCCAACAACTGAAAAATCGGGTGCGAAGACGCGAGCAGCGGCAAGCCCGCTCCCGCCGCCATCCCGCCGAGCAGTTTCTGCACGATTTCGCGCCGGCTCAACTTCTGCCTTTGCTCCGCGCCCGCATTCGCCACCGGCAACGTTACCTCGCTATTCAAATCGCTCAACCTTTTCCACTCTAAATCGGCCGTGATGTTACCACTCGTCCTTTCGCCCGCCCACAAATAATCTCAAGTAATTGCTTTCTGTCTTTGACCGCGCTCGGCCCACTTGCTAGCATCCCTTTCCTGATGTTGCTAGCGAGGAGTCCACGACGACGATGCCCGCTGAAAAAAATTCCACGTTCGACGTACTTGTAGTCGGCTCCGGCGCCTCTGGCGGCTGGGCCGCCAAGCGCCTCTCCGAAGCCGGACTCAAAGTTGCCATCGTGGAAGCCGGCCGCCCCCAGTCCGACGAAAATTTCTCCGAGCACAAGCCCGCCTTCGACCTGAAATACCGCAACATGGCTCCGGAAATCGTTCGCAAGACGCGTCCCATCCAGTCCCACTTCGACGTGTGCAACGAATACACGCAAGACTGGTTCGTCAACGATTTGGACGAGCCCTACACCACTCCGTCGGACAAGCCGTTCCACTGGATGGGCCGCCTGCGCATGACCGGCGGGCGCACAAATGTCTGGGGCCGCGTCAGCTTGCGCTTCAGTGACGCCGACTTCAAAGCCGCCTCGCAAGATGGCCATGGCGAAGATTGGCCCCTCAGCTATGGCGATCTTGCGCCCTACTACGACCTGGTCGAGAAATATGTGGGCGTCACCGGAATGGCCGAAGGCCTCGAGCACTTACCGGATGGCCAGTTTCAGCCGCCGATGCCGCTCACTTGCCAGGAGTCGGTCTTCCGCGATCGCGTCAAGCAAAAGCTAGGACGCACCGTCACCCTCGCGCGTTCCGCAAATCTCACACGGCCGACCAATGGCCGCGGCCCGTGCCACTATTGCGGCCCTTGCGAGCGGGGCTGCATCACCCACTCCTATTTTAACGCCGCGTTCACCACCGTGCCCGACGCGCTCAACACCGGCAACTGCACACTTATCTCGAACGCCATGGTCCACAAAGTCTTGATGGACCCCGCCAGCAATCGCGCTCGCGGGCTGCTCTATGTCGACCGCGTCACTCGCCAATCTCACGAACTATTCGCCCGCGTCGTGATCCTCTGCGCGCAATCGCAGGAATCGGTCCGCGTCCTGCTCAATTCCGCCACCCGCGAATATCCCAACGGCCTCGCTAACTCCAGTGGCGTCCTTGGCCACTACCTCACCGCCCACGTTCGCAGCGGCGGAGGTTCCGGCGATTTCCCGACTCTCGGCGGGAAACACACACTCGGCGCTCCGGTGAAGCCCGTCGGCATTTACGTCGCACGCTTCCGCAATTTGAGAGGTGAGCCACCGTACAAGAAATTCATTCGCGGCTTCGGATATGAGGGGGAATCCAATCTCGACTTCAACTGGGGCGCGCCCGGCTTCGGCGCGGCGTATAAGCAAGCCGTGCTCGAACCGCGGGCCTCGCTCAACGTCACGGGATTCGGCGAAGTGCTGCCGCGGTGGGATAATTTCGTCGAGCTCGATCCGCAAGTGAAAGACATCTACGGGATTCCTGTCCTGAAAATTCACATGTCCGATGGAGAAAACGAGCGCGCCATGATCCAGGACATGGGCGACTCCGCCGGAGAGATGCTGGAAGCGGCGGGGGCGAAGAACATTCGGACTTACGCCCACCCCTCGGCTCCGCGTTGGGCGCTCCATGAAGCGGGCATCGCGCGGATGGGGGCTGACCCGAAAAAGTCGGTGCTTAATCAATTCCAGCAGTCCCACGACATCAAGAATCTTTTCGTCATGGATGCTTCTGGCTTTACGTCGAATCCGTGCCAGAACCCGACGCTCACGATCATGTCCCTGTGCGTGCGCTCGTGTGACTACCTGATGGGGGAACTTAAGCGCTCGGGTCTGTAGGCAACAGCTTGCGGGCGAAAAATATAGGATTGGACGAAAAAGCGCATTTTGGTTAACCGTAACCGACCCCCCTCCCCCCTTTTTTCGTAAGTGTTCATTCTAAATGAGGTTAAAGTCTATTGTTTTGATAGACTTGTGCAAGTGTTCATTCTGGAGGACTTACAACGGTCAAAAGTGTGGGATGGGTTCGAATGCGCTTGCCACTGGCGGACCTCGGTCAAGATTCATCTGACCTCCTGTCGACCCTTAGAACAGGCTGCGGAAAAATGCAACAAAACGAGGAGAAAGCTTCCTTCAGGGGCTGAAGCCCGTTGAGAGCACACAGCTTACGTCGGCGCTAAAGCGCCGACCTCCTGAAGAAAAATGCAACAGAACGAAGAAAAGGCTTCCTTACTCCAAGTTTGTGGGTTATTGCGAGAGTCGATATAGGGCGCAGCCGTGGGGGGCCAGCGTCACGGACACGGAAGTGGCGGTTCCAAGATTCTTGCGTTCCCATAGATCGCGGAGTTGGAATTTAGATCCCGTCAGCCCGAGGTCTTTCCAGTCGTAGTGAACCTTTTGCTCGTGCTCATCCAAATTGAAGAGGGCCAGGTAGCGGCCGTCTTCAGCATCGGGCTGCGCGATCCAGACGACCGCGGTGCTCGTTGAAATTACTGGCCGATTCTCATGCGAGCGCTGATCTACGGCGATGACTTCGGGATTGGTTAGCAGCGATGTTGTCCAGGCGTCGTTTTTCGGCAAGTTTGCGCCGATCATCAGTGGTGAGCGGAAGACGCTCCATAGGGTGAGCAGGGTGCGCTGTTCGTCGTGGGTCATGCGTGTCTCGCGGGCTTTGCCCCAGCCGGGGGCTGGGCCCAAGTATCCGATTGGCAGCATGTCGGCGTCCGGCCAGCCGCCGGGTTGTGCGAGGCCGGCCCATTTCGCGATTCGCGGGAATTGATCGCCGAGGCCTTGTGGGTAGTCCGCTGTGCTGTGCCACAGATCCCAGACGTCGTCGGATATTCGCCAGAGATTCGCGTATTTGCGCATCTCATCGACCTTTTCAATCGGAGCGGCGCCTGGGGAAAGACTCAAGACAATTGGCCGGCCGGTCTTGCGGAGAGCCGTGCTCAACATGCGAATCTCGTCGCCTTTGTAGGGCCTGCTGCTGATGCAATCTACTTTGATGAAGTCCACGTCCCAGGTCGCATATAAGCGGGCAATGGAATCGTAGTAGGCCTGGGCCGCGGACTTCGATGCATCGAGACCGTAGTTGTCGAAATTCCACGGACACGTATCGGAAGTGTCCGCCGCGTCTGCGGCGTGATAGTCCGATCCCTCGATGGGTAGATTCTTCTGCACCGCTTGTTTGGGGATTCCACGAAGAATGTGAATACCGAATTTCAGGCCGAGGGAATGAGCATAGGCTGCAAGGGGCTTGAAGCCGCTGTTGTTTGTTGACGAAGGGAATCGGTTGATCGCCGGGGTATAGCGACCGTGATCATCCAGGCTGTATTGCGAGGTCTTGGAATTGCCTTCAGGGGTTGGGTTGGTGACGAACCATTCCATGTCGACCACGACATATTGCCAGCCGAAGGATTTCAGATGTTCGGCGAACCACTGGGCGTTTGCTTTGAAATCGGATTCGGTAATGGTGGTGCCGAAGGAGTCCCAACTGTTCCAACCCATGGGAGGTGTGGGCGCTAAAGTTTCGACGGTGTCCGAGGCTGACGGCTTCGGATTGGTCGTTTCGTTGTTCACTCTGGAACCATGTGGCGTCGCCGATGCGAAGGAAGCGAGCGCGAGGATGGAGATTAGCGAAACACGGAGTTCGATTCGTGGTTTCATGCGTTTTTCTTTCGTGACGCATTGAGGCCATCTCATAAATGGCCGAGACAGGAAGACAAGAATTTTCCTCAGGGGCTAAAGCCCGATTTTGCGTGTCTGTAAATGTCGGAGCTAAAGCTCCGACCCCCTGAGATGCATTTATGAGATGACTTCTCGCCAGGAAACATTCAAAAGGTTCCGCGTGGTCATAGCACAGGTGGCGGATTTGTGACAACCTGAAAAATCGATCAAGAACGGGAGAGGACGGCGGCTAGCGCTCTTTTTGGTTGTGCTGGAGTTTCGTCTAAACCCCGCCCTCTCGGAGAGGGCGGCTACAGGGTGGGGTGCGGAAACTTTGCGTCAAGACGCAACAGCCGGGCGGGGCCCTTCGATGCTCAGGGCAAACGAGCCCCGCCCCTACACGGAGAATGGAACGGGGGTGGAGCGTTATTCGAAGTCGGCTTCGGGGGCGGGGAGTTTGTCACCGTCGCGGGCTACCCATACGTATAGGGTTGGCAGCAGGAAAATACTTAGGAGCAGGGCTCCGAGGAGGCCGCCGACGATAACGATTGCGAAGGGGCGCTGGGAGTCGGAGCCGATGCCGCGTGACAATGCGGCTGGCAACAAACCCAGGGTGGCGACGAGCATGGTCATCATGATGGGGCGCAAGCGCAGGACCGCGCCTTGTATCGCGGCATCCTCGATCGAGTGACCCGAGGCGCGCAACTGGTTGATGTACTCCAGCATGATCACGCCGGTTTCCACCGACACGCCGAACAACGCCAGGAAACCAACGCCGGAGGAAACGCTTAAGTGCGTGCCGGTCAGCAGGAGTGCTAGTAAGCCGCCGATGGGGGCGATGGCGACGTTGGCGAGAATCAGGCCTGCCCATTTGGCAGACCCGAACATGGTGTAGAGAATAATGAAGATCACGAGCAAAGTAATGGGCACGACGATCGACAATCGTCTCTGGGATCTTTTCTGGCTTTCGTATTCACCCGCCCAGTCGATGTGATAGCCGACCGGCAGCTTCACCTGAGCGCCCACCAGCTTCATGGCCTCTTCCACGGCGCTGCCTAGATCGCGGCCCCGAACGCTATATTTAATGGCCACATAGCGAGAATTTTCTTCGCGGCTGATTTGCGAGGCGCCATCGCGCACGGAGATATGGGCGAGTTGCGCGAGGGCGACGCGTTCGCCAGTAGGGGACACGAGACGAACGTTTTCGATGGCCTCCTTGGTGTCACGATAGGGCTTTTGGTAACGGGTCACGAGATCGTAGCGCTGCTCGCCCTGCAGAACCTGGCTCACCGCTTTTCCGCCGATAGCGGTCTCAACCGCGTCTTGCACGTCGGAAACATTGATGTTGTGCCGCGCCGCCTGCTCGCGATCGACCGTGATGTTCAGGTTGGGCTGCCCGAGCACCCGGAACAATCCCAAGTCCTCCACGCCGGGAACGCGCCGCATTACGGCCACGACTTCGTCTCCCTTTTCTTCCAGAACCTTGAGGTCTTCTCCGTACAATTTAATGGCCAGTTCGCCCTTCACTCCGCTTACGGCTTCCTCCATATTGTCAGAAATGGGCTGCGAGAAATTCCAGAGGACGCCGGGGAGTTTCGCGAGTTCGCGATCCATCGCTCCGATCAATTCATCTTTGTCCTCATCGAAGACGGGACGCCATTTGGCTTTCGGAAGCAGGTCGACGAAATACTCGGTGTTGAAAAAACCGGTGGCGTCGGTGCCGTCGTCAGGTCTCCCGACTTGCGAGACAACTTGCTTCACCTCCGGGAACGAAGCCAGAATTTCACGCGCCTGATTCGCGAGGCGGGTGGCCTCGGTGGGGCCGGTGCTGGGCGCCAGGGTGCCGCGGACCCAAATTGCACCTTCGTCCAAATGAGGCAGGAATTCGGAGCCGATCACGCCGCTCAACATCAGAAAAGCGGCTACCACAAAGGCGGCGGCGCCTGCGCCGACGGAGACGGCGCGGTGCTCGATGGCCCATTTGACTGCGCCGAGATAGCGATCGCGAAGGAACTCCATCATCGGGTTACGCCACTCTTTCACGCCGTGTCCAAACTGCATCAGCGCCAGAACCGGAGCGATTAGAACGCAGAACAACAATGCGCCGAGGAGCGCGAAGGAAACGGTCCAGGCCATGGGCTTGAACAAGCGGCCTTCCACGCTTTGCAGCGTGAAGATCGGCAGGTAGGCAGTGATGATGATGGCGCGAGCGTAAAATACGGGGCGGAGAACTTCCATTACCGCGTCGCGAATGATTTCGAGCGGTGTCTTGTGGGCGTTGTTGGAAAGGCCAAAGTGGCGAACGATGTTTTCAATAATGACGACGGTGCCGTCAACCACCATCCCAAAGTCCAAAGCGCCCAAGGACAACAAATTCGCAGGGATCTTGTTGAGGTCGAGGCAAATGGAAGCAAATAACAAGGAGAAGGGAATGGTCAGCGCGACGATCACCGCCCCGCGGAAATTTCCCAAGAACAGAAAGAGGATGACGGAAACAAGCAGCACGCCTTCGGTAAGGTTGTGCATGACGGTGTGAGTGGTCAGATGCAGCAGGTCGCTGCGATCCAGGAAGGGCACGATCTTCACGCCGGGAGGAAGTATCTTCTCGTTGAGTTCCTTCACTTTGTTGTGGATGGCGACCAGGGTCTCATCGGCGTTGGCGCCCTTGCGCAACAGCACGATGCCCTCGACCACATCGTTGTCGTCCACGACGGCGCCGTCCGCGCGGTGAATGGCCTTGCCGATTTGTCCGAGGCGAATCTTGGGAGCTTGGGTGACCACGGCGATGTCGCGGATGTGAATGGGGGTGCCGTTTTGCGCCCTAACGACGGTCTGGCCGATGTCTTCCACATTGGTGAACAGGCCGACGGCGCGAACATTGATCTGCTGCAACCCGGCCTCGAGGAAACTTCCACCGGCGTTCACGTTGTTGTTGGCGAGTTGCTGTTCGACCTGAGAGAGGTTCAAGCCATAGGCAACGAGTTTGGCGGGATCGAGGCGCACCTGATACTCACGTGTCGGCCCGCCGAAGCTGGATACATCAACGACATTGGGAACGGATTTGAACTGCTTCTCGAGAGTCCAATCCTCAATGGATTTCAATTCCATCAGATCGTATTCGGGATTTGTGCTTCGCAGGGTGTACCAGAAGATCTGTCCGACGGGGCTCCAGTCGGCGCCCATTTGCGGTTGCAAATTGTTGGGCAAATTGACTTGGGAAAGGCGCTCCAGCACCTTCGAGCGGTTCCAATCGTTATCGGAATAGTCGTCAAAAATCAGCATCACGCTGGAGAGGCCAAATAGGGAGGCGGAGCGTAAATGCTCGAGGTGCGGGAGTCCGTTCATCTGCACTTCGATGGGGATGGTGACTTGCTGCTCGACTTCCTCGGCGGCGCGTCCGGGCCACTGGGTGATGACTTGTACGTAATTGTTGGCGACGTCGGGATAGGCTTCGACGGGGAGGTTGTGGAAGGAGATGGCGCCCCAGACGAGCAAAAGAAGGCCCACGGCTAGCACCATGAAGCGATTGTTGAGCGCGACGGTGATGGCGTTTCGCATTATGGATTCACGTGGTGATGGTTCAGGGATTGACGGTGCGAGCCGCGGCGGTCAAGAGGGGGCATTTATTCCTCCACCGTGTTTTGCATCACTAGCGCATTGCTTACCAATTGCTGACCCGGCTGCAATCCCGACAGAAGCTCTTGCATGTTGTTGGGCAGGGTGTCACCACTGGTGACCTCGACGCGGCGGAACTTCTTCTCGTTCCCCTTACCGCCGGCGGGCAGGTAGACCCAGTCGCGATCGTGCAAGTGCAGAATCGCGGATGAGGGCACGGAAACGTGGGTTTCTTTCTTCTGGCCGTGGAAGGTGGCGGTGACGAACATGCCGACACGCAAGAGGCCTGGATTATGAACTTCGATACGAACTTTGGCGGTGCGAAGGGTGGGATCGAGGACCGGGCCGACGTTGGAGATGCGTCCGGTGAGAACTTTATCGGGATATGCGTTGATGCGAATGTCGGCGGTTTCGCCGACATGGACCTCGGCGAGGTCATTCTCATAGACGTCACATAAAATCCATACGGAAGACAAGTCCGAGATGGTGAAGGGGTTGGGCGAGCCCAAGCCAGCGACGCCTGCGGCGTTGGTAACCTGCTGGTCGGTGATCACGCCCGATACCGGAGCAACGATATCCACGATGGCGGCGGGATGATCGATGCTGGCGCCAAGCACGCGGAGTCTCTCGGTCGTGTTTTCGACGTCTACCGCGGCTTTATCCTCGGTGTCCTGAGCTACTTGCAGATCGTTAAGCGATAACGCGCCCTTGTCGTACAGGAGCTTGGAGCGCTCCAACTGGGTGCGCGAGAGTTGCTCGTCGACCACGGCTTTCCGGTAATCCGAAAATGCGGCGGCCATATCCGCGCTTTGCACGCGGAGGAGGACCTGGCCCTTTTTAACGGTATCGCCCAGGCGCGCGCGAATTTCGACAACGCGACCGGTGGCCAGCGAGATGACCGGAACGGTGCGGGAAATATCGGGGCTTACGGAGCCGGTAGCCATCAGTTTTGACGTGGAGATGTAGGGAGTCGCGGTCGCGAGTGGAAATTGCTCTGGGTGATCTACTTGCACCACGTTGGCGTCCTGCTCGTGTTCGACTTTGGTTTGTGGCGGGGCTTCGGCTTTGGGATCGCTTTTGCTTTCGCCGCAGCCGAACAGAAATGCGGCTAGAAGGAGAGTTGTTATTGCTGCGATTGCGCTTTTTAGAGGAACACAGCCATGAATGGACGGCGCCCGCTTCGGAAAGCGGCCGCTACACTGGATGGCTGTGCCACTGGCGGTAATGGCTGTGCCACGAGTTTTCATGTTGAGGCGCCTCATTGGATGACCTCGCGGCCGACGGCCATGTTCAGTTGAGCGGCAGCGTCCAAATACGAGCCAACCAGGGTCAGATAGTTGAGTTGAACACCACGATATTCGGCCTGTGCGTTCAGGAAATCGAGCAGAGAAGCGGCGCCGTGCTCGTAAGAAAAGGAAATGGTGTCGCGGACTCGCAGTGCTTGTTGGAGGTAGCGATCCTTGTAGGGTTGCAGGAGGGCTACGGTGCTTGCCAAGGTGGCGTACGCGGAGTCCACATCGCTGAAAACCTGCGCACGGGTAGCATCCATGAGCCTCTGGTTGCGGTCGATGTCCAACTGCGTGCGCTGTTTTTCGCCTTGATTGCGGTCGAAAATGCGCAGGGGGATGCTCACGCTGACACCGAAATACTGGTCGATGGGGGGGTTGCGGCCGACGTCTGCACCGAAAGTGGGATCCGTGGAGCCCATGGACACTGCGAGGCGATGATCGGTCCTGGCTTTCTCGACCGATTGGAGGGCCGCTCGCAGATCGGGGCGAGTGTCGAGTGCGGCTTGGCGGACGTCGTCGAGCGGGGCTACTTGTGGAGAAAAATCGAACGGGCCGGTCACGTCGAATTGCTCGACCGGGGTGCGGTCGTTTAAGAGGGCGAGCATTTGGATCTTTGCGGTTCGCAGGTTGACCGCGGCGGTTTGGAGGTCGGATTCGTATTGAACGCGTTGGAGCTCGAGGCGATCGAGATCAACCTGGGCGATGGCGCCGGCTTTGTAACGGTCGCGGTTTACATCCAGAACATGGTCATAGTAGGAGAGATTTTCCTTGGCGAGGTCGAGGACAGTTTTTTGCTGAAGGGTTTGGACGAAGGCGCTACGCAGGTTGAACAGCAGGGTTCTTTCGAGATCGGCCTGTTGGGAAATCGCGATGCCCGTTGCTTCTTTGGCGCTGTCCAGGCGGAGTTCGCGCTTGTGCTGGCGTTCGTGGAGGTAGGTGAGGGTCGCCGAGGGCAGCAGGAAGGAGAAAGGACCGTGGGAGGGCCCTCCGGGAAAGGGATCGATCTGGTCGGCGAGGATTGCCAGGTTGGGATTGGGACGCAAGTAAGCGGTGATCTCATTGGCGCGAGTTTCGTCGATTCCGATCTGCCCTGCGAGAAGCGAGGGGTTGGCCACCTTGAATTTGTCACGCACCTCCTGCCAGGTCAGCGCCTTTTGAGCGAGAGTGGTCTGTGCCAAGAGCGCCGTCAGGATAGAGGCTAAACACAGACGCTGCGATAAACCCTTCATGAAACCTCCATGTCCTTTGTTGCTCTTGCGCGGCGCTGAACTCGAACAGTTTTCCCGCGTCGTTAGATGAAGCGCTACCAGTTTGCGGGAGCAAGGGGCATAACTTTAGCGCAGTCAGGAAGTTGCTGGAACTATATCGGCTGCGGCGAGGGCGCCAATTTACGGGTGCATGAATGACGTGTTTAAACGTGAAGAGCGGGCGGGGGAGCGCGGCCCAGAGCGAAGATGGATAACGGAAAAGGATGGTGACGAGAGATTTCGGCGGGCAGCAGGTCGGGAGCGGCTGACGGTGCTGACGCGTGATCGTTTAACGCACAACTGCCGCCGACAGTGGACAGCGCCGCGAGCGCAGCGGCCTGAACCGTAAGAGGCGAAAGGCGCAACAGTTTTTCGGCGCTCCAAACGATTGCAGGAAAAGCGCTTGGATTAGTCAGCGTGAAATTTCCGTGGCCGTCGTTCAGAAGGACGGCCACCGCTTGGTTGAGCCAAGCGGTAGTGACGATCAAATCGAGGCTTTGGTCGCCATTGACATCGCGGGAGGAGATGTCGAGGCCGCCGATTGGGGCGTTGACGTCGATCATTTGCTGCGCGCCAGTGCTGAGCTGGAACTCGATCGAGTAGCGGGCGCGGGAAGGGCCGATCTGACGGATCTCCACGGTCGCGAGATCGGGCCGGCTGTCGCCATCGAAGTCGGCAATGGCGAACCGGGAGTGGGAGGGTGCTGAGGGAGTCGCGGATGGAGCGGCGGCTGTACTGCGGCTCCCGAAACACGAGACCGCGCAGAAAAACAAAAGCGCGAAGCATGCGGGCTCGCGGAGATGGAGGCGCGACGGCAAAGTAATGAATCCGGGTTCTGGTGCCATAAGGCGGATGGCTTACAGGCGACCGATCGAGGAATTCACGGAGAAACGGACGCCCTTTTGCCGGGAGCAGGATATCATCGCTTGCCCTGGCGCGAGTAGTCTTTGCGGCTGCCGGGGCTTTGGAAGCGTGAGGAGTTCGCGGGCGGCTCTATGCGGCGACACCATGCGGCGACTCTCTGTCTTTTCGACGAAGTTCGAGATATCGTATGGCCGCTCACACATCGTAAGGACCGACGTGCAGGCCGAGAGGGCCATAGGGAAGGACGGAGCTCGATGAACAAGAAAGAGGTCTACGCTAAGATTCAGGAGGTCGGCATTCTGCCGGGGGTGCGCACGTCTTCGGCGGCAGAGGCACGGTTTGCCGCGGAGACGGTGGCTAAAGCTGGGATTCCGATCGTGGAGATTACGATGACGGTGCCCGGGGCGATTGATGTGATTTCGAGTCTGGTGAAGAGCCTGCCTGAGGTAATTGTGGGCGCGGGTACCGTCCTAGACCTTGAGACGGCGGAACTTTGCTTGAAGGCCGGGGCGAAGTTCTTGACGAGCCCGGGACTGGATCTGGAGATCGTGCAATTCGCGCGGAAAGAAAATGTCTTGATGATGGCGGGGGCGTTGACACCGACCGAAGTGATTGCGGCTTGGAAAGCGGGATCGGATTTTGTGAAGATTTTTCCGTGCGCGCAGGTGGGCGGGGATAGCTACATCAAGGCGCTCAAGGGGCCGTTTCCACGCGTGCCGTTGATCGCGGCGGGCGGGGTGAATCAGCAGACGGCGTCGGCTTTTATTCTGGCCGGTGCGGCGGCGCTGGGGATTGGCGGCGAACTCATCCCCCGGGCTGCGATCGAGTTGCGGCAGCCGGAACGAATTCAAGAGTTGGCGCGCAGGTTTTTGAATTTGGTGAAGATGGCGCGATTGCAGATGTCCCTGTGGGACGCGCCTAGCCGGGTGCACGCGCGATCTTAGCTCCCAGGGCACCGGCATTTTAGGCGTGACTCATTAGAAGCGTTCGCTTCGAGCAAGAGGGCGCACCCTTTGAAATCGATGGAGCGGCACTCGGCGGACGATTGCTCGGGCAGGCAACACCCGCACACTTTGAAACCGAAGGGTACGGCACCCGGCACAAACTCCCGGGAGTGTCGCCCGGCACAAACTCTCGCGAGTGTCCCCTGCGCAGCGCTGCCATCTTGGCCTTGGATTCGAGGCGGCGCTTCACGCGCCGCTTGATCTCACGTACAATCGGCTTTATTGAGGCAAAGGAAGTGTGTGATGGAGTCTAAGATCACTCGACGGTATGGAATTGGGGAGGGGGCGGAGGTGCGCCCGGCGCAGGGGCAAGCATCGGGGGATAGTGGCGCGATCGCTGCGATTCAGGGGCTGGAGCTGCAGCCGAATCGCGGGATACCACTCAATTTGGATTGGGTTGAGGAGGTGCGGGTCAACACCAGTGCGGTGGAGCGGCGAGCGCAGACGCTGGTCACACGGCGCACGGTGAAGAAGGAGTGGCAGATTGCGTGGCTGCTGCGGGCGATTTCGTGCATGGACCTTACGACGCTGTCTGGCGACGATACCGACGAGAGGGTGCGGCGTTTGTGCGCGAAGGCGCGGCAGCCGATTCAGCAGGACGTAGTGAGATTGCTGGGAATCGAGGGGTTGAATATTCGCGTGGCGGCTGTCTGTGTTTACCACTCGTTCGTGGAAACGGCGCTGCGGGCGCTGGAAGGTAGCGGGATCAAGGTCGCGGCGGTGTCTACCGGGTTTCCGGCTGGGTTGTCGCCATTGGATGAGCGGGTGGCGGAAATACGACGGTCGGTGGAGGCGGGGGCGCACGAGATTGATGTGGTGATTACTCGCGGACATGTGTTTGGTGGGCGGTGGCAGGCTTTGTTTGATGAAATTGCGACCTTCCGGGCGGCTTGCGGGCCTGCACATATGAAGGTGATTTTGGGTACGGGAGATTTGCTGACTTTGCGGAACGTGGCGCGGGCTAGCGTGGTGGCGATGATGGCGGGGGCGGACTTTATTAAGACCTCGACGGGGAAAGAAACGACTAACGCAACCCTTCCTATCGGATTAGTAATGACGCGGGCGATTCGAGAGTATGCGCTGGAAACCGAGATGGCTGTGGGATTCAAGCCTGCTGGTGGTATCCGGACGGCTAAGCAGTCGCTGGAATGGTTGGCGTTGATAAAGGAAGAGCTTGGAAATTCCTGGTTGAATGCGGAGATGTTTCGGTTTGGGGCTAGCAGTATGTTGGCGGATATTGAGCGGCAGCTGGAATACCACGCGACGGGGAGATATTCGGCCGAGTACCGGCATCCGATGGCTTGAAGGAAGTAATGAGGTAAAGACGTAACGACGTAACGAAAAGGCGAAAAGAGAAAAAGAAAAAAAAGAAGCACAGAAAAGAGAAAAAAGAAAAACAGAAAAGGTGAAAAGGAATTTACCACAGAGGGCGCAGAGGGCACTGAGTCGGATGAGAAGAGTTCGATGAGCATCGTTGAAAAATTCATGTCGATGGAGTATGGGCCGGCTCCGGAGGACCCGCGTGAGGCGTTGGTGTGGCTGGAGCGGCATGATCGGCGACTGGGGCACTTCATTGATGGGGGCTGGCGCGAGCCGGTCGAAGGGAAATATTTCGATACGACTGATCCTTCAACCGGTGAGACGTTGGCTAGCGTCGCGCAGGGCACGGCTGCGGACGTCGATGCAGCGGTGAAGGCAGCTCGTATGGCATTGCCAGGATGGCAGGCGCTCTCTGGTCATGCGCGGGCGCGTTATTTGTATGCACTGGCGCGGCAGGTACAAAAGCATTCGCGGCGGTTTGCCGTGCTGGAAACGATGGATAACGGCAAGCCCATTCGTGAGAGCCGCGACATAGATATCCCGTTGGTGGCGCGGCATTTTTATTACCATGCGGGCTGGGCTCAGCTTTTGGCGCAGGAGTTTCCGGGGTACACGGCTTGCGGCGTGGTGGGGCAGATCATTCCCTGGAACTTTCCACTGCTGATGCTGGCATGGAAGATCGCGCCGGCTTTGGCTGCCGGAAATACCGTCGTGTTGAAGCCGGCGGAATTTACGCCATTGACTGCGCTGGCTTTTGCGGAGATTTGTCAGGAAGTCGGTCTGCCCGCCGGGGTGGTGAATATCATTACTGGCGACGGAACGACCGGCGAAGCGTTGGTACTGCATCCGGACGTCAGCAAGATTGCGTTTACGGGATCGACCGAAGTTGGACGCGCCATTCGCAGGGCAACGGCACCAAGTCATAAGCGGCTTTCGCTGGAACTTGGCGGGAAGTCGCCGTTTATTATTTTTGAGGATGCGGACCTTGACAGTGCGGTCGAGGGGTTGGTGGATGGGATCTGGCTGAATCAGGGGCAAGTCTGCTGCGCGGGCTCGCGATTGCTGATGCAAGAAAGTATTGCGGAGGCGCTGCTGGAGAAGGTGCGGCTGCGCATGAGCACGTTGCGTGTGGGGCCGCCGCTCGACAAGGCCATCGACGTGGGGGCGATTGTTGCGCGCGTGCAACTGGAGCGCATCCAGCGGTTGGTGGAGCAGGGCGTGGCGGAGGGCGCGACTTGCTGGCAGCCACCGGGTCTCGCGCTACCTTCGCGAGGACTTTACTTTCCGCCGACGCTGTTGAGCAACGTGCATCCCGCTTCGATTGTGGCGCAGCAGGAAATTTTTGGGCCGGTGCTGGCGGCAATGACGTTCCGAACTCCGCGGGAAGCGGTGGAGTTGGCGAACAACACGGTGTATGGGCTGGCGGCGAGCGTCTGGAGCGAGAGCATCAATGTGGCGCTGCAGGTGGCGGCGCAGCTGAAGGCTGGGGTGGTCTGGGTGAACAGCACGAACCTGTTCGATGCGGCATGCGGGTTCGGGGGCTATCGCGAAAGCGGATATGGGCGCGAGGGTGGCAGGGAAGGGATGCTGGAATATCTCGAGCCGAACTGGTTCGCGCGGGCGCCCATACTCAGGAGCGCGCCTGTAGCGATCGATCTGCCGTTTGAAGAATATGAAGATGAGCGAGCGGGGCCGCCTATCGATCGCACCGTGAAACTGTACATCGGGGGAAAACAGGCGCGGCCAGACTCCGGGTACAGCGTGGAAGTGCGAGGCGCCGACGGACGGCTGCTCGGCGAGGCGCCACTCGGCAATCGCAAGGACATCCGCAATGCCGTGGAAGCGGCGCGCAAGGCGGAGGCATGGGGAAAGACCACGGCGCACAACCGGGCGCAGGTGCTTTATTACATCTCGGAGAATCTTTCGCTGCGGAGTGGCGAAATTGCCCATCGCCTTGCGGCGCTTGTGGGCCAAGAACAAGCAGCAGACGAAGTGCGTTGCGGGATCGAGCGAGTGTTCTCGTATGCCGCGTGGGCTGATAAGTTCGATGGGGCAGTGCACAGTCCTCCATTTCGGAACATTGCGATGGCGATGCACGAGCCGGTGGGAACGGTTGGAATTGTTTGCCCGATGGAGGCGCCGCTGCTGGGATTCTTGTCATTGGTGATGCCTGCGATTGCCATGGGGAATACCGTTGTGGCGATTCCATCGGGACGGTATCCGTTGGTCACCGGTGATTTGATTCAGATTTTCGAAACCAGCGACTTGCCGGGCGGAGCGGTGAATATTGTGACTGGAGAGTCCGCAGCTTTGATGAAAGTCCTGGCCGAGCATGCGGATGTGGATGCTGTCTGGTGTTTTGGAGATGAGGCCGGTTGTGCCACGGCGAAAGCCTTGTCGATTGGGAACTTGAAACAGGTGTTTACAAATGAAGGGCGCGCGATTGATTGGTTCAACGTGGAGCAGGGCGAAGGCAGGTGGTTCTTGCAGCACGCGGTGCAAGTGAAGAACATTTGGGTTCCTTACGGCGAATAGCGGCTAACTTCGCGGAGTCCTCTCTTCTGTTGGTTCCTCGTTCGGATGGGTGCTTTCGATTCCAGTGTATTCAGTGACCTTAAGCTCTTGAGAAAAATTGTGCCAGGGTTGACGCCGGGAGGGGCAAGCCCCTGCCCCTACATCGGAAGGGGGAGCGAGGGGTGAAACGGAAGGGTGAGCGCGGCGTGGAAATTAGAAGTGGCACTCCGGGTGGCAGCGCCAGCCATCCTACGCCTCCCTCCCGAAAGGAGCAGGTAGCCCCGGAGTGCCGGTGACCAGACCGATTTATATTATAACTTCGTAATATAAGTCAATAGTGTATTTAAATAATTATTGTTATATTATCAGTATATATGGAGCCCGGGCAGAGCGTTGCGAATTTGCTAATGCCAGGCGGAGTCGATGGCGTCCATGTCGTGCTTGCAAGTCAGCGGTTGACGACGAGTTGATGAATGGAATCGCCGCGAGGAAGATGGCTGCGGTCTCAGGCAGAACGGGTTCCGTTCTAGTCCCAGGCGTTGCCCTTTTAGGCAATTCCGGGCTGGAAATAAAGTTCGGCTGCGGATACCCGGCCTACTATCGGTTTCTAGAAATCAGGTTTCGGAAGAAGGACAATGGTCGAGGAACGTAGACAACACCAACGACTGGTTCCGAATGCTCCGCTATTTGTTTCTCTGGACGATTCGAAGAGTGGGTTGCTGCTGGACTTGTGCGAAGGCGGCTTGGCGGTGGCCAGCCTGGTCCCGCGAAGTATGGACGAGGTCGTGTCTCTGGCATTTGATTTGCCGGAGAACGTCGGACGTATCGAAGCGAAAGCAAAAATCGCGTGGACGCGGGATTCGGGGCATCTCACGGGAGTGCATTTTGTCGATTTGGACGAGGCCTCGCACCAGCAGTTGAGCGAATGGATATCGACGGGGACAAATCTGAGGTTGGCGCCGCTTCCGGAGGCGATTGAGCCGGTCATTGTGACCCGCTCGACATATGCGCAGGTGGATGCGATTGCAGAGGACACTCGGGACGAAGGCGTGGCGGACTCGCGAGAGTTTGTGCGCGAGGCGGAGCCGGTGATCGAAACCGAGCCGGAGGCGGCGAAAATGGAGCCATCCGTAGCGGTGGGGCGGGAGCGTGCCGGCAAAGCACGGTATTCGCTTGAACTCTTTCTGGCCGTAGTGGTCTTGTCATGTGCGCTGATTTTCCTGGGCTACCAGATGGGAAGCACGGGGGCGAGCCGGCAGAGCCGGGAGGTGACGTCGGCTCCAAAGGTAACGGAAGCTTCATCGAAGCCGGAAGTGGCGTCAGTGGCTGCGTTACCCGAGCCCGCGGCGATGCCCGCACCGGCACCCGCTCGAACGACGGTACGAACGCCAGCCCCCACGCGAACAGCGGCACCGGCGGGACCTTCGATGGATTCTGGAGTTGTGCTGCAAGTGGGCGCCATGAAGATGGAAGACAATGCGGCGGCCATGGCCCAGGAATTGCGAAAGAAGAAATTTCCTGCGGTTGTTTTCCGGCATGGCGGCGACAGACTCTTTCGAGTGGCTGTCGGCCCTTATAGCGACGCGGATTCCACCGCGAAGGTTAAAGAACAGCTCGAGAAGGAAGGCTTCAAACCGTTGCTGCAGCGATGGGCGAAGGAATAGGCGGCGGACTAGCAGACTGACTCTCCGGTGGTGGTCTCGGATATAGTAACGTCACCCGATGCGGTAACCGTTTTTCTGTAGGTGTTTCCTGCGCGGCTGTCCTATATATAATCAAAGAAGCGAAATGAAATCCTGCGTTCCGGCCGCGGGTTTGCCAGAGCGTCTCTGGACGGTTCGCTTCCGGTGAAGGGGGAGTTTTGACGGTGGCGACAACAGTGATAGGGCCGTCGGTTCACGCGTTGCGGCGGGTTGTTATCGAACGCGTTGAGCCCGAAGTGGATGGCGGAAGGTTCCCGATTAAGCGGACGGTGGGTGAAGAAGTACGCGTGCGCGCGGATATTTACGCGGATGGTCACGACTTGCTGGGAGCGCAGTTGCTGTACCGGGCGGTGGGCCAGAGTGCGTGGTTGGAAGTGCCTATGCGGATGGTCAACAACGACCGGTGGGAGGCGAGTTTTCGAGTGGAGATGCTGGGGCGCTACGTTTACACGATCGTGGCGTGGGTGGATGCGTTTCGCACGTGGAGTGCGGATTTACAGAAGCGGGCCGGAGCGGGACAGGACATTGCGGTCGACGTGTTGATTGGGGCAGAGATCGTGCGTGCGGCGGCGGGTCGCGCCGACGGGAGCGAGGCGAAGAAATTAGCGGAGGCTGCAGCGAAGCTTAAAGAGAGTGCGGCGGCGGGAAATCGCGAAGGGGCACTGGGGATCGCACAGGATGCGGAGTTGACGTCGCTTGTAACTGTGAGCCGGGAACGAACGGCGGACGCACGGTATGAGAGAGAACTGGCTGTTGTCGTGGATCCTGAAAAGGCGCGATTCAGTGCGTGGTATGAGATGTTTCCGAGGTCGTGCACAACGGACCCGAAACGGCATGGCACCTTTCGCGATTGCATCGACCGCCTTCCGTATATCGCGGGGATGGGGTTCGACATTTTGTATTTGCCACCGATTCATCCGATTGGACGCGCGGAACGGAAGGGGAAGAATAATTCGACTACGCCGCTGCCCGAGGACACAGGAAGTCCGTGGGCCATTGGTGCGAAAGAGGGTGGGCATAAAGCGATTCATCCGCAACTGGGGACTTTGGAGGATTTGAAGGCTCTTGTTGGTAAGGCAGGGGAGCTTGGCATCGACGTTGCATTAGATATTGCGTACCAGTGTTCTCCGGATCATCCGTACGTCAAGGAGCACCGGGAGTGGTTTCGTGAGCGCCCGGACGGAACCGTGCAGTATGCGGAGAATCCGCCGAAGAAGTATCAGGACATTTATCCGTTCAATTTTGACACTGGGCGCGCGCAGGAGCTTTGGGAAGAATTGAAAAGCGTCGTCGTGTATTGGATCGAGCAGGGAATTCACGTGTTTCGCGTGGACAATCCGCACACAAAACCGTTTGCTTTTTGGGAATGGATGATTGACGAGGTCAAGCGGGAGCACCCGGAAACGATATTTTTGTCGGAGGCGTTCACGCGGCCGAAGGTGATGTACCAACTGGCTAAGCTGGGGTTCACGCAGTCGTATACCTATTTCGCATGGAAGAATACCAGTTGGGAAATCACGGAGTACTTTACCGAGCTCGAAGAGGGCGGGGTTCTTGAGTATTTCCGGCCGAATTTGTGGCCGAATACGCCGGACATCTTGAATGAATACCTTCAGAAAAGCGGGCGGCCGGGGTTTATGACCAGGCTGATTCTGGCGACGACGCTGGGGGCGAGTTATGGAATTTACGGACCGGCATTCGAATTGTGCGAAGGCCGCGCGGTGCGCGAGGGAAGTGAGGAGTATCTGGACTCGGAGAAGTATCAGATTCGGGTATGGGACATCAATAATCCGAATAGTTTGCGGGACTTGATCACGCACATGAATCGCATCCGGCGGGGGAGTCCCGCATTGCAGCAGAACACTGGATTGAAGTTTCATCCGGTGGACAACACGCAGATGATTGCCTACAGCAAGGTATGCGACGATCCCGCCGACATGATTTTCGTGGTGGTGAATCTGGATCCGCACAGTCGACAAGCCGGGTGGGTCAATGTGGATGTTGAGGCGCTTCACCTGGGCTCGGAAGAATCCTACCAGGTACATGATTTATTGACGGATGCACGCTACGTTTGGCATGGGTCGCGAAATTTTGTGGACCTGAATCCGTTCATGTTGCCGGCGCACATTTTTCGGGTACATTCGATCGGATAGTTTCGATAGCTATGGAATTCCAGCCCGTCGAGCGCGACGGCGGCGGTATTGACAGGAGAGTCCAACGTTGGCACTGCAGGGTGACAACCTTTGGTACAAAGATACGGTTATATACCAGCTTCACGTGCGGACGTTTTGCGATAGCGATGGCAATGGCATTGGCGATTTCCGCGGCCTGACGAATAAGCTCGATTATCTGCAGGAGCTGGGGATCAACGCGATCTGGCTGCTGCCGTTTTATCCTTCGCCGCTGCGAGACGACGGTTACGACATTTCGGACTACACGTCGGTCAATCCGACCTACGGCACGATTGAGGACTTCAAGACATTCCTGGCTGCGGCGCATAGCCGGCGTATACGGGTGATTACCGAACTGGTGCTCAATCACACCTCGGATCAGCATCCGTGGTTTCAAGAGGCACGAAGCTCGCGCGACAACCCAAAACGAGACTGGTACGTGTGGAGTGACACAGACAATCGCTATCACGGAGTGCGGATCATCTTTCTGGACACGGAGATGTCCAACTGGGCGTGGGATCCGATTTCGAAGTCTTATTACTGGCATCGTTTTTTCAGTCACCAGCCGGACTTAAACTTCGACAATCCAGCGGTGCGCGAGGCGATGTGGGAAGTGATGAAGTTTTGGTGCGAAATTGGCGTGGACGGATTCCGTCTTGATGCGGTGCCCTATCTGGTGGAGCGTGAAGGTACTTCTTGCGAGAACTTGCCCGAAACGCACGAGGTGATCCGCGAACTGCGCAAACGACTGGACCGGGCGTATCCGGGGAAGATGCTGCTGGCTGAGGCGAATCAATGGCCGGCAGACGTGCGCGCTTATTTTGGTGACTCAGACGAGTTCCACATGGCTTTTCACTTTCCATTGATGCCCAGGATGTTCATGGCCGTCAAACTGGAAGACCGCAAGCCGATCATCGAGATTCTGGAGCAGACGCCGCAGATTCCTGAGAATTGCCAGTGGTGCATTTTTTTACGGAATCACGACGAGTTGACGCTGGAGATGGTCACTGACATCGAGCGCGATTACATGTACGACTCGTTCGCGAACGACAAGGCGATGCGCATCAACCTGGGGATTCGCCGGCGGCTGGCTCCGATGATGGAGAACGACCGGCGGCGAATCGAGTTGCTGAATGGCTTGCTGCTTTCGATGCCGGGAACGCCTATCATCTACTACGGCGACGAAATTGGAATGGGAGATAACATCTACCTTGGCGACCGGAATGGCGTGCGAACACCGATGCAGTGGAATGGCGGCTGGAACGCGGGTTTTTCTTCCTCCGACCCGGAACGTTTGTACTCGCCGTTGATCTCAAATCCCGTTTATGGGTATCAGGCGATCAACGTGGATTCGCAACGCCGGTCGGAACACTCGCTTCTGTCGTGGACGAAGTCGGTCATCCAGACACGGAACTCGTTCCGGGTGTTCAGCCGGGGATCCATAGAGTTCCTTAGCCCAACCAATCATAGGGTTCTGGCTTACGTGCGGCAGTTGGGCGAAGAAAAGGTGCTGGTGGTGAACAACCTTTCCAGTTCGGCGCAAGCGGTCGAACTGAACCTCCAGAGCTACAAGGGCCACATCCCAATCGAGATGTTTGGGAGAAACCTATTTCCGAGGATCGGTGAGTTGCCATACCTATTAACGCTGGCGCCCTATCAGTTTTTCTGGTTCCGACTTCGCCGGATTTGAACTTTTTTCTTCAGTGAGCAAAGATTCCTGAACCTGCTTCTTTGGCGGGGTAAGAAACATTAGGAGCTGACTTTCACTTGGCGGAAGATATCTTTCTCGGAGACGACTTTCTTCGCCAGCTGATGAGTGTGGGCGAAGTCGATCTACTGGTAGCTATACCGACGTACAACAATGCGGGCACGGTGGTACAGGCCGTGCAAGCCATCGAAGACAGCTACCAACAGAATTTTGTCCGCGATCGAGTCGTGATTCTGAATGTGGACGGCGGTTCCATCGATCACACTACCGACGCAATCCTCAATATGAATGGACGAAAAGCCGGGGCGCACCGCGGGATCACGTCCCTGCGGACGGTGCACCGGGTGACCACGCAGTACGGCAGGTCGCCCTCGCAAGGAATGGCGCTGCGAACTGTTCTAGCCGCGGCGGATTTGTTACGCGCGCGATCGTGCGCGATCGTTTCTCCCGCGACGGCCAATCTGGATCCATCCTGGGTTGCGAATTTGCTGCGACCCGCTTACCGGCAGGATTTTGCGTTTGTCGCTCCGCTCTATTCACGTACCCGATTTCAAGGCTTGTTGGCCCGGAATCTTCTGTATCCCATGAGCCGCGCGGTGTTCGGGCTCCGCATTCGCGAGATGTACTCGGACGAATGGGGATTTTCCGGGCGCTTGGCGACGGAGTGCTTGAGCCAGGATCTATGGGGGGACGAGGCGGTCCGCACGCGGCCGGAAGCCTGGATGGCGGTCAGTGCGATCTGTTCGGGGATGAAATGTTGCCAGTCTTTCTTGGGACCGAAAGCCCCTCCGCCGCGGTCGGGTCCGGATCTGGTGGAAGCGATTCGGCAGACCGTCGGGAATTTGTTCTGGTGTTTCGAAACGTTTCAGGAGCATTGGATGGACCGCACCGGCAGCGAGGCGGTGCCGACGTTTGGCTCGGACCATGAATTGACGGCGGAGGACGCGCCATCCGGGCAGGAGAAAATGTTCGAGTTGTTTCGAAGCGGTGTGAAAGGCTTGAACACGGTCTTGCCTTCGATACTTACGGCAAATACCCATGCGCAAATCAGAGATATAGCAGCGCTTGAACCAGACAAGTTCCACTTCAGCTCCGAATTGTGGGTGCGCATGCTGTACGAATTCGCGGCGTCTTATCATCGATCGGTCATCGCTCGTGATCACATATTGCAGGCGCTGGTTCCGCTTTATCGCGGGCAACTCTATTCCTTTCTGCTGGAGCACGGGAATTCTACCCCGGAGGAAATCGAAGCTGAATCGGAGGCCCTGTGCCTTGAATTCGAACGCCAAAAGCCGTATTTGATCGAGCGATGGAAGGCGAAAGCCGAGGTGAAACGATGAAAGATACGATCGTTCAGGGGTTGCAACAGGCCTACCTAAATCTCTTCCATATGATCGCGGAGTTCCTGCCACGCCTGGTCGTGATGCTGGTGATCATTCTCTCAGGACTCCTGGTGGCATACGCGTTGAAGTATGTTGTGCGCGGGGTTTTACGGCTGACGAAATTAGACCATCTTTCCGAAGAAGCGGGTGCCTCGCGAGTGCTCCGAATGGCGGCACTTCCTTCCATGACGGAGGTTCTGAGCCGCTCTGTTTTCTGGATTACCCTACTCGGTTTCATTCTGGTGGGAATCAGCATCCTGAATATTGCGGGGCTTCAAGAACAAATTTCGCGGCTATTGCGGCTGCTTCCGGAAATTTTTGTCGCGATGCTTATTTTGTTTCTGGGCCTGGTAATTGCGAACTTTTTGTCGCGTGCGGCGTTGCTTGCGGCGGTTAACGCAGGCTACGCGTCGCCAAAGATGCTGAGTTGGTCGATTCAATTCGGCATTTGGATTCTGGCCATTGCAATGGCGTTGGATGAGCTAGGAGTGGCGAGACAGACGGTAATTGCGGCGTTTTCAATTGTCTTTGGAGCATTCATGTTGGGATTGGCGATCGCTTTCGGTCTCGGCGGGCAGGGTCTGGCTCGAGCATTCCTGGAGAGATCGTTGGGTGAAAAAAAAGACGAGAAGTCAGACGAGTTACAGCCCCTGTGAAATGGATTTGAGGCGCCGCCCGATCGGCTGCGGCGTCGGAAAGAAGTGAGTCATGGCGGATGTCGGGGTTGGCAGGGAGTTTTATACGCAGCTGCGACACTCGCTCGCCGCGCAATTGCCCGCCTTTCTAATGAAGCAAAGATGGTTTGGGGGCAAGGCGCGCAAAATCAGCTCGGTTGAGGTCACCGACGTTATTGCGATTCCCGTTCAATCCCAAGAAGCGCTTCTACTTACGGTCACCGTAAAATATGCGGATAACACCAACGAATCCTACGCCCTGCCGCTTCTTCGCGTTGCGGATGGCCGGCTAGCCTCAGACAGCGAACCCAACTCCTTGACAGTGCAGACCGATGCGGGGGCCGCGCCTGTGGCACTGACTGACGCCGTGAAGAGCGAGGAATTTCTCAGCGCACTTCTCGAATTGATCCAGGGAAAGGCGACCTTGCACGGTGAAAGAGGGGAACTCCGTGGGTTGCAAACAGCAGCCTTCTTGCGCCTCTATCCGTCATCCGCGGAGGGACTAAAGCCCAAACCCGCTGGGGCAGAGCAGAGCAATACGTCCGTCATCTATGGGACCCATCTGATTCTGAAGCTTTTCAGGAAAATTCAGGAAGGTATCAATCCGGACCTCGAGATCGGGAAATTCCTTACGGAGAAAACGTCCTTTGCCAATGTGCCGCTATTGGCTGGTTCGCTCGAATACCACGCCCGGGATGGAAAGCTCAGCGTGCAAGGCATTTTGCAGCAATTCGTGCCCAACGAAGGAGACGCGTGGAGCTACACGCTGCGCTGTCTCTCCAAATTCTATGACGAAGTAGAAAAGCACGCGCACGACGCCGGAGCTCAAGGCATCGGCGAGTCCGGACGAGAGCGCCTGCAAGTGCCGTCGTTCGCGCGCGCCACGGTGAATCCGTATCTGGATGCGGCGGAACTACTCGGCCAAAGAACGGCCGAGATGCATTTGGCTCTGGCTTCCGAGCCGCGTGATCCGGCTTTCGTTCCAGAAGCCTTTACGATGGAGTTTCAGCGAGACCTGGAGCAATCCATCATCAGTCTGATGGCCCGCGTGTTCGGCTTGCTGCGAGACAAGGCTCCGACTCTTCCGGAGGATCAGCGGAGCAAGGCGGTTGAATTGGTGAAACAAGAGCAAGCGATCGTGAGCCGATTCCGTGCGGCGCTAAGTCAACCGATCCATGCGATGCGGACTCGAATCCACGGAGACTATCATCTTGGCCAGGTCCTTCGTACAACATCCGATTTCGTGATTATTGATTTTGAGGGCGAGCCGGCGCGGCCGATTGCAGAGCGCCGCGTCAAGCGGTCGCCGTTACAAGACGTCGCTGGAATGCTTCGGTCGTTCCACTATGCAGCGTTTGCGCCGCTGGTAGGCGAGAAAAAGATGCAAGCCGAGGATGCCCGGAAGATGAGCGCCTGGGCGGAATCCTGGAACGTCTGGGTTGTGAAGCGATTTCTAGGGAAGTATTTCGCGATGGCAGCCCCAGGATCTTTTTTACCCCAAAGTGAGGAAGACACAAGCACCCTGCTGGAACTTCATTTGCTGGAGAAAGCTGTCTACGAGCTAGGCTACGAACTCAATAACCGGCCGACTTGGGTGGGGATTCCCCTTCAAGGGATTTCGAACCTTTTGTCGAAGTGACGCAGTGTTTTGAGTTCTATAGTTTCAATCCAACTCACTTCTTCTTTGCACGAGTCGAAGATGTGGTTCCGCTCAGTAAGGCTACCGGGAAGTGTTTCAGTAGCCTGCTTAGATGAAGGCGAGCCTTTCCGGTTCCATGCGTTTTGAACATTTCACCAGTGAACACGTTCCTGGACAACGTGGGAGCTGTTGGCAAGCCGACTTCGGTGTTGCCCCAGAAAGCTTCTGGACCTTCGGAATTCATTGGAAAGCGTGCTCGCGCAAGCCATCGCGGCACAACGATGAGAGCCCAGTCCTTCTTATATCGCCGAGCGAACGCCGCGACATGGTCACGGCCCCTTCCCCGGCATTCCAGGGTCAGAAACTGGCCCTCTGAAAAGAGCGCTGTATTCTGCGCGCGAAAATGTAGAGCCTTACGAATCAGATAGAGTTTGAGGCGTCCATCGTGCCAGTTGTGCGCGAGGTTGCTGAGCGAAGTAAGGGCGGCCTCGTCCGTTTGAGGCAGGTTTGCCAGCATGGCGTTGCGTCTGTCGAAATCGACAGGTTGGCGATTGTCGGGATCGACGAGACGAAAGTCCCAAAGTTCGGAGCCTTGATAGAAATCTGGAATTCCAGGCGACGCGATCTTTAGAAGTGTTTGGCTGAGCCCGTTGATCATGCCGTAGTAGGCGATGCGCTCCTGAAAACGGGCGAAATCGCGACTAAATTCATTTTTTTTGCCGGACCTAACAATCGACGAAACAAACTCCTGGAGCGCGCGTTCGTGACGCAGGTTCGGCTGCGTCCAGCGCGTGTGGACCATGGCTTCGCGCGTGGCCTTGATCACATAGGCCTGCATCCTGCGCGACAGCGAAGCCAAGTCACTCGCCTCCAACGGCCACGCACCCAGCAGCGTCTGATACAGGAATATCTCTTCATTGCGATCGGGAACGGGCTGGCCGTCGATCGCCTTTTTGTGCTTGGCGTTCAGCTTTGACCAGCGATCCAGATGCTGCCGCCACTCGTCGGGAATCTCAGAAAGAACGGCGATGCGTGCACGAACGTCTTCACCGCGCTTGGTGTCGTGCGTTGTGGTGGCGTTCAAGGCATGAGGAAAATCGCTTTGTCGATCGAGGATAAACTTGGAAAAGTCCGCCGAAATTGCGGTCGAGGGGCGGGGTTCCCCTCCGACCTCGTTCAGGGAAATCAGGGGATTGTAGACGTAGAGAAAAGTGTCCTCGAAAGCCTTCGCCATGATCGGTCCGGTGAATTGTTGCCAGCGCATGGTGAAGGCAAGTCTGGTTTCGCGTTGGCCGGAGAGAAGGTGTAGTTGATTACGGAGTAGCAATACGTCGCGCAGAAAGTCAAAGCTTCGAGGGTGTATTTGGGGGGTTCGCGTCCGTGCGTTACTTAGTGCTTGCTCGATTCGCAGCTCGTCCTGGGCGGACACTTCGAGATTCCGGATGTACGTCCGATAGACCGAGAGGTGGGCGGTGGTTTCAATCAGAGCTTGTTCTAATTCAGTGCGAGGAATCTCCCGGGCATACCGATCATCCCGGGCCAGGACTTGAAATTGATGCCCGAGCGAACGCATTTCGACTCCCAGAAGGGTAGACATAACCAGTTTTTTCTTCTGGTACAACAAGTCGTCGTAGATTACCTTCCGTCCAAGAAACTTCGAATAGACTTGTTCAATATCGTTCGCGCCTTCCGGGTCGACGAAGAAACAATTGAGTGCGTTCGCGAATTCGTAACCGGTAGTTCCGGCAACCGGCCAGCCGGCTGGCAGCCGCTCATGTCGCGCGAGGATTTTCTCCACGAAAATGGGAACGGAGAGGGACTCGATCGAGCGCGTGTTCGAGCCCACGGACTCGCTAAGCTGACGTAGATAACCGAGAGGGTCGCGCAGGCCGTCGATGTGGTCAATTCGCAATCCGGTTACCGATTTTTGCTCGACTAGGCGGAGGACCAGAGCGTGCGTGGCTTCAAATACGAGCGGATCTTGCATGCGCATGCCCACGAGATCGTTAATCGTGAAAAACCTGCGATAGTTGATTTCCTCGTTGACGTTTTGCCAATAGGCCAAGAGGTAGTGCTGCTGTGTCAAGAGACTCTCGAGCGACGTAAAACTGGAAGGCTCATTAGGGTTCCCCTCGAGGCCGTTGAGATTCTGCCGGATGAAGTCATTGACCTTAACGTCGGTGGAAACCAATTGCCGGAGTCTCTGCCGAAGAGACTCGAATTGAAGACGTTTCTCTCCGGCAGCTTCTCTGGCTTGACCCGCTGCATCGGAGAGCGCGGCGGCAGCGGCAACAATTCCCGAATACTCCTGATAGGCAGGGGAGTCTTCACCTAAATGCGTCCTAAGTTCATTCAGGCGACGCTTCAAGATCAGATGATAGGTCGAGGGGGCGAGAGGGAACAGCGATTCGAAATATTGGACAAAGAATTTCCCTTCGATCAAAACGACCTTAAGCTCCCGATGTTCAAGAGCTTCGCCAAACGGACGGCCCAGAACGGGAAGAAGGACCTTGCCTTCGAGCATCCGTGACGGAGGACGCCAATCGATGTCGAAGTAAGACGCGTACGCGGATTCCGGCCCGTTCTCGAGCACGTCCATCCACCAGGAATTCTCGCTGCTGGCGGACATATGATTCGGCACTATGTCGAGAATCAACCCCAAGCCGCGCTCCCGCAGTTTGCCCTGGAACGTAGCGAAGTCCGTATCAGTGCCCAGTTCGGGATTTAGTCGCGTTGGATCGATCACGTCGTAACCATGCGTGCTACCGCGCCTGGCGCTCAAAATGGGAGAGGCGTAAACGTGGGTGATTCCGAGTTCAGAAAGATACTCGACGATTTTGGCGGCGTCTTGAAACGTAAAGTCTTTATTGAACTGCAATCGGTAGGTTGAGGAGATGAGGGCTTTGGGCAGCGTCGGCATCAATCATTCCGCTAGAGGCGTCGAGCGTTCCAGCACGACAAAGGATCGTCCTTGCACGTTCACTTGGGTGGGACCGCTGACGAACAGGCTGAGTGGGAACGAGCCTCGTCCTAACCACTCAGGATCCGCGGAATCTATTTGGCGCTCCCACGTGCCGGACGGGAGCTGCACCGCAAGTGTGGCCGGATTATCACCAAAATGGAATAGCGCAGCAAGAAGGTTTGATCCTGCCGATCGCAACGTCAATAGCACCCGCTCATCCGGGTATTCGGTGACCGCAATCTGCTGGGCTTCAGCCCAGCGCCGGTCGCGCCTGAAGTGCAGCAGCATTTTGTAGAAGCGCTGCAGTGTGCGATGAGGTTCCTGGCAGGTGAGCGACTGGTCCAGTCTTGATACGGCAAACGTAGACTCGGCCTGTGGATCGGGAACAACTCCACGCCATTGAAAGCGGACAAACTCCGCTTCGCGTCCGCGCCGTACCGCCTCGGCAAGTTCGGGATCTCCGTGACTCGTGAAATAGAGAAACGGCGCGGTTTCGCCATACTCCTCCCCCATAAACAAGAGCGGAACGAAAGAAGATAGTATTGTAATACCTGCCGCAAGCTTCAGACTTTCGAAGCTAACCAGGCTGCTGAGGCGCTCGCCATTGGCTCGATTGCCCACTTGATCGTGGTTCTGATTGCAGACCACGAATTTCGGGCTTTGGGAGTACGGCGGAGTATTGCCGAATTTGCGTTGGCGATAGCGAGAGTATTGTCCCGAATAGTACCAGCCATTCTGAACGGTTGTCGCTAAATGGTGGATGTCCCCAAAATCCGCGTAGTAGCCGGAATGTTCCCGCGTTAACAATGTATGCACCGAATGGTGGAAGTCGTCGCTCCACTGCGCATCCATTCCAATTCCACCTTGCTCGATGGACTTAACCGTGCGCGCGTCATTCAGATCACTCTCGGCGATCAGGTGGATTTTCCGATTGAGCCGAGTGGATAGAGGTCCAACGGCCGCCGACAGTTCGGCGAGAAAGGGAAATGCGCTGGCATCAAAAATGCCGTGGATTGCGTCCAGCCGCAGAGCGTCGATGTGGAAGTGTTCCAGCCAGTAGAGAGCGCTTTGGATGAAGAAATAACGAACTTCATCGCTTTGGTGCCCGTCAAAATTTAACGCAGCTCCCCAGGGAGTTCGGTAGTGGTGCGTGAAATAGGGGCCATAATCGGAAAGATAGTTGCCCTCCGGGCCAAGATGGTTGTAGACGACGTCCAGTGCGACGGCGAGGCCCCGCGCGTGGGCTGCATCCACAAATTTCTGCAAGTCACGAGGGGATCCATAGGTGTTGTGCGGCGCGAAGGGAAAGACGCCGTCATAGCCCCAGTTACGTCCACCGGGGAATTGAGCGACGGGCATCAGCTCTATGGTCGTTACGCCGAGATCCGCCAGTCGATCGAGATGCGGAATAAGGGCGGCAAATGTGCCTTGCGGCGTGAATGTGCCGACATGAAGTTCGTAGAAGACACTGTCCTCAAGAGAGGGGGCCTTCCAATCGTCGTCGCTCCATGGAAAATCGGCAAAGTCGACGAGTTGGGACGCGCCATGCACTCCGTCCGGCTGAAAACGTGACGCGGGGTCGGGCCGTTCGAAAGCGCTATCGAGGCGATAGAAGTACTTCGAGCCTGCGCTCGCCTCCTCCACGGCGGCGTGATAATAGCCAAGCTCATCGCGCTTCATGGGGAGGTAGCGAGAGCCGTCCGACTGCAAGTGTAACTCGACTTTTTGGCGCTGTGGCGCCCACACAGCGAAGTGCCAGATTCCGCCGGGACCTCGAGTCGCTCCCAGTGCCGACGGGCGAATAGGCTGGTAGTCAATCATCGGCGGACGGGTATTATAAGCGATCAAGGCCGAATCGACCTGTTAGCTTTGAGCGGCGGCGTCTCTTGGCGAAGGTGTGGATGTTTCCGGGAAATGTTTCTTGACCATCAGTGTCAGCTTTTGGTCTTTGAAAACGGCGCTGGCTGTACTCGGATCAATCTCCGTGTTCAGATCTTCCGCCAGAAACAGCTCCCGCTGCGTTAGGCCTTGTTCCTGAGAGTCCGGGTTTTGAATCGCATTAGTCTTTTCCGCTCGCACGATGATGCGAGTGGATTCCAAATAGACCTCGATATCGTCTCCGGACACGTCCGGGAGATACGCATTGATCGACAGCCAACTGCCGGACTCGCGGATCTCAAGTCCGCGCTGCAAGACCTCACGCTCGGCTTGCAGCCAGTGCGCGTGGTCGTTCCCATGTTCGCGGCCAGAAGATTCAAATAGATGGTATGCCCGATTGGACACACGACGATGCAAAGCTTGGGTATAGTCGTGTCTTTCGGTTTCGCCGATGATTCGGGGTGTTTTTTCGCTGACATCGTTGCTAAGAGCCGGTTTGGAAGTTGCCATAGTGCACCTTAAATGCAAAAGTTGGATGACGACGGGTTTTTGGGCCCTAGCCGAGAACGGGGTCCCATTGAATCGCCAGTGAAACAGTTCAGCAGGAATCAACGTCCCTACACAGCTAGTTAAGATGCCTATTCAGGTTTCGGCAATACAGTGGATTGTGTAGAGGACCGAAACAGGCAGCGACGGCCACGCGAGAAGGAGTTAAGGCTTCACGCCGCAGTATTAAGTTTCGGAGCGACGCCCCAGCTTTCTTGTCCAGCTTGGGCCGTTTCGGTCGCACCGGAACCCTCGAGAGCAGCCTCTTCTTCGGCGGCGGAAGCTTCAAACTGCGAGGTGCGTGGCGCTTTTTCATGGAGAAGCCGTTCAGTGGCTGCCACCATGGGTTCCTCGTGGAACCTGCGCTGCGAAGATCCGTCACAGAGAATGTTGGCGACGGCCATCAAACTCATCCCCTGATGGTGCGCCAACCAGCAGCGCTCAATTTCAAATTTCTTTCCTTCGCTGAGCCGGGAAGGTGTGAAATCCGCGGACTCGTAGAAGCCATACGGTCCCACCCAGCCGAGATCCTTCATGTAGCGAAGATTTTCGATGGCGCTCTTGGAATCGACCAGCAAGCTGAGGAACGTCGAGTAAGGAGACACGACGAGGTCGCGTGACAACTCGCGGCTGATCGCCAGTCCCGGAACTCCAAACGCTTCATAATGGTAGTGACCCGCGGGGTTGATCTTGGAGCAAGATGCTTCGGAGATGCCCCATGGAATGGATTTAAGCTTAGCGTATTTCTGTTGGCTGCGAACTGCGCCTTGCGCCGTTCGCTCCAAAATCGTGTTAGGATACGTTTTCATCCACAGCAGCGGCATTAGATATTCGAACATAGTTCCGGTCCATGACAGCAACACGGGTTCGTTCTCGTAGCTGGTCAAACGTCGTTCCAGAGCCATCCAGCTCTCTTGAGGAATTTCCCCCTTTGCGATGGCGGCGAAAACGCCTGCTCGAACTTCCGACGCCAACAAGTCGTAGTGACTAGGGGTAAATTTTCCTTCTTCCACGTTATAGCCGGTGAACAAAAGCTTCTTCTTCGGATCGAAGAAGAACCTGAAATCCATGCCCTTGGCAAGCGTGTCGGCCCGCTCGGCGAGTCGTTCTAGGCGTGCGGTAATGCTCTTGGCGATACTGCTGGTCCTCGTGACCGCCGATCGCAACAGTTGCAACGCAGACCGTGAGTCAATGTTGGAGCCGCCCTCCTCCAGCACTCGCCAAATCTTCTGATCGAGCGCGTGGCAAATCTTCGGCAATGCTTCCAGCGTCAATTTCTCCGGCTGAACAATTTCAAGGATAGCCGGGTCGGCGCAGCACTTCGCGAACTGGGGTTGCAACCACGGGGCAAAGTCATACACCAAACTTTCGAGGTGCGAGATGCGCAAGCGCAACTCATAGACCCACCATCTTGCTTCGCTCGCGATCGCGTCCGAGGACAGCTTCTTCGCCAGTGCCACGATCACACGTTCGCACCCGTTCAGGCCTTCCAGCCACGTAGTCGGCGAGCTACCCATCGAGCGGACGCGTTGTTTCATTTCGCGCACGGCAGCCAACAGAGAATCCTCTTGACCTTCAGCGCTAAACAACTCCTCGATCATGTCCAGATGATCTCGAACGCCCTGCAAAACCTCCGGCCGGAAAATCGGCTCGCGGATGGCGCCCAAGCAACCTTGCTTCACGGTCCACAAGGCACAGACCAAATTGCCATTGTCCACCGCCGAAACGAATCGCGGTTTACAGGCGTCAAGGGTCACATTGTCGTACCAGTTGTACATCTGCCCGTCGTGCTTGGGCATGCTGTCGACGGAATCGAGCGTCCTCTCCGTATCCGTTACGAATTCCGGCATCGTGAGAAAGCCGAGGTCGACGGCGGCTAGACGCGAGTTAAGGAGCAATCCAAGATTGGTGGTGGAAATCCGATGAACGACCAGTGAATCAGGCTTTTGAATCGTATCCGGGATCAGCCAGTTCTCTTCGGCAGTACTGAATTCCCGGAACAGTCGCCACGTGCGCAACGCAGACAGGCGAAGCAGGGCTTTGCTTTCGGCGTCGATCTTCGTGTCTTCGGTTCGCGCAGGCAGGTCGAACCACTGCTCGATCGGCTTTGACAGGCCCCAGAGAACTAGCAAAGGTAACGCGGCCATGAGCGCTTCTTTGCGCTCAATCGCAATAAACAAGCCAATGAGGAAACTCAGCCAGGGTACAACCTGCAAATAGATTTCGACCGGACTTCTTTTCCCGTAACTGCTCTCCGCCTCGGCGGCAGTCTCCCACTCCAGCAGCCTTTCGTGAGTCACGGTCATGCGTACAACGGATCGCACGATCGCATCGAGCGTGATCAAGCTCTGGTGGCAGAGGGAAGCGATGCGTAGGAAGAGGTTGACCTGTGAGATTCCGAAATCCGCGGCCCAGTTCTTCCAGAAAATTCCCGTGAAGAGCGCTCGGCCTGCGCGAAGGATGGTCATCGCAAACTGCCAGTAGGTCGGTAGAGCAATTACCGCAATCGTTGCCAGCGTCCAGTACAAGGCCCTTCGAGGGAAAAGCAGCCAGCCGCTCAGCAACATGACAAACGTCGCGATCTCCGTCAGACTGCGGCGGAGGTTGTCCAGTATCTTCCAGCGCGAAATCACGGACAGCGGATTGGGCACCCGCTTACCGAAAAAGTCCGGCACGCGTGGCAACAGCCAGAAGATTATCTGCCAGTCGCCGCGTACCCAGCGATGCTTTCGCCGGCTGAACGCGCTCATGTGCGACGGATAGTCGTCCACCACCTCGATGTCCGACACCAAACCCGCTCGCGCGTACGAGCCCTCAATCATGTCGTGGCTCAGAACGACGTTGCAGGGGAATCTGTGCTCCAACACCTGTTGGAAGGTCTCGACCTCATAGATACCTTTGCCAGTAAAGCTGCCTTCGCCGAACAGATCCTGGTAGACGTCCGAAGCGGCACGCGCGTAGATATCGAAACCGGCGTCGGCCGAGAAAATCGCCGCCAGTCGGGAGCGGTTGGCGGACTGGATGCTGATGTCCACGCGGGGCTGAAGAATTCCATAACCGTCGACCACTGTGTTCGACGTTGGGTCGATCACCGCGCGATTCAACGGGTGCGCGATGGCTCCCGCCAACCGGTGCGCCGCGTCCCGCGGCAATTGCGTGTCAGAATCGAGAGTGACGACATACTTGACCGACGGCAGTAGCGCAATATTCCCAGCCTTGACCGGGAAATTGTCGCTCGTACCCAGTAGCAACTTGTTGAAGTCCAGCAATTTCCCGCGCTTCCGCTCCCATGCCATCCAAATGCCTTCCGACGGGTTGTAAGCGCGATGCCGGTGGAACAGGAAAAACGAGCCCTTTCCTTCGGCCGCATATTTTACGTTCATCGCTTCAATCAAAAGCGCGCACTGGCCGGCCAGTTTATCTTTGTCGTCGAACTGCTGTGCCGCGTCTGGCGGGTCCGTTAAGAGAGCGAAGTGGATATTTGCATCGCGATTCGCTAGAAACCTGATCTCCAGGTCGCGCACCGCGCGCACCATCTGTTCGTCGCTGGTCAGTAGCGTTGGAACGACCACCATCGTCGTGAATTCCGCCGGCACACCCTTGGCGAAATCCAGTTTTGGCAACGCTTTCGGTTCGAAGAGCGTAGTGGCCAGGTGGTTCACCAAAGCGACGGCGCACTCCGCCGCTGGCAGAAGGAACAAAGCCACGATCAACCAGCCGGGCTTACTTTTGCCCCCAAGAACTACTACCGCCATCAGCGCCAGGGTCACAAGTTCGATTCCTAAAATGTAGGAAAAGTCCGGCCAGCGCTTCACCAGCCGCTGGACCTGCTCCGCGAACGTCGGACGGTACCCAATCGCCTGCTCCAACTCTTTTCGGCCACCGCCCACCAGGTAATAGCCCACGTGGGATTGGCGCTCCCTCACGCGAACATGCGGAGAAGCATGGATCGGACGCGCCAGTTCGACTGTCTTGCGCGCCACGTCCTGTTCGGTTGCGTGAGATCGCTTCGCGAGTTGGGCGATCGTTTTACGGTAATTGTCGCGGCTTTCAAAATCCATCTGGACGTAGGCATCGCACGGATCGCGCCGCAGTATTTGTTCGACGGCGTTGACACGCTCAAACATTTCATTCCAGTCGGCGCCATCAATGCGCCGCATGCTGGCGATCAACGCAGCGAGGCTCGGTGCGCCAAAATATTCCTTCGCAACGGTCTCGGGTACAGCGACCGTCGCGCCATTGGACGGCAACGGCGCGGCAGGGTCCAGACCGTCCGCCAAACTGGCTACGGACTCAAGCAACACCAACTTGGCCAACGGTTGCAGTTGCCACAGTTCGCGCATCTCGAACGCCACGGTTTCCTGGATCGCTGTGAAATACTGTTCGAACGTTTGCTCGTCAAATTCGTAGCCCACCGCCTGCAGGTAACTCGCGACCGCGGCATATGCGCGAGGCAGGATCGTTGGTTCGTCAGCATGAACCTGCGGCAGATCGCCCACTTTAAGAACCGTCTGCTTCGTCTGCAGCAAGGCCTGGCGAAGCACGTTGGAACTCGCCAACAGGATCTCCGCGTCACCCACCAGCTTGTTTCCCGCTGACGTCAAATTTCGCAAAACCTGCATTTTCGTTTCAATCGATTCTTTCGTTCGCTCCCACATGGCTTCGAACGCAGGGATACGCTTCCTTTCGACACGGACTTTCCAGGACTGGGCCTCGAGGATTGCGCCAAGCCAAATCTGGCCGTAAGGCACGCTTCCGCTCCGCGGCGACGCCGACGCACAATAGTCCTTCTTCCACCCGGTATTTCGGAGCGTGCCGTCGGGTGGCAAGGGTTGATTCGCATCAAAGGCAGGTTGCTGTTGCGTAGCCATCAGATCTTCCTCGTCCTTGTTTCTCGCTAACTGCTTATCGGTAACTCGCTGCCTGCAGCTCAAACATCTCCGCGTAACGCCCCTTGTTCAGCAAAAGCTGTTCGTGCGGGCCTTGCTCGGCAATTCGTCCGTTTTCCAGGACCAAAATTCGGTCCGCCATTTTCACCGTGGAAAAGCGGTGCGAAATCAGTAAGGCCATCTTGCCCTTGGTGAGCTCCGCGAAGCGCTCGAACACTTCATGTTCCGACCGCGCGTCCAGCGCCGCGGTCGGCTCGTCCAGAATCAGCACTTGGGCATCGCGCAGGTACGCGCGGGCGAGCGCGATCTTCTGCCACTCTCCGCCCGACAGATCCACGCCGCCCTCAAATCGACGACCCAGAATCTGCTCGTAGCCCTTGGGAAGCTTGCGGATAACCTGTTCGGCTAGACTCTTCTGAGCCGCCGACCGCACCCGAAACACATTCTCCTGGTCTTCAATCCTTCCGATCGCGATGTTTTCCGCGGCCGTCATGTCATAGCGCATGAAGTCCTGGAAGATAACCCCGATTTCTTTCCACAGGTCTTCCAGCTGATATTCGCGCAAGTCGACGCCGTCCAAAAGAATTCGCCCGCCGGTCGGATCGTACAGACGCGTTAGGAGCTTCACGATGGTGGTCTTGCCCTGGCCGTTCTCACCGACCAACGCGATCCGCTCCCCAGGTTCCAGCTTGAAGCTGGCATTGCTCAGGACGAGCCGGGTCTGGCCGGGATAAGCAAACGAAACATCCTGAAACTCAAATCCCACCCGAATCGGCCGCGGAGCCGGCAGCGCATTTGGCTTGGAAAAGACCCGCGGCCGCAGACCGAAAAAGTCCAGTAGGTCGGTGATGAACATCGCCTGATCCGCGATGGTGGAGAAGGTCGTGAATACCGCTTGGATATTTGAGCTGGCCAGTGCAATCGCGCCGGTCATGAAAGTAAACGTGCCGATGTCCAGTTTTCCGGTCACCGTCTTGTAGATCACGAAGGCGTAGCTTCCGTAGTATCCCAGCGCCCCAAGTAGCGTGAAGGCCGCACCAACCCACAGCCGGCGCTTTGCCAAGCCGACATTCTGCGCGTGCAGCTCGTTCGAAAGTTTCGTGTATCGTCCTACTAAGAAATGAGCCAAACCAAAGAGCTTCAGCTCCTTGGCGCTTTCCTTGCTCCCGCCTATGATTCGGAGATAATCCATCTCGCGTTTTGCAGGCGTTTGCTTGAAGTTCAGCGAATAGCCCATGAACGCAAAATGCGTCTCTCCCAGGAACGCCGGAATCACGCAAGCCACCAGCACGGCCAAAATCCACGGCGACAAGAAAATAATGCCGCCCGCGAGGCTCATCGTGGTGACCAGCTGCTGAATCAACATACCGGTCGATTGAATCATCACGATGCGGTCCGTGCCCTGCACACGCGCCCGCTCCATCTTGTCGTAGAAAAGCGGATCTTCGAACGACGTCAGATCCAGTCGCGAAGCATGCTCCATGATTTTGGTGCTGATGTGCTTGCTGTAGCGGTCTGCCAGCACAATCTCGAAGAAATTCACCATGCGGATCAGGATTCCCGCCAAAACGCCGGCCAGAGTGAACTCCAACGCCACTAGCCACCAAAAATTATGCGGTAAGGTTCCTCCGCGGGCCCGGTAATCAACGATGTCGTTTACGATGACGCGCGTGACCGCCAAAGCGGCCAGTGGAATTAGCGCGACAATCACTCGGCAGGCTAGTCCGGCAGCGATCACCCCGGGCGCTGCTTCCCAGACCATGCGAAGAACGGGTGGGATATTCTTGAGGGCGGCTACGCGTTCGCGCCACTTCGGCGAAGCGACTTCAGGATGACTCGAGGCGGCTAGGTTCTGCGACGGTACTGGACCACTTAGGCCGTCTGTTACCTGCGTTTCCATAACGTATTCCCAATCACGCACGCCAATGGCCAACGAGGCCCAATCCTAAGTGTCCAATTGTTAAAGGATTACAGCCTGGCCTCTAGGGCAGGTTTATGTTTTTTTTTCGCCCCGGCAGCAACTTTTGCATACTCCGAAACGAACGCATCGCCAACAGTGGTAAGGACTTTGTCAGACTGGGCCGACCTGCCTATTTATCAACCGTCCACCTAGTACTGACTCGGGACTTCGCTGTACGCCAGCGCGCATATTCGTCCCCTAAAAGGTCCATTTCACCGGCCGCTGCATCAAAGCTAAATGCCACTTGTAGTTTGCTCTTCCAGGTCGGGCCGCTTGGGCCTGCATCGCTCCGCATACGGGCTGGTGTTTGTAACGGCTCTTTTCTTCCTGCCAGAGCTCTCTGCGTACGAACTCCCACTAACTTCAGCCGCCGTCGATGATGCTTGGGTCCTCGGCCAACGGAACGATCAGGCGACTGCCGAATTCCTTGCGCCTTATTCCAAGCAAGTCACGAGTAGCGCGCAAAACAGTACTCATATCGCTGAAATCGAGGTACTTACGCCATTTGCGTTAGTCGTCGATCAATCCAGGCAGAAACTAAGCGGTTACACGCAAGCCCAGGCGGCGCAGGATTATCGCCAACGTGGCGACACGGTGGTAGTACGGATTCGACTGATGTTACCGGGAGCATTTCCGGAATCCGAACGAAACGCGCAGGCGCCTCCGGCATCTCCCGCGGAGAAAGCTACGCTTCGCGCGGAAAATTTCTGGCAGAGCTTTCAGTTCGCCGTCAAACAGGGCCAAAAAATGCTGATGCCGCGATCCATCCACAATAAGCCCGTCTATTCGGCCGCTACGAATTCCGCACCGTCCGCTCTGGATGGTCAAACCGTGTGGCTGGAGTATGACGCCAAGAACGTCGCTTCGGATGAGATCTTGGTCGAGGTTACCACTCCGGAAGCGAAAATGGTCACGACGAACTTCGATCTGAAGAAGCTTCGCTAAGGACGAATAACAGTTTTTGTAGGGTCGCGGCTCCGCCCGGCCCACGCCTGTTGCCGGCAGCCGTCCGCACCGATAAACCCAACTTTCTCGCATAAGCAATGATTGGTTTTCACTTTAGAAGTTCCGTGGGTGGCGCTCAGCGGCGACCGCTCCCCTCCCTCCAGACTCCCTCCAGACTTCAGGCAGTCACGAACCGCTCCGAGCGCCGTCGTCACTCGCTCCTCACAACGGCAGCCGCAGCCGCGCTTCGCAACCTCTCACATCTCTCCGGTTCTCCAAAGTCAGCGTTCCGCCGTGCGCTTCCGCGATCTGCCGGCTCAACACGAGTCCTATCCCCGTTCCCCCCTGTTTCGTCGTGAAAAACGGCACAAACAAATTCGCCGTATTCGAAATTCCCGGACCCTCGTCCGCCACCCACACGTTTAAGTACGAATCCTGCCGCGACCATCCGATGCTCGCGCCTCCCCCGTTTTCTTGCACCGCGTCCGCCGCGTTATGGACGAGATTGATCAGCAATTGCTCTAATTGATCGGCATCGCCCGATATGACCACATCGGGTCCTTCGTCCAGCTTCAGCTTCACACGCGTCTCGAGTTTCACCACGCGCGAAATCCACAGCCGAACATCCACAGGCGCCAATTTGGGCGATGGCAGCCTCGCGAGCTTGGAATACGCCGCCATAAAGCGACCCAGCGACTCCGTACGTGATCGAATGATCCCGAACCCTTGCCGCATATCATCCAGCAGTCCAGCGGTGGGACCGATTTGTGACTCGGGCGCGCTGGTGAGCGACTGCAACCCGCTCTCCAGGCTCTGCGCCACCGACTGAATCGGCGCCAGCGAATTGTTGAGCTCGTGGCCCATCACGCGAATCAACCGTTGCCATGCCTGCCGCTCTTCATCCCGCAGCGCCCGGCTCAAATCGCTGAGCACCACCAGGTGATGCGGCAAACCCGCCTGCCGAAACGATCCGCGCCGCATTCCCCAGCGTCCCGAGCCCCCGGGAAAACTCAGCTCCATGGTCCGAGCCACCTCGCCTTCCAGGCACGCACCGAGTCCTAATTCACCCGCCGTAAATCCCAGCAGCCTCTCCAGCGGCCGCGCCAGCAATCGTTCCCCCGCGCGATTGACCAGCCGCAGCTTGGTCTCGTTGTCAAACGTAAAAATCGCCACATCAATCTCTTCCATCACCGTGCGCAGCAGTGCCGTGGCTTCCAGTGCGCCCAGTCGTTGCTCGCGAAGCGTCTCGCTCAGCGCATTGACTTCAATCATCACCTCGCCCATGGCATCGTCTCGATGCGCATCTCGTCCCCGGACGGAAAAATCCTCCTCCCGCAAAGCGGCCAGCAGGTTCGAAAGAGTTTGCAGGGAAAAGACAACGCGGTGCCGGATGGAGAGTGCGAAACCCAGCCACAAACTGACAATTAGCAGCCCAAGCGTCCACGCGGTCCTTGAGCTGTAGTCGCCGGACCACAGCAGAATGAGCGCGATAGCCGAACCAGGCAGGCCCGCCGCCAGCGCCAAAAGCTGAATGCGGCGTTCGTAAGTGATCCGCGTCATTCCAAGCCGTGTTTTTGCAGCCGCCGGTACATCGCGCTTCGGCTTAGTCCTAAAGCCTTAGCCGCCTGGCTGACGTTCCGGTCATAACGTGCCAGCGTCCTCTGAATCAAGTGGTGTTCCACCTCGTCCAGGCTCATCTCTTCCAGCCGGGCTGTGTTTCCCGGAGCCGCCGCCCTCAACCCAGAGATCCGCCGCTCGCACCTGTGGTCCCGTCGCCAGCAACACGCCTCGTTCGATGGAGTGATCCAACTCGCGAACGTTCCCCGGCCACGGGTGCTCGTGAAGCACTTGCGTAGCCACGGCATCAAATCCCGAAATCGTCTTGCGGTATCGCTGTGAGTAGTTGCGCAAAAAATGCTGCGCCAGCAGCTCAATGTCCTCGCGTCTCTCTCTCAGCGGAGGCAAATGAATCTCGATGGTATTCAGCCGGAACAGCAAATCCTGCCGGAACCTTCCCGCCGTGGCCTCCACATTCACATCCACATTCGTGGCCGCGATCACCCGTACGTCCACTCGCCGCGTGCTCGAAGATCCGACCCGTTCAAGCTCGCCTGTCTCCAAAACCCGCAGCAGCTTAGCCTGCAGTTTCAGCGGCACGTTCGCAATTTCATCCAGAAACAACGTCCCATTGTCTGCCAGCTCGAATCGCCCCACGCGATCCACTCGCGCATCCGTGAAAGCCCCCTTCACATGCCCGAACAGTTCGCTTTCAAAGACGCCTTCCGACAACCCGCCTGCGTTCACCGTAACCATCGGTGTGCTCGATCGCGGCGACAGCGCGTGCAAAGTCTGCGCCACGACTTCTTTGCCGGTTCCGTGCTCGCCGGTGATCAGTACATTCGCGTCCGAGGGCCCGATACGCCCGATCAAGTCCAGCACCGGCTGCATCGCCGCTGACTCCGCGATCATTGTCGGTCGCGACTCCGCCCGCAGCAAACGATTCTCCGCCTCCAACCGCGATGCCTGGCGCAACGCCTGCCGCAAATCGATCTGCGTCCGCAGCACCGTGAGCAGCCGGTGATTGTCCCAGGGCTTAGGGATGAAGTCGCGAGCCCCGCGCCGCATCGCTTCCACCGCCACTTCCACGCTGCTCCAGGCGGTCATCACAATAACCGGTAGCGTCCCATCCACCATCTGAATCCGCGGCAGCAAATCCAACCCTTCCTGCCCCGAAGTCGTATCTCGCGCGTAATTCAGATCCATCAAGACGGCGTCAAACTCGCGCGCCTCCACGGCCGCGAGCGCCTCGCTCGGTGAGGAAGCGCCCTGGGTCTCGTAACCCTCGCGCTTAAGCAAGAGACGCAGCGCGTCTCGAATGTCACTCTGGTCGTCAGCGATCAGTACGCGATGCGGGTGAGTATTGGCAGTTTTCATTCGGGCAGTGGCCAGCCATCCATCTTAAATGGTTTTCAGCCGCGCGGCACGGTCGTCGACCCTCGGAGCCTACGAGCTGGTACGACAACGTTAAGCTGGTACGGCAGGGTCAAGCTTTTGCCGTTGGTGCGATTCCTTTGTACGCGATTGTTTTGTAGGGGAGGGGCTTGCCCCTCCCGGCGTCAACCGCAGTGCACCGTTTGCGACGGAGCTAGCTTCCAATTCGCATTTTTCCGCAACCTCTTCTGCTTCGTAAGGCCAGTCTTCATTCATAGCGTAATGCCACCAGCGGATCGACACGTGTCGCCCGTCGGGCCGGCAACCATGACGCGAACAGCGCCACCGTCGTCAGGACCAGGGCCATGCCAGCGAAGGTCAACGGGTCCGTCGCACTGACTCCGTAAAGCAAGCCCGCCAGCACGCGTGTCAGGGCAAATGCAGCTATCAGACCTCCGACCACGCCTGCCAAAGCGAGCCGCAAGCCTTCACCCAGCACCATGCGCAATACATCGGTCTGCGTAGCTCCTAGCGCCATCCGCACGCCGATCTCCTGGGTGCGTTGCGCGACGTTGTATCGCACCAGCCCGAACAAACCAACCGCCGCCAGCGTCAGCGCCATTACCGCAAACACCGTCAGCAGCGTCACCGCGGAGCGCCGAGGTCCCAGCGACAACGCAATTCGGCTATCCATGCTCTTCAGATCCGAAACCGGCTGCCCCGGATCGACTTCGTGAACCGCCTCGCGAATCACCGCCGAAAGCGCCACTGGATCACCATTGGTCCGGGCCACCAGAAAAGCTGCCGTATCAGGCATCTGATACAAAGGAAAGTAATAAACGCCTTTTGCCGCTCCTTGTACACCTTCGGAGGATGATTCTTCTCCCGCGACCTGCGAATGTCGCACCGGCGCCACCACGCCGACGATCGTCTTCCACGGCCCGTCCGTTCCATTCCGAATGCGTCCACCCACCGGATCCCCGTTCGGCCAATACTCACGCGCCAGGTTTTCATCGATCATCGCAACCGGCAGGCTGCCCTCGCGATCTTGATCCGTGAACGAACGACCTTGGACCAGCCGGATCCCCATTGTTTCGAAGTAACCGGTGCTCACCTGGCGAATATCGCCATGCGGCCCCGGATCCCCAGGCGGCTCAACGCGCCCCTCAATGTTGAACGACGCGGCGCCGTTGAATCCGCTGAACGGCAACGGCACCGCCGCCGCAGCCGACTCCACACCCGGTGAATTCGCTAGCCTGTCGAGTGTTGCACGGTAAAACGCGATCTGCTTCGTCGGCGTTTCATACAACCGCTCCGGCAAGGCCAGCGCCGCAGTCATCAGGCCGTGCGGCCGGAAACCCAAGTCAACGTCATGCAGCTTCGACAGACTCTTTAGAAACACGCCCGCGCTGGCGAGCAGCACAAGGGCCAGGGCCAACTCGGCGGCGACCAGCATGTCACGGAAACGATGATCACCGCGATTTGCCCGACCCGTCCCGCGGCCCTGCTTCAGATTGGTCTGCGGATCAATCCGCGCAATCCGCCACGCTGGCACCGCACCGAATATAATTGCGGAGACGAACGCCAGCAGGGCGGTGAAGCCCAACACATAGCCATCCATCGAGATCGACACGCCCATGGACAAATTCTCAGGTGCCAGCGCTACCAACGCCCGCAGCACGCCAAAGGCAATCGCCAAGCCCAACGCCATCCCGCAAGCCGCCAGCACTACACTCTCCGTCAGCATCTGGCTTGCAAGCCGCCACGGCGACGCGCCAAGCGCCGTCCGCACCGCAAATTCCTTGCCGCGTCCCGACGCCCGCGCCAACAACAGTCCAGCGACATTCGAGCAGGCGATCAACAGAACAAAGCCGACTGCTCCGAGCAGGATCAGCAAAGGTGTGCGCACGTCGCCGTACACGAACTCCGTGAAGGGAATCGCGAAGATCCCCCAACCGGAGTTCTTGGGGTAACCCTTGGCGCGCGGATCATCCCAAATTTGCTTCGTAACCACATTAAGGTACGCGATTGCTCCGGAAAGCTTCACGTTCGGTTGTAACCGCCCCACCGCAAAGTAACCTTCATTGAAGATGTTATCGATCGCGAAGGCATCGGGTTTCAGGCCCAACGGCGCCCATAAATCAGTTGGATTGGGCCACAGAAAATCTGGCCCCATCACGCCGATGATCTTGTACGGTTCCCCGTTCAACGGAATGGATCGCCCGATGATGCCCGGATCGCCACCGAATGCCGACTTCCAGGTGTTATACGCCAGCACAATTTCGTGGTTCGCGTTCGGCTGGTCTTCTTCCGGGACGAACACGCGCCCCAGCAGCGGCATCGCCTCAAACACTTCAAACCATTGCCAGGAAACTTTCGAACCCCGCAGGCGGAGTGGCCAACTGCCCGCCGCGTAGTTAAAGTCGCTCTCCGTTTGCAAAGCGACCGACGCGAAGACCTGCTTGTTGTCGCGCGCAAATGTATAGTCCGGCGCGGAAATCACAATGCTTTTCAAATTGAGCTTTTCGTATCTCGCCCGAATCGCCACCAGACGTTCCGGGTGCGGGATGCCGTTAGGATGCAAGAGCAGCGCATTCACCGCGCTGAAAATAGCCGTGTTCGCGCCAATCCCCAGTGCCAACGTAAGCACCGCGACAATCGAGAATCCCGGGTTCTTCCACAGCGTGCGCAACGCGTAACGAATGTCCTGCACCAGATCCCTCATCGTCGTCCGCCTACTCGTACCGCAGCGCCTACCATCGGCATGGTCGGCGCGATTGACGCGATTTGCTCTCGCACCGCTGTCATCGTCCGGCCGCCTTCGCGAATCACTTCAATCATGTGCCCACCACCCCCACGCAGATCCCTGTCGCCCGCGCCGCCCCCAATTCATTCAAATCTCCGCGAGCTTCCCCGTCCTCAGCGTTTCTCCGTTATCTTTAATCTTCTCTGCACTTCTCCGTATCCTCTGTGCTCTCTGTGGTTAATTCTCTTGTTGTCTCTTCTTCTTCACCTCTAAGGGCTCGACCCTCAACTCCGAGCCGCCGCCACCCCGTTCTCGCTAACGACCCACCCATCCTTCAACTGAATCAACCGATTCCCATACGTCGCATTCCTCTCCGAATGGGTGACCTGAATAATGGTCGTCCCACCCTCGTTCAGTCTCCGAAACAATTGCATAATCTCCTCGCCCTGCTCCGAATGCAGATTCCCCGTAGGCTCGTCCGCCAAGATTAATTTAGGATTCTGAATCACCGCCCGCGCCACGCCCACAAGCTGCTGCTGCCCGCCAGAAAGCTGATTCGGAAACAGATCCTTCTTCCCAACAATGTTGAATTTATCGAGCGCATCGCAAACCAAACTAACGCGCTCCTTATGCGGCACATTCTTGTAAGAAAGCGGAATCTCCAAATTCTCAAATACCGTCAAGTTGTCGATCAGGTGGTAACTCTGAAAAACAAATCCGATATTCGCCTTATGCAATTCATTTCGCCGTTTCACGTTCAACCGGTGCACCGCCTGCTCCAAAAAGTAGTACTCCCCAGTCCAGGAGCTATCCAGCATCCCAATAATGCTAAGCAACGTCGACTTTCCCGCCCCCGAAGGCCCCATAATCGTCACAAACTCCCCCGGGAAAATATCCAGTGTGACGCGCCGCAGCAAGAAGAACTTATTCGGCCCGGCCTCAATCGATTTCTCCAAATTCCGCAGCTGAATCAAAGGTTCCACAATCTCTCCTTAGAAAACTCGAGCGTTCTCAGTGGCACAGCCACTCCTGGCTGTGCGCTTGAGCTTAAGGCAAATATGCCTGCTCATGCCCCTCGAAGTGGAAAATTGGCCAGTTTCAATCGTGCCGAAGCGCCCGCAACGGGTCCAGTTGCGCCGCCCGCCGGGCTGGGAGATAGCACGCCACCGCCGAAACCCCCGCCAGCAGCAGCGGCAACACAATGAACGCGATCGGATCGGCAGCCCGCACATTAAACAGCAGCGCTGACATCGTCCGCGCAAGCAAGAACGCAACCGGCAGCCCAATGGCCAAGCCCAGCAAAGTCATGAACATGCCGCCACGCAGCACCAAAGACAGAATGTCCCGCGTCTGCGCGCCCTGCGACATGCGGATCCCAATCTCATGCGTCCGCTCGCTAACCGAATAGGACATCACCCCAAACACCCCGACCGATGCCAGCAGCAACGCGATCACGCCCAGCACCGCCATCATCGTCGCCACATAAGCGATCCCCACAATCGATTCCGTAATCGCCTTATCCATCGACTTAATGTTGTACATGGGCAGATTCGGGTCGATCGCCGCGATCTGCGCCCGCGCCGCGGACACGAACTTCATCGGATCGCTTGAGGTGCGCAGCACCAGCGTGGTGTAAGCCGGCGGAGTCTGCCGGTAGGACCGGTAAATCGTGGCAACGTCCTCTTTAACAATCCAGCTGTAGTGAAGATCGCTGACCACGCCGACCACCGTCATCCACGGATTGTCCGAATCCTCTTTGCCAACTTTGATATGTTTGCCCAGCGGGTTTTCACCGTCGAAATAGCGACGCACCAGACTCGCGCTGACTACCGCCACCCGCGGTGACTCGGCTCCGTCCGCGTCCGTGAGGAAGCGGCCGTCGCGCAGCCCGATATTCATTTCTCTGAAATAACTCGGCGACGTGGTCTCAACGATCGAGTCGCGCGATTCATCGCGCCTCGTGGCTGGCCGCCCCTCGATCGAAAAACCCTCCGTCGAGATCCCGCCTCCGTCGGCATACGGCACGTACGTAGCCAGCCCGACCATCTGCACTCCAGGAATCGTGGCAAGTCGTTGCTGTACCTGCTCGTGGAAAGTCAAACGCTCTGGCGCTTTGCCATACTGCGTTTCCGGCAGCGTCATATTCATGATCAGCAGCGTTTCCGGCGTATAACTCTCGTTTACAGACAGAAGTCCTTGAAAACTCCGCACCAGCAGCCCAGCACCGACCAGCAGCACCAGCGCCAGCGAAACTTCGCCGATCACCAGCGCCGCGCGCAAGCGGTGCCGGCCGCGCCCCAGCGTGGAACCCCGACCGCCCTCCTTCAGCGTATCGGTAACATTTGTGCGCGAGCTCAACAGCGATGGTGCGATTCCGGACAAAACGCCACTCACAATGGATACCAGCAATGCGAAAAGAAATGCGCCAGAGTCGAGTCGAATCGTTTTCCATCCGGCGACGAACTTGGCCACGTCCGGCGGCATATGCGACAGAATCATGTCGATATCCCACTGTGCCAGCAACAATCCCAGCGCAGCGCCGGCCACCGAAAGCAAAATACTCTCAACCAGCAACTGCCGCACCACGCGCCAGCGGCTTCCACCCAGCGCCGTGCGTATCGCGAACTCGCCAACGCGACCCGTCACTCGCGCAAATTGCACGTTCGCCACGTTAGCGCACGCAATCAGCAACACAAAGGCCACCGCACCCATCAGCAGCAGCGTGTATTGGCGCGTCAAATCGCCGGTCACGAACTGCCGCAATTCCATGGGTCGCAGAACGAAGGCTCTGTTGGTGTCAGGATAGGCCTCTGTCTGTCGCTGCGCGATTGCCTCCATCTCGGCTTTGCCCTCAGCGAACGAGACTCCCGGAGCCAGGCGTCCCAGCACCCATAGCCACCGATTGTCGCGCCGCGCGCGTTCCTTCACGTCGAAAGAGAGCGGAATCCACGCTTCCGCCGGCATCGGATAATCGAAGCCCTTGGCCATCACGCCGACAACAGTAAAACTCTTGCCGTCCACCTTCACGTTCTTGCCCAGAATATTTGAGTCGGACGCGTAGCGCTGTTCCCACAGCGCATGCCCCAGAATGATCTCCTGCTCCTTGCCGGTTTCTTCCTCTTCCGGCAAGAAGGCTCGCCCCATCAAGGGCTGTACGCCGATAGTCTCAAAAAAATTTGCGGGAACGTGGAAGGCTTGCAGCTTTTGCGGCTCGCGATCGCCGGTCAAGTTGACTTCATCCCAGGCATACGCGGTGATCTGGTCGAACGAACGCGCTTCTTTTTTCCAGTCGAAATACGTCGCAGGCGCGATCGGAACAAAATCCTGCGGGCCGAATCCGGCCCCACTGCTGGCGCTGTGCCCGTCGATCAGGGCAACCATCCGATTCCCGTTCTCAAACGGTACGGGATGCAGCAGAAATGCCTCCGCCATGCTGAAAATCGCAGCGTTTGCCCCAATTCCCAGCGCCAGCGCCACAACACACACCAGCGAAACCAGCCGGTGCTTCATCAACATCCGAAATCCGAAGCGCACATCCTGCCAGATCGCTTCCATAAGACTCCCTCGTTACGGCGTCTCAGCCAGACTCGCCGCATAATTCCGTCCGTCAATTGGTAGCGCCGGCTTCCAACCGGCGCTCCGTTGCCCACGCAAGTGGCACAGGCGTCTGTGCACCCGTCGCGTAAGACGACAACACTGGGTCAGCAAAGGGCGCATAAAGAAACGCCTCCTCCAACGCCCGCGAGCGCTGAGCTAGTTGGCGCCGACGCGCGCTTCCTGCGTCTCTTCCACGATGCGCCCGTCAAACAAATGAATGGTGCGCTCCGCAAAGTTCGCATACCGCTGGTCGTGCGTAACCATGCAAATCGTTGCGCCGTTGCGGTGCAGATCGCGCAACAATTCCATCACTGCTTCGCCATTCTTCGAGTCCAGGTTTCCTGTCGGCTCATCGGCCATCAGGATTAGCGGATCGCCGACCAGCGCACGCGCCACGGCAACACGCTGTTGTTGACCGCCCGACAATTGTGAAGGGTAGTGCCGCAAACGATGCGCCATGCCCACGCGTTCCAGCGCATTCTGCACCTTCTGTTTGCGCTCGCTCGAGCTGGTCCCGCGATAAGTCAGCGGCAGCTCGACGTTTTCATACACGGTCAGATCGCCGATCAAATTGAACGCCTGAAAGATGAAGCCAATCTCTCGATTGCGAATGCGGGTACGCTCGCTGATCGAAAGATTCGCCACCGGCTGTCCGTTCAACTCGTAATTTCCCTCGCTCGGCGAATCCAGCAGACCAAGAATGGACAACAACGTCGACTTGCCGCAGCCCGAGGGCCCGGCAATCGAAATGTACGTCCCCTTCTTGATCTCGAGGTGAATTTCCTCGAGCGCGTGCGTTTCCACCTCATCGGTGAGAAACACTTTCTTCACGCCTTCCATCTTGATCAACGTCGGTGCGTTTGGTTCGAGCATGAGCTCTCCTTGAATCAGTTTTTCTGTTCTAAACCTAAACTCTTCGACCGCGACGACTGCGTTCCATCCAGGCCCTCAAACTTTTGAGTCGACTAAGATTCATCCGTAAAAACGTTGCAACCACCGGTCATTCGTGTAGGCGCCGGGCCTTAGCCCGGCGTGGCCATTCACAGATCATTCGTAGCGCAACGCCACTAACGGATCGACTCGCGTCGCACGCCGCGCCGGCAAATAACACGCCACCACCGCTACGACCGCGATCAACACCAGCCCCAGCAAGTAGGTCGTGGGGTTCGCCGCATTCACGCCGAACAGCAGAGATTCGCTAAACCGCGCGAGTATATAAGCCAGCGGCAGCCCCACAAGGACGCCGGTGATCACCATGGAGCCGACTTCCTTGACGATCAGTTTGGCCACATCGCCGGATTCCGCCCCCAGCGCCATGCGAATCCCGATTTCGCGCGTACGCTGCACCACCAGGTACGCCAGCACGCCGTAAATGCCCAGCGCGGCGAGCAGCGCGGCCAGACCGGCGAAGCTGCCGGAAAGTATGGCGACGATGCGGGCAGAGAACAGATCGTCCTCCACCACACGCTCCATGGTTTTGACGTCGTAAACCGGCAGATTCGGGTCCGCCTGTCGAACCTCGTTCTGCAAAGTGGAGGCCAACTGCAGTGGATCGCGTTCGGTGTTCACGTAGAACGTCATGCTGGAGAGTTCATCTCTCTGCGCGTAAGGAACGTAGACGTAGGGATACGTCGTGGTGCTCTTTACGTGATCCTGCTTCACATCCTTCACAATGCCCACGATTTCGATGTTGGGTTTTACTTTCTCCCCGCCGCCGAAGCAGAAGCGCACCCCGATCGGATTGCGCCCGGGGAAAAATTGCTTGACCATTGCTTCACTAACCACCGCGACCTTCGGGCTGGTGGCGCCGTCTGATTCCCGGAACTCGCGTCCCGACAGTAGCGGGACGCCGAGAGTCGACAGATAGCCCGGGCTCACCGCAACATAGTTCACGTCCTGTTGCTCCTCGGGCAGCTGGATGCCGCCTTCCACTGTGATATTGGAGCCTTCGTCGTCGCCGGTCAGCGTGGCAATTTCCGAGCTGCCCACCGAACGAACGCCGGGAATCGTAGCCATGCGAGCGCGCAACTCATCAACCAGCGCCACCGTGCGGCGTGTGTCATATCCGTTCAGTACGGGAGCGATCGAGAAGGTGATCACATGTTCGGTACGAATGCCGAGATCCAGCGTGCGCAGGTTCCACAACGTGCGGGTAAATAGAGCCGCGCCCGCCAGCAGCAGCATCGTGAAAGCGACCTGTCCGGCGACCAGCACTTTGCGGAAGCGCACGTGCCCAACGCTGGCTGAAGAAGTCGAACCTTGATCCTTGATCACTTCCGTGACGGAAGAACGCGTGACCCGCCAAGCGGGGATGATCCCGAAGAAAACTCCAGAGAGTAGCGTCGCACCAATCGCGAATCCCAGTACGCTGAGATCCAGACCTGCTTTTAGTCCCACGATCCCGGCATTGTCCGACATCATCGGGGTCAGCACGCTGTTCAGCCAGGATCCAATCGCAATGCCGAGCACGCCTCCGCCTAGCGCGCACAGCAAGCTCTCGATGAGCAACTGGCGCATCAAGCGCGCGCGGCTTGCGCCCATCGCCCCGCGAATGGCGAATTCCCGCTGCCGGGCCGCGCCGCGCGCCAGAAGCAAATTTGCCACGTTGGTGCACGCGATCAGCAGCACCAGCGACACCATGGCAAACAATACCAGAATTGGGGCGCCGGCCTCGCGTTGCGTGACGTCGCGCCCACGGGCACCCGGTGTCAAAAGTATCTTTTTGGCCAGAAAAGCCTGGCGCTTCTTTTCGTCCCAGCGGGGACTGGTCTTGGGTAACTGCTCCTGGAGCAGTGGGCCATACACAGTATTCAGCCCCGCCGCTAGCTGCTGTTCCGAAACCCCGGCATTGCGCCGCGCCAGCACCTTGACCCAGTAATCGTTCCATTCATTCAACGCCGTGGAATCCAGCGTCATGCGCGATGTCATCATCAGGGGCACAAACACGTCGGGCGATTGACCGACTTGGATGCCGGTAAAACCCGCGCGCGCCACGCCCACGACCGTCATGCTCACGTTGTTGATCAGCAATGTCTTGTTCAGAACGCTGGGATCGCCGCCAAATCGCCGCTGCCAGTAACTGTGGCTCAGAACCACGTACGGTTCGCCACCGGGCACGCGGTCGTCATCCGGCGTGAACATGCGGCCGACCGCGGGAGACACGCCGAGAACTTCAAAATAATTGCCGGACACCAGTTCGCCGCTGCCGCGTTCGGTCTGCCCCTGCGTCGCAATGCTCGCGGAAAATGCAGACCGCGCCAGTATGCCGCAAAGCGAAGCGCTGCTATCCCGCAAAGCCTTGTACATCGGGTAGGAGAACGATTCCGAGTTGTCGCCATCGCTCGACAAATGTCCCGTCAGCGGCCCGGGATCGTGCAACACCACCAGTTCGCCCGGATTGCGTACCGGCAACCGGCGCAACAGTACCTGGTTCATCAGCGAAAAAATCGCCGTATTCGCGCCGATGCCTAGCGCCAGGGTAATCACCGCAATCGCCGTGAACCCGGGGTTCTTCGCCAGCATGCGCAGGCCGTACCGGATGTCCTGCCACAAACTGTTCATGTAGAACTCCACCCCGATAGTAGACGTTGCGACCCGCTTTTCTGTCTTGAAGCAGATACGCCCGATTGGCAATAAAAGTTCGCTGAAAAACGTTCGCGCCGCTATTTCAGCCGTATGCGGTCCACGTTGTCCCATTGCGACATGTCCGAAAGGATCACTTTGTCGCCGATCTGCAGACCCTGCAGGATTTCAACAGTGTTGACCGAACTGCGGCCTAGCTTGACGTTGACGCGCTCGGCGTCCGAATCGTCGGGAAGGACTTTGAACAGGCTGATGGTGCTGTCGGACTGGCCGTGTACCGGTCGCCCGACATACAGCACGTCCTTCAAGTTTTCAAGCTCGATGGTGCCGTCGACGCTCAGGTCCGGGCGTGCGCCAAGCGGAAGCGGATCGTCGATGCCCACATCGACGGTAACGGTACCGTTGACCACCGAGGGATCGATGCGGATGACATGGCCCTTGACGATGCCGTTGCGTGTGTCCACCGTCGCGTTTTGACCGATGGTAATGTCCTTCGCTTGCGTCTCCGCGATCTTGATTTCCGCTTTCAACTTCGTGGGGTCCGCGACGCGCGCAAGGTTGGTTCCCACTGCAACGTTTTGTCCAACGTCAACGGGCAGCAGTTGCAGCACGCCATTGATCCCGGCGCGCACAATCAGCGCCTCCGCTTGGCTCTTCCGCAATCCGTACATAGCCTTGTACTGATCGATGTGCGACTGCTGCGCTTGCAGCCGCGCCTTAGCGGAGTCCGCTGCTACTCGCGTGCGCTCCGCTTCCAATTCCACGCGGATTGCCAGCTGCTCCTCTTTGACCTTCGACAGTTTCCGGGTGACGTCCGCGTCGATGCCTTCGTTATACAGCTTTTCGTCCACCTCGTGCTGCAACTTGGCCTGCTCGTAGTCGCTCCGTACACTGGCTTCCACCGACTTCTGATTCATCAGCTCGCTGTTCACCTGCACCTGCAGGTTCGCGTAGTCGGCTTCCGCTCCTTTAAGTTGATACTCCGCGTCCAGCAACGCCTGTTGCACCGTCGGATCGCTCATGATCAGGATGACCGTATCAGGGGTGACCAACTTACTGCTCGGTCGAAGCACGATCTTGTCCACGCGCGCCGCGGTCTGCGCCGGAATCCAGCGAATGTCTAGGGGTACCAACGTCCCCAGGCCGCGCACTTCGCGAAGCATCGGGCCGCGCTTGACGACGTCGGTCCACACCGTACCGCGGTCAACCGAGGGAGCTGCCGGGCGGAGGCGGGAGAGCCCCAGCGTGACACCTGCGATCACCACAACCGCGACGGTTACGTAGATAATTCTCTTGATCTTTTTCGCTCGAGCGTTCGATGGTCTTTGAATGTCCATAAGGTTATCGCGTACTACTAAAATCGCACGCCGGGTGCCCCGCGCGTGCTTTTGCTAACTGGTTGTTAATCAGTGACTTATAGCGGAGTAAACCCCCTCCAAAGTAGCACCAATGACCGAAAATGGGAATAATTGTCCCACGAGCGAACAGGCTCCAAATCCGGTCCGAAAGGAACTTTGACCTCCTTTTCCGGGAAGTGAAAGAGTGAGAGAAAGCTACATAGTAAGATACGCATCCGAGTTTGCAGATGTTCCGGCAAGGCGCGGCAGCCGCGCTGGCGCACCAAGAAACCCCGCCCACGAAAACAGCGTCCATACCTACAGCACATCCTGCGCGAAGGGCGCAATCGAGGGATCTCTATGAGGTCAGACGTTCTGCGGTCGCTAGTGGTCTTGCTTTTGGGTCTCGCTCTGGGATGGGCGGGTGCCGGTTTGGCACTCGCGCGGGCATCCGCGCCGGGATTGCAGGACGCGCCGCGACCGTCCGGACAGGTTCCGGATGGGCAGCGCATGCCATTGTTCGGCAAGATTACCGCCATTCACGACAATTCGTTGGAAGTTGCGGACACCAACGGGGATACCGTCACCGTGAAGATCAGCGGGCAGACCGAATTCCGGAAAGACCGGCAACCCGCCAAACGCACGGACTTCAAAGTGGGCGATATCATCGTCGTTCGCGGCGAGGAAAATGCTGATCACTCTTGGACCGCGCAAATCGTGGCTGCCCGCTCGATGAACGGCCCCAACGGCCCGAATGGGCGCGGGGGACCCGGCGGCGGCCCGGGCGGCGGCCGCTTCGCGCAGACCGGAACGCTCGGCAAGGACTACGTGGCCGGCGAAATCAAATCGATCAACGCTCCGAAACTCTCCGTCTTGCGTTCGGACAACGTCACACAAACGCTGGAATTGAACGAGGAGACTTCACTGCGCAAGGGCCGCGACTCCATCACCATGGCCGACCTCCAGCCCGGCGATCATCTGTTTGCGCGCGGTGCCGTGGAAAACAATGTGTTCGTCCCGAAGACGGTGATCGTGATTGGTCCCGAGCAGTGGAAACGCATGCAAGAGATGGGCGTACAGGCCGGCGGCCCCGATGGTGCGCGTCAGCGGCGTCCGCAAGGCGGCGGGGCTGCGCCGCCGAGTCCGTCCGACCCTGCTTCACCGGCTCCCGCGCCGAATCCCCCGGAGCCTCAGCATTGAAACTGCTTGTCCCAGTCGCCTCGTTGTTGTTGATGGTTTCGGCGGCGGCTGGTTCCACGAGCGCGCAAACTCCGGCTACCCCGCCACCGCTTGCGCCAACCGCACCGGCGGAAAATACGACCGCGCAGAGCCCCACGGTTTCCACAACAGCCCAGCCGAACTCGTTTGAGATAAGCGGCACCGTCCGCTCCGGGAAGACCACGCTGCCCGGCGTTACCGTCACTGCCGCGAACACTCTCACCGGGAAAAAATTCTCCGTCGCCACCGCATCGAACGGCACATACAGCTTCACCGGACTTCCGCGAGGGCGCTACGTCGTTCGCGTGGAATTCATGGCCTTCGCCCCGCAAACGCAGGAAATCATTCTCAAGCCCGAGACACCCACCGGTAAATTCGATGCCGAGCTCATTCTCGCGTCCCGCCAGCAAGAGCAGTCCCCATCCGCAAGCGCCATTGCCGCGATCGCCGGAGGCCGCGGCTTCCAGAGCTTATCGGTCGAAAACACGCTTTCCTCCCTCGCGGGCGGAACGTTGGGCTCGCCCGGAGGCGCACAAGGTGCCGGCGCAGGCACCGGTGACATCTCGAGCCTGCCCATGAACGGTGCCGGTGCCGACACTCCAACCGAATCCGTCAGCATCACCGGCACGCAAGGGCGCACGCAAGACTTTGGCAGCGGCAGCGAAGACGATTTGCAGGATCGCATCCAGGAATTTCGCGAACGCGCACAACGCGAAGGCCTGATCCCGGGCGGCCAAGGCGGCGGACCGGGTGGTGGCGGCGCGGGTGGAGGGCCAGGCGGCTTTGGTGGCGGCGGACCGATCGCCATCCGCTTACCTCGCGGTCTGAACATCAACCAACCGCACGGCACCGTTTATTTCTCGAACGACAACGCGGACCTCGACGCCAAGGCCTTCTCGCTCAGCGGCCTCGAGACGCCGAAGGCCAGTTACAATGCCGCGAAGTTCGGCGCCTTCGTCGGCGGTCCCTTGAACATCCCCAAAATTTTCAACGGTGGCAACAAATGGTTCTTCTTCGCTGGATGGAACGGCTCGCGCGGCAGCACGCCGTTTGACCAATACTCCACCGTTCCCACCGCCGCCGAGCGCGCCGGCAATTTTTCCACCGCGACCTACAAAGATGGCTCACCCGTGCAAATTTTCGATCCCACAACCGGCCAGCAACTCACCTACAACGGACAAGCCAATGTCATCAATCCCGCGATGATTAGCCCCTCCGCGCAAGCCTTGCTGCAATACATCCCGCTGCCCAACCTGAATACGACCACGCAAAATTTCCATTTCGTGACCAACGACAACAGCAGCTCCGACGCCGTAAGCTTCCGCCTGATCCACAATTTCACAAGCACTCCTCCCTTTGGTCCCATGGGTGGCGGAGGCCCCGGCGGTGGACGCGGAGGTGGAGGCGGAGGACGGCGCGCGCAAAACAACATCAACTTCGGTCTGAACTGGACGCGTAATAACACCCAAACTGTCGGCGCCTTCCCGTCGCTGTCCGGCAACACCGACACGCAAGGCTTGCAAGCGACCTCCGGCTGGACCTACGGCAACGGCCGCCGCACCAACATTCTCCGCTTCACCTACAACCACAATCACGTCGGCACCTCGAACCTCTACTCGAATGTGTTGGACGTCGCCGGGCTTGCGGGCATTCAGGGTGTTTCCACCGACCCCTTCGACTTTGGCCTCCCTGGCATCAGCTTCACCCAGTTCGGCGGCCTTTCCAATCCCATCGCCCGCCGCGAGCTTGATCAGACCTACACCATCGCCGACACCGTCGCGTGGTACCGCGGAAAACATAATTTGCGGTTTGGCGGGGACTATCGCCGCATCCTGCAAAGCTTCCGCTCGGCGAAAAATGCCGAAGGAAGTTTCATTTTTAGCGGTCTGGAAACTTCTGAATTTCTTCCCGGCAGCAGCCAGCCCGCAACCGATACTGGCTTCGACTTCGCCGACTTTCTTCTAGGCCTGCCGCAGCAAACCTCGCTGCAGTCCGGCACCAACTCCTATAACTTCGCCGCTAATTCTCTCGACGCTTTTTTCCAGGACGATTGGCGTATTTTTTCAAAACTCTCGTTGAACCTGGGCATCCGCTACGAGTACGTCGGGCCCTACACCGAAGCGAATGACCGAATCGCCAACCTCGATGTCGCGCCCGGCTTCACGGCCGCGGCTCCGGTGCTGCCAGGACAGACCGGTGCGTTCAACGGTGCATACCCGGCTTCGCTGATTCATCCCGACCACAACAACTGGGCTCCCCGCATCGGCGTCGCCTGGCGTCCACTGAAGCAAACCGTGGTCCGCTTCGGCTACGGCATCAACTACAATCTCGCGCAGTACGCCAACATCATTCAGAATTTCGCTTTCCAGCCGCCCTTCGCGACCACCTCAACGAACGTCACCAGCGCCGCCGTACCACTCACCTTGACCAACGGCTTTCCCCCCATCGTGCCCGGTTCGGTCACCAATAATTTTGCCGTCGATCCCAACTATAAGCTCGGCTACGTCCAGGTCTGGAATCTCGACATTCAGCGCACCCTGCCGCATGGTTTCTTGCTTAATTTGGACTACAACGGCTCCAAGGGCAGCAGGCTCGACGAATATCGCGCCATCGAGATCACCGGCATTCAACCCTTCCTCTACGAATCGTCCGCGGCCGATTCGGTTTTCCACGCCGGCTCGGTGCGGGTACGCAAGCGCATGGCCCAGGGTATCGGCTTTCAAGCCAGCTACACCTTTTCCAAATCCATCGATGATGCCTCCTCCATCGGCGGTGGCGCCGTAACCGTGGCGCAGAATCCCTTCGATATTGCCGCCGATCGCAGCCTCTCCAGTTTTGACCAGCGCCACAAATTCACCGGCAGCTGGATGTACGACCTGCCCTTCGGAGAAAATCGCCGCTTCGCGCGGCGCGGCGCCTGGTCCCACATTCTGGCCAGTTGGCAGTTGAGCGGCGACTACACCATCGCCTCGGGGCTGCCATTTACACCCAACGTGCTGGGCAACAGCGTCGACCTCAACCGCGGCGTCACCGGCTCGCTCCGCGCCGATGTCACCGGCCAGCCCATTTCACTGGCGAATCCCACCACCGCCGAGTGGTTCAACACCGCCGCCTTTTGCTCCCCCTCGAGCAGTTCAGGCACCGCCAATGCCTGCGTCAATCCCAACGGCGGCTTTTTCGGCGACGCGGGCCGCCACGTCATCGAAGGCCCTGGCGAGGTCGTCATGGACATGTCGTTGAGCAAGACCTTCACGATCAAAGAATCGCGCGCTCTCGAACTGCGCTTCCAGGCCGCCAACGTCTTTAACTTTATTAACTACTCCTCGATCAACACGACCGTGAACTCATTTCAGTTCGGTCAGGTGACCGCGGCGAGCGCAACCCGCCGCATAACTTTGATCGCGCGTTTCCGTTTCTAGCAGTCGGGCAATTTGCATGTTTTCCGTTTGCGCGTCTGTTTGCTAAAGATTTGGGTCTGTTTTCTAAAGAAAGGTTTCAAGGCACTCGCAAGTTCCAAACGAGCAAAAACCTGTCATCCTGAGCCCATCCGACAAGGATGGGCGAAGGACCTCAAGGCAAGAAGGAACCTAGAGCGTCAACCAGGAACAACAGACAATGTCACTCTCGCGCCAAATCATCGCATTGGTAACTGCTTGGCTCCTGCTCGCGAACGCCCTACCCGCGCGTCCTCAAAGCGCGCCCCAATCGCAAGCGCAACCTTCGCCACAGCAGTCACCACAGTCTCAGCCGGCGCCGCCGCCGGACGCCCCCCAACGCCCGCAATATCGCATGCACGTAACCTCCGAACTCGTCCTGGTCAACGTCGTAGCCCGCGACAAAAAAGGCAATCTCATTCGCGGCCTGAAAAAAGAAGACTTCACGGTCACCGAAGACGGTAAGCGCCAACAGATCTCCACCTTCGACTTTGAAAATGTCGACGAGCTCGCCACCGCGGGCGCCGCCCAAGCCACCGTCACCGGAGCGGCCGGCTCCGCCAACCTCCTGCATTCCGCTCCGGCCGGCGCCAACCCCTTCGACGCCCGCGACCGCCGTCTCATGCTCCTCTTTTTCGATTTCTCCGGCATGGACCCCGAGCAGATCGACCGCGGCGTCGATTCCGCCAAAAAATTTGTCAAAGACAAAATGCTCCCCGCCGACATGATCGCCCTGGTTTCACTCTCCACCAACATGCGCGTCGATCTCGATTTCACTTCCGACAAAGCCAAAGTCCTCTCCGTTTTGTCCTCGTACACTTCCAGCCAGGGCCAAGGCTACGATCTCGGCTCCGAAGGCTCTTCCGAGGGCCAAGCCGAATCCGGTGGCGCCTACACTCCCGACGACACCGACTACAACACCTTCACCGCCGACCGCAAACTTCTGGCCTTGCAAGCCATCATGCAAGCCCTCGGCAAGATCGATCAGAAAAAATCGATCATCTATTTCAGTAACGGAATCACGCAGTCCGGCGTGGACAATCAATCCGCATTGCGCGCCACCACCGCATCCGCGGTCAGGGCCAACGTCTCCATCTACCCGCTCGATGTTCGCGGCCTGCAGGCTTTTCCCCCGGGTGGAGAAGCCCAGAATGCCAGCCTCCACGGCCAATCCGCCTACAACGGCAACGCCGTGTTCAACGATCTGAACGGCAACGCCAATTCCCAGGAAACGCTAGCCACGCTCGCCGAAGACACCGGCGGCAAAGCCTTCTTCGACTCCAACGATTTCAGCGGCGTCTTCTCGCAAGTTCAGAAAGACACCTCCGCCTACTACGTCCTAGGTTTCACCAGCACCAATCCACTAAAGGACGGCCATTTCCGTCATCTGAAAGTGCAGCTCAATCGCCAGGACGTGAAGCTGGAATATCGCTCCGGATACTACGCAGGCCGCGACTTCCAGCACCTGAACAACTCCGACCGCGAAGAGCAGCTCACCGACGAACTCGAAGCGCAACTGCCGCAAACGGACGTGGCCGTTTACGCTGGCGCCCACTATTTCCGCCAGGACGACTCGCACTACTATCTCGGCGTCTCCCTTGTGATCCCCGGCTCGCAGATCCCGTTCGTCCAGGAAAAAGACAAAGACAACGCCACCATCGACATCATCGGAGAAGTTCTAGCCGGAGGAAAATTGCCCGTAGGACGCCAGCGCGACACCGTAAAGCTGGCCGTCGACAGCGCGCAGCAAGTCCGCCGCAAGAACGTGCAATACAACACCGGTTTCCTACTCGCTCCCGGCAGCTATCACCTGAAATTCGTCGTCCGCGAAAATCGCACTGGACGTATGGGGACGTTCGAGACCGACGTGCAAATTCCCGATCTGCGCAAAGTCCCCCTGCGCATGAGTTCGGTCGTCCTCGCCAGCCAGCGCGTCCCTGCCACGGGCAACAAAAAAGGTCCACACCCGCTGATCCAGAATCAAACCGAGCTTGTCCCCAATATCACCCACGTCTTCACTCAGGACCAGCACCTCTATCTGCAGTACGAGGTTTACGACGCGGCTCACGCGATGAAAGGCGCGCCTGCGGCAACCCAAGCAGCCGGAAACAATGGGGCGAACGCGCCAAGAGAAAAAGCGCCGCGCGACGCCGTCCGCGTCCTCACCAACATCGAATTTTTACAGGGAGACGCGAAAGTTTACGAGTCGAAGCAAGTCGTGGCCAACGAAGTAACTGCCCCCGACCGCAAAGCCGTCATCTTCCAGATCGATCTACCGCTACAATCGCTTAAGCCCGGTTTCTACACCTGTCAGGTCAATGTAGTCGACGACAATGCCGGCAACTTCGCCTTCCCCCGCTGGCCCATTCTTGTGAAAGAAGCGGCACCACCCGCGACTCCGGCGTCATCGACCACCGGCGGCAATTAGTTGTCGCTTCGCTAGGTCGAAGACAAGACAACGCAGAGATGCTGAGCTCACAAGGTTCGCGGGAACCCTTCGCCAAGGGTGTGCTCACCCATAGTGCACTACGCCTCTGCGATTCTCAGCGCACTCTGCGCCTCAGCGTTATCTTTTTCCTTCCGCGCAGTCTGGACGCTACCTAGCATGGACGCCCTATTTTCCCAAAACCTCGTCCGCCGCATGAAACGCTGAGTTGGCCGCGGGCACCCCGCAATAAATCGCGCACTGCAACAGAACTTCCTTGATCTCTTCCCGCGTAACGCCGTTACTCAAAGCCGCACGCACGTGCATGCGAAACTCCTCTCCACGATTCAAAGCCACCATCAGCGCCAAAGTAATCATGCTGCGGGTCTGCCGCGGAAGCCCCGGCCGGCTCCATATCTCGCCCCAAGCATAGCGAGTGATCAAATCCTGAAACTCCTCGTTAAACGCATCGCGATTTTGCAGCGAGCGATCCACGTGCGCGTCCCCCAGCACCTCCCGCCGCACCTGCATCCCCTGTTCGTAGCGCTTCCGCTCATCCATAGTCAGCTCTCCTCACGCGATACGCGCTGCGCTGCGTAAGCCCCGTCGCTCCACATTGTAGGGGCGCAGCACTGCTGCGCCCCAGCTTGCCCGGACCAATTCGCGAAGCCCGAGTCTTTCGGTTAAATCCGAATCCCAGTCACGCCGCCAAAAACGCGCCAAGCTCCGCCGAAAACCGTTCATGCGCCTCGATATTCGACAAATGCGAAGCATTCAGCTCCACAAATCGCGATCCCGCAATCTGGTCGGCAACCCAGCGCGTGTCCGCGGGTGGAGTCGCGGGATCGTGCGTCCCGGCAATCGCCATCGTCGGCGTCCGAATCGCGCTCACTTTTTCACGGTAGTCAAAGTCGCGCACCGCCGCGCAGCATCCTGCATACCCCTGCACGTTCGCGTTTTCCAGCACGCGCTGGATTCGGGAAACCTCCGCCGGTTCCTCCGCGCGGAATCCCACCGTAAACCAACGTTCGACCACCGTGGCCGCCACCGACTTCATTCCGCTCGTCTTGACCGTTTCGATTCGCGTGTTCCATCCATCCGTCGTCCCGATTTTCGCCGCCGTATTGCTCAGCACCAATTTGTTCAACCGCCGGGCAGCATTCACTCCCAGCCACATGCCCGTCTGTCCGCCAATCGACAATCCGCAAAAGTGCACCCTGTCGAACTCCAAGAAATCCAGCAGCCCCACCACATCGCGCCCCAACACCTCAATCGTATAGGGTGGGGCGGGCGACGAAGACTGCCCGTGCCCGCGCTTGTCGTAGCGCACCACGCGATACTTCTTAGCGAACTCCACCGCCTGCACGTCCCACATCGACAAATCCGTCCCCAGCGAATTGGAGAACACCAGCACCGGCGCGCCCACCGGCCCCGCGACCTCGTAGTGCATTCGCAGATCTTTTAGTGCAGCAAAAGCCATAAACCTCCTCGCCTGTCTGGTGCTACTGCCTCCTCATACACCGCGCTTGCTGGCGGCTACCACGCGATCGACGAATTCCCCGGCCGCGCCCAAATACCTTTGCGGGTCGAAAAGCCCATCAAGATCGGCCGCCGAAGGAAGGGTTTGCGCTCGTTCATCGCCAACTATTACGTCGCGGAGGTGCCGCTTCTCCTTCACGGCCTTCTCGCAAGCCGCCTCCACCAAATCATGTGCCGCGGCTTTCCCCATTTTCGGCGCCAACGCCATCGTCACCGCTTCGGCAAAGATTAACCCGTGCGTGGCTTCAAGGTTCGCTCTCATCCGCTCGGCGTCAATCTCCAGCTTTGGCACAATCTCCGCCATCCAGCGCAAGGCTCCCGCGCTCAGCGAAACAATTTCCGGCAGAGTCTCCCATTCGGCATGCCACCCGCCCAGTCCGCGTTCCTGCTCCTGCACCATCGCCGCCAGCATGGTGCTCACTAATCCTGGGATGCGCGTTGCCACCGACAGAACGACTGCCGACGCAACGGGATTTCTCTTGTGCGGCATGGTCGAAGAGCCGCCACGCCCTTTCTCCACTGGCTCGAAAACTTCCGCAACTTCCGTCTGCGAATGCAACGAAATGTCTTTCGCGATTTTTCCAAGTGTGCCGACGCAAAGCCCCAATGTCGTTGCGACTTCCGCGAAGCGATCGCGGTGACTGTGCCACGGAATCTCCGGCAACTCCAGCGCAAGGTTTTCCGCCAGATGCTTCGCAACGTCAGGCCCGCGATCTCCCAGCGCCGCCAAGGTCCCGACCGCACCGCCAAATTGCAGCACCAGCGCGCGACGCATCGTCTCGCCCAATCGTTCGCGGTGGCGATCCACGGCATCCAGCCAACCAGTTACCTTCACACCAAACGTAGTCGGCAGGGCCTGCTGCATCCACGTCCGACCGACCACAATCGTGGAACGATGTTTCGTCGCAAGCTCGGCCAGTCCTCGCGCCAGGCGGTCGAGATCGCTCGCCATCAATGCCAGGGCTTGCCGCAACTGCAGCACGCATCCGGTGTCAATCGCGTCTTGGCTCGTCGTGCCCCAGTGCACATAGCGCGCCGCATCCTTGTCGCCCTGCGCGACCAAAGCCGTAAGCGCCTTCACTAGGGGGATCGCAACATTTCCCGCCAGCTTCGCGCCGCGACCTAACTCCCCAACATCGAACAATTCCGCCTTGCATTTCGCCGCGATAGCCACTGCGGCAGAGGAGGGAATCACCCCGGCCCGCGCCTCCGCTGTTGCAAGCGCCGCCTCGAAATCAAGCATGCCCTGCAAACAAGCCCGATCCGACAACGCCTTCTCCACATCCTCAGAACGAAACAACTGATCAAGCAGATCCATGCGGAAACTTAATTGGCTCCTGAACACCAGTCTGAGATCCCTGAACTCAGCGATCCTCAGCGTACTCTGCGTCTCTGCGTTATCTTTCTCTTCCTCTTTCTCTTCCTCTTCCGTTGCCTGCCGACTCTAGACCCGTTCCAAGACCACCGCAATCCCTTGCCCCACGCCGATGCACATCGTACACAACGCGTACTGACCTTTCGTCCGCTGCAACTGATACATCGCGGTAGTCACTAATCGCGCCCCGCTCGCCCCCAGCGGATGCCCCAGCGCGATCGCGCCCCCATTCGGATTGACGTGCGCCGCATCCTCCGCCACGCCCAGCTCCCGCAATACCGCCAAAGCCTGCGCCGCAAACGCTTCATTCAACTCGATCACATCCATCTGTCCAATCGCGAGCCCGGTCTTCGCCAAAACTTTCCGCGTAGCCGGCACCGGCCCCATCCCCATCACGCGAGGCGCAACTCCCGCCACCGCCCCCGCCAACACCCGCGCTTTCGGCGTCAAGCCGAATTTGCGCACGGCCGCCTCGGAAGCCAAAAGCAAAGCGCAAGCCCCGTCATTGATGCCCGAAGCATTTCCAGCGGTAACCGTTCCGCCCGGTTTCACGACGCCCTTCAATCGAGCCAGCGCCTCCAATGTGGTGTCCGGCCGCGGATGCTCGTCCTCGCGGACACAAACCGGATCGCCCTTCTTTTGCGGAATCGGCACGCATACTATTTCTTCCGCGAGCCGCCCGCCGCGCATCGCGTCCCCGGCCCGTTGCTGGCTGCGCAGCGCGAACGCGTCCTGGTCTTCCCGCGAAATGTGATATTCCTCAGCGACAATCTCTCCGGTCTCCGGCATCGAATCCGTTCCATACTTCGCCTTCAACACCGGATTCACAAAACGCCAGCCCAGCGTAGTGTCTTCGAGCTTCAGCGATCTCGAAAACGCCTCGTCCGCTTTGCCGATCACAAACGGCGCGCGCGACATGCTCTCCACCCCGCCCGCAATCACCAGATCTGCCTCGCCACTCTTGATCGCACGGGCCGCGCTAGCCACCGCGTCCATGCTCGACCCGCACAAGCGATTCACGGTGGAACCCGGCACTTCCTTCGGCAACCCAGCCAGCAGCAACGCCATGCGACTGACGTTACGATTGTCTTCGCCAGCCTGATTCGCGCACCCATAGATCACGTCGTCCAGCGCATTCCAATCCACACCGCGATTGCGTTCCATCAACGCAGCGATGGGGATGGCGGCAAGATCATCCGTGCGCACGCTCGCCAGCGCTCCGCCGTAGCGCCCAATCGGCGTGCGAATGCCGTCACATATATAGGCCGTTTCCATCTTCGTTCTCTCTCTTAAGTGGCACAGGCATTCAGCCTGTCTTCTGACGGTCGCAGCTCCAACATCGCATCGCGAGCGCCTATAGTAACATCGACGAAGAGGGGTCGGAGCGAAGAGGGGGTCGGAGCTTTAGCTCCGACATTTAGCGCGAAGAAAATTGGGCTCCAGCCCCTGAGGATACTCCGATTCGATTGAGATAAAGATGCAAACTCAAGTCGGAATCATCGGTGCGGGACCCGCGGGCCTGATGCTCGCGCACCTGCTGCATCTGCAAGGAGTGGAATCCATCATCCTCGAAAGCCGCTCTCAGGAATACATCGAGCAGCGCGTCCGCGCCGGAGTGCTCGAGAAGGGCACCGCGGACCTCATGGTGCAATCCGGCGTCGGCGCGCGGCTGCAGCGCGAAGGCCTGGTGCACTATGGCATCGAGTTACGCTTCGGCGGCGCGGGCCATCGCATCGACTTCGCAGACCTGACCGGCGGCAAATCGATCACGGTGTATGCGCAGCACGAAGTCATCAAAGATCTCGTGGCGGCCCGTCAGGCCGCCGCCGGTAAAATCTTTTTTGAAACCGAAGCAGTCAGCATCCATGAACTCAGCGACCAGCCCAAGATTCGCTTTCGGCACCGCGGCGAAACCCGAACGCTCGAATGTGATTTCGTCGCCGGATGTGACGGCTTCCACGGCATTTGCCGCTCCGCCATGCCGGCAGGCCTCCTGCGCACACACGAGCGCGTATATCCCTTTGCGTGGCTCGGCATCCTCGCCAAAGTTGCGCCCGCGTCGCACGAACTAATTTACACCTACAACGACCGCGGGTTCGCGCTGCTCAGCATGCGTTCCCCGGAAATTTCCCGGCTATATCTGCAATGCGATCCCGATGAAGATATCGCCGACTGGTCCGACGACCGCATCTGGACCGAACTACGCGTGCGAATGGCTACCCGCGATGGCTGGAAGCTCGCCGATGGACCCATCCTGCAGAAGGGCATTACGCCCATGCGCAGCTTTGTCGCCGAGCCGATGCGCCACGGCAAGCTCTTTCTTCTCGGCGACGCCGCGCACATTGTTCCTCCCACCGGTGCGAAAGGATTGAATCTTGCCGTAGCCGACGTGCGCGTTCTGACGCGAGCCTTGGTCGATTTCTACAAAGCAGGTACGACCGATGGTCTGGACCGCTATTCCGAAACCTGTCTGCGGCGCGTTTGGAAGGTACAGCGTTTTTCGTGGTGGATGACCTCGATGCTGCACCGCTTCCCCAACGAAGACAGTTTTCAACACAACCTGCACTTAGCCGAACTCGATTACGTCACAAGCTCGCGAGCACCGGCGACCGCGCTCGCCGAAAATTACGTCGGACTCCCATTTGACGAATCGAAATAGCAATCCTCATGATTCTATTTCCGCAGGGGCGCGGCTCGCCCCGCCCGGCGTCCACCCCGCACGCTGTTCGCCGCGCAAGGCCCCCCACATTCGCAGCTTCCCCGATTGTAGGCGCTGGGCTTCAGCCCGGCGAAGGCTATTACTCAGATCCGCGCTTACTTCTTCTTGGCCGCTCGTTGACCGCGCGCTGCCGAGTTGGCCGCCACCGCCGCACGGATAAGTTCCTTGAAGGCAGCCTCGTTGATCTCCTCCCCTTCGCGGAAATCAATCGCACGCCGCACGTTCCCTTCCAGGCTGGAATTGAACAGCTTCATCGGGTCTTTGAGCGAGGCTCCACGTGGATCCCGGGAGATTTTGGCTTCTCCCATTTCCACTCCTCCTCGATGTCGGGGTCGGCATCGTGGATGAGCCGGCGGATCGCGCGAGGGTCTCTCCTCTCCAATCCTCCAGCTCTTGAATCCGCTTGGTGATCTTTGCTGAAGCGGCCTCGCTATTCGCACGACTCGTCGGCTTCATCTCACTGAGAGAACGACGAGGATGTGAAGACCGCGCGATCGCTGGTGCGCGACGCCAACAGCATCACCATGAACATCTACACCAAGCTATCGGCAGCAAAGAGCGGCAGACGCAGGGTTAAGTAGTGTGGCCCAAGCGTGTGGCGTGATCGCGCCTCCGGCGTGAATCGTGCCGCCCTCCTTGAACGCGGCTGCAACCAAAGATCTCACTTCCTGCCGGTATGTCTACCCAGACGCCCGCCTGGTCGCTCTCATAGTAACCCGCACTTCGCCCAATTCCGCGTCGCGTCGGTTTCCCGCAATGAGAAATTAGTTGACAAAACAGTAGGTCAAGCGGATGCTATCGGCGAATTATCCACTTCAACTGCTTATTGCGGGGGCCCTCCCCGACGCACTTACTGCGGAGCCAATATGAATTCCGATGCCCTAATCCTTCCCCAGACTCAGAATCTGGTGTTGAAGCAATCTGGACTCTCCGAGCGCCTCGCCCAACTTTTTCAGCATCTCTCCGAATCCAGCCAGGCTCGCCAGTCCTTTGTGGACTCACCAGAGGAATTGTTGACCGAGCACCTCGGAATCGACTCACTTCATCTGCCGGTATCAGTATTTCCAATCGGATTTTTCATCGACTCCTCAATTCCAGCGATTCAGCTCTTCCCGTTCCGGATCGTTTAAGCGGCTCGTACTTCGCGCTTTTGCGTCAGGCCCTCGCCGGACACTCGGAAGAGGCTGTGGCTGCGGCCTTCTCGCGCGGATTTAATGCCGCTGCAGTCATCGATACGGCCGTCGAGTCGAAGATCGACGTACGCTTGGATTCTGACTTGCTCGCTCAGGTGGAGACCAAGATCGACGCCGAGCTTGTGGCTCAGGCCGAGTTGCGCGTCGCCACCGAACTTAAGGCCCAATTGGAGGCCAAGCTGGCCACCGAACTCCGTGCTCAATTGGAAACCCTGCAGAGCGTCGAACTCAAGTTAAAGCTGGAAACCGAATTGCGCGCTCAATTGGAAACCCAAATTGAAGCCGAACTCCGGGCCAACTTGCAGGCTAAGGTGGTGACCGAGTTGCGAACGCAATTAGAGGCGCTGCAAAGCGTCGAGCTTAAGCTAAAACTCGAAACAGATTTGCGAGCTCAGCTGGATTCCCAGATCGAGACGGAACTCAACGCCAAGTTGGAAACTAAGGCGGCCTTGGCGGCTCTCACTTCCCTGGAGGCCCGCCTGGACGCCGAGGCGGAGCTCCGTACTGCGGTTGAATCGCGCATTGAGGTCGTTCTGCATGCCAATGTCGAACAGGAGCTCGTCGCCAAACTTCAAGCCGCCTTGGAATCCGAAGCTGCCGCCGAGGTTGGCGGACCCAGCCCCCAGCGACGAACCTCCTCTTTAGGTCTCTCGCGTCTCGATATTCAAAGGCTGGCGGGATTTGTCGCCGCGCACCCTGCCATCGCCGAGCTCATGCTTTCCAGCCCATCTGCGCCTTCGGTCGGAGCGCGCCCGTAAGCGCCGCGACTCCCCTGCACCAGCTGCGCACCCTTTCCATCATGCCCACCTACAAGTGCACTGCGGAGTGTTCTCATTGCGGCACGCTCAGCGGCCGTTCCGAGTCCACCTGGCTCGGCCTCCAGAACATGTTGACTGCGATCGACCAGGCCGCCGACCAGGGCGATTACCGAGTGGTGGTCTTTACCGGCGGCGAGCCAACCCTGGCTGGCAATGACCTGTTCACCGCCATCCGCCGCGCCGACATTCGTGGACTTTCCACCCGCGTGGTCTCCAACGCCTACTGGGCCTCTACTCCCTTTCTCGCTGAGCGCATGATCGCCAAACTTGTCGATGCCGGCCTCAAGGAGATCAACTTCAGCACCGGTGATGAGCATGCCCGCTTCGTTCCGCTGGACCACGTCGTTCGCGCCACCGCTGCCGCGGCCGCTTCTTCGTTGAGCGCTATTGTCATCATGGTTGAGACCGTTTTGAATCGCACCATCACCGCCTCGGCTTTAAGAACAGCGTGAAGACTTTGCCGCTATCCGTAAGAACTTTCCACGCAAGCGTCTTGAAGTTCTCGAAAGCCCTTGGATGCCCCTGGAACCCATGAAAACCAACAGCTATCGCGACGGTTCGACGGTCAATTGGGGCAATGTCGCCACCCGTACCGGCTGCACCAGTATCCTTTCCACCACCGCCGTTCAGGCCGATGGCCGCATTGGGGCTTGTTGCGGTTTGGGTATGCGCACAGTCCCCGAACTGCAGGTCGGACGCGTGGGCTTCACCACCATCGCCGAAGCCGACCGAGGTTGCCGCGGACGACTACCTTAAGCGCTGGATTCGTGTCGAGGGCCCTGAACGAATTTTGGCATGGGCGGCCACCCACGAACCCAGGATCGAGTGGGAGGATATGTACGCGCATCGCTGCCAGGCATGCCTGCGCCTATATAAAGATCCGTTGGTACGCGATGTAATCGCCAAGCGTTACAAAGAAAAAATTGCCGACGTGCTCGTCGGTGAATGGCTTCTCTACAACTACGCGGGCGAAAACGCCGCGCCCCCTTCGTTGCCGAACGCTGCGGGGCCTGCTTACCAACAGCAATTCACATGATCCCGTCCAACAGCCAGTTCCTGGAGCACCCCTTTCAAGATGCGCGGGGACTCAAGAGCTTACTCCCCGGAAACCCATCCTTGACAAATAGTAACCAATATGTTATAGTAAGTCGTGTTAGTGGAATCGTTAATTCGAACGCTTCCCAGCCGTCCTTGGCTCTCCGTTGCCAACTCGCTCGGACCCTCTGCGACCGTAAACCCTTTAGAATCCGCACTTCCGAAAAACGCGCCCATAACTCCTTTAGAATCCGCACTTACAAAATCATTGAATTTAAAGTCCTTTAGAATCCGCACTTACAAAAAAGGTGGGGGGGAGGGTCCATAACGGTTAAACATACCCGTTCGTCCCTGCTTGTCCGGCCCGGGCTACCCGGCACCGCAGTCCGCTGTGCCCTTAAAAAGAACGCCCGTCAGCTAGGGTTTCGCGGCGGGGAATTGAACTTTGGGGGCTTCGCGGGAGGCTTCGGAGGCCTGGAAGTAGGCTTCGTTGCGTTTGAAGCCGGCCCAGCTAGCGAACACGCTGTTGGGGAATAGCCCGATGTAGGTGTTGTAGGCCTGGACAGAGTCGTTGTAGCGCTTGCGTTCTACGGCGATGCGATTTTCGGTGCCGGCCAGTTCGTCTTGCAGGCGAAGGAAGTTTTCGTTGGATTTTAGCTGCGGATAGTTTTCGACTACCACCAGGAGGCGGCTAAGGGCGCCGTCGAGTTGGCCATTGGCGGCGATTTTGTCGGACGGCGTTTTTGCGCCGATCAGGGCGGAGCGGGCTTTGGCGATGTCGCCGAAGACTTGTTCTTCGTGGGCCGCGAAGCCCTTTACCGTTTCGACCAGGTTGGGGATAAGGTCGGCGCGGCGTTGCAGGACTACATCGACCTGGGCCCAGTTGGATTTCCACTTGCTCGTCGAGCGTGACCATTTGGTTTTTGCGGCCGACGTACATGCCGCCGATAGCCAAGGCAATTAGGACGAGTATTACGACCACTGCTAGTAGTGATTTCATTCCGGTGCCTCCGAGGAATCAAAATTCGATCTGTTTGGTCGAGAGTTGCGATCCTGCAATCCGACAAGTCGGCTATTCGTCGCGGACGCGGTACCCGGATGGACGGCGGGCGGGGTCCTTCGAGGCTCGGGATACGCAAGCCCCGCCCCTACAAGGGAGAGAGCGCATACGCTGCCGGGGCGAGACTCGGCGCGGGTCATTGGGTGTCTAGCCGGCGGTCCACTTCGTTGGTGACCGCTTCGACGAAGGTTAAATAGGAGCGCAGAGAAGCGTCGACGTCGATGGAGTTTTTGTTGCGCTTGCCTTCGCGCACATCCAGCAGGGCTTGAAAGGCGCTGGGATCCGCGCCGGTGAGCGCGGCGGTGCCGGTCAAGGCTTCACGTTTGGTGGCGGGTAACGGTTGACCTAGTGCGAACAGCGCGTGGCGGAAAAGGGCGCAGAAGGTGGAGACCGATTCGGTCATGATGGTCAGGTGGGACTTTTCGGTTAGCGGAGCGGCCAGGATGGCTTGCCGGAGGCGCAGCCAATTGGTCCGCAGTTCGCGCTCGAGTTGGAGGCGATGGAAATTGAGCGGGACTTCGAGCTTGGCAAGGAAGTCCTCACCGAACAGGATGCGGTGACGCGATTTCATGTCGAGCAGTTCGATGGCGAAGACGTCTGCGGAACGCTCCAGCTCATCGCGGGTAAACAGGAGCGGCGGGTGGTTTCCCTTTTGAATCCACCATTCGGCGACACCGTGCAGGGTTTCCAGTTCGGAGGCGCCGACGCGTTGAACCAGGCAGAGGATGTTGAGGTCGGAATGTCCTTCGTGGAATTCGCCGGCGGCCGCAGAGCCATAGAGGGCCGCGGCTTGGAGATTTTCTTTTGCCGCGGCTTGCAGACGATTGACGAGTTCTTTGAGCTTGGCTTCCATTTTCTGCGGGGACTTCCTTGGCGATTAACGCCTGACCTTTTCTTGAGAATCATGGCCTTTGAGCGTGTTATGGCTGCGCTCAGAAAATCGTGCCTGGAGTGGTCTCAAAACCCCGAGGTCTCCACCCTCGATGCACGGGGCAAGAGACAGCGGCTACGGGATTTCGGGCGCCGGTCTGAAGACCAGCGCCTACACGCCACCGCCTAAAGATGATGCGACCGCACAAGTCTACCAGCTTCCGCCTGCGCCGCCGCCACCGAAGCCGCCTCCGCCGAAGCCTCCACCGCCGCCAAATCCGCCGCCACCGCCTCCGCCACCCCAACTACTGCCGCCGAAACCCCCGCCTCCCCAGCCTCTGCGCCCCATGCTGCTGGCGATCACCGGCGCGATCCACCACGCGCCGCCGCCCCCGCCGCGGCCGGAGGAGCCGCCGCTTTTCATCATGAAGTAGATGACGCCGACTACAAACAGGACGAGAAAGAACGTGCCGAGTCCACTGAGGGTGTGTTCTTGTTCGCCGCGGTGCTGCATCGGAGGGGGGACGCCGCTGAGCGTCACACCGGCGTCTTGCGCGATCACGTCGGCGATGCGGCGGGTCATGAGCAGTACGGCGGCGTCATAGTTGCCTTGGCGCAGACTGGGGACGGCTTCGCGACCGAAGCCGCCGACTTTGCCGTCGGGGAGGATGGGCTCCAGGCCGTAGCCTACCTGGGTCCAGTATTTGTGGTCGTTGACGGCGAAGAGAATCAGGACGCCGCGATTGGATTGCTTGGGACCTACGCCCCACTTTGTGGCCAGGGTGAAAGTGTAGTCAACGATGGGTTGGCCATTGGTGGTGGGGACGGTGACCACGGCGATCTGTGCGTGGGCCTTTTGGTCGACTTCGGTGAGAGAGTGGTGAGTTGGTCGCGGGCGGGTTGGCTTAGGACGTTGGCGAAGTCGTTGACGTAGCCTTGGGGCTTGTAGTCGGGGGGAGCTTGGGATTGGGCGTGAGCTGGCCAGGCGGCGATCAGAAGGGCGAGAGCGAGCAACAGCGCACTCGGAGCGGTGCGGCGCCGTGTGCCTGAGGGAACAGTGCCAGTGACGTATCGCTGCATTGGATGTACCCGGTTAGCTTACCTCAGGTTGGCACAGTGAGTCCCGGTGAGAGGTGGTATCCTCCCGTGCGGCGTTTTTGTTAGGGGAGGCTCGCTATGCGGTACGGAGCAGAGAGGGAGCAGGAGCGGAGTATGACCGAGCGCAGCATGACGACGAGCGTATTAACGGATATTCAGTTTTGGGTGCCGGTGGTGGTGTTGATTGCGGGATTGATTTTGTTGGTGGCGATTCGGTAGGGCCCGGACTGGGCCGGACATTGGGTTGCGGGCCGGAAATGGCGGCGAAGGAGAGAAGAAAGAGAAGAAAGACAAGAAAGACAAGAAAGAGAAGAAAGACAAAGAAGAGAAACAGTAACGCGGAGACGCAGAGAGCGCTGAGGTTCGCGGAAGAAGTAGCGGAGGGCGGATTTTGGGGTCTGGGCGTTTGAGGCGCAGCGATGGTGCGCCCGTTCAGTTCGCGCCGAAACATGGGGAGTTCTTTAGGCATGGATGCGGTTTTGAGTTCGCGGATGGAGGCGGGCGCTAGCGCGGCGGTGGCTTCGCGGGCGCGGAAGTTGCAGGTTGTGGGTGTGCTTTCGGGATTTACGGCTGGGGCCTGGCTTGGGGCTGCGGAGGCGCCGACCAAGTTGGTTTCAGTGGGAATTTCGCCGGTGGTGATTTCGTTGATTATGGTCTTGGGAGTTTTTCTGGCGCGGTGGAGCGTGCCTGCTTTGATTTTGGGGACATCTTCGGTTCGGGCGGATGTTCGGCGGACGCCTCATCTGATTATCTGGGTAGTTTTGGCTGGGTCCATCTGGGCGGTGGCGAATACTTTGACGATTTTTGCGATTCGGGATGTGGGGTTGAGCATTGCGTTTCCTTTGTGGAATTCGAATAGCTTGCTGGGTATTTTGTGGGGATTTATTTTTTTCAACGAGTTGCGAGGGGCGGGTTGGCGGCGATGGACTGGCGTCCTAGGTGGAGTTTTGGTGATGTGTTTTGGAGCTTGGATGCTGGCGGTGGCTTCGTCGGCGGCCGCGGCGGGTCCGGCTTCGCATGCCTCGCGCGGCGTGGCCGCGGCTTTGGGGGCGGGGATTTTGTGGGGGACGATGTATATCCCTTATCGGAAGGCTTATTTGACGGGGATGAATCCGCTGTCGTTTGTGACATTTTTTACGTTTGGGGAAGTGGGAATGATGGGGACTTTGGCAGTCAGCTTCACCGGGACCGCAGGGTTGTGGCGTCAGTTGGTGGGTGCGCGGGAGGTTTTGTTTTGGTTGATGCTGGGGGGATTTGTTTGGGTGATTGGGGATTTGTTTCAGCAGTATGCGGCGAAGTATGTGGGAATCAGCCGCGGGATTCCTTTGTCGAATTCCAATCAGATTTGGGGGTTGCTTTGGGGCGTTTTTGTTTTTGGGGAGTTGCATGGGCGCGGGGCTTCGACCTACGGGCAAGTGGTGGGCGGATCGTTGCTGATGATGCTGGGAGTGGGAGCGATCGCATTTTCGTCGGCGACTGGGGCGGAACGACAGCGGTGGAAAGAGGCGGCTGAGCGCGAGGGCGTGCGCTACGGCGTTGCGGCGGATTATGTGGAGGCGCGGATGGATGGGCGGACATCGGCGGGTGAGCCGGTGCTTAAGCGTAGCGGGTGGGATTTGGTTTTTATTGTGGCGGCGACCGGCGTGTTTGTGTTTTTCGGACGGATGGCGCGAGTGCCGCAGATGGCTTTGCGTTGGGGGCCGGCGGTGATTTTGAGTTTGGTGAGTTTGGGGATGTTGGTGGGTTGCGGGGTGGTGATTTGGAGGACTACGAGGTTTCGGTGAGAAGAGCGGAAGTAACGAAGTCATGACGTAAAGAAGTAACGACGAAAGGCGGAAGAAGAGAGAGGAGGAAAGAAAAAACGTCGGCAAAAAGATTTAACGCAGAGGGCACGGAGATCGGAGCACAGAGGGCACGGAGACGTGGTGGTGCGGTTGGCAGCGAAGAGCCGGCAGGATACCGGCGATACCAATGTTTGGCGCGGATGCAGCTTGGGGCGGAATGACGAGGTCATCGGTGGTGGATTTGGTTGGAGTGGGATTGAATGCTACGGATACGATTATTCCGGTGCCGGAATATCCGCCGCGGGGATCCAAGGTGGCGTTTCGGTCGGCGAATATTTTGCCGGGAGGGCAGGTGGCTTCGGCGGTGGCGGCTTGCGCGCAATGGGGATTGCGAACGCGCTATGTAGGGAAAATTGGCGATGATGCGGCGGGGGAGTTGCATCGCCGGGAGTTTGCTCGGCTTGGTGTGGAGGCGCATCTGGTTGTGGCAGACGGATGTCCGAGCCAGCAGGCGTTCATTTTGGTGGACGACAAAGGGGAGCGGACTGTTCTTTGGAAACGGGACGAGCGGTTGAAACTGCGGGCTGAGGAATTGCGGCGGGATTGGGTTGTGGACGCTCGGGTATTGCATGTGGATGGACACGATACCGCCGCGGCGGCGATGGCGGCTGGTTGGGCGCATGAGGCCGGCGTCCCGGTGGTTGCGGATCTGGATGAGCTTTATCCTGGCGTAGAGGAACTGCTGCCGAAGCTGGATTATTTCGTGTCGAGCCGGGATATTCCCGGGCGGCTTACGGGCGAGGCGGATCTGCGTAAGGCTTTGCCTGAGGTGCGTGAGAGATATGGATGCGTTTTGGCTGCGGCTACTTTGGGTGAAGAAGGTGTGTTGGCTTGGGACGGTGTGAAGTTTTGGCATGCGGCTGCGTACCGAGTGCAGGTGTTGGACTCGATCGGTGCCGGGGATATTTTCCATGCGGGATTTATTTATGGGCTTTTGCAGGGATGGGGGATGCAGAGGCAATTGGACTTTGCGTGCGCGGCAGCGGCTTTAAACTGCATGGCGGTGGGAGCGCGAGGCGGCATTCAGCCGGTGGAGCGCATCGAAAAACTTATGGCGGCTGGTGAGCGGTATGGTTCGGAGTTTTCAAGTTTAGTGTGACACCCTGAGAAAAAGGCGCCCGCTTCCGAAAGCGGCCGCTACAAGTGGACGGCTGGCACGATCTTCTTGACGTTACCAACAGGGAAGAGGTATCGAGACTTGAGCACCCGGGCGCTCGCGCGGACTTATACTGTGTGCGGGGCCGTCCATGTTGCCGAACAAGAGTTTGTTTTTGCCGCCGCCGGTCATTCATTGTCCGGTCGACCATTTGCGGATGAGTTTCCGGGCAGGCATGAACGCATACCAGTGCAACTGGCCAGGATGTGCGGTGTTGTATTCGTTGGAAAAAGGCTACTACCGTCCGCAAGAAGAGGGTGATGCAAAAGCGCGAGAGGCCTTTTACGGGCGGGAGGCGATTTGCTTGTGCGAGAGGGGTGACTTTCACCCGCTCTATATCGAGGATTTCGTGGCGAACCGGAAGGTGCGGTTTTGGGTATGCCCGGTGCGAGGGTGCGGGTACGAAGTGTCGCAGCGGCTGGAGAAGACGGCGGATGGATGGCGGACTTGCGGATCGTTTGAACATACGAAAGCCGTGCGGATGAGGCGATGAGGATGGATTCGCAAATGGAAGCGTCCCCGAAAGAGTCGATCAACCAGTTGTTTGCCAGCCTTATTGAGACGAGTTTAAACTGAGCTAGTACTAAGGACCGTAGAACCAGAGCATGAGCCTTTGGGTCTAAAGCACAATGAAACTTCTGACCAGTTTACGAGAGGGCGCCAGATCTTTAGAGTGGATGGCGCTAAGGGAGCCGGAGTCATGAAACAAATCCTGACCCTTGTTGTCCTCACGCTCGTGTCTGGCGGAACTGCATTTTCGCAGCAAATCAAGATTACGAATCATAGTTACCTTGCCGCATCGGGGAAATGGAAGAGCGACTCCACGATGAAGAAGCCGGCGGACCCCGCGGCGATGGTGGAGATCGAGTGCGACAAAAAGATTTCACTGTGCGCGGTAGCGGAGGGGAAGAACCTTCAGGGCGACGGGAATCTGTTTACGCGGCTGGATGTGAGCCCGGTGCACTACACGATTCTTCGCTGGGACAGCACCGGATTGGTGGCGCAGACCTCGGCGCGAGATTGCGTGATCGAAAAGCTGGTGATCGATTTTAAGACGAAAAGCGTGACGATGACAGAGGCGCCGAAGAGCAAGAATTCGGGCGAGGACAATGAGTTTTGCAGCGTGTTTACGAAGACGGTGACTTCGCGATTGGTGAGGGCGAATAGTTAGGGCTTCTCAGGTGCCTGGCTGGCTCTTTGGTCTCGGAATTTACTCCACTTAAATTTTGAAATAGACGGACTGAGTTGGCTTGCGTTCACGGCGACGCCTGCGCGTGTGGGGTGCAGCAGTGGTGCGGCCCTACAGTGTTCAACATTCAACGGAGGCAAACATCAGGCCCTCGAGTTTAGCTTTTAATTGTTCCGGAGGCGGAGTCCCAGGTTGTCGGGGCCTTGCGGAAGTAGGATTCGTTGGCCATGTGACACGCCAGGGCGGCGTGGTGGCCGAAGATTACATCTTCGGTTACGGGCCTCGTGAACTGTACGGCTTGGAAGAAGGTCCAGAGGTGAGGCTTTAGGTCGTCATACGAGACGCTGGTGTAGCTGAAGCCTTCGGGAACGGGCTCCTTGCCGGGCACGGCGTCGTGCTCCGCATGCCACTTTTTCAAATACTCTTCGTGCATGGCTTTGGGAAAGCTCGAGGTGTAGTAGCTGGGCTTTGTCTTTGCCCGACTGTGGGGAATAGGTGATGGTGGTCGGCGGTGACGTCCAGAATGCCTTTCGAGCCCTGGAAGCGATAGTTCTCGGGCGTCTCGGTTCCGAGGTTCAAGCGCAAGTAGACGGGAGCGGGTGTCGATTTGAATTCGAACAAGCGTGGCTAGAACGTCGGGCATGTTGCGGCCGTCCTTCCAGCGCAGGATGCCGCCGCTGGCTTGGGCGCGCGCGGGCGCTTCGTTCAGGCCGAGCATGAAAATTGCGCCACTGACCAAGTGAACGAGCAGGTCGCCGGCCACCCCGGTGCCGTATTCCTTCCAGCAGCGCCAGCGGGCGAAATATTTGGGCGACATGTCGGAATCCAGGGACGCTTGGGCGCGGCTCGTTCTTGCCATGCATCCCAATCGAGATTTTGCGGCGAGAGGTCGAACGGCGGAGGATATTCCCACGCGCCGTTGGGGTCGTTGCGGCCCATGGAGCCTTCGACCAGCATGAGGTCGCCGATGGTGCCTTGCGCGATCAGTTCTTTGGCCTTGGCGCAGATGACGGAGCTGACGCGCTGGGAACCGATTTGAATGATGCGGCCGCTGTTTTTTCCTGCTTTCACCATGGCCACGCCGTCGGCGGCATCGTGCGACATGGGTTTTTCGCAATAGATGTCTTTGCCGGCGCTCACCGCATCGACGACCACTTTTCTGTGCCAGGAGTCGGGGACCGCGGCGATCGATGCAGTCGATGTCTTTGTTGTCGAGGAGTTCCTGGTAGCGGCGGGTGACGGTGAGATTGGGTTTGTTGGTGATTTCGCGGGCCAGCGTGTGGCGGCCGTCGTAGAGATCGGCTGCGGCGATGCATTCGACGCCGGGGAGTTGGATGGCGTTGGGGAGCAGGCCGGAGCCTTGCATGCCGACGCCGATGATGCCGAAGCGGATGCGGTCGTTCGGCGCCGGAGTAGGGTGCGGCGTCTAGACGATTGTCGGGAGAGAAGGGTGGAGTTGGCGGTTGCCAGCGCGCCGGCTGTTAGCGCTGTGCGTTGGAGAAATTGGCGGCGCGTCAGTTCTTTTTTCATGTTTGGCTCCCGTTGAACCAGAATTCGAAAAGTCGAACAACAATTCCTCAGCGGCTGAAGCCGCCGGTGTCAAATCTCACAATGTCGGACCTAAAGGTCCGACCCCCATTGCACATTAGTGGAGGGGTTGCACGGCGACTTCCTTGAAAAAGACGATGTCGTTGTCACTGTGGTTTTGCAGGCCGATGTAGCCTTCGTTGGGGCGCAGGCCGTGTTGCGGCTCGAAATCGAATTTGCGCGCGGGAACGGGCTGGCCTTCGGTGTAATCGGTGACCTTCACATCGTTGACGACCACGACGGTGCGCGGACCATCGAGGGTGATGACCATGGTGTTCCATTCGGGGCCGGGTTTGCCGGGGCGAGCGAGCGGCTTGGTAAGCGAATAGAGCGTACCGGTGACGTGATATTCGTCTTCCTTGGAGTCTTCCGGTTGGTTGTCGATCTGAACTTCGTAGCCGTAGTGGACCGGCATCCAGGGCTCGCGCGGTTCGATGGGAATGCGAATGAAGACGCCGGAGTTGTCGTTGTGGTCGCGCATTTTGTAGACGACGCGAATGCGGCAGTTGCCGAATTTTTCGGCGGTCCAGTAGAGCAGGCCCATGCCGCCGTGGGTGCGGATCAGGCCGTCTTCGACGGTGTCTTCGCCGGGGCCGACGTGTTTCCAGCCGGTCAGATCTTTGCCGTTGAAGAGTTGACGCCAGTCGTCGGGCTTGGCATTGGAGTGCGAGTGATTGGGGAGAGCGAGTAGCGCGAGGATCGCGAGAGACGTCAGAAGAAAGCTGCGCGTCGTTGAGCTCATCGTGGGGCTCCTTTTTCCGGCGGGTATCGTACTAGAAGAGAGGGCCGGGGGCTACGCGAAATCGATCGTGCTCGTAATTTCCAAATTACCAAATAATTTCGAGGCCTTTGTAGAGCGAGAATTTTTCATCGCTCGTGATGATGGGGATTTCTTCATACAGTGCCTGCGCGATGATTTGGCGGTCGAAGGGATCGGAGTGGTGAAGAGGCAAGTCGTAGAGGCGAAACGCGTGATCCATCGTGTAGGGAAGTATGCGGAGATAGAGATCGTCAATAGCGCGTTGCGTGTCGGCAAGAGAAAATCTCAGCCTGTGTCTGGCGGCCTTGATCGCGATTTCGGAAACAGAGAGGGCGCTGAGTTCACGGGTGTTTTCGGCATTCGAGAGTACGTCGAACGCCGTCTTACTGAGTCGTTCCGGCGATTCGACGGCGAAAATCAGAACCGCCGTATCTAGCAAGACCCGCAAATTAATATCGGCCTTCGAGAAAAGCGTCGACTTCTTCCTCTGTCATGGGCTTCCACCAGTCGGGGTCGTAGATTTTGATCTTGCCTTTTAGCGTCCCTAGCTTGGGCTTCTTGCCGCTGGGGACTTTGGTGCGGACGAGGTCCACGGCAGGCACACCGCGACGGCAGATGGTCACCGTTTCGCCGTTTTCCACGGCTTTGATGAGCTCGGGCAGCTTGTTCTTGGCATCGGCTACGCTGACTTTCATGTGGATAGGATAGCTATCTTAGATAGCTATGTCAAGTTGGGCGTCAAAAGGCACGGGGAAGTGCCGGTGAAAAATGGGTGGATAGAGTTCGTGCCGAAATCTGCGCCCGGTTAGTGCGTGGTGGTGCGGATGCGCATGCCGTAGAACGAGCGATAGACGAAGAAGAAAGAGACGGCGAAGAAGACGGCTGCGAGGATGTGCGTCAACCCCGGGCCTTGCGAGGCCGTCAGTTGTACGGCTAGTTCCACGGCTAGCAGGCCGAAGAGCGTCGTGAACTTGATTACCGGGTTTAACGCGACCGAGCTGGTGTCCTTGAAGGGGTCGCCTACGGTGTCGCCTACTACGGTAGCGTCGTGCAGTGGGGTGCCCTTTTGCTTTAGCTCCACTTCCACGATTTTCTTGGCGTTGTCCCAGGCGCCGCCGGCGTTGGCCATGAAGATGGCTTGGTAGAGGCCGAAGATGGCGATGGAGAACAGATAGCCGATGAAGAAGAACGGCTCGACGAACGAGAAGGCCAGCGTCGCGAAAAAGACCGCGATGAAGATGTTCAGCATGCCCTTCTGGGCGTACTTGGTACAGATCTCTACTACTTTTTTGCTGTCGGCTACGCTGGCGGCGGCTGCGCCGTCGAGCTTGATGTGGGCTTTGATGAATTCGACTGCGCGGTAGGCCCCGGTGGTTACCGCTTGGGTGCTCGCGCCGGTGAACCAGTAGATCATGGCGCCGCCGGTGATCAGGCCCAGGACGAACGGCGCGTGCAGGAGGGAGAGCTTGTTGACGTTTTCGGTCAGGCCGTGGGTTAGCGCCATGATGATCGAGAAAATCATGGTGGTGGCGCCAACTACCGCCGTGCCGATCAGAACCGGCTTGGCTGTCGCTTTGAAGGTGTTGCCTGCGCCGTCGTTGGCTTCGAGCATTTCTTTGGCGCGTTCGAAGTTTACGTCGATGTTGTAGTCCTTCTTTAGCTCGCTCTTGATGTTGGGGACCTGCTCGATCAGCGAGAGTTCGTAGACCGATTGGGCGTTGTCGGTGACCGGACCGTAGGAATCTACGGCGATGGTAACCGGACCCATCCCGAGAAAGCCGAACGCCACCAGGCCGAACGCGAAGACCGGGGCTGCGATCATGAGGCCGCCGAGTCCCATGTTGCTGATCAGGTAGCCGACCGACATCAGCAGGACCATGGCTAGGCCGATGCAGTAGGCGGAAAAGTTGCCGGCTACGAAGCCGGAGAGGATGCCTAGCGAGGCGCCGCCTTCTTCCGCGGAGCTTACGACTTCTCTTACGTGGCGGGATTCGGTGGAGGTGAAAACCTTTACCAACTCCGGAATGACGGCGCCTGCCAGCGTGCCGCAGGAAATGATGGTGGCCAGTTTCCACCACTGACTGGAATCGCCGCCTAGAGTCGGGGATAATCAGCGACGAAACCCAGTAGGTGAAGGCGATCGACACAAGCGAAGTGATCCAGACCAGCGAGGTGAGTGGGGCCTCGTAGTTCATTTCGTCGGCCTTGCCGTAGCTTGGCGTTGGCGATGGAGCCGTTTATGAAATAGGCGGCGGCGCTGGCCACGAGCATGACGATGCGCATCACGAAGATCCAGACGAGGAGTTGGACCTGAACGGTCGGGCTCTTCACGCCGAGGAGAATGAAAGTGATCAGGGCTACGCCGGTTACGCCGTAGGTTTCGAAGCCATCGGCGCTGGGGCCTACGGAGTCGCCGGCGTTGTCGCCGGTGCAATCGGCGATTACGCCGGGGTTGCGGGCGTCGTCTTCTTTGATCTTGAAGACGATTTTCATCAGGTCGGAGCCGATGTCGGCGATCTTGGTGAAGATGCCGCCCGCGATTCGAAGGGCTGCGGCGCCGAGGGATTCGCCGATGGCGAAGCCGATGAAACAGGGGCCGGCGTAGTCGCCGGGAATGAAGAGGAGGATGAGGAGCATCATCAGGAGCTCAACGCTGATGAGCATCATGCCGATGCTCATGCCTGCTTCGAGCGGAGTGTGATAGATCGGATAGGGCTTGCCGCGCAGGCTGGCGAAAGCGGTGCGCGAGTTTGCGAACGTATTTACGCGGATACCGAACCACGCAACGCCGTAGCTACCGGCGATGCCAACTAAGCTGAAAGCAAGGATGATTGGGAGTGTGACGGCGACCGACTTGCCCGGGACTGGGGCGAGGACGCCGAAGTAGAGCACGATCACCACGGCAATGAAGAGCCAGAGAAGAAGCAGGAATTTGCCTTGGGTGATGAGGTAAGTCTTGCAGGTTTCGTAGATGAGCTCGGAAATGTCGCGCATCGAGCGGTGAACGGGAAGATTCTTGAGGCGGCTATAAATGACCAGGCCAAAGATCAGGCCAAAGACACAAAAGAGGATGCCGAAGAGCAGGAGCTTGTGGCCGTCGATCCCGAGAAATTGGACCTGGGAAAGATCGGGAAGTTTGAGGGTGGCCTCGCCGCTGGCTTCCTGCGCGGCTTGCGCGAACGACCGGACTGCGGTCAACAACGAAATCGTGGCGGCAATCGCGCCAAATTTTGCGATTCGACATGCCAGTGACCGGGCACTCGTAAGCCAGGTGCGCATTAACACTCCTCCCGTACTAGAAACGAATTTTGGGCGAAACTTTACAGCGTGGCCGCAAAGCGGTCCACTACCCTGAGCACTCATTACCGCACAATACGTCGTTGACGCGAGACTGGGACTTGCGACCAGAAGCTGCGATCTTGTCTACCCGACGGGATGACTTGGCGGCAGTCTGTGCGCGCATCGAACTGCTAAACAAAGTGGTGATTTTATAACATTTAGCGGGTGGTGGGTCAAACTGGCCGGAAGGCCGGTGGAAAGCACGCAATGGACTTAGGACGCGGATTGGCAAACAAGATGGTACCATGCGACAGCGTTTTTGGTCGTCGACTAGAGTAAGGTTACCCTAGAAGGGACACACCCTAGGCGGAGTCATGAGCACGCAAGTAACGGGAGCCGCGCGGTCGCAGGAGACCGCTCCGGTTGAACTGCGGCACGACTGGAAGCGCGGCGAGGTTGCCGAGATTTACCGGACGCCACTGACCGAATTGGTGTTTCGTGCGCAAAGCCTGCACCGTCAATCGCATGCGCCGGATCGTGTGCAGACCTGCCAGCTGATCTCCATCAAGACGGGGGGATGCCCAGAGGATTGCGCATACTGCCCGCAGAGCGCTCACTATGACGCGCCTGTAGAGCGGCAAGGCTTGTTGGACGCACAGCATGTCATCGGAGTGGCACGGGAGGCCGCGGAGCGCGGGGTGACACGATTTTGCATGGGGGCGGCCTGGCGGCAGGCTCCGGAGGGCGCGGAATTTGAGCGCGTGCTGGAAATGGTGCGTGGCGTGTCGGCGTTGGGGATGGAAGTCTGCTGCACTTTGGGGATGCTTAGTGAGGGGCAAGCGGCGCGTTTGAAAGAAGCCGGACTGTCCGCTTACAATCACAATCTAGACACGTCACCAGAGTTTTACGGCTCGATCATCAGCACGCGGGTTTATGATGATCGCCTGAGAACACTTGCGGCGGTGCGAAGGGCGGGTATCACGGTTTGCTGCGGGGGCATCCTGGGCATGGGCGAGAGCGAGTCGGATCGCATCGGCCTGCTGCATCAATTGGCGACGTTGCAGCCGCATCCCGAGAGCGTGCCTATTAATATGTTGGTCCGAGTGGAAGGGACGCCCTTGGCGTCGATGCCGGCGCTGGATCCCTTGGAGATGGTACGGGCGATCGCGACGGCACGGATATTGATGCCTGCTTCGCGGGTGCGATTGGCTGCGGGGCGCAAGCAGCTGTCTCCGGAAGCAGTTACGTTGTGCTTTCTTGCCGGCGCTAATTCGATTTTTGTCGGTGAAAAACTCTTGACCACACCTAATCCTGGACCCGATGAAGACCAACAACTACTTCAAACCTTGGGGCTGAAACCACTCGAATCGCATGCCAGCTGAATTCCACAAAGCATTTCAGCAGGACCTCGGCGACGGCCTGCGGCAACTGGAGGCTCGGGATCGGCGGCGATCTTTGGGCGAAATTGCCGGCGTGAATCTGTGCTCGAATGATTATCTGGGACTGGCGGAATCCGATGCGCTGCGCGAGGCGGTGCTGGACGCGGTGAAACAAGCAGCTCGAATAGGAGGAACCGGGTCGCGGCTCCTTTCGGGACATCTCGATGTTTGGGACGAGATCGAGCAAGAGTTTGCGGAGTTCGCTGGAACGGATGCCGCGCTCTATTTTGGGAGCGGGTATGCGGCGAATTATAGGGCTGCTGACATCCGTGCTGCGGAAGAGCGACATTGTTTTCTCGGACGAGTTGAACCACGCCAGTTTGATCGATGGAATTCGATTATCTGGCGCTCGGAAGGCGATTTATCCGCATCTCGATTTGAACGTCCTTGAAGCAGGTTTGCGATCTCGGGCGAATGAGGGCGGGCGAAAGTTTGTGGTTACAGAAACCGTATTCAGTATGGATGGCGATGTAGCGCCGTTATTGGAAATAGCTGCACTGTGTGAACGTTTCGGAGCTGGTTTGATTTTAGATGAAGCGCATGCGACTGGTGTTCACGGTCCGTCGGGACGCGGGATTGCCTCTGCCATGGATTTAGCCGCGGATGCGATTGCCGTGACGCATATGTGCGGCAAGGCCTTAGCCTGCGCGGGCGCCTTCGTTTGTGGGAGCGCGGCGTTGAAGGAGCACCTGGTCAATCATGCCCGCACATTTATTTTTAGCACGGCGATGCCGCCGTATATCGCGGGGCAGATACGCGCAGCGCTGCGAATTGCGCAGGGCATGGACGTGCAAAGAGCGGAGTTGCTTGCGAACTCGCGGCGGCTGGCGGCGGCCCTGCGACAGCAGGGTTACGACACCGCGGGAAGCAGCACACAGATCGTGCCGGTGCTGATCGGTGATAACGAAGACGCGCTGGCTGCCGCGGCATTTTTGCGGACGGAAGGATTTGCGGTTCGCGCGATTCGTCCGCCGACTGTGAAGGAAGGTCGAGCGCGACTTCGCTTGTCCGTCACCTGTGCGATTGCGGTCACTGAACTAGAGCGATTGGAGGATTGCCTGCGTGCTTGACAACCGCAGCCCACGTGTTGGCGGCGGGATGCTCGTGAGGAATCACTTTTTCATTACTGGCACGGACACGGGCGTCGGAAAGACGACGCTGTCGGCGCTGCTGTGCGCGGCTCTTGATGCGGTGTACTGGAAGCCGATTCAAACCGGCACCCTCGAGGGCTCCGATCGCGTCACGGTCATGCGCCTGGCTGGAATCGGAACGGACCGCACGCTGGACGAAGTGTACAAGTTTGTTCCGCCAGTATCGCCCGATTTCGCAGCCCGCTGGGCAGGCACCGAGATCGACTTGGCACGGATTACCTTGCCGACGAGCCTGCACAATGATTGGCTCGTCGTAGAAGGCGCGGGCGGCGTACTCGTGCCCATCAATCAAAAGCAATTCATGCTCGATATGATGGTGAAATTCATGCTGCCGGTGATTCTGGCAGCCCGCAGCGGCGTCGGAACCATCAATCACACGCTGTTAACGCTCGCGGCTTTGCACGCGGCGGAACTGCCGGTCCATGGCGTCGTACTGATCGGCGATCAGAACCGCGAAAACCGCGAGACCATCGAACGCTTCGGCCACGTGCGCGTCATTGGCGAGATTCCGCGTTTGCCGAATCTGCACCGCACCGCCCTGATGCAAGTCTTTATGAATAATTTCGACCGCGCGGCGTTTTCGCAGTAAGTTCCGCATAACTTTCCGTTTACCGTCGAAGCTTCCCGCTAGGCTCTGGCAATGCAGAAACCAAACCTACACTCCGGTCCGATGACATCGCCCGATTGGCTGACGCTGGATCATGTGTGGCTTCCCTATACCCAAATGAAGACCGCGGAGTTACCCGTGCCTGTAGTTTCCGCGCACGGTGCACGGCTCCAATTGGCGGACGGCAGGGAATTGATTGATGGGATCGCCAGTTGGTGGACGGCCTGCCACGGCTACGGCCATCCGAATATTCTGAAAACAGTTGCCGATCAGTTGGAGAAGATGCCGCACAGTGATGTTCGGCGGGTTGGCCCATGAGCCCGGGTATCGTTTGGCCGCGCGGCTCGCGGCAGCTTTGCCAGGCGACTTAAACCACGTTTTCTTCACGGAGTCTGGATCGGTCGCAGTGGAAGTGTCGCTGAAGATGGCGGTGCAGTTCTGGCTAAACCAAGGGCAACGGCGCACGAAGTTCGTTAGCTTTCGACGCGGGTATCACGGGGATACGTTTGCGACGATGGCGATTTGCGATCCAGAGGAGGGGATGCACCAAATGTTCCGCGGGGTTTTGCCGGAACAATTCTTGTCCGAGCTGCCGGATTCGAAAGAAAACTACGACCAGCTTGACCGTTTTCTGCGCAGGAACCGGACCGAAATCGCGGCAGTCGTCGTCGAACCACTGGTTCAAGGTGCAGGAGGAATGAAATTTCACGATGCGGCCGTGTTGAGCAATCTCAGGTTATTGTGTGATCGATACGATTTACTGCTGATTTTCGACGAGATTTTCACCGGCTTCGGGCGCACAGGCACGATGTTCGCCTGCGAGCAGGCGGGGGTGACGCCGGACATCATCTGTCTTTCGAAGGCATTGACAGGTGGCACCATGCCGCTGGCCGCCACCGTCGCCAGCGAGAAAGTTTACCAAGGGTTTTTATCCGACGATCCCGACGCCGCCTTGATGCACGGACCAACTTATATGGCCTATCCATTGGGTTGCGCGGCCGCCAACGCTTCGCTCGATTTGTTCGAGAGCGAACCGCGGCTGCGGCAAGTGGCCGCGATTGAAGCGCAATTGAAGGACGAACTGAGCCACTGCGGGCGTGCGCCGGGAGTGAAAGAAGTCCGCGTCAAAGGTGCGGTCGGCGTAGTTCAAATGGATCGACCGGTTACTTCGGTCGAGCTCAGGACGCGTTTTATTGAAAAAGGATGCTGGATCAAACCTTTTGGAGATGTCATCTACCTCACGCCACCCTTCGTCATTGAGGAGCGGGACCTGTCGTGCTTGACGCGCGCCATCGATGAAGTGCTGAACGGCCGCTAAACTTTTCCGCAGGCCAACTGAATTTTCCCGCGATCATTTCCACTTGCGCCCTCTGGTAGACTCAAGCACCCACTAACGGAGGTCGAGAGTTTGCCGGCGAATCTGAGCGGGTGGAAACAGAAGGTCGTCGCATTTGCCGGCGGGCTCGGTGCGCCAGGATTATTTCTCATTTCCTTTCTCGATTCCTCGGTCCTGACATTTCCGGTGATTAACGATTTGCTGCTGATCGAGCTATCGATCCAGCGTCCGGTGCGCATGCCGTTGTATGCGGCGATGGCCATGCTCGGCTCGACGCTGGGATGTGTGCTCCTTTATTTCCTCGCCAAGAAAGGCGGCGAAGCCGTTTTCCACAAGAAGGCCGGGCCTCGCGGGAAAAAGATCCAGATGTGGGTGGAGAAAAACGGCTTTGCGGGAATGCTGATCGCGGCCCTGCTACCGCCGCCGACGCCGTTCAAGTTTTTCGTGCTGGCCGCTGGAGTGTTCAAAGTGCCGCTGGCGAGTTTTACGTCAGCGATCGGTTTGGCAAGGGCGCTTCGATATTTCGCGATCGGTTATTTGGCCGTGCGGTATGGCTCGCAGGCGCTGCCTTTTCTTGGACAGCACAAGTTGGCGGCGGCGGCGGTTGTGATTGTGCTGGTGGCCTTGAGTTACGCGATTTCGCGATTCATTTTGCGGGAAGAGCGGATTATCGCGAGCGGGAAATAGCCAACAACGCTTTTGTGTTATCGGTGCGGCAGGTCGCGAGCCCAAATCAACTCGTCCTCCAGGACCCTGCCAGTGGAATCCGTGTGGACCAGTGCCACGACCTCATGCCGGATCTCGCCGGAAAGGGCGTAACGCAGATCTCTGATTTGTACTTCATATCCCTCCGGCGTTTTCTCGACAGAGGCTTTCGGGAAACTTGCGATTCGGAGAAAATTCCTGGCCGCCTCGGCGTTCTGAGCATGTTCGAGGGTAGGCGAGGATTCAGGTTTGAATAGGATAGTGCCATTGTCGGGGTCGAAGCCCGCGCCCGGCGCGGCGTCAACAGTTAGTTCATGCAGCGCGCGATCTGTTTCTACGATGGCGTGCCAAGTGAAAAGCGAGACGGATTCCGGGTATGCGGCGGCGCGGCGGGGCGATTCGTCTCGATAGCTACGGGCGTCGATGGTGGCCAGTACGTTAGCGTGGAGGTCAGCGCGCACGCCAACGTAGAGAATCACGAGAATGAAACCAACGACGGCTCCCACGCGCCCGCGCGCGCCTTTGTTTCGCGCGCCGATCTCATCGCTGACTAGGCGCGCCAGTTCCGGTAGCAGGACGGCCGCGATGAGTATCGTGATGATCCATAGATCGACGCCCCCGAGCCAATCGGCCGAGATGCGCTGCCCGCTGAATGGCCACAGTGGGGTGATTCCGCCGGACTGACATGCATCCATGGCAAGGTGCAGAAATCCCGCCAGAACGATGGTGCCGAGAAATGTGCCCCGAGCAAACGTCGCGGGAGCAGATTTTCGGGACAGCAATAAATAGGCAATGCCGAGAATCGCGCCTGTTGCTACTGACGCAACGATGGAATGAGTGTAGCTGTGATGCCAGGACAGATAGGTCGATGGGCCGGCCACAGCGCTGAGTGCGTCCACGTCAGCGATCGTCCCGGCGATCAACACCACCACGCACGCGGGCAGCGGTGCGCGAGGCAGAAGTGCACGAGTGAGCGCGAGCGACGCCAAGGCATGCGTGCCGACGTCCATTTGGTCGAATCAGGCGCTCGCGAGAGATTTCTGAGCGGTGCCGTTTCGCGGAACGAGGAGCTTCAGTGCGTGCGGCACAATCTTGAACTCCACCGGCAAGCGCGCAAGCGGTTCGCCATCGATTTGCGCATAGACAGGGTTGCTATCGCGAGGCTCGCACACGATCGAATCGGCCTTCCAGAAGTGCACGCCGTCGGTTCCACGCAACGTGTTAAACCACAAACTCGGAAGGTAACTCAAATAGCGGAGGCCACTTTGCGTGGTGAGCGCCATGAGCTCGAACTTGTTCTCGTAGAGATCGGCGTCGGTGGTGATTTTGAACGGGCCGCCATAATGTTTGGTTCTACCGACTACCACCAATGTCACGTCGAGTCTATGATCGCCCGTCGACGACTCGAAAGTGCGGGAATTTGTAGCGGAAGACCTCGCGGGCTCCCTGCCACCAATACGCCAGGATGCCTACGCGCGCTTTCAAGTCCAGATCGATGGCGTAAACGATCATGCCATCTGGTCCAGCGCCGGCGACGCTCAGAAAATACCGCCTTTTTTCCGGCTCCAGCAGCGGCGTCGCCAGGCCCAGCGCGACGTCTTTGACTTGTCCGTGAATCAGTCTCTCGGCAGCCCCCGGGATGTCCCACGGCAAGTTCAATTCCTTTGCCAGGACGTTGGCGGTGCCGCCGGGAAGTAGCGCCAGTGGAACGCGATGCCCGTTTTGTGCATCAGTCAGGCCATTCACGACTTCGTTGAGTGTCCCGTCGCCACCGCACGCGATTACCAACTGCCGGCCCTCCATGGTTGCGCGCTGCGCCATTTCCGTGGCATCGCCCGGGACCCCGAGTTTCGATCAGTTCCGCCTCGATGCCCCCAGACGACAGAATTCTGCGGGCTTCGTCGAGCATGCGGCGTCGTCCGTTTCCGCCATTCCCGGCGTTGGGGTTGTGAATCAACAATGCATTTCGTAAGTTGCCCGTCATGGACCGTCCTGGATTGTGCGCGTCCCGCAGGCTACCTGCTGTCCGCGAAACTTCCATTCTATATAATATGTGCTGAATCACGTGAATGTTTTCAGAGGGTGCCCATGTCTAAAGCTGCGGCGGCGCAAACACGAGATCGAAGCGCTGCGCGAAAAGATTCGCCATCACGAATACCGATATTACGTCTTGGATGACCCCGAGGTTTCGGACGCCGCTTACGACCGCCTGATGAACCGCTTGAAAGAGCTGGAGGCCGCCAATCCAAAATTGATCACGCCGGATTCGCCTCGGCCCGCGTGGGAGGCGTCCCGCGCGATGGTTTTCAGACGGTGCGCCACGCCCGCCCGATGCTCAGCCTCGACAACGCATATTCCTACGACGCGCTCCGCGAATTCGATCGCCGGGTGCGCCAAGGCAGCGGCCAGCGAGAAAATTGAATACGTTGCCGAGCACAAATTCGATGGTCTCAGCATTTCCCTGCAATATGAAAACGGCGCTCTTGATGCGCGGCGTCACCCGCGGAGATGGCCGCACCGGTGAGGATGTCACCCCCAACGTCAAAACCATTCGCTCCGATTCCCCTCCGCATCGACGCGGCACTTCTAAAGAAAGCCAAGTTGACCGCCACCTTCGAAGTGCGCGGCGAAATGTTATGCCGCGCAAATCCTTCGAAGCCTGAATCGCCAGCAGGAACAGACCGGCAGCAAGATTTTCGTCAATCCCCGCAACGCCGCCGCCGGATGGCGTCCGCGTGCTCGATCCCTCGATCACTGCCCAGCGCCGGTTGGAGTTCTTTGCCTACTACCTGATGGTCGATGGGCAGAGCCATTCCCAAAGCATTCGGAATCACTGCAAGCGTTAAAGCACATTGCGGTTCCGCGCCTCCGACGATTGGAAACTCTGCAAAGGCATCGACGAAGTAGCTGGCGTACTGCGACACCTGGGAGCCCAGGCGCGAGGCTTGCCTACGAAATCGACGGCGTCGTGGTCAAGGTAAATTCCATCCAATCCAGCACGAATTGGGGTTTACGGCGAAAGCTCCGCGCTGGGCGATCGCCTACAAATATCCCGCGCGCCAAGAAACCACGGTAGTAAACGATATCCGCGTGCAGGTTGGCCGCACCGGCACGCTCACACCGGTGGCCATGCTCGAGCCGGTGCAAGTCGGAGGCGTCACTGTCAGCCGTTCCACCCTCCACAACATGGACGAAATCAACCGCTTGGGCTTGCAGATCGGCGACACCGTGTTGCATCGAACGCGCCGGCGAAGTCATTCCCCACATACTGAAAGTCGTGAAACAAGGCACGGACCGCCGCGAATTCCGCATGCCGGAAAAGTGCCCGGAGTGCGGCAGCACCATTCACAAGGCGGAAGACGAAGTGGCCTACCGCTGCGTGAATGCCGCCTGCCCAGCCAAGCGCAAGGAATCCCTGCGGCATTTTGCCAGCCGCCACGCCATGGACATCGATGGGCTCGGCGACAAGATCGTCGATCAACTCGTGGACAAAGGGCTCGTCAAGGACGTCGCCGATCTGTACTCGCTGAAATTTGAGGACGTCGTTGAATTGGAACGTTATGCCGACAAGTCCGCACAAAACCTGATCGACGAGATTCAGGCCAGCAAAAAACAATCGTTGGCGAGGCTGATCTACGCCCTCGGCATCCGCATGATCGGAGAGCGCACCGGCCAACTCCTGGCCGCACATTTTTCTTCGCTCGACGAACTAGCCGCGGCCAGCGAAGAACAACTCCTCGAGGTCGGCGAAGTCGGTCCCAAAGTCGCCGCCAGCATCGCCGAATTCTTCTCCGAATCCGCCAACCAGCGCATCATCAAGAAACTCGATAAAGCCGGTGTGCGGCCCACCACCGAAAAGCGCATCCTCAAGAGCCAGAAATTCGCTGGCAAATCCTTCGTATTCACCGGCGGACTCTCCAACCGGTCGCGCGAAGAAGCCGCAGAGCTAGTACAGCAGCACGGCGGCAAAATCTCCGGCTCCGTAAGCAAGAAGACGGACTACGTAGTCGTCGGCACCGACCCCGGCTCAAAATACGACAAAGCCAAAGAACTCGGCGTCCCCACCCTCACCGAATCAGAATTCGAGAAGCTACTGAAGTGAGTGGAATTCGACTCGCATCAATCTCGACTGGCATCATCCAAACAAATATTCCTGAGGGGGTCGGAGCTTTAGCTCCGACATTCAAGTGCAAGCAAGATCGGGCTTTAGCCCCTGAGGAAATGCCTTTTCGATATGAGCCTCAATGAGATAGCTTCTGGTCTTTCTGTGGTTTAACCATTCATTCGAATGATACCTAACAAAGTAATTGACAAAACATGTAAATATGTGGTAGTCTTCGACGTGTCTGCGATCAGCGTTCCCCTTATCCTTGCTGCCTGCCCAATCATGAAACGACACTCCGGTCTTCAACCGCAAGGCGATGCCTGCAACTGCCGTAGAATCAATACTTACAAAAGTCTATCAAAACAAACAACTTTAACCTCCTCTAGAATGAACACTTACGAAAAAGCCCAGGGGGTGGCGATTATTGTTAACTAGCACTACCGCGATTTCAATGACCGACCATCAGTCAGCAAGTATTCCCCGCAAGTTCAACGAATCAGAAGCTATAATGGAGGTAGCGGGCGGGCCGGGTGATCGCTGGTCTGGCCATCGCAAGATGGCTGGACGGGAGGAAAGTCCGGACACCGTCCTGAGTCATCAGGGAACCTTCGTCCGCTTATCCGCGGATTTAAGGTAAGGGCAACGCGCCTGGTAACGCCAGGGGAGCGACTTGGGTGGTGCGGGTTTCGGCTCGCGCTGGCCGGTTCGCTCACGGAAAGTGCCACAGAAAATGTACCGCCGGCGGCACGCAGCACGGTGGCATCCCGCAGGAAAACCTGCGTGACGTCTTCGCACAGCTCGTTCGCTTGGTAAGGGTGAAAAGGTGGGGTAAGAGCCCACCGCTCGCGTGGCAACACTCGAGGCACGGAAAACCCCGCGTGGTGCAAGGCCAAATAGGAGGGGAGAGCCGGCCCGGCTCGTCGAGTCAGCGTTCGCGCGGCGGCCGCTTCACGGCGGTTGTTGCGACGAATGCGCTCCCTCGGCAACGGCGCAAGCCGCTGCCAAGAGCAACCCTCGGGTAGGCTGCTGGAGTCACGGCGCGAGCCGTGACCTAGAGGAATGATCGCCGCGCATGTTTCATTTTTTGGGAAACATGCGGCACAAAATCCGGCTTACAGGCTCGCCCGCTATTAAGTTCTTTCCTATCACTGAATCCTCGTCGAAGCTCGTCCGAACTGTGCAAAATTTGTGCAATCAGGTTTCTCAAAACCTTCGCCGTTTTCCATAATCCGGCGCGCCCGATCCCGGAGTTCCTTCACAAAGGGTGCGTAGTGCTTCTCCACCGCAGCCACCGTGTCTCCGAGAAGCTGGCCACGTCATACGGGCTCGCCCCACGCGCCAGGAGATCCACGGCGAACGTGTCCCGGTAGCGATGGGGGATGGGCCTCCGCTACCCTGCCCGTCGGCCTATAGCTAACATTCGCTGATAGAGCCTTGGCCTGGTCATCGGAGTTCGTGTAGTCGGATTCTGCAGTGCACGGTCGCCGGCCTAGGGGTTCGCCGCTCATGCTCAGTTGCGAGCGCGAAAAAGAGCTCCTGCGGAATGGGAAGCACAACGCGTTTTCTCTGCTTAAAGCTTTACCTAAACTCCCTAGAACTCGTAATTTGGCCAGGCTCTTCGTGGTGTTCTGCTATCCGGCTGCCTCCGCCCAGTGCTTGCACCGGCCCATCGAGCTCTCCGACAGAAATGCGAAGAACATTAGGACGACCTTTTAGATTGCGACTACCAGCCCCATATCCAATTGCTTCGATGGTCATCGCCGGAAATGCGGAAAACTGACATTCCAACGCGCGAACCATAGCCGCACCGGTTGGCGTGACCAGTTCGTGTTTGACACCCGAGGAATAGACCGGCGCTCCCTTCAAGAGTGCAAGGGTTGCTGGCGCAGGAACGGGAAATTCGCCATGAGCACAGCGAACAGTTCCACCTCCCACATTCAGAGGTGAACAAACGAATGCATGGCGGCCCACTGCTCCGCACACGATATCTGCAATCGAATCCACCGCGCCAACTTCGTGAAAGTGAATGGATTCAACCGGCACATTGTGAATTTTGGCCTCGACCTCCCCTAGCATCTCGAAAGCACGGAGAGCCAATTCGCAGGCGGGAGCCGGAATGTCGGCGTTTCGAATAATCGCTCTGATCTTGGACAAGGACCGGTGTTGTGAATCATGGTGGACATGGTTGTGATCGTGACCATTTCTGTGCGCCGCATGGTCGGTATGAGACTGGGAATGTACATGTTCGTGTGTATGTTCGTGTCGATGCTGATGATGGTCATGGGCATGCATGACGTGCGCGAGATGCTCAGTCAGGACTTCGACGTTGGTGCTCGCAATTCCGCTGCGATTAACATGACTGATGCGCAGCTCCGCACCGATGTCGAGAGATGCTAGGGTTCGCCGCAGCAGTTCTGCGCTTACGCCCGCATCGAGCAAGGCGCCCAGCAACATGTTTCCGCTGATACCCGAAAAGCACTCGAAATAAGCAACGCGCATCGGTGTCTCCGTTATTCCGCCATTTTGATGCTCTCAATTGGCGGCACTGCGTTCATCGAACCCGAGCGGTACCCCTCGCAATCAAGCGTTACGTACTTGAATCCGAGATTTTTGAAAATCGACACGAACTGCGGTGCCATTTTGGGCGAAAAGGGCGCGGTCAAGTTCATCGCGCCCTATTTCGATCCGTGCGATTTCCCCGTGATGACGCACGCGTGCCTGGCGGAAGCCGAGTTCGTGGAGCGCTTCTTCGCCAGCTTCGATGACCGCGAGTGCCTCGCGCGTCACGGGACGCCCGTATTCGAGGCGCGAGGACAAACACGCTGATGCCGGCTTAACCCAAACCTCCAGGCCGTAACGCTGCGCAAGCGGCCGTATCTCGTGCTTTGTGAGTCCTATGTCGGCTAATGGAGCAACGACATGATGTTCCTTGGCGGCCCGATCACCGGGCCGAAAATCACTCTGATCGTCTAAGTTCTTGCCGTAGGCGATGTGCCTGAAATTACGCAACGCGCGCTCACGCTCCATGACCGTGAAAAGCTCGTTCTTGCAGTGGAAGCAGCGTGAGCCGTCGTTGCGCGTGTACTCCGGCTTCGACATTTCGTCGGTGTGGATTACGGCTAGGGGAAAGGACCAGGGCTCTGCGAATTCGATCGCAAGCTTGAGTTCGCGGCGCGGCAGGCTGGCCGAGTCGGCCAAAAGCGCCAGCATGTCTTCCCGAAGTACCTCATGGACGACCCAGGCAAGAAACGCTGAGTCAGTTCCACCGGAATAAGCGACTAACAGACTACCCAGGGAAGCAATGCGTGCGTGTAATGCACGCTCCCTGAGGTCCAGCGCGGCCGCCGAGAATTGGACGTCGGACATTTCGTTCTACTCCACTCCGATATTCCTCGATGACAGCCTGACAGCGCGGCGTCCTGGTTTAAAACTCAAGTAACATCTCGACCGCGCCGCTCCATTGGTGACTTTTCGGGTTCAATGTGCCTGCGGGACCAAACACAGGATTACCGGCTACATCCCACCGGAGTTCTGGACGGAAATTGATCATCCGTGCCGGCATGAAGTTGACGCCCGCTGTAACCTCGCCGTAGTTCCCGCGCGTCCCAATCCGCGAACCGTCGATATCGTCAAACCATACCGCGCGAGTGTTCACATCCAGCAGCCTATGCGCATGAATGATTGCCATTCCGCAGGTGCCATACCATTTGGAAGTGCGGAGGTTATTTGCCGGGTCCCGTGTGTCCCATCCGAGACTTGTCTCCGAAACCAGGGTCAACCGGCGGTTCACGTCGTGGATAAGCTGTAACTCGACCTCCGTCTGCCATTTCCCGAGATGCCCTTTCGCGGCGGCAATGGGCTCTGGTCCCGTTTAGATTGTTTCCACGAGCTTGGTTCGCTCGATATAACTTGGTGCACGCAACCGGAAATTGAAGAGCGAGTTGACGCCAAGCGTAGCCCCCTCCGATGACGTCAAGCCTCGGGTTGACGTGAATGGTCGCAATCGCGCCGGTAGTCGCGCCGTTCTGCGAGTAGATCCAGGCGTACGCCAGCGAGTACATCGGTCGGTAAGGGGCCATCGTTGTCTCGTAGCCTAGGGGCACGTACTGCCGGCCGAGCTTGAGGTCAACGCCTCCATCCGTCAGGACCGGTGCATGGAAGGAAAAGTACGCTTGACGGAAATCGGTACTGAAGCGTGACTGTCCGGACCAAAGCCGTTGACGGGGTGGAGTAGGGCCGCATCGGCGCCCATGTAAAACTCAGAGCGAAAACCCCACGACCAAGCCTCCTCATTTAACGTCCGCTCTAGCACGAATGCACTCTGGTCAAGTAGCCAAGCATCGCCGAAGCGATTCTCACGCGGTTCGACCTCAAGCAAGCCCGGTCCGGTGGAAGATTCGGTATAGCCACCGTTCGCCCAGCCGAAAAAACGGAGCCTATGCGCAGACGCCCAATCCGTGAGCGGATTCGGTGGGATCAACGACCCCGTCAATTTGATTTGTTCCGGCAACGCCGGTCCCAGAGGGGCCTCCGATTCCGAAAACCCTGGCTGCGAAGAGTCTGTAGTTGCCAGTTGGTCCGTATAGGTCGCTTGGGTAGACGGGGCGGGCGCCGTGGTCTGTGCCAGAGTTGCTGCTCCCGCGCTGCCAAGCACCCCAGCGAGGAAAAATGTCGACGTCAAAAATTCGTGTAGCTTCATTAGAGCTGCCTTTGTCGTATACCGGGTCCACAGTTCCCGGCATTCGACCGCCATTCCCATCCTCATCTGAACCGGAATTTGCTTTTAAAGTTCCTTAGCGTTTCCACTCACCCACGGGCAGTACAGTCCGCCCGAAGGTCAGGTTCCGGAGGCCTGCCGTCGCCAGGTAAAGCCCTAGAACCGCCGCGATGCAACCGCAGGCCGCGCCGACTCGGGTAATCAACATCACGCCCGTGAATGATCCAATGGCCAGAAGCAACTCCAGCAAGGTGACGAAAAACCAGGATGACGGTCAGCACTTTGGTGAGCTTGAGGCTGGCGCCGGTCATGGCAGCTACAAACACAGCCCAGAACAAGCAACTCCAGCCTTGCGAGAGGGGATCCGTCTCCGGAACGATCTCATCGAAATTGGCTGTCGGATGCCCAAGGACTCGGTTGCTCGACGCAACTCTGGCGAGCAGCCTGGCCGGGTCAGGACGCCGCGGGGTTCGATCCGCTGTACTATATTGGCGGGCACAGATCGGGGGCAGTTGGCGTTGACCTTGACGGCACGTTTTCGTGCTAGGACACAGCAACGTGTCATGGAGCACGTGGCACGGGGTAGAACGTTGCTTTCTATGAGCAACTCGCGCTCGCGACAACTCACACGCCACTTCTTCTTCCTGCTGGCGTGCTGTCCTTGCTCAGTTGCTTCAGTTCCCTCAGTCGACGTCACTCAGTACGTGCGTACCGCATGGACTAGCCCGGACGGGTTCTTTCTGGGCAACATTTATGCCATGGCGCAGAGGCCCGAAGGCAATCTCTGGTTCGGCGGGGAATCGGGCCTGTTTCGCTTCGATGGCGTTCGCAGTAGCCCCTGGCAAGCACCTGCGGGTCAGCATCTCCCGGACAAGAACATCTACGGCCTGACGACGGCCGGCTTCCGCGGGGACCGCGAAGCAAGATCTGAATCGAACCCCCGCCGCTTTCAGAATATCCGAGCCCTGGGAGGCAAGGCTCGGGTGAGGGAGCTCAAATTTGCACACCTCACCACCAACGATGGCCTGTCTCAAGGCTATGTTACTGCCATTTTGCAGGATCGCCGGGGCTTCATGTGGTTTGCCACCCGAGATGGCCTCAATCGCTATGATGGCAACTCCTTCATCGTGTACAAAAACAACCCGAACAATCCTGGCAGCTTAAGCTCCAACTTTATTCAAGATCTGGTGGAAGACGATCAGGGCTATCTCTGGATTGCGACCAACACTGGGTTGAACAAATTCGACCCTACGACCGAACGCTGCACGCGCTACGTTCATGACCCCAACAACCCTAATAGTATCGGTAGTGCTTATGTGACGAGTGTCGCCCGGGATAATCGGGGCTATCTTTGGCTTGGCACCGTAGACAGTGGCCTCGACAAGTTTGATCCAAAGAGCGGAACATTTACTCATTATCGTAATGACGGTGATGGTCAGTTCGTTGGGCGGCTCACGAAGGTTATCGCGGGTAGGCAAGGGCAAATCTGGTTTGTTGGCGAACGCGGTCTGTTTGATTTGAACCCACAGACAGGACAGATTACTCGCCCTCCCGCAACCAGGAATGGCCTCAGCGCAGAGAGTGTATATGAAGACGAAGTCGGTAATTTGTGGATGTTAGCCGATTCCCCCATCGTCGGGCTGGTGAAATATGATCGACAGGCCGAGCGCGTCACGAAATACCCACTTCGTCCGGGTGCTGTCAGTGTCCCCGCATCCACGGTGAACGGGGGCTCAGTTAATGGCAACCTTGTGGCCGACGGACAGAATGGATTATGGGTGCCGTCGAGCCTGGGCCTCTCTTACTTTGATCGGCCCACAGAACGTTACACGTACCAGTTTCAGCATGATGAGACCAACCCGGATAGCCTCGACAGTAACGCCATTTTCTCAGTGTATCAGGATAGGGGCGGCGTGTTGTGGGTAGGAACTGAGAATGCGGGGCTCAATATTCTCAATTTCCAGCAAGAGCAGTTCGGTTTGTACCAGCATCGCGCCGCCGACCCCAATAGTCTCTCATCCGGCAGGGTCAAAGCGATTTATGAAGAGCCCGATGGCGTTCTGTGGGTAGGCTTCTTTCCTCGCGCTCTCGATCGATTCGATCGAAAGACGGGCCAAATCAAACATTACGTCCCCAATTCGGGCGACGAGAACAGGCTCGGTGAAGGGACTAACGTTAGCAGCATTCATAGGGATGCAGCAGGTTATCTCTGGGTCGGTGGCGGGGGCTGCGGTCTTGTTCGGTTCGATGAACGCACTGGGCGTTTCAAGCATTACCGGTACAACCCTGATGATCCCAACAGCCTAATCTCCGATAACGTTCTCACGATCTATGGTGACCGAGACGGCCACATGTGGGTGGGCCAGCAGTACGGTTTAAGCCGCTTCGATCCGTCGAGAGACGGGTTTATCAATTACCGGCCTGATCCCAGTAATCCGGCCAGCTTGGAAAATTGGATCGAGGTCATTTATCAGGATCATTCCGGCACGCTGTGGTTAGGGACGTTTGGCGGCGCGCTGATCCGTTTCGATGACAAGACGAGGAGTTTTGTGGCTTACCCACCCGATTCACATGACCCTCACAGACTCAACGGGGGCGGCATCACCACCATCCACGAGGACCGGACTGGAACGCTGTGGCTGGGAGGGTTTGACGGACTCTACCGGTACGACCGGCAAAATGAAACGTTCACCCGCTACACGGAAAGCCAGGGCCTGCCGAGCAGCACGATCCGGTGTATTCGGGAAGATGAAGTTGGCAGGCTTTGGCTCAGCACTCAAAAGGGTCTATCCCGGCTCGATCCTCAGAGGGAAACGTTTAGAAACTACGACGTGTCCGACGGGTTGCAGAGCAATGAGTTTAGTGACGGTTGTTATCAAGGCCCAGATGGGGAGATGTTCTTTGGCGGCAGCAATGGTTTCAATACATTTTTCCCTGAAAATGTCCGCGACAATCCGTATGTGCCGCCGGTAGTGATCACTAGCTTCAAAATCTTCAACAAACCTGTACCCATCGGCGCGAAATCGGTACTTACGAAATCCATACCATACGTCGATTTTTTAACTCTCTCCCACCGTGACAACGTCTTCTCCTTTGAATTCGCGGCGTTGAGTTACGGTAATTCCCAGAAGAACCGTTATCGATATAAGCTCGAAAATTTAGAACCTAGTTGGAATGAGGTTAGCAGCAAGCAGCGCCTAGCCACTTACACCAATCTCGATTCCGGCAAATATGTTTTTCGCGTGCAAGGATCTAACAGCGATGGCGTATGGAATGAAGAAGGGGTGTCTCTGCCGATTCTCATCACGCCCCCCTGGTGGAGGACCAACTGGTTCCGCGCCCTGTCCGCGGCCGCTTTTGTGGCATTGCTATGGGCGCTGTACCAACTGCGGCTGCGGCAACTGGCGCGGCAGTTCGACATGCGCCTGGAAGAGCGCGTCGGCGAGCGGACCCGCATCGCCCGCGATCTGCACGACACGCTGCTGCAAAGTTTTCAAGGGCTGGTGTTTCGTTTTCAGGGGGCTCTCAATCAGCTCCCGAACCGTCCCGAGAAAGCATACGAAGTTCTGGAAAGCGCGCTGATTTCCGCAGATCAAGCAATCGCGGAAGGTCGTAGCGCCATTCAGGAACTACGTTCGGAGTCATCCCAGGAAAGCAACCCTGAGCAGATGCTGCTGGCAACCGGGCGCGAACTGGCATCCTCACAAAATGGGGGAGACAGTGCCCCGACTCTGCGGGTAATTGTAGAGGGCGCCCGACGAGCGAAGCGGGCGATGATCAGGGAAGAGATCTATCGGATCGCACGAGAGCTGCTGAGAAATGCGTACCGCCACGCACACGCCCGAAGCATTGAAGCCGAACTACGCTACGACGACGCTTTTGTGTTAATCGTAAGAGATGACGGAAAAGGGATCGACCCCAAAGTGCTGAAAGATCGCGGTCGCGCCGGTCATTGGGGCCTGCGTGGTTTGTATGAGCGCGCAGAGGGAATCGGAGCCCGATTGGATGTCTGGAGCGAAGCGGGTGCCGGGACCGAAGTTCGATTGACAGTTCCAGGCGGTATCGCCTATGAAAAATCCGGCGATGGCGGTAGATTTAAGCTGTTCCGGAAAACGAGGATTTATGAGCGCCGGTCCTAGCACGATTCGGATCACGACGGTAAGAGGATGATCGTCACCGCTGCGGACTCGTGTCTGGGTGCCATTGCTGACACTGCTGACAAAGCGGACGTGTTGATTCCACGTAACTTGGTGTAAACAGGGAACTGTCCGGAGAATCCGGCTTACAGGCTCGCCCGCTATTGTTAATTTATCGGCATTTTCCATCAATCTAATATCCCAGCGTCTTATTCACGACGTTGAGCAACGGCTCGCCTCTCCTGAATCGTTGAAACTGGGTGATGAAGAGTTGCATGGATTGCTCGAGCCAGTCGGGCGTATTGTCCGCGCAGTGCGGCGAAAGTAAGACGTTGTCCAGCTTGTAGAAGGCGTGGCCCGGGGGCAATGGTTCTTCATCGAAGACGTCCAGTGCGGCGCCTTTGATTCGCTTATTGGAAAGTGCGTCGAGCAAGGTTTGCTCGTCAATCACGGGTCCGCGGCCGACGTTGATGACAACCGCGGTCGCCTTCATCGCCGCGAACTCTGGCGCACCGATCATTCCGCGGGTTTCCGACGTCAACGGCGTAGCTACGACGATGTAGTCGCAGCGGGGAAGCATCTCGACGCGACGCTCTGGAGGGTAGACTTGTTCAACCACGGGGTCAGCGCCGTCGTGCATCGAAACATGTCGCCGCACCGCCAGAACTTTCATCCCCAGGGCGTGCACTCTCGCGGCAACGGCGCGCCCGATGTCTCCATATCCGATAATTCCAACGGTATAGCCCGCAACAGGCTGCACATCAAAGGGTTCCCAAACGCCGGCATTTTGATTGCGAATCATGCGGCGAAAATCTTTAGCGAAATACAAGATGGCGGCGAGCACAAACTCACCTAGCGCCGGGCTAAAAACTCCGATCCCGTTCGTGAGCGGCACGGAACTTTCCACCAACTCGGGGAAGAGGGTGCGCTCCAGGCCGACAGAACGAGAATGCACCCAAAGCAAATTGGGGCACGCCGCGAAGACCTGCTTCATCAGAGCGAGAGAGCCCGACCAATTGAAGAGCACGCTCGCTTCCGCTTGTGTGAATGCGCTTTGTTTGAATATGTCCACCGAGTTCCCGACGATAATTTCCAGCCCAGGCAATGACCCGCGCAGTTTGGCAAGCTGGGGTTCTGCTGGATCAGCGAGCACAATGATGGCGTCTTTTGTCATGGCCTGGCGTCAAACCGCTGGACATTTCACCACAATAGGACCGGGCATCGCCAGTGAATCGCGCTTCCGAAAAATCAAACCCCTATTGAACAGCGTAGAATTTGACACGGTTGACCGGGTGACTTCAAACTTCTACGACTTTTGATCGAGGCCCTGCGCCCGCGGAAGGACTACATGTCGTCACGAGATCCTAAGTCTTTGAGGAGTTATCGTTGGTACGGTCCGGATGACCTTCGTTCTTTCGGGCATCGTTCGCGCGCTGCTTCGATGGGTTGTACACACGCAGACTATGCTGGGAAGCCGGTCATCGCGATCATCAACACCTGGGCGGACGTCAATCCCTGTCACAGCCTTCTTCGAGAACGTGCGCAAGATGTTAAGAAAGGTATATGGCAGGCCGGGGGGTTCCCGGTGGAGATCCCGGCGTTCACCCTCGGAGAAACTTTTCAGAAGCCGACCACCATGATGTATCGCAACCTGCTGGCGATGGAGACCGAGGAGTTGCTGCGCTCCTATCCGGCGGATGGTTGCGTTCTGCTGGGGGGATGCGACAAGACCACGCCGGCACTGTTGATGGGCGCCATCAGCATGAATCTTCCCGCGATCTACGTTCCCGCAGGGCCGATGCTTCGCGGCAACTGGCGGGGAGAAATTCTGGGCAGCGGTTCCGACGTCATGAAATATTGGGCGGAACGACGCGCCGGGAACATCGATCAACAAGCGTGGACACAAATCGAAGACGGCATCGCCCGGTCGGCGGGAACGTGCATGACCATGGGTACGGCTTCCACCATGACTAGCCTGACCGAAGTGTTGGGTTTCAGCCTGCCCGGCGCGAGTTCAATACCAGCCGTTGACTCCAACCACCCCAAAATGGCCAATTGTTCCGGCCGGCGCATCGTGGAAATGGTATGGGAAGGCCTCAAACCACGCGACATTTTGTCGGACGCGTCGTTTAACAACGCGATTGCTGCGGTCTTCGCGCTCGGAGGTTCGACGAACGCGGTGATTCATCTTGTGGCATTGGCGGGACGCGCGGGAATTAAACTTGGACTTGATCGCTTCGATCAATTTTCCAGGAAGACTCCGATGCTGGCGAATGTGCGTCCGAGCGGAAAATACCTGATGGAAGATTTTTACTATGCTGGTGGGCTACCCGCATTGTTGCGAGCGATGGCTCCGCACCTGGAATTAGGTTGCTTGACCATCACCGGCAAGACTCTCGGAGAGAACATCGCTGACGCTGAAATATTCAACAAGGACGTTATCCGCACCACCGACAATCCCGTTCTTCCATCCGGGGGATTAGCGATTCTTTACGGCAACCTTGCTCCCAGAGGGGCGGTGATCAAAGCTTCGGCTGCCGAGGCGCGGCTTCTGAAGCACGAGGGTCGCGCAATTGTCTTCAACAGCTACGACGAAATGAATGCGCGCATCGATGATCCCACCCTCGATGTCGACGCAGACAGCGTGCTAGTGTTGCGGAACGCGGGTCCGAAGGGCGCGCCGGGAATGCCGGAATGGGGAAATCTTCCCATCCCGCAAAAGTTGCTCAAGGAAGGTGTCCGCGACATGGTTCGCATCTCCGATGCCCGCATGAGCGGCACGAATTACGGTGCATGTGTGTTGCATGTTTCACCAGAGTCGTTCGTTGGCGGCCCACTGGCGTTGCTAAAGGAGGGAGATGTGATCGAACTCGATGTGGCCGCGCGTCAACTGAATATGCGCGTGAATGAGGATGAACTCGCGGCTCGTCGGGCAGCCTGGCGGCCGAAAGAAGGCATTTATCCACGAGGTTACGGAAAATTATTTATGGAGCACATCAAGCAGGCTGACGAAGGATGCGATTTCGATTTCCTGGAAGGTACTGCGCCTATCCCGGAACCTGAGATTCACTGAACTCTATCGGAGAACCCTGTCGGGGTCCAACTCCGACCGCCAGCATCAGGACGCCCGAAAGGCACAGGCTTCCCACCAGGTAGAGCAGTCCGGCACGGAAAGAATGGGTTCGATGGACGAGGTAGCCCATCACCAAAGGGCCTACGAAACCGCCGAGATTTCCCAGCGAATTAATTAATCCGATGGACGCCGCGGCCGCCGACTCGGTGAGGAAAGCCGTCGGGACCGCCCAGAAGCATGGATGAAAGGAGAAGTAGCAGCCTCCCACCACGGTGAACAAAATCACCGCAGCGGTCATGTTCGATGATCCGAAAACCACCGCAAGAAGCAGACTTATTCCGCAAAGAAAAATCGCGAGTCCCGCGTGCCAGCGCCGCTCTTGTTCCCGGTCCGAATGCCAGCCGTTCACCTGCTGCAATACGAAACCCGCCAGATACGGAAGCGCCGCAAACAAGCTCACGCGGATATCGCTTTGCCCGGAAAGGCGCTTCAGAATCGTCGGAAGCCAAAATGCGATCCCATATCCTCCGGTAGTCGCGCAGAAGTAACAGCAGGTGAGCAAGATGACGTCGCGCTGCACCAGCGCTTGCCAAATCGTGTACGAACGTATCTTCTGTTTTGCTTGTTTTTCCCGATCGAGGACGCTGCTGATCCAGTTGCGCTCATCGTCGGGCAGCCATGTGGCCTGGCGGGGCCAGTCCGTCAAGTAAAAAATGGTGAGCACGCCGAATACGACCGCGGGAATTCCCTCCAATATAAACAGCCAGCGCCACCCCCGCAGACCCCACCATGAAATCCCGAGGAGCAAACCGGCGAGCGGGGACCCAATGACATACGAAAGTGGGCTCGCGGCGTAAAAGCACGCCACCGACTTCGCCCGATCCGCGGCTCTGAACCAGTGCGAGATATAGACGATAACCGCGGGGAAGAAGCCGGCTTCGGCGGCGCCCACGAGAAAACGAACCACGTAGAAATCCCGGGACGTGCGAATGAAAGCCATCAGCACGGTCAGGATTCCCCAGGAGATCATGATCCGTGCGATCCAGCGCCGCGCGCTCCAACGCTCGGCAATCAGCGCGCCCGGAATTTCGAGCACCAGGTATCCGACGAAGAACATTCCCGCTCCGAGACCCACCACGCGGTCGTCAAAGCCCAGATCCGCAGGCATCTGCAACGCCGCGGCGCCCACATTCATGCGATCCAGGAAGGCGATGATATAAAGCAGGAAGAGAAACGGAAGAATGCGCCACGCAATTCGTTTTCGCGCTCGTTGCGCCACCGCTGGATCGATCGCCATAACAGCCACCTTCCCTCGATTTCGCCAGCGATCTGAGAGACTAGCAGAGTTATCGCGCCACTATTTCTCTTTCTGTCGAAGAGGAATTCGCGGCGAGTCAGATCCTATCCGGCTCAGAAGAGGCTTGCTGCACCTTGTAGTTGTCAGCTTGATTCTGCCTTTGAAAGGAATCGCGAGTGGGGCAGTATGCTGCGCCCCAGCCCGGCAAGCAATCAACGACCTTCAGTCGAACGGCACGCCGGTCTTCTTGGAAATTTCGCGAAGGTCTTTTACGACCGGCAGCACAAGCGGCACGCCGCTCTTGCGCCGTATGCCTTCCGCTTCCCGCTCGGGGTCGCCCGGAATCAACGGACCGCTCGTACCCGGCGCGGGTTTCGTGGCTCGGAAAACTCGGATGTATTCGTCGACCTGAACCTTGAACGAATCGCCGTCAATAAATCCATCGATCCGCATCGCTCCAAAGAAGTGTCCGATTCCTTTGCCGACGCTCCGGGTCGGAATGGTCTGCCGCAGCGCGAAAGGAGGAGCGAACGGCCCCCAATTAGCCCCACTCAACGCTCCACTCAAAAGGTCCACCATCATGGCCAACGCGTAGCCCTTATGTCCGCCACGTTCGCGATCCGATCCCAGCGGCAACAGCGCTCCGCCCGCAAGAACATCGGCAGGCTCGGTAGTGACTCGCCCCCGGTTATCGATCGCCCAACCCGTGGGAATTTTCTCCCCCTTCCGCAGGGCAATTTCGATTTTTCCGTACGCTGCCGTGCACGTAGCCATGTCAATTACGATGGGCGGCTGGTTCTTGCCAGGGAACGCGATGGCAATTGGGTTTGTGCCGAGCATGCGCTCCATGCCCCACAACGGAGTTACAAGCGCCGATGAGTTGGTCATCGCCCAACCGATCATGTCGTGCTCGGCCGCCTTCAGAACGTAATAGCCGGCGATACCGTAATGATTGGTGTTTCGAACAGAAATCCAGCCAGAGCCGGCTTTTTCCGCCATTTCAATGGCCATCTGATTCGCGCGCGGCCCCACGACTAGACCCAGGCCGTTGTCGCCATCGACAGTCGCGGTGCTCGGCGTGGATCTCACGATCTTTATTTCAGGCTCTGGATTAATCAGCCCTTCGCCGAGCAGGCCAACATAGCTGCTCATGCGCGCCACACCGTGCGAGTCAATGCCTCGCAGGTCCGCTGCGGCGAGCACATCCGCGGCCTGCGCGGCCTGATCTTCGGGCACACGGAAATGCATGAACACGCGAGCGCAGAATTCGCGTAGCGCTTCAATAGGAAAGACTTCGACCTCCACGTTGCTCACGTATTAGTGCCTCACTTGAGTCGGTTTCCGATTTTGGATTTACCGCCATGTTCGGCGTCGAAGGGATTGTTTAGTTTTCGCGTGGAATGATCAAGTCCTTAAAGCGCCGCTGTTGCTTACGTTCTCGAGATGGGATATGCGGGCGAAGGCGCGGCACGCGAATTTCGAATCAGCGCACAGGCCAATCCACCTCCCAACTTGTTTAGTCGTGCGTCTTGATTCTACGCAGATTATGGACTATAAAGAATTGAGCGAATAACCCGCCTCGCTCGGCATTGTTCAATATCTTTCCGACCGTCTTGGCGAATTTGCGCCATGCAGGTTTTTCTTGTTTGTTCAGCTCGGGAACACAGGCCTTGCAAACTCGGTTGCTAGAAGACGAAACTCCACCTGCCACTGCCGTCTCTAACAATCGAGAGGCTCACTTGAGTATAGACTCCACTCTCCCATGCTAAGGAGGAGATCATGAAGCGAGCGATTAACAAGGGCGCACTTGCCACGCGCGAGGCCCATGGCGCGCTCCTGGAATTGAGAGCAATCATCGAAGCCGCGGCGCAAAGGGTCCACGCGGCAGAATTTGAGGCGGTTCGTTTGACGCTTGCAGGCGAAGCGGCGGACGCTGCGCAAAAGCCCCTGCAAGCGGCGGCGGACACCCTGCGGTCACCCAGTTTTGAAGCAGCGGTGTCCCAGGCCCGCGACAAAATGGAAACAGCCCTGGCCTTGCATCGGAGTGCCCACAATTAGAGTTCCTGGTGCGAAACCCCAGTCGCGCCGCTGAACAAAAGTTCTATCCTCTGGAATTAGAAAAAGACCGTTCGTGCCCACTTCTTGGACGGAGACCCTTCAAAAATCCCGCTAAGGTTGCACGTATCGTGCCGCTATCGCAAGAAGTAACACCACCAGGATCGCATAAAGAAGAAGGAACCTGCGGCATCTACTTTTTGACCCATGCTCCGCTACCGTTCCGCTCATGACATAACAACGGTTTAGGATCGCGGGCGCATCCTTCCGTCCGGCCAGTGGCGATCGCTCTTCGGTCACGGGCAGGTCCGGCGCTGAAGTAAGCACGCGCATTAGTCCTGGCTTTGCACGAGTGGAAGTTTCGAGGTGATCTGCACGTCGATCATCATGCTGATACGACGGTCCAGCTGAAAGAAGGTCGCCGCTTGCTTCCCTGGCAAGACCTTCCGGAAGATCGGCACGTACTTCTGGCGAAGCTGCGCCGCCGCGACGTCTGTATCTAGCCAGCGCCGAATGAGATTGTCCGCCTGCTCATCAGTCAGCTGCCCGTATCCATCGGCGTATTCTTTGATGACCGCACTTCTCGTCTCATTGATCTGTCCAAACTCCGCCGAATATTGTTCATACACCGGCCAGAACTTCGTCGCTTGGCTATCCGTCAAAGTCAAGTTCGCCGCGATCAGCTGCTTTTTGATCGAGCGGATATCCTTGCGCAGAAGCGCCATCTGCTCGTCGCTAAACACTTCCGCACTGCTGCCCGCCGTGGCCGTCGGTTGCGACGACGTATCTTGAGCAACGAGTTTCGGACTTCCGCACACAACTATCCCGCTCAATAAAAATGCAGCAAACGCAATCTTTTTCATGACGTTCCCCTTTCTCAAGTCAAGCACCGAGCCAGGCCGCAATCTGCCCGAGGCGCATCTCCACGGAAACGCGGCACTCAGTACTTTCCGTGGAAAACGATCCGATCGATATCAGGCCAAAATTCTTTCACGACGTTGAACACGCCATCCAACGCGATTTGGGTAACCCACTTCTGCCCAGTCTTCGTCCAGGTGCGTTCTCTGGAGGGGTAATATGCGTTCGAAAGTCCAGCGCCGGCCCCGTTGCCTACTATTTCCGAAAAATTAAATGTTTGACCGCCGGAATCGGTCCGCGTGACAAACACGCGGCTCACCGCGTAGCCCGTGCGCTTGAAAAATCCCCCTCGTCCGAGCGTGTAGTATCGCGGGTCCTCATGCGTCACTGTCGGGACGATCGCTTCCGTGAAGTAGTTTCCAACCGCCTGGTCCGCCAGCGCGTGCCAGTAGTAGCGGCCATAAGCTTTGCTGCCATGCCCAAACTCCGGATAGGAATTTTTTGCGTCAGATATGCCGGCAAGAAGTCCCGTGGAGACAAAAGACGAATAGTCGAAACTGTCCTTCGTCGCCAGCCAGAACTTTTCCCCGGTTGCCAGAGGAGGAAGCTGCGTACCCGCGCTTACCGCTCGGTAGTTGGGAAAGATCCAGAGAATCCGTTTCGACTGTTTACCGTCGGCGCCCGCATCCACAACGCACCCTTCACAGGGTCTTACTGCGAAGTCCGGTTGCGTTTCCAAGCGAGGTGAAGTCTCGGGTTGCGCGGCCGTTTCTTCCGCCGATGCTTGCTCTTGCGCCGCAGCAGGCTGTGCGTTCGAAACAAACAGCAGCCCAAGAGCGGCAACGGCGGCAGCGGCGCATCGCCGCTTATACGCTTGAATCGGTACTTTCGCGGTTCTCGGCAACCCTGGTGAAATCAGTGCGCCTTCGGACATCGGTCTCCTCAATTCTTCAGTGCATCCCTGCAACGAACTACTCAAAGCTCCCCGTAACTCCCTGGAAGCCGTTCATCGCCTGTTTCCAAAGCCACTTCATCACCCGAGCCGCGCTGTAGCAGTACGCGACGTTGTATCCCAAAGTTGAAAAGCAATTCGGCTCGCAACCCTTTTTCATTTCCGACAGCTGCCGCACGTCGAACTTCTGATTGCCGACGGTGCCCCAGTCATATGTCGCGTTATACAAGGGAAAGCACGGTGCCAGCGTTCCGTTCGTCCGGATGATCAGCCAGTTCTGTCCGGCTCGGCATCCCCAGTTCTCACCGGCAGCCCGCATGAAGCCTTTCATGTTCTGCAGCCGCGGAATCGAATCGACCATCTTCCATCCCTGACGCTGTTTGTCGATCAGCCAGTCCAGCAGTTCATCCACCACGGGAAAGTCTTCCGGCCGGATGTACGTATTGTTCTCATGCAGATGTTTGAAGTGTCCCTGCTCCATCATCGGAGCTTCGTTGATGTGGAACGTTATGGAGATTCCATTTTCGTGCGCGATGGTCGCCAGCGCTTTCACGTCCTCAATGTTGGTCCGGCAAATGTTGGTGTTGAAAAACACGGTATAGCCGTAGCGATATTGCCGCCGCACCAGGTAGTCGAAGTTTCGGCGGACGTGCTCAAATGCTTTTGGGAGTCCCGGCTTTTCCTTGATCGCATCCACCGCAAAGTTGACGGTAGCGATGCCCGCGTCGGCCAATCGATCGGTAACTTCAGGCCGCAGCAGTCTTCCGTTTGTCGCGAGGTAGACCCAAAAATCTTTTTTCGCCGCGTAGTAGATCACCTTGTGGACAAAATCCGGTCGCAGCAAAGGCTCCCCTCCCGTTGGGGCGAGCACGCGGCACGGCGTCGTATGCAGCCAGTCAATAGCGCGCCTCGCCGTATCTTCCGTCATGCCCTTGATCCGGTTGTCATACGACCAGCAATAGTGGCAGTCCAGATTGCACTTCCATTCCGTGAATAGGTACGCGATGATCGGCTGAAACTCGCCCGGCAGAACACGCGACTTGAAATACGGAAACATCCAGCCCCGCATGATCTTCATCACTTTGGAAGCTGGCCAGTGCCGTGTGCCCGTTCGGAGCACGCCTTCGTGCGCCGCGATGTCCGCGGCATCAATCTCGTGCAACAGCGCCGGATGCTGCGGGAAGGTGGGCGAGGGCAGAGCAGCCGAGGGTCGAGTCTCGCGCTCCACCCCCGCCGCTGCGGGGGAATCTGGCGGTTTTTGCAGAAGATCATGGAGAGGTACATCCAATCGAAACGGCTGGGCCGGTAGGGTCGGCAGTATTTGAACCGGGTTTGTCGTCGAAGTGGACATGCACTCTCCTCGCTGCAGGTAGTGCATCTCTCTTTCCAGTTCTAGGTGGCGCGATCTCGATTGCCGTCGCCACTCAGCGATGTCCGCATGCCACGCAGCGGCAAGCACTTAGCGCAAGTTAGGATTCCCACTTCGGGAGTGAAACGTCGCCATCCGTTCGCGCCCCACGACGAGACTTTGACGCCGTCGTCAACCCACTGTCAGGGGCCGCGGTAGCTGCGCAAGCGCGGCGAGCCCGAATTCCCAGTGCCACCACCAACCGTATCCCCTCCAACCAATTGCCTTTTTTTCCATCACGCGAAGAGGCGCCGGCGAGCGCCTGCAAATGGAAGCCGGAATGCTCAGAAGCGGTAGGAACGCTCATCGCGAAATCGCGACGGGCTTCGCATTCAGCACGAGCAGGTGAACAGATGTCCGCAAACGCTATCCATGCAGAACCACTTCTCCTTCAGACCTTTCCGCCGGGAGCCCAGACACGTTGGGAAACCAACAATCGCACGGTGTGGAATGAGCAGCAGTACGTCAGCGAGGAACGCGAACTGGTCTACGAGGTTAGTTGGATACCAGAACTAGGCGTGTGGCGCCGCTTTCTGCGCTCGCAACAGACAGTGAAACGCTGAAGATCACGCCGTACCAGCATTCACGGCGTTCGATCGCCGCCCCCCATCCTGCTCAGCGTGCGGAACGGAGCACTCGTCCCGAATCGGCACTTGACATCCAATTACTAATATGATACTTTAATTCGTGTTGCTAGAGATAGTAATTCGAACGCTGAACGCCCGTCCCAGTGCCTCTAACGCCCCAACCCAAAGTGCCATTACGACCTTAAACCCTTTAGAATCCGCACTTACAAAAAATGCGTCCGTAACTCCTTTACCATCCGCAGATCCAAAAACACAGCCCTTAAAGTCCTTTAGAATCCGCACTTACGGAAAAGGCCGGGGGGCTGGGGGGTGATTGTTAATCTCAATTCTGGATACGCGTAACCTTTATATAGGCGGGCTTCCCGTACTGGCCAGGCTTCCGAACCCGCAGAGCCACTTGACCTGGCTATACAGCGGCAGTATCAACAACAGCCCTCCTCGTCTCCGGGAGACAAGTTGCGGGTCATTGTTCGCGGCCGGGCACGGAAAAGTTTTCATGAGCGACATGGGCGGCCTTTTTGGCGAAGTCGTCTGTGGCTTTGAGATTCCCGCCGAAGAAGCGGACCTTGCCGTTTACGTCGCGCTCGAGGAGTGACGCGCCTTCGGGACTGGTGAACTGGCAATGAATGGTGATGGAGGTGGCGCCGGCAACGGTGGTCAGCTGGCGAGTCCGCTCGCTGCCCGCTTTGAAGCCCCGGACGCTGCTGTGAAGAACAACGAGGCCAGGAATACTCGGGACGTTTCGATCGCCTTCACGATACACATGCTGAAATGTGCCTTGTTTCTGGAGCTGGCGAATCAGGTTTTCGTAAAGTGCAATCTTGAACTCGGCCGGCAGCTTGATCTCGTCGGATTGGATCATGTCGACCTGGATTGCGGCGGCCTGGAGCCTGGCGGGTTCGTTTTTTTTTGCGAACAAAGGATAGGCCACGAGAATGAGGATGGACACGTACAGCCAGATACCTACACTGAGAAGGCGTTTCATTGTTGTTCTTCCTTAGTGGGCGAATTGGTTGCCGGAGCAGGTGTTGCCTTTTGTTCTACCGCGGTGTTGAATGATAGTGGTATGAGCGCCTTGCGCCAGGAGTTGCTTCTTGACGACCTCGGCGGCGCCTACGGGCATCGTGAAGATGGCGCCGTGCAAGGCGCCGTCCGCATCGCGATACTCAATCGTCAGCGTGTCGACCTTGGAGCGGAACAGGCTCAGGAAGCGGCCGCCGCCGTAAGGTGCAACCATACTGATCGTGCCGACTGTTTTGCCGACGGACTTCTGGGAATCCGCGCCGGTGACGACGTCTTCAATGGAAGTGGCGGTTACGTCGGAGCCCCCCTTGGCGTTAGCAAAATGCAGGTTTCCGTTCGCCACATTCAGCGTTCCCTTGGCGTTGTCCTTGACGCCTGTGAGTCCGGTAAGCTGGACCGCTTTAACGGGCAATGAGGTCTGCTCCGCGTTGCCCGCGGAAATCAGCAGTCCGCCGAAAAGCAGTAGAACGGCGCCAAAGACTGTCTTTCTTGCACAGGTCATACATTTCTCCTTGATCCTGAATTCAATTCCTGTCATCGGATGTGCACCAGCACGAGGGAAACGTCATCCGTCGGCGGGCCCTTGCGCCAGGTGGCCACACACTCGAGAATGCGTTGTTTCATTTCCCCGGCAGGGAGCGAGGACGTTTGACGCACGATTTCCTGGACCCCAGGGATGCCGAGCATTTCTCCCCGAGAGTTGAAGACCTCGGTAATCCCGTCGGTATAGAGGAGGATGCGGTCATCGGGCTGAAGTTCCACTTCCTGACTGGGTGTGACCTCCACGCCATCGGGCAGCGCGCCGAGAAGCATGGTTTGGGACTCGAGCAGGAGCGGCGTCTGGCCGCGGCGCGCGAGCATTGCCGGGGGATGGCCGGCTCCCGCAAAAACCAGGTTTCTTCGCTTAATATCGATGCGGGCGGCGGCCATGGTGAGTAACATTCCGGAGCCGCGGATGTCCTCGATGAGGAAGCGGTTCAACTGCGCGAACATGTCGATGAACGGCGTGCCATTACGGAGGTGGGCAGAGGTCTTGGAGTAGATGCGATTGGCGACCAGCGCGGAGCCGATGCCGTGGCCGGAGACGTCGCAGACAAGCAAGCTGAGGTGTTCGTGATCTTGATAGCTCACCAGGGCGAAATCGCCACCGATGGAGTGCACCGGGTGATAGAAGGCGTCGAGGGTCAAGGTGTCCCAGACTAAGGGCCTGGGTGCGAGGCTATGTTGGACGCGCGCGGCTAGCCGCAGATCTTCCTCGATCTCCATCTGGCGCTGGTGAAGCTTCTCGTTGGCAGAGCGGAGTTTCTCCTCGGCATGTACCTGCTCGGAAATGTTAGTAAAGGTGACAACGCCAAACCGCTGACCGGAATTCTGAACGGTTCTGGAACTGATGATGACCGGCAAACGACCGCCACCCTTTCGAGGAAGCACAAAGGCGTAACGGTTGTGCCCGGCGCGGAAGGCGACGTCGATCTGCTGTTTCAGAAATTCTCTTTCCTCGGTAGAAAAGAACTGAGCCGCGTCAAAGTGGAGCAGTTCCTGCCGGGGGATGCCGGTCATTTCGACAAAGCGGGAGTTGGCAAAGAGAATGCGCTGGCGATCGTCGGCGATGATGACACCCTCGTTGAGTACCTCGAGCACGGTCTCCATCTGGGCGAGCCAGTCGGGCTTTTGGGTGTCCATGGGTCGTCCGCCGGTCACCGACATTGGGCGGCCCGGAGAGAGGAGACGGGTGGGATCGCGTGGGTCATGAAAAGGCGATTTCTGGAGAGGCAAACTCTGCGGGCGTGGGCGCCATGGCTGCAAACTCACACTTGCTGGTGAAGATCGGGGAATGCGTCACTCTGCGGATTGGGAAGGCGAGGGCACGCTCGGCCTTATGCATCAGGTGCTGCCTGGCGCGGAAGACGCGGGACTTGAACGTTCCCGACGCAACGCCCAACCGTTCGCAGGCCTCTTCGTTAGACAGCTCATCGAAGTAGGTCATGGTAAATGCCTGGCGCAATAGGGGACTCATTTTCGACAGCAGAACATCGATCACCTGTAAGGTCTCTTGTTCCGCGTACGCCATTTCCGGATCGGGTTGCGATGCCGGAATCTTTTCCGTCCAGGGAGTTTCATCGGTGGTGCTGGAGGATTCCGGGGAGTCGGCGTGGAGAGATTTGCGTTTTCGCCGGATCATGAGAGCGGCATTGAAGACGATGCGGGTGAACCAGGTCGCCAGAGCGGACCGGCCTTCGAAAGAGCGCGCGTGGAGATAGGCCGAAAGCAGCGCGTCTTGAACAGCGTCTTCGGCGTCTTCTTTGTTGCGCAAGATGGAGAAGGCCAGCCCGATGAATCTGTTTCGGGAGGCCAGAAACATCTCCTGGACAGCTTCCCAGGCGTGGCATTCGGGTCGAGGCCGGACGACGGCGCGGCGCTGGTGGACGGAGGAGCCGTACGAAGTTGAGAGAGCGGTCTTGTTGAGAGCTCCAGAAACTTGCGAGCGGCGGTTGGCTGCTTCCGCGTATGCGCGGGTACTGCGGTTTTCCGATCCGTATGAGTAGTTCAATGGCGATCTCCACTGTTCTTTGAAGCAACCCGGTGTCCAATAAGGGGCGTTCGGCGAAAATCAGCGATCCGTCCTGTTTTCAATGGAAAAGGGGGCGAGCCTGGGAGAGCGCGCAAGGAGGCGGAGCGCGATGGTCTCGGTTCATGGCGAGATGTTGACGGTAACGTCGAGGCCGTGACGCGTGGATAGGAGCTGGAGAGGCGGGGCCGGATGGTTTCCTCCTGGGCGTTCAGTTTCAAGGACTTGGCGTTCCCGGGGCGCCCGTGCAAGTGGCAAGCACGTTGCAGTAAAAGGTGGGCAATAGAGGATGGCAACCTACGTTTCGGGAGGTTTTGCTTCGGACCGGGTTGGATGCGACTGTAAGGAAGGCCCGAGTGCTGTTGAGAGCACGCCTTTTGGCAAAGCAGGGATGGACAACCAAGAGGTCCGTGCGTTGGGGAACGCCATGAGGAGTCGCGCGGAAAGGCTGCGCCGCATCGAGGGCAACCCGTTTGACCTTTGCGTAATCGGCGGCGGGGCGACGGGAGCGGGGTGCGCGCTGGATGCGCAACTTCGCGGGCTTAGGACGGTGCTGGTGGAAGCCGGGGATTTTGCGGGAGCTACCTCCAGCAAGTCGACAAAGATCATTCACGGGGGAGTTCGCTATCTCGAGGAAGCGGTGAAGGAACTGGATCCCGCGGAATATCGCGTGGTCAACCGTGCGCTGCACGAACGGATTCTGATGTTGAAGAACGGTCCCTATCTTTGCCGGACACTGGAATTCCTGATTCCTTGCTTTCAGTGGCGGGATGCCGGGTATTACGACGTTGGATTGAAGCTCTATGACTGGATTGCCGGTGAGGCGAGCCTGTTTCCGAGTCATTTTCTTTCGCGGCAGGAAACACTGCGCCGCATGCCGACATTGAAGACCAAGGAGCTGGTGGGATCCATTGCCTACGCCGATGGGCAGTTCAACGACGCCTGGTACAACATCGCTTTGGTGAAGACGTTTTGGGAGTCTGGGGGAGATGCGTCGAACTACCTGCGGGTGACGGGCTTTCAGAAAGATGGTGATGGGAAACTGGCGGCGGCGGAGGTGGAAGACCAACTTTCCGGCCAAAAGTTCGTGATCCGGGCCCGTGCGTTTGTCAATTCGACGGGGCCGTTCGCGGATGCCCTTCGGAGTTTGGCCACGCCGGGAATCCCTCGGCGCATGCGACTCAGCAAGGGTAGCCACATTTTGCTGCCGTTGGATGTGCTTCCAAGCGAGGACGCGATGCTGATCCCGAAGACGGACGATGGGCGGGTGGTGTTCGCGGTGCCCTGGATGGGGCGTTTACTGGTGGGCACCACGGAGCAGGAAGTTGGGTTGAATGATGAGCTGTACGTTACGAAGGACGAAGTCGAATTCATGCTTCGGCAGCTCAATCAGTATCTGGAGAAGCCGGTGTCCATCGGCCAGGTTGTCGGCGGATTCGCCGGAGCGCGGCCGCTGGTGAGCCGCGGCGGCGATGCCGAAACCAAGAAACTGGCGCGTGACGCGGAACTGGAGATTGATCCGCAAAGCGGGCTGATCAGCATTATGGGCGGGAAGTGGACGACGCACCGGGCCATGGCGGAGGAAACCATCGACGCGGTGCAGAAATATCTGAGCTTGGAGGTAACACCCACCTTGACGCGGAATCGGCCGCTGACTGGCTCGAGTGGTTTTACGCCGGTGTACTGGATGAAGCTGGTGCGGGATTACCGCGTTTCCGAGGGAACGGCGCAGCATCTAGCGGGGAGGTTTGGCACGACCGCGCCGGAGGTGCTGGACATCGCCAAGAAAGACCCAAATCTCGCTAAGCCCATTGTGAAAGGGCTTGCGCCTATTCGCGCGGAGATTGTGCATAGCACTTGTGAAATGGCGGCGACCATTGAGGATGTGTTATCGCGACGCATCGGACTGGAGTTTTTCAGCTGGAGGGCGTCAATGGAGGCGGCGCCGGTCGTTGGTCCGATTCTGGGGAAACGGCTGGGCTGGTCCGCTGAGCAGACGCAGTCGGCGATACGGGAATATGTGGAGAAGATTGAGAGGTATTTGAAAGTGGCGGGACTGGCGACGGAGTCTGCGCCGAACTGACAACTGATTGTGACTTGATTTGGCGAGGCGTAGAGCGAAGTTGCCGCAGGAGTTGGAGAGTCCGAACAGGAACTCGAAAGAATGCTGGAACGGCATAGGGATAAATTAAACTGTGGCACGGATACGCGGGGAGTGGATCGGATAGCGCGACCCGAGGAATCGGCGTTCGCTTTAGAAAGCGGGAAGAGTTATGTCAACGACTAAGGCAGTTTTGGACCTGGATCAGATTTGCGTGAACACGATGAGAACGCTGGCGATCGATGCGATCCAGCAGGCGAATTCCGGGCATCCGGGCACGCCCATGGATATATCGCCCACAGTGTATTGCTTGTGGCAGAGGCTGCTGAGATTTGATCCGCAAGATCCCATCTGGATGAATCGCGACCGGTTTGTGCTCTCGGCGGGGCATGCGTCGACAGTGCTGTACACCATCTTGCATCTCGCGGGGGTTAAGGCGGTCGATCCGGATTATGAAATTCTGGGGCGGCCCTCGGTTACGTTGGACGACATCAAGTCGTTTCGGCAGTTTGGCAGCCGCTGCGCGGGGCATCCGGAATATCGCTGGACTTCTGGCGTGGAGACAACGACCGGACCTCTTGGACAAGGAGTGTCCACGAGCGTGGGAATGGCGATCGCCGAGAAGTGGCTCGCGGCGCGATATAACCGACCAGATTTTGAGTTGTTCGGGTATCGAGTTTATGCGCTGTGTGGCGACGGTTGCATGATGGAGGGTATTTCGGGAGAGGCGGCTTCGCTGGCGGGTCACTTGAAACTCGACAACCTCTGTTGGATCTATGACAACAATCACGTGACCATCGAGGGCAAGACGGACATCACGTTTACGGAGGACGTGGCGGGGAGGTTTTTGGCTTATGGGTGGAATGTACTTCGTGTGGGGGACGCTAACGATCTCGATCGGATCGAGCGGGCGCTGAGGAGTGCCGCGGCGACGCCGGGCAGGCCGTCGATCGTGATCATGGATAGTCATATCGGCTATGGTTCACCGCATCGGCAGGACACGAGTGCCGCGCACGGGGAACCGCTTGGGGAGGAAGAGGTCAGGCTGACGAAGCAGGCTTATGGCTGGCCAGCGGATGCGAAATTTCTTGTGCCTAACGGAGTGTATGAGCACCTGGAGGCGGGTATTGGACGGAGAGGTCGCGAGGCGCGGCAAGAGTGGGAGAAGAAATTCGAGGAGTACCGGAAGCAATTCCCGGAACTAGCGGCGGAGCTGGATCAGATTCAACGGCGAGAGTTGCCGGCGAATTGGGCTAAGGACATTCCTGTTTTCCCTGCTGATGCCAAGGGGATGGCTGGGCGCGACGCTTCGGCCAAAGTGCTTAACGCCATAGCACCGAATGTTCCATGGATGGTCGGAGGGTCTGCTGACCTTTCTCCTTCCACGAAAACGCGGCTGACGTTTGAAGGCGCAGGGGATTTTCAGGCGGAGAGTCCCGGGGGGCGGAATTTGCACTTCGGGATTCGGGAGCACGCAATGGGGGCGATTCTAAACGGGCTGGCGCTGTCGAAGCTGCGGCCGTTTGGGTCGGGGTTTCTGATTTTCAGCGATTACGGACGGGGCTCGATACGGCTGAGCGCTTTGATGGAAATTCCTGTGACGCATGTGTTTACGCACGACTCCATTTGCGTAGGGGAAGATGGCCCTACGCACCAGCCCATCGAACATCTGATTTCGCTACGTGCTATTCCGAATCTTGTGGTTATGCGGCCATGCGATGCGAACGAAGTGGCGGAGGGTTGGAGGGTGATCCTGGCGATGCCGCGGCAGCCGGTGGCGCTGATCCTTACGCGGCAGGCGTTGCCGACGTTGGACCGTCAGCGGTTTGCGGCAGCGAGTGGGTTGGCGCGCGGGGCTTACGTACTCGCGGATGCGGAGAATGGTGACCCGGATGTGCTGCTGATGGCGACGGGGAGCGAGGTTCCTTTGTGCGTGGAGGCATATGAGGAGTTGACGCGGCAGGGAATTCGCGCGCGGGTTGTGAGCATGCCTTCGTGGGAACTATTTGAACGACAGAGTGAGGAGTACCGGCGGACGGTGTTACCTCCGGCGGTCAAGGCGCGGGTCGCGGTCGAGGAGGCGTCTACCCTGGGCTGGTGCCGCTACGTGGGGATGGACGGGGCGATCCTTGGGATGACGACGTTCGGAACTTCCGCGCCATTGAAAGTGCTGCAAAAGGAATTTGGATTCACCACTAGCCATGTTGTGGAAGCGGCCAAGGAGCAGCTGGCAAAGGGGAATTGAGCAGGCATGTCGGTGCTGCATCGGACCATTCTGATCCAATCGGAGCAGGCTTGAATTGGTCCGGGTGCTTCCACGTGAGATGGAGACTTCCCTGTGATTGTTCTAGCGCCTTCCATTCTTTCCACTGACTTCGCTCGCTTGCGGGCCGAAGCTCAAGCAGCCGTGGACGCGGTGCGACTGTTCGGGAAATCTCGGTACTGGATCCGGCGACAGACTCAGCCCGCAGCCTGGGCACGATCCAACTCCGTTGGCGCAATCTTTTGAATCATGCGGTTGCTGATTTTTACTCCGCGGATGGTACCCACGGGCCGAAGATCATCTTTGCCCTGGACCACCGGCAACCAAGAGGTGTTGTGATCGAGCATGGTGATGGATGCTACGAGGGTGGAGTCGTCGAGAGCTACATATACCGGCTGGCCGGGTAGAAGATCGGCCAGCTTATGCTGGATAACGTCACCGGGCGCGCCGGAGGCAGTGGCGGCGATGCGCGCGATAATTTGATAGAGGTCGTCGCTGTCGAGGGTTGCCCACAAGCGCTGCTTGTCATCGAGGACCAGGAGCTCGCCGGTCGTACTCGCATTGAGGGCTTTCACAGCGTCCGCCAGCGTGGTTTCTTTGCTAAGAAGGTTGGCAGGAAGAGGGTCGAGAAGGGGCGCGAGCGGCTCGGTGGCTAGAAGCGACTTGGCTAGTGGTAAACGGCGCCAAAAGTCGCCGGAGCGGCGATTCACCGTTTGGGCTAGCAGGTCGCGCAGGGGTGCGAAGGAGCCTGCGAGCTGCGCGAATAGCGCGCTGCCGATTTGCCCGAGGCGAACCGGGGTGCGAGCACGAACGCTGGATTCGTAGGAGCCACTCCCTAAGACGCCGGCCTCGCCGAAAAAGTCACCCTTGCTCAGGACGGCGATCACTTCGTCTTCGTGCGTTTGTTCCGAGGTTTGCAGGACCTCTACCTCGCCTTCCTCGATGATGCTGAAGGTCCGCGCCAGCTCGCCTTGTCGATGAACAAAATCGCCCGGACGATAGTAGGAGTGGGTGAGGCGTTGGGCCGCATCGGTGTTGAGGAAGCTGAGATCGCGCGGGAAGATCACGTCCCATGTCCAGTCGAGGGCGACCTTAAAGCGGCGGGACCAGGTCGGTAATTTGAACAGGTAGACGCCTCGCCACATGAACCAGGCCAGGAAGCCCGAGATGCGCATGCCGAACATTTCCGCGACGGCTTGGTAGCCGCCGATGGAACAGAGTTGACCGAGGGCTTTGAAGCGGAACGGTTGGGTGGGCTGGCCTTCTAGAATGCGGACGAGGTTCAGCGCTGCTTGGCGGCCCTGGCGTTCCGCGAATTGTCCCGTTGTGGGTGAGGGCTTGTTGTCGAAGGCGTTGATGATCAGCGCGCAATCGCCGGCCGCCCAGGCGTTGGTTTGTCCTTCGATTCGCATTTCGGGGGTTGTACGAATACGGCCTCGCTCTTTTGGAGCGTCGAGGCGTTGCACTAAGGGAGAGATCGAGGTTCCGATCGTGCAGACTATCGTGCCTCCGCGTAGCAGCTGTCCATTGTCTAGCGTGACTCCCTCGTGCGTTGCCGCAACGGCGCGGGTCTTCAACATAATGGTGACGCCGGCTTTTTCCATTCTTTTTCTCGCAAATTCGCGCAGCGTGGGTGCTACTTCGGGCAAGATTTGGTCCTGGGAATGCACCATAGTCACTACCACATCAGGCTTACGAAAGTTGTGGTAAAAGCGCGTGCTGCTGCGAACGAGCTCGTTGATTTCGCCGGCGACCTCTACGCCGCTGAACCCGGCGCCTACCACGATGAAGCTGAGGTGCCAACGGCGGCGTTCCGGATCGTTCGCGGCCTCCGCTTGTTCCATCTGACGGACGACATGCTGGCGAAGTTCGACGGCGTCTTGCATGACCTTGAACGGGAAAGCGTGATCCGTCATTCCTGGGATGATTCCCAGGTTGCTTTCCGCGCCACAGGCGATCACGACGTGGTCGTAGTGCAGGCGTGTCAGCGCGCCGTATCCGTCGTCAAATTCGATTTCCGAAGAAGCGAGGTCTATGCTTTCCACGCGCTCGGTGCGGCATCCGACTCCGGGGAGCATTTGGCGCAGGGGGGCTGCGGCGGAGTCCACATTGATGGAGGCTCCGGCGACGTCCGCCAGGAGGGGATGAAAGACCATGTGGTTCTCGCGGTTGAAGAGGAGGATCTCGCACTCGGAAGCGCGCAGATTGCGGCGAAGAGTTTTTGCGAACTGAACGGCGGCAAAGCCTCCACCGATGATGACCACTCTAGTTGGCTTCACTTGTGTACTCCTGTGGTGCTGTTCCCATCGGAAATGTGTAATCGTTATTCGAAACGGCTGACGGATTGTTTCGAGCACGCGAGGCCAGCTATGGCCGGCGCCCGACTGGAGCTTAGTCCTGCCAATTGTCCGCCGGTGGCGTGATGCCAAGCCTCCTCATTTTGTAAAACAGCGTGGTGCGCTTTAGACCGAGTCTTGCGGCCGCGCCCCGTGGACCGCCGAGCTTCCAATTGGAACGCTGGCAGGCTGAGAGAATCTCCTGGCGTACTGTGTCCTCGAGTGTTGGATTTGGAATCTCGGCCGGTGCAGGTTCGCAGCTGTCGGGCGGCGCGGCTTCGAAGACCCCGTCATTGGACAAGATTACGCCGCGGGCGACGAAGTTTTGAAGTTCGCGTATATTACCGGGCCATGGATAACGAACCAGGGCGCGCATGGTCTCATCGGGGATGCTCTCAATGGTTTTATCCATGGAATCCGCGAACTGTTGGACGAAGTACCTCACGAATTCGGGAATATCGGCTTTCCGTTCGCGGAGCGGCGGAAGAGAGATCGGAAAGGTATTCAGGCGATAGTAGAGGTCTTCGCGGAATTCACGGTCTCGGACCATGGCCCGCAGGTCGCGGTTGGTGGCGACGACGACACGAACATCGACGCGGGTGGTGCGCGTGCTGCCTACCGCCTCGAACTCGCGTTCCTGGAGTACACGGAGCAGCTTGGGCTGAAGTTCGAGAGGCATGTCTGCGATTTCATCGAGGAACAATGTGCCACGGTCCGCCAGTGCGAAGCGGCCGACGTGCGAGTTGAAGGCTCCGGTGAACGCTCCGCGTTCGTGGCCGAATAGCTCGCTTTCGAGAAGGCCTGCGGGCATCGCAGCGCAATTCAACTTGACGAGGTTCCGGCATCGGCGCGGGCTGAGCTCGTGGATTGCGCGCGCGATGACTTCCTTGCCGGTGCCCGTTTCGCCGGTGATCAACACGGTGGCGTTCGTGGGTGCTACAGCCTCCACGTCGGCGAGGATCGAGCGCAGGCCGCCGCGGCGTCCCACGATCGACTCAAGAAAAGAGGTTTGTGCGCGTTCTGATTTCCGCACAAGTGACTCATTTGGAGGATCAAGAGAAGTGGCCATAGTCGCGATTCCCCGGTACCCGTTAATCTGCATTACGGAATTCGATGCTGAACTCATGTTTCACTCCTAGACTTGCTGTTACGAATGATGCTGCCCCAAAATCGATAATTGGCCGACCATGTTTGGTCCCAAGTGTGCTGCTCCCTGACGGAGCTTGAACAGAAAAAACTCCAAAAGCAAATAGGGGATTTCTCTGACGTCCATAGACACGGATAATCTGAAATGCGCGGGCGCTGGGAGCATTGATTTGTAGGGAGTTTTCATGGCGTTGCCAACCCCGGGGAGCGGCCCACCGTGCGCTCGAGTTCTGCCCGCGCCAGCAAATATCCAAGAGTGGCCTGCAGGAGGTCGGCTTTCGCCTTATAGTTCGCGGCTGTAGCGTGCCTGACGTCCGAAATCAGAACTACCCCTTGGGCGGCCTGATTGGTTGCCAGGCGCTCGCTCTCCTGGCGGAGCTCGGCTACCTGGGTGGCCACGCTGACCATGCTCTTGGTGCGTACGAGTTTGTTGTAGGTACGTTCCACTTCGACGGCGACCTCCTCTTTGAGGTGCTCGAGATTCTGTTCGGCTTCGCCAAGTTGCGCGTCACGCTCGCGGACGTCAGCCTTGCGCTTGCCAAAGTCCCACAGCGTGTACTTCATATTGATCCCGACGGTCCCGAAATTGTGGACAAGGAAGGGCACGCCGTTCTGGTAGCTGTAGCGGGCAAACGCGGTGACGTCGGGAATGTAGGCTGTTTTTGCGGCGGCCACGCCGGCCCGCGCTTTCGCTACGGATTCCTCGGCCGAGCGGATCTGCGGATTCTCTTTCCAGGCCGCTTCCACGTAGTCGGCTTTCGTCAGAGTTTCAAAATTGGTGTCGACCTCGGGGTCCAGTTCGAGTTTGGTGTCCAGGGGAAGCCCGAGCAGGTCGTTGAGCTCGACGGTGTAGTCCTGAAGCTGGAGTTCCGCGGTGAGGACAGATTGCTGTCCCTGGAGGAGTTCCGCGCGGCTTTGGATCTGTGCGACCTGGAGGGCGCTTCCGTTGCGGACGTCGTTTTCATTCTCACGGAGAGTTTCGGTGGCGAAAGAAGTTTCCTGCTCCGCGGCTTTTTTCTGGAGTTGCGCTACCAGAATGCCGAAGTAGAGTGCGTGCACCTGCAGCGCGACTTCATTCTCAGCATTTTTCAACTCGTCCTGCGAGGTTGCAACTTCCGCCGCCGCAATGCGATTTTGTTGATGGATGCGCAGCAATTGCGTTAATGGCTGCGCGAGCATCGTGCCGCTCGAAACGAGCGTGTCTTTGCCTTGTGGCAACGTCGTACTCTGCGAGGGAATGAGGGATCCCGCTACGTTGCCGAAGGCTCCCTCGGGGATCTGGAGATTCTGAAGTTCGCTGATATGCAAGGCGTTTGATTCGTTCGTCAAGGTCGGAAAGTAAGCGGAACGCGCACCCACTTTCCGTTGTTCGTTCTCCTGGACCTTGAGGCGCGCGATCTTTAGGGTACGGTTTTGCTCCACGGCCAAACGAACTGCTTCGGCGAGCTTGAGACGCCGTGGTGGCGCGGCTGGGGTTGAGGTGGCGAAAACAAGAAGCACACCGGCGATCGACGATATCCGGAGAAGTCTTGCTCCAGTCATGGCATTTCTCCTTAAGTATTGAAGGCTGGTTGAGGCCGGCCATAACTCAAACATGGCTGGACTGGTGTTCATGATTTTGCGTCCTGATGTGCAGGGACTGGTTGAACCATACTGAGATCGCCGTAGTCCAGCGGTGCCTTGCGCAGCAAGGCTGCGAGCAGCAGGGCGAGCACACACGACCAAGCCAGCAAATGGAATCCATCGATAAAGGTCAGCGTATACGCCTGAAGACGGAGCTGACCGCTCACCACTCCGATTGCGCGTCCGGTTGCCGCGTCCACGCCGGAGGATTTCGAAAACAACCCCCCTGTTAGCATCCGAATGGCGCCATCGGTGATCCAGCTCCCGCGTTCTACGTGCAGGCCAAGGAGGTTCGAGTGCAGCTTTTCCTGTTGCGCGATGTAGTGGCCCATGAAGACCGCGCCGATCTCCCCGCCGAGGAGTCGCACAACATGAAAAAACGCAGAAAATGTAAGAATCCACTGCGGCTTGGATAGTCCCCCCGAGAAAACTCCCTGAAGGATGATGGCCGCGACCAGGCCGATAAAGGCAAACGACTGTCCAACTCCCAAGAGCAATTCGGTGCGGTAATAGTTCGACGCGGACCACGCACTGGTGATTCCTGCATTCATGCAGGCGGCCAACGCCATGCACGTAAAACCCGTCGCCATCAGCAGGCGCGGATCCAATTTCTCCAGCAGTAAGAGCCCCGCAACAAATGCCAGAAGAAGCAGGGGGGCGGCGCTCCAGATAATGGCGGGCCCAATTTGATCAGCCTCGAAGCCATGTATCGCGAGCGACTGCGGGATGAGAACGATGGTAGAGAGAAGGTTGAAGCGAAACAGGATCAGAGTGAGGCCCAGCAGCAAAGTATTCCATTGACGCAAATAGGGCAGGTCCACCAGAGGATTGGGGCTGCGCAGGCGCCGCACCAGCGCACTCAAAAGAAACAATGCGCCGCCCACGAACAACGCCGTGAATAATCCGGAGCGCCACCAGTCGAGCCTTTCCCCTTGATCGATTGCCGCAAACACCATCGCAAAGCCTGCGCTGGCGTACAGAAAGCCCGCGAAACTCGGCGCTGCGCCGGATTTCTTTCCCGCGGGTGCTGGCGGAATCCCGTAATAGATACACAACATCATCAGCGGCGTGATCATCGCCGAATTCCAAAACATCCATTCCCAGGAGAGATGGTCTCTGTACCAGCCGTAAAGGGTCGGTGCGATGTTCACGGCACCGTCGACGAACGTCGCGTAGAGCGCGATGGTAAAGGGAAGGAACTTAAGAGGAATATTGCGCAGCGCAAAAGTGAGGGTAAGCGGGTAGAAAGTGCCGGAGGTCAGCCCTGCCAAAGCGAGAGCGGTAATGAGCAAGCTGTAACTATGGATCAGGGGAAGGAGCGCGCAGACAACGGTAAACGACGTTGCTGCAAAGAATAGAATTTTCCGCGGTCCCATCAGGCCGCCGAGGTACACGGTGAAAGGGCCGATGAACATCAGGGCAACGTTGTAGGCGCTGCTTATCCACGCGCCGTCGTCAAAGCTGACACCCACGTGACCTTTGAGATCCGCAAGCCCGAGCGAGATCATGCGGCCCGTGAGGGTGACAATCCCGGCGCCCATGATGACGCCAAGGATGCCGAGCACCGGACTGTTCGAGAGGTTTAGCGGCGCTATTCTCGCGACGCCCTGCGCGAGTTGTACCGGCGGAGGTAGACGTAAGACGGTGGTCGACGCAGCCATCGCACGCTCCAATTAATGTCTCGTGCGGACCGTGGCGATAACCGATAGCCCCGGACGCAAAGTAGTCGCGATGCTTGAATCGTCGAACGCAATCTTGACTGGGATTCTCTGGACGACTTTTGTGTAATTGCCGGTTGCATTGTCGGGTGGCAGCAGCGCGAATTGCGAGCCACTGGCCGGGGCGATTTCGATGACTTTGCCGTGGAAGGTTTTTCCGGGATATTCGTCGATGCGGATCTCGGCTAGGTCGCCGACTTTAACGTTGGTGAGCTGCGTCTCTCGGTAATTCGCCTGCACCCATTTGATATTGCTGACAAACGCGATCACTTGTGTTCCGGGCGAAACCAACTGGCCGGGCCGCACCTGCCGCTCGCCTACCGTGCCGTCACCGGGAGCAGCGATCTTCGTGTAGCCGAGGTTGACCTTCGCGACCGTGAGGGCCGCTTCTTTGGCGTGGAGGTCGGCGATGAGTTGCATATCCTGGGACTCCAAAACCGACTTGGCGCGCCTCTCCGCCTCGACCGCCAGTTCGTTGCTGCGCAGCAGGGTTTTTGCCTGCTCGAGATCGGCTTTGCGACTCGCTAACTGAGCAGCGAACCGCTGCTCGTCGGCAAGCACCTGCTCAACCTTCTGGGGCGTGCTTGAATTTGTCTGCAGGAGGGCCTCTTGCCGCTGGCGCTCCTTCTGTGTACGAACGACGTCCGCTTGCACCGCGTCTTCACCAGCTTGCGCCGCGATGATTTGAGCATTTGCCTGGTCGACACCGGCCAAAGCCCGGTTGATTTTTGAATCTTGAAGTTCGCGCTGGCGTCGATTGTTCTCGATTGCAGCTTTCGCGGCTTCCACCGCCGCATTGGCTTGAGCTACTTGCGCAATGTAGTCGCTATCCTCAAGTTCGACGAGCGGGTCGCCCTTGTGGACCTGCTGGTAGTCCGAAACCTTCACATCCGCGACGATCCCGGAAACCTTCGTGCTGAGAGGGGTCAGATCCCCGCGCACGTAGGCGTCGTCGGTTACCTGGTCGATGCGTCCGCCTTCCCAGCCATTCCAGTTCCACGTGATCGTTGCTACCAAAGCAGCCGCAAGCAGGACCACCAGGACCGGGGCTCCGTATTTTCGCCATGCCGGCTTCTCCTCTGGGGCCGTAACGTGCTCAGGCTGAGCCGCGGGTGTCGGAGCCGTCGGCGTGATAGGCGTGCGGGCTAAAGCCGTTGCTTTGTCTGTCGACGTCATTGTGACTCCTTATGAGGACTGCGATCCCCCAGTACGGCAGAGATCCAAACCAAGAGATTGGTTCGAACTTGGCCGCGGTTCAATTCATTGAGCATTTCGTGGCGTCCACCTTCGTAAAAATCGTGAGAGATGTCACAGACGCCAGCCTTGTGGTAGCGCTCAATCAGGGTGCGAACTCCTTCCAGTTGCTGTCCAACGGGGTCGTCGCTGCCCGAAAGCAGATAAAATGGCAAGTCTGGGCGTATTTCATCCAGAGCATTCGGATCGGCCAGCCGAGAATGCGCGGCCAAGAAAGATTCCGCTGAGGCCGGCTTCAGAGAGCCGAAGCATAGCGGGTCGTGGATGAATGCGTCAACAACACGGGTATCCCGGCTCAGCCAATCGAAGGGAGTGCGGGCAGGCTCGAATCGGGCGTTCAGAAAGTTACCGTTTTGCGTTCCCGCGGAACTCGCTAGTTTTGCTACGCCATCGAGAATGCCGGATCCCGAGAGCGCCAGGCCGTCAATGGAATAGCTGTGATCGAGAACATACTGCTGTGCTGCGAACGATCCCATGCTGTGCCCGAACAGGAGGAAGGGCTTTTCAGGGTTTTCTTCCTTGGCGATGAGCGTCAGCTCAACCATGTCCTTTACGAGCAGATCGAAACCGCCCTCGCCGAGGTCTCCAAATTGTTCCGGAGAGGCGGCGCTGCGGCCATGGCCGCGGTGATCATTGCCGTAAACGACGAGGCCTGCTTCCTGCATAACGGTGATCAATTCGGCGTATCGCCCGATGTGTTCGCCCAGGCCGTGTGCGATCTGGATGATGCCTCGCGCGGGGCCGCGGCTCTGCCAGCGGTTGCAGGCGATTTGCAGGCCGTCCTCGCTGGTGAATCGAAATTCGTGCGAATTGTTGGTAGCGTTCATCGGGTCGCACTCAAACGCAAGCGGCATCTCTCGTCAAATAGCGTTGGACTATAGACCTCAGGTCCCACAAGCGTTTGGATGGCCTCGTCCTGTCCCACGACCTTCTGCCGCACCGCGTTTTCAAAGTCGCGTGATGCCGGGCTTCGTTTTCGTGTGTCCAACTCTTTTGTGAGTGCCGATTGCGTTGCCGTTGCCATAACGTCCCCTTCACTGTCGTAATTGAGAAGTAGCCTGGACACGACGTTCCATTTCAATCTCTCGAGGTCGACGATCAATTTGCTCCTGCGCTCATATCTCATTGTTAGGGACGGTTAGGGACGCCCCGATCCTGCTGAGCGTCCCTGAGGGCAAGTGCTTCGTGAACAAGCTCCCGGAACTGATCGAGCTGGCCTGAATTGGTCCCGTTCACTGGGCTCATCGTCAGCGAGGTGCAGATTCTCCTTCAATGCACTACCCGCGAACTATCTGTGAACCTGCTTTGAACTCGTAAGCTGCTGAAAAACAAAAGCCTCGAAAGATCTTTGGTCACCGGCGTCAAATGGTAGACTCCCCGCTCGATCCGAAGCACGCGTCTAAAGCTTGAGGCCCGCTGATGGTGCAACCTGTGTGCCAACTCAAATTACTGAATTTAAAAGACTTCCACAGGTTTTGGTTTTGGCGATTTTGCTGAAGTTCGGCAATTGCTGATGTTAGGCAGTCCAAACAAGTCGAAAAGCTCGCAAACGGTAGGTATGAACCATGAGCGGAAGCCGACAGTCAGAGCCTTGACTCGTTTGTCGAGACCGAGACACCCCCGGACGCCGGTAGAGCAGGATCCGATAGCGTACTTTCCGTGCGCTCAGTAAGTTACGGAGGCATCCCGAGAACATAGTCTGGCAGCTCAGATGCCCTTGGAACGACTCTGAATGGAAGAGGTAGCGGGATGCGACGTGAGGCGACGGTGGGCTCTCGAGACGATGTGAAAAACGGAAAGGGACCATTATCGACAGAGAGCACTGCCTTGAAGGAGACGCGGTATTCATTCACCACACGATTCGAAGACGGCGTCGGTACCTACGCCAAAGAAATGCGCGCTGCCGAACACGGTGGAGGACTCGCGATGACAGCACTCGCGCAATTGAGTAGAGCAGGCTTGACACACCAGGACTTGGCAGCCACCGCGACGGTAACCTTCGAAAGGGTGGGCGAGTATTGTGCCATCACGAAGAACCATCTCGACCTGCTGGCTGAGGTTGCTCGTGCTCATCAGGCGACTTTCAATATCGCGGCCAAGGCCGACGAGAGCGGTCGTCGCATAGCCAGACCGTTCAAGGTAAGAATCTCCGTGGACGCACGCCTTAAACTTACGGCCTGATCGCTGGCAGCGAACGCCAAAATTTGTGCAATCGATACGGTGCGACCTCGAAGAGCAATCAAATGACTGTAAAGAACTCGAGAAAGTCGGGCGATCGAACTACATCCGCGGCTTTTTGCCTGGGGGTCTAAGATTTTTCTATGAACCCGGGAATGATCACCGCCTTCGCCGCTATTTCGGGATCGATGGTGGGCGCATTGGGTTCCGCCGTAGGCACGTGGATCACACAGAGGCATCAGGATCGGCGGGACCTACTCTCAAAAATGATTGTCCGCCGCGAGTCCCTGTACTCCGATTTCATTTCCGAGAGCGCGCGCTTGCTCGTCGATGCTCTGGAGCACAATAGCAGCGAACCTCAGAAACTGATCCCAGTCTACGGGTTGCTGAGTCGTATTCGACTTAGTTCCTCGTCGGGCGTTCTGGAAACGGCCGAGGACGTTGTAAGAACAATTCTGACCAGTTATCGGATGCCGAATCTAACCCCTGAGCAGATCGAGTCTCGCGCCCTGAGTGCGCAAGACCCATTGAGACAGTTCAGCGACACCTGCCGCATTGAGCTGGACGCGCTGCAAAAACAATTGTGAGCGATAGAGAGGACGACGCGTATTTGGCGGCGACCACATATAAATGATTCAGAAGATTCTCTTCCCGGTCGACTTTTCGCCTTCGTGCGTTGCCATAGCCGCCTATGTGAAACGAGCTGCCGCGATTTTTGGAGCGGAAGTGACGATCGTTCACGTATGCGATCTCAGCAGTCATAGCGGATTCGAGCTTTACACGCGTCCGCCCGGTGAGATCGCCGAAGAGCACTGGGGCCTTGCACGGAGCAGGCTTGAGCGCTTCCTGGAATCGGAGTTTCCGGTCACAAAGTATCCGAGAATTCTTGTGACAGGTGATGCTGCAGGCCTGATCGTGGAGACCGCAAAGAAAGGCAAATTCGACCTGATTGTAATGCCGACCCACGCTGGTCGCTTTCGGCAAATGCTGCTGGGCTCAACGACAGCGAAAGTGCTCAATGAGGCGGACTGTCCGGTGCTGACAACTGAGCACGCCGCGACAATAGCGCCCCGGTCTTTGGAGCACCGGAAATGGCTCTGCGCTCTCAGCTTGGGCTTGGATTCGGAGAGAGTATTGCGCTACGCGAAAGATGTTGCATCGGCGGCTGGCGCAGAGCTCTCAATTATTCATGCGACTCGGATTAGCCAGGTTGACAGCGTGGTCCGGACGACATCCGAAGAGGAACAGAAAGCGCGGCAGCGCATCGCGAAGCTCCTGAGCACAGTGGGCTCCGACGCATCTGTGTGCGTCGCTTCGGGCTCTGTCAAAGAGGTGTTACTCGCCGCCGCTCGGGAGTCAGCCGCTGACGTCCTGGTGATTGGACGAAAACCTCATGAAGGCGCTGTGGGGCGCATGGGGGATCTCACCTATTCGCTGATTTGCGACTCACCTTGTCCGGTCGTAAGCGTTTGAGTGGTTGTGTTCATGAGTGCGTGCAAAGTACGTGTTTGATAGTCGATGCAAGGCCAAAAAGCGGCGCTGACAATCTGTTGGATCGTTGGCTTAGTTCCCGGGAGTCGCAATTGCCGAAAGTGGCGGAGACGAAAAGAATTCGGAGCAGGCCGCCGTGGTGTTCGAGCTGCCGTTCACGATCGTGGGCACACTCCTCGTCGGTGGTCTGATCGGCTATCTCCTGGATCATCGGCTGCATACACACTGGATTTTCACGTTGATCCTGGGTGGACTGGGATTCGCGGGTGGCTTACGAGAAGCTGTGCGGCGCCTGCGGTGAAGGAGAGAGACGCCGGCAAGCATACCCATTTCATGAAAGCGCCGCTCATCCCATGGCTGGTCTGCGGGCGGATCGGGTACACTCATGCAGAAGCGAATAGCGCGGCTAACTTTGGCGTTTGGAGCGACGGCCGCAGGTGCCACCGGAATGCTGTATAGGTGGGCTTGGGCAGCTGGATTGATGATTGGCGCGGTGTTGGCGTGGTTGAATTTTCGTTGGCTGACGCGAGGGCTGAACGCGGCGTTGGCGTCGTCGATGGCACAAGCGGGTGTTACATCGCAACGCGTGCCGCTGAGCACGTACGTCCTGGCAATATTCCGCTACGCATTGATAGCATTGGTGGTTTACGTCAATTCTAAGGTCCTACGAGTCCCCCTCGCGAGTATGGTCGTGGGTTTGTGCGCTCTTGGAGCTGCAGCGGTCGCGGTAAGCGTCTATGAAGTATTACACCCGGTGAATAGCGGACAGCAACTCGGTTGTCGCTCAGTAAATGGTGAGTGAATGCGCTGGTTCTCGGGGAGAACCGAAACTGAATCTAGTCGACCGATTTTGAATCCGACCTTGGAAGACTTCGGGGACAGTCGTGGGTGGTTTCCGCTAGGCGACGAGGCGCCCCCAGGCAAACCGTCAATTTCTTGACGCTTTCGTCATGAGAGCGACACAAATCTGTGATAAGACTTGGCTCCCACTCTGGGAATGGACTAAACGCTGCCGAGTGCCAAGCGCAAATCGAGAAGTCAAATAGCTCGTTTCTGTGACAACCGTCACATTCGAGTTCGAGTGACACCCTGCCAAGTGTTTGTCATTTGCTATGGCTTTGACGGTTCACGCCCGATCAACCCATCGCATCTTCAAACGCTTACGAATGGCCTTTGCGTTGCACTCAATGCCTTCGGCCACCTGGGATTTGCATGAACTATCAACTGCGCGACCAAGACGGCATTTTGTTCCGACCCCATTGCGGGAACACAAGGAGCTTAAGAAATGACACCTAAAGCAGAAGTAGCCGAACGTGAACCCTTGTCTCAATCGCTGAGTGCATATGGGAAGGCGAGGTCCACAATTCAAGGGTTGCCGCTAACGCCCGAGGAACTAAAGAAAACGGACGCCTACTGGCGAGCGTGCAAATACCTGGCACTCGGGATGATTTATCTCCTGGACAATCCGCTGTTGAAGGAGCCTCTGAAACCGGAGCATATCAAGAACCGCCTGCTGGGACACTGGGGTTCGAGCCCCGGCCTCGCATTCACCTACATTCACCTGAACCGACTCATCAAGAAGCTCAATCTCGACGTGATCTTCATGGCCGGGCCGGGACATGGTGCGCCCGGCGTCTTGGGTCCAGGTTATCTCGAGGGAACGTATTCTGAGATCTATCCAGAAAAGAGCGAGGATGAGGTCGGCCTACGCGAATTCTTCAAACAGTTTTCGTTCCCCGGCGGCATCGGCAGTCACTGCACCCCGGAAACTCCCGGTTCGATCCACGAAGGGGGCGAATTGGGATATGTACTCTCGCACGCGTGCGGCGCTGCGTTCGACAACCCCGACCTGATCGTCGCCGCGGTGGTGGGCGATGGAGAATCTGAAACGGGACCGCTGGCAACTTCGTGGCACATCAGCAAGTTCCTGAATCCGATTCGAGATGGCGCGGTTCTGCCCATCCTGCACTTGAACGGCTACAAGATCAACAATCCCACTCTTCTGGCGCGCATCAGCCACCAAGAATTGGAGGACCTCCTGAAGGGATATGGTTGGACGCCGTACTTCGTGGAGGGGTCCGATTCCGAGAGCATGCACCAGGCCATGGCCGCCACGGTTGAGCACTGCGTCCGGGAAATCCAAGAACATCAACAGGCTTGCCGGACGAGCGGTGTTCCAAAGCGGCCTCGCTGGCCGATGATCGTGTTGCGGTCGCCGAAAGGCTGGAGCGCTCCGCAAGAAGTAGGTGGTCACCGGCTCGAGGGTTTTTGGCGCGCCCACCAGGTTCCCTTGACCGACGTCAAGAAGAACCCCGAACAACTGCGAATCCTGGAAAATTGGATGCACGACCAAAAGCCAGAGGAACTGTTCGACCAAAATGGCAAGCTCATTCCCGAACTCAAGGAACTCGCGCCCACCGGGACCCGCCGCATGAGCGCCAACCCACATGCCAATGGAGGAAGCCTCAAGAAGACGCTGCGTTTGCCCAATTTTTGCGATTACGCCCTCAAAGTTGACCGGCCCGGAAGTATCGAAGCCGAGAACGTGCCCCCCTTGGGTAACTACCTGCGCGATGTCATGAAGTTGAACATGCACAACTTCCGAGTCTTCGGGCCGGACGAAACCACGTCGAACAAACTCCAGGCGCTCTACCAGGCCTCCAAAAAATTCTGGATTGCCGAGTATTTCCCAGAAGACCAGGATGGCGGAGAACTGGCACCCGATGGACGGGTCATCGAGATGCTCAGCGAACACACGATGGAAGGTATGTTCGAGGGCTATTTGCTTACGGGACGAAACGGCTTCTTTTCTTCGTACGAAGCTTTTGTCCACGTCATCGACTCGATGTTCAACCAGCACGCAAAGTGGCTGGAGATTTGCAACCACCTGCCCTGGCGGCAAAATATAGCGTCGCTGAACCTTCTGATAACGTCTACGGTGTGGCGCCAAGACCACAACGGCTTTACGCACCAGGATCCAGGTTTCCTGGACGTTGTTGTCAACAAGAGCGCCTCGGTGACGCGTATTTACCTGCCACCGGACGTCAATTGTCTGTTGTCGGTAGCCAACCACTGCCTCCGCAGCGAGAACTACATTAATGTGATCGTTTCCGACAAACAGCTTCACCTTCAATACATGAGCATGGACGCTGCAATCGAGCACTGCACCAAAGGCGTCGGCATTTGGGACTGGGCCAGTAATGACCAGGGTGGCGAGCCTGACGTCGTCATGGCATCAGCCGGCGATATCCCGACCCAAGAAGCGCTTGCCGCAACGGTACTGCTGCGGGAAGCGTTCCCTGACCTGAAGATCCGCTTCATTAACGTAGTCGACCTGTTTAAGTTGCAGCCGAGTACGGAACATCCGCACGGGTTGACGCATGCCGACTTTGATTCGCTATTCACAGTCGATAGGCCGATTGTTTTCAATTTCCATGGCTATCCGTGGCTGATTCACCGCTTAGCGTATGGCCGCAACAACAAGAACTTGCATGTGCGGGGCTACAAGGAGAAAGGCAACATCAACACGCCGATGGAGTTGGCGATCAATAACGAGACGGATCGATTCAGCCTGGCGATTGACGCCATTGACCGCGTTCCCAAACTGCAGAGGATCGGGGGACACGCCAAGGAGAAATTCCGCAATCAGCAGCTGGCCTGCCGGGCCTACGCCTACAAGCATGGCATTGACAGCCCGGAGATTACCGGATGGAGATGGCCGCTGTAGCCTATTCCAAGAGTGTCGAAGGTGGCCGGTTCGAGCGAACCGGCCACCTAAGATCTGCCGACCAACATCAATGTTATCCGCACTCGCTTAACGGACTGGTGCGGTCCCTTGGCTTCCGACCATTCCACTTCCTTGGAGTAAGGACGACAACGCAAAGAGGGAACTGACCTGGCAACCAATATGAAAATTCTCGTGCTCAACTCGGGTTCCAGCAGCCAAAAAGCTTGTCTGTACGAAATTGGCGAAGCCCTTCCGGCGCAGCCGCCGGCCCCGCTTTGGGAAGGCAGGATCGAGTGGAGTATCGACAAGGCAACAATCGTCGTGAAGAACGCGCAGGGAGTCGTCCTAAAGGAAGAACTGCCTGTCTCCACGCGCGAGCAAGTTATCCGGCATTTGTTGCGTACGCTAAGAGATGGCAGGGCGCATGCCATTGCGTCCGCTTCGGAAATCGATGTTGTAGGTCATCGCGTGGTCCATGGCGGCCCGGATTTCGAAGACCCCGTAGTGATCACGCCAGAAGTGCGCGCGGCAATCGACAGCGTGTCAGCGTTCGCCCCATTACACATTCGGGCGGAGCTCGAGGGCATGAAGATTGTCGACAATCTTTTGGGCGCAGTTCCGCAGGTGGCCGTTTTCGATACCGGCTTTCACCGTCAAATGCCGCTATCGGCGGCAACGTATCCTGGCCCGTATGAGTGGTTTGAGAGCGGCATTCGCCGCTACGGATTCCACGGCATCAATCACCAGTACTGTACCGAACGCGCAGCTCAGTTGTTAGATAAGGATAAAGAGTCACTCAGATTGGTGACCTGCCACCTTGGCAACGGGTGCTCTGTTGCCGCAATTTATGAGGGCCGCAGTCGCGATACGACCATGGGATTCACGCCGCTGGACGGTTTGATGATGGGTACGCGCTCGGGCTCGGTGGATCCTGGCATTCTGACCTTCCTGCTGCGTCAGGGTCGCCTGGATGGCCAGGGGATAGACACCATGCTGAACCAAAAATCGGGGCTGCTGGGTATCTCGGGTCTTTCGAGCGACATGCGCGATATCCTGGCCGGCATCCAAAAGGGTCACGAGCGAGCGAAGTTGGCATTCGACATCTATGTGCACCGTCTGCGAGCAGCGATCGGTGGCATGGCCGCCGTGCTGGGGGGAATCGACGCGCTGGTTTTTACCGCCGGCGTGGGCGAGAACTCGCCCGAAGTGCGAGCCGCGGCTTGCAGCGGATTGGAATTTCTCGGTCTTAGACTTGATAGCAATTCGAACGCCCGACCTTCCCTCGATCAAGATATTTCCGCAGCGGATTCACGCGTCCGCGTGCTGGTCATCCGGGCGGAGGAGGATTGGGCCATCGCGACAGAATGTTGGAAGCTGGCGCAACCAGCCACCCAACTGGGGGCGAGAAACGGAAACGTAAGCCAGAAAGAATCACTCCGGAAAGGCAATTCTGCATGAGTGCAGGACTTCCAGTGGTGTATATAGCACGGCACGGCGAAACGGCGTGGAGCCTGACGGGACAGCATACCGGTCGTACCGACATACCACTGACTCCAAATGGCGAGCGGAACGCCCGGCGACTTGGAGAGCGTCTGAAAGGCATGACATTCGTCAAGGTATTTACGAGCCCGCTGCAGCGAGCGTCGCGAACCTGCGAACTAGCTGGGTTTGGAGCCGTGGCGGAAACCGATCCGGACCTGGTGGAATGGAGCTACGGACAATACGAAGGGCGGTGCTCGGCCGAGATCCTTGCAGAACGACCGGACTGGCAATTGTTCCGGGACGGCTGCCCGGGAGGCGAAACGCCGGCGCAAGTCGGCGAGCGGGCCGACCGTGTCGTCCAGCGCGTCCGCAAGGTTCCGGGAAATGTATTGATCTTCTCTAGCGGACATTTCATTCGCGTTCTGGCCGCCCGCTGGTTGGCGCTCGGTCCGACGTGGGCAGGTAAGTATTTTCTGTTGACCACGGCGAGCCTGAGTGCGCTGGGTTATGAGCACAATCTGTCACAGCCGGTGATCCGACTTTGGAACGAGGATCGACATGTGTTCGCGTGAGTCCTTCTGTAGTTCGGCGAGCGGTTGGTCTTAGATGTTTTGCGCAGTACCGATTTCAGATAACTCGTACCACTAAAGGAAACCCCAATGAGCACAAGTGATGTCATACAATCGAATTCCCCGCGAATCAGTGCTACAAAGACGAACCCAACCAGTGTTTCAGAACTTCTCCAACAGTACGGGTGTGGGCCGATTCCGATTGCTGGGACGCAAGATGCATTCTATGAAAGACATCTGATCTTTGACCGAGCGATCGACCCGAAGGTAGCGAGTCCCCGCGAGCGCTTTGAGGCGTTTTCGCGCTCCGTACGCGATGTGCTGGCGCAGCGGTGGGTATTAACGAAGAAAACGTATGAGCAGGCAAATGCCAAACGCATTTACTACCTCTCTATGGAATTTCTCATCGGGCGCTCGCTGGCCAACAACGTTAGCAATCTTTTGGTCGATTCCGCCGTTCGGCAGGCGGTCCAGGATAAGGGACTGGATTGGCTTGAAATGATCGAACAGGAGCCCGATGCAGGCCTGGGAAACGGAGGGTTGGGTCGCCTTGCGGCGTGCTTTCTCGACTCGATGGCCACGATGCAACTCCCGGCCACGGGCTATGGGCTGCGCTACGAGTACGGCATTTTCAAACAATCGATTGCGAACGGCTGGCAACAGGAGAACCCTGACAACTGGCTTCGAGATACAGATCCCTGGGAGATCGCCCGGCCACACGAGAAAGTGGAAGTCAAATTGAACTGCTCCTTTGAGCTGCGAGCTGGCAACTTCGAAATCATTCCGGGCCGCCCCTCGAGCCTGATCGGGATACCCTACGATCGTCCGGTGGTAGGCTATGGAGGAAAGACGATCAACACCCTTCGGCTCTGGGCCGCGGCTGCGCCGGATTATTTCGATTTCCGGGAGTTTGGCAGCGGCGACTTCGTGGGCGCGCTACGCGACACTCTTGGAGCGGAATCACTTACGCGCGTGCTGTATCCAGATGATTCCACGGCCATTGGGCAAGGACTACGCTTCTTGCAGGAATATTTCCTGGTCGCGTGCTCCTTGGCCGACCTGGTGCGGCGCTTTCGGAGATCCAACACCGACTGGAACAAGCTGCCCGAAAAAGTCGCGATCCAGCTCAACGACACACATCCTTCCCTGGCGGTCGCCGAACTGATGCGAATCCTGCTGGACGATGCGCGCTTGGGCTGGGACCAGGCCTTCGAACTCACGAAGAACTCGCTTGCTTATACCAATCACACGTTGCTGCCCGAAGCCCTGGAGAAATGGCCTGCGGCGTGGTTTGAGATCCTCATTCCCAGGCATCTAGAAATCGTTTACGAAATTAATCGGCGGCTACTCAACGAAGTTCGCCTGCGCTTCCCGGGGGACGAGGGGCGCGTTCAGCGTGCGAGTCTTGTCGAAGAGGGTGCCCAGCGAAAGATCCGCATGGCCAACCTGGCGATCGTCGGATCACACAGCACCAACGGCGTCGCGGCGGTGCACTCGCAGTTATTGCGAACCACCACCGTCAAGGATCTTGCCGAAATGTTTCCCGAACGCTTTAGCAATAAAACCAACGGGGTGACACCGCGGCGATGGTTGCTGCAAGCGAATCCCGCATTGTCCCGCGCTATCACGCAAGCGATTGGTGAAGAGTGGATTACCAACCTTAGCCAGCTCAACAAGCTGAAGCCATTTGCCGAGGACCGCATCTTTCGAGATTTGTTCAATGCGTCAAAGCGCCAAGCCAAAGCGGGGTTTGCCGACTGGCTCAAGTCCACGTCGGGTCAGGGGGTGGACCCGGACAGCATCTTCGACTGCCAAGTCAAGCGCATCCATGAATATAAGAGGCAGCTGCTGAACGCGCTGCGAATCGTCGTCCTCTATAACCGCTTGCGAGAAAATCCTGGGACGGAGATGGTGCCGCGCACGTTCTTCTTCGCCGGCAAGGCAGCGCCTGCCTACCACTTGGCCAAACTAATCATAAAGTTCATCAACAACCTGGCGGACACGATTGACGCCGACCCCACCATACGCGGTCGACTCAAGGTCGTTTTTCTCCCGGAATACAATGTTTCCCTGGCGGAACGTCTGATCCCCGCCAGCGATGTCTCCAACCAGATCTCTACCGCCGGCTACGAAGCCAGCGGAACGAGCAATATGAAGTTCATGATGAACGGCGCCTTGACCGTCGGAACGCGTGACGGCGCGACCATTGAGATGGCGGAAGAAGCCGGAGAGAATAATCTTTTCCTGTTCGGCCTCACCGTGGAACAAGTTGAGGCCAGTCGCGGCTGGTACAATCCGCATTGGCACTATGAAAACGAGCCGGAGACTCGAGCGGCCCTGGACCTCATTTTCTCTGACCACTTCAGCCGTAACGAACCAGGAGTTTTCGCTCCCTTGCGTGATACGCTTCTGACCCACGGCGATCACTATATGCACTTGGCGGACCTTACTTCCTACTGCCAAGCACACGAACGGCTCGGCGCCTTGTATGCCGATCCCGGCGCGTGGGCGCATAAAGCAATCCTGAACGTAGCGAGCTCCGGGAAGTTTTCGAGCGACCGCACGATCTCTGAATACGCAGCCGACATTTGGAAGGCGGAACCATGCCCAATACTTTAGGCGCACGCTCAATGGCAACGGGATCAAACGAAAGCACGATTTCGCCCCTCGCAGGCAAACCTGCTCCCAAGGAGATGCTGGTGGATGTCGCTCGCCTGGAGAGGGACTATTTTGAGCGCCATCCCGACCTGCAGGATCCCAACCAGCTCGTTAGCTTCGGCACCAGTGGACACCGCGGCTCGCCCCTGCACGGCACATTCACTGAAGCGCACATCTTGGCGATTACCCAAGCCATCTGCGACTACCGTCGAGAGCAGGGAACCGACGGACCGCTGTACATGGGGAAAGATACCCACGCGATCTCGGCACCCGCGCAACGCACTGCTCTCGAGGTGCTGGCGGCGAACAATGTGGAAACGGTCATCCAGCAAGGTGACGGAGTAACTCCGACGCCCGTCATCTCGCGGGCCATTCTGGTTTACAACCGCGGCCGCAAGGAACACCTTGCTGACGGCATCGTCATCACGCCGTCGCACAACCCGCCCGAGGATGGCGGTTTCAAGTACAACCCGACTGACGGCGGCCCGGCCGATACCGACGTGACGCATTGGGTCGAAGGCCGGGCGAACGAATTGTTGCGAGCCGGCAATGTCGGGGTCAGGCGGGTGCCGTTTAGCAAGGCCATGCAAGCCGCAAGCACGCATCAGGAAGACTTGATGATGCCGTACGTTCGCGACCTCGAAGAACGTGGTCGACATGGATTCCATTCGCGGCGCCAGACTGAAACTTGGCGTCGATCCCGCTCGGCGGAGCCGCGCGCCCATACTGGGAACCCATCAACTCGGTTTACGGACTGGACATCGTCGTCGTCAATCCGATGATCGACCCGACTTTTTCGTTCATGACCGTCGATCACGACGGCAAGATCCGCATGGATTGTTCAAGTCCCTATGCGATGGCTAGGCTCGTCGCATTGAAGGATCAATACCAGTTGGCTTTCGCCAACGATCCGGACTCGGACCGGCACGGGATAGTCACTCCAGTTGCGGGGTTAATGAACCCGAACCACTATCTCGCAGTGGCGATCCGATACCTGCTCACACACCGCCCGCAGTGGCGCGAGGGACTTCGCCGTAGGAAAGACGCTTGGTGAGCAGCAGCATGATCGACAGGGTCGTGAAAAAGCTCGGCCGCGAGTTCCGCGAGGTGCCGGTGGGCTTCAAGTGGTTTGTGCCGGGGCTGGTCGACGGCTCGTACTGTTTCGGCGGGGAAGAGAGCGCCGGAGCTAGCTTTCTTCGCCTTGACGGCACCGTGTGGACGACGGACAAGGACGGGCCAATCATGGACCTGCTGGCGGCGGAGATCACCGCCCGCACCGGCAAGGATCCCGGTGAGCACTATCGCGAGCTGACGGCGGAGTTCGGCACGCCGTACTACACGCGCATCGACGCGCCTGCCACTCCCGAGCAGAAAGCAAAATTGCAAAAACTCTCACCTGATGCCGTAGAAGGAGTCAGACTTGGCGGGCGAGCCGATCACAGCCAAGCTGACCAAAGCTCCTGGCAATCATGCTCCAATCGGTGGCCTAAAGGTCGTCGCAGAGAGCGGTTGGTTTGCGGCTCGGCCCTCCGGCACGGAGAACATCTACAAGATCTACGCGGAGAGCTTCAAGAGCCAAACACATCTGAATGCGATCGTGAGCGAAGCCCAGGAAATGGTGAACAATGCATTGGCTACCTCTGGAAGCACTTCGCGAACCGAGGCCCGAAAATGAGCGTTCCCGGCGGACTAACGAACGTCCCGCCGTTTCCGCCTGAATACCGAGCTTCGGGCTTACTGCTGCATGTCACATCCCTGCCCTCACCTTATGGTGTCGGTGACTTGGGGATCGTCGGCCTTTTCATGGATCATCAGTCTCCATGATGCTGGCCAGGGATGGTGGCAGTCACTACCGCTTGGCCCGACTGGCTATGGAAATTCGCCGTATCAATCGCTATCGTCGTTTGCCGGCAACAGCCTGTTGATCAGTCCCGGTGCCCTCATCTCTGACGGACTGCTGCAAGCGAGCGATTGTGATGGCTCACTTTGCTGCGGACGCGGTCGACTACAATTCTGTAATCCCATTCAAACAGCGGTTATTCGAAAAGGCGTGGACAAACTTCAATGCCGGGACGCGCAAAGATCTGCGACCTGCCTATGATGAGTTTTGTGCTGCGCAAGATCATTGGCTGGAGGACTATGCGCTATTCCGGGCGTTGAAGGCCAAGTTCAGCGGTGCCTATTATCTTGAGTGGCCTGCAGAGTTGGTTCAGCGCAGGCCGAATGCCTTAGCCGAGGCGCGACGCGAGTTGGCAAGTGCAAATCGATCAGGTTCGCTTTGCAGCAATTCCTGTTGTTCCGCCAGGCCGAACAACTCAAGGAGTATGCCCATGCCAGGGGCGTAGGCTTGATCGGCGACTTGCCGTTTTTTGTTTCCCCGGATTCCAGCGATGTGTGGGCTAACCCGGAGTTATTCCTGCTGGACGAACATCGCCGGCCACGCTTCGTCGCCGGAGTTCCTCCCGACTATTTCAGCGCGCAAGGGCAGTTGTGGGGCAATCCCGTCTACAACTGGGACGCCCTTCGTTCGACCGGTTATCGGTGGTGCATCGACCGGCTGCGTGCGCTGCTGGCTCACGTCGACGTGATTCGGCTGGATCACTTCCGCGGGTTCGCGGCCGCGTGGCACGTTCCAGCCGGAGCAACCACAGCGCAGTCCGGGCAATGGGTGCCGGGGCCGGGAGCTGATTTTTTCCAGGCGGTGCAAAGAGAGCTAGGCCGTCTGCCGTTCATCGCCGAGGATCTGGGAGTGATTACGCCAGACGTATACGCGCTGCGCGACCAGTTTCAGGTGCCTGGGACGCGGGTGCTGCAATTCGCCTTCGATGGCCATCCAGACAACCCTTATCTTCCGCACAATTTCGTCCACAATACGGTCGTGTATACGGGAACTCACGACAATGCCACCAACTCGCGAATGGTACGAAGAATTGCCCGATGACCAGCGAGAGAACTTCTGGAGTTACCTCCAGCGCTCACCGGGCGAGAGTGTTGAAGTCGCCCCGGCGCTGATGCGCCTTGCATGGTCATCTTCAGCGGCGCTCACGATCGCCCCTTTACAAGACCTCCTCAACTTGGGCAGAGGTGCTCGTATGAATGTGCCCGGTCGTGCCAACGGAAACTGGTCCTGGCGCTGCCCGAAAGAAACGCTGTCCTCTCCAGCCTTTGAATGGCTCCAGGAATTGACAGAAAGCTCGAAACGGTCAGCCGCTAAAAGTGTAGACGGTCAGCCAGCGACGTTCGAATCTCCTGACGTTCCACGAGAGACGTGTCCCCAACCCTAGTAGATGCGAGGATCAACGCTGATTACGAGATTGTGCATGCTTGCAGCAGTGCTTCGAAGGCGTCTGGTTTGAGGAGATCGAGAGACCGAACCACTACATCAGCGCCTAGAGCCTTACCGGTATGACTTACCCCGACGCTACGCATGCCCGCGCTGCGTGCTCCTTCAATCCCAGCGACGGCATCCTCCACAACGATGCACCTGCCCGGGGATACGCCGACCCGCGAAGCCGCAGTCAGGTATACCTCGGGATCCGGTTTTCCGTGATGGACATCTTCTGCGGAGACAATTCCCTGAAAATAGCGAGCAGCGGCTAACGCATCAAGGACGACCTCAATGTTCTGACGCGGTGCCGCCGACGCGATTGCTTGGAGCCATCCTTGCTCGTGAAGGCAGTGCACCCAACTTGTAACCCCGGGAAGCGGGGAGATTCCTTTCGTGCGAACCAGGTGACGATACAGTTCCTCTTTGGCATTTCCGATTCTCTCGATGAGCTCGGGAGTCGCCGCGACGCCCAGCCATTGGGAGAGAATGGTGTCGTTGCGCTGGCCGAACGAGGAGAGAAATTGATCGCGAGTGATTGGAGTACCCTCACTCGCCATGGTGTCCCGCCAGGAAATCCAGTGGTACTCCTCGGAGTCAATCAGCGTTCCATCCATGTCCCAAAGAACTGCCCGAGCTACGCCCATCTGGAGACCTCGATTGAATATACAGCATTAGCGGAATGCGGCGCGCTAACAATACCCTCGCAGGGTCGCTCCGCACAAGCGGGCCGCACCGCCTTCGCGTTTTACTGGGCGCCAGGCGCTTGCTCACGCGACTTTTTGGGCAACCTGGGAGAGAGCATAGTCTTCCAGGTGGCGGGCGTCGCTGTTGAATTTGCGGATACCTTCAGCCAGTTTCTCCGTCGCCATCGGATCCTCGTTGTGCATCCACCGGAAGGTCTTCTCGTCCAGGTGAAGGTGTTCTTCCTTGACTGCTAACGCTTTTGCCGGGTCGAGTTTACGATCCAGGGTGCCCTCAGTTTTCTCCAGCTGGTCAAGAAGGTCTGGACTGATGGTGAGCAGATCCGATCCGGCGAGGCGGACGATCTGATTCACATTTCGAAAACTTGCCCCCATCACTTGAGTCTTGTAACTGAATTTCTTGTAGTAGTTGTAGATGCGCGTGACCGACGCAACGCCGGGATCCTGCTCCGGGGAAATCTCCGCGCCACCTCTCTCTTTCTTATACCAGTCATAAATGCGGCCTACGAAAGGCGAAATCAAGGTCACTTCCGCTTCGGCGCAAGCGACCGCTTGAGCAAAGCTGAAGAGAAGTGTCAGATTGCAATGAATACCTTCCTTCTCGAGAAGCTCGGCCGCCCGAATGCCTTCCCAGGTGCTGGCGATCTTGATCAAGATGCGTTCCCGCGCCACGTCCTTCCTCTCATACAGCCAGATGAGCTTGCGCGCCTTCGTGATGGTCCCCTGGGTATCAAAGCTCAAGCTCGCCGCTACCTCTGTAGAGACTCGGCCGGGAACTACTTTGAGAATCTCAGATCCGAACAGAACGAAAAGACGATCAATAAACTCTTCCGCCATGGCTGCGTGGTCACCGCCACGAGCCAGGGCAAGTTCGGTTGCCTCTTCCACCAAGTGCCGGTAAACCGGCATCTGAGCGGCGTGAAAAAGAAGTGAAGGATTGGTCGTGGCGTCCTGCGGCCGGTGCCGGGCGATGGCATCGATGTCGCCGGTATCGGCTACGACGGTCGTGTATTTCTTGAGAGATTCAAGCAATGTCATTCCTGTCTCCTATCATGGGAAGCACCAAAAAGGACGTGCAATACAGAGACCATTCGTAACCGTTTGAAAGGGGTGCTGTTAGCGGGGTGAGGAACGTCAAACCCCTAGCAAGTGACGAATGATTGGCCAGACGCTACTCGAAACTCTTAGACCCGCATCACGAAGCTCGAGAAATTCTCCGCGACCCGCGACGCTGTGCAGCCGTCACTTGCCAAACCGTTGTCATGCTTTGTTCTGGGGGAGCGTCGAGTGATGGCCCGCCCAGCAGCTAAAGTCCCTGCTAAGTGAGTCTCGTCAGAGGACATGCTGGAGAAACGGAAATGCAGGCACGACTGGTACCCCGGATGCTTAAGTAAGGGAGGTTCGTGCAGGCGAGGCCTGACAAAGGAGCCATCACGATGAAAGCTCACGGCCCTTTCCAGCTCGGACGATCAAAACCATGAATGAACTCTTGGGTCAACTAGGCAATCTTTTTCTCCGCGCGATCCCTACAGCAGTGCTGTTGGGGATTGTGTGGTGTGGGTACCGACTGATTGTGCACGGGAAGCTAGTCGCGGTTCTTGCCGAACGCCGTGAACGCACCGAGGGAGCTACGGAAAAAGCCCGCGCAGATATCGCAGCTGCGGAAGCGCGCAGCGCCGAGTACGATCGGCGGCTCCGAGACGCCAAGCTTGCCATCTACAGTCGTCAGCAGAACGAATATGTAGGTCTGCAGTAGCGCTACGCCGAGGTGCAAACCGAGGAACACGACCGGAACTCCGATCGGAATCAGAGAGAAGAACACGGCCGTTACCATGTCTCCTGCAAACAGGTTTGCAAAAAGCCGAATCGTAAGCGACATAACACGCGCACCATTGCTGAAAATTTCAATCGGTAACATCAACCATGCGAGCCACCATACCGGACCCAGGAAATGCTTCAGATAACTGAGACCCGCATGCTTGAACCCTTGCCAGTGGTAATAGACGAAAGCGACGGCAGCGCATCCCAAGGTGACCGCGGGCGTCGCCGTCGGAGATTCAAACCCGGGTATGAGACCGATCAGATTGCAGGCCAAGATGAACAGACCCAAGGCGACCAGGAATGGCGTGAAACCCTCACTGTGCTCGCCGATGATTTTCTGGCTTTGCCCGTTTACAAACCCATGTATGCCTTCCGCGACGTGCTGCAAACCTCTCGGGTTTTCCACCGAAAGTCGCGAACGTACCATAGCGAACAGGCCCATAAGGATGGCCGCTACCAGGATCTGCATCGCCACGAAGTTGGCGATGGGAGCGTGCACGTTTCCCGTTGAAACATGCAAAGCATGCAGAACCGCCAGTGCCGTTCCCCCGAAATACTTGTTCAGGAACGCTGTTAAAGGAAGTTGTTCCATGACAGGCGGATACTCTCCTATGGTCCAAGACCGCCTGCTACCTAAGCATTCAGTGTTCCAACGGCGGGTTGCGTTCCAGTGTTGCCGACATCTTCTTTGGGAAGAGAAAGTTACAAGCTCTTAGGATTTCGAGAGAGCCCGGGTGCCGCTCTCCAGCCCAGACGATCAGTGACAAGAGCTTGGCAATTGGCAGCTACCGGCCTCGCCTGCACCGGACCCAGCTCCAAACGCGTTGCTCAGAAAAAGAACCGAGACCGCCGACCCGGCGCAGCATTCCCGAATAAGACCGCCTTGCTCGAAACCCGACAATCCAATAATGCTTAGAAGAAGGTAGGGAACCCGGACCATATATGCGATATGCGCCTGTCACTTGCCAAACCGCTGTCACTGCCACGCCTTTGTATGCGCAGGCTGGCAGCGCCTCGCCCGAGACCTGCACCCCTAAGTGCTTGATACTTAAGCGCTAAACTCCGCTGGCAAGGGCTAGCTCGAGTGGAACTGTGAATGCCTGATGAAGAACGGCCCGAAACGATGTGGGCTGCAGGCAGCCTTCAACGAAACACAAAGGCAGGTTGGAGCAAGGCCTTTTTATGATCGCTGGTTCACGCAGGTATAGGCAGCGGCTGATTGGGCGCCTCATCTGCTGTATTGCGATGGCTCCCTTCGTGGTCCTGACCGCTCGCAGCCAACAGACCACCACTTCTCAACAGTCCGCTACCCTTCAACAACCTGCCACCGGTCAACAAACTGATCAGCTAGCACAGCAGCTGCAACAACTGAAACAGCAGTACGACACGACCACTCACGACCTCGAGCAACGCATCGCTGCCCTGGAACAGCAAATCGAAAAACAAAAGGAAAAAGAGAAAGAAGAAAACGAAGCCCGCGAAAAAAGCCGGCAGGGAACAATCTCGGCGGCGGAGTTGGCCGCCGAACAGGCAGCCCAAAAAGCTGTCCTCGGAGGGCCAGGTGATGTCGGATCACAGTATCAAGGCGAGCTGTCCTCGGAGCCGACGTACGACCTCCTGAGAGAGGCAGACGTAAAGATCGAGAAGCTGCAACAACAGGCGAGCAGCTTTGAATTCCACGGATATTTTCGCTCCGGTTACGGTCTAAATGGCGATGGCGGTCAGCAGGTTGCCTTCGAGGCCCCTGGAGCTGGTGCCAAATACCGCCTGGGGAACGAAGCGGAAACCTACGCAGAATTGATCTTTGTCAACAACTGGGTGAACCCAGAGCACAATTCTGAAAAGGCGTGGATGAAAACTGAGGCCATGATCGAGGTCAACACCACGAACTCTGCCAGTTATGCGAATTTTGCGAATGGCACGGGTAACGATCAATTCCGCTTCCGTGAAGCCTTCGTGGAAGCCGGCAACGTCCTGGACAGCCAGCCAGACGCCAAGTTCTGGGCCGGCGAAAGGTACTATCGCCGCCAACACATTGAAATAATCGACTTCTACCCCTTGGACATGAGCGGCTACGGCGGCGGTGTCGAGGATATAAATCTTCGCATCGGCAAGATGTCCGTGGCGTTTCTATCCGGCGCGAGGCCCGACATCGTCACCCAAAACGGATACCTCGCGAAGAGCAATATCGACGTGCGTTTTTATGACCTGAAGGGGCCTCTGGGGCTCTGGGCTGGGTGGTTTAATTATGCCACGTCGAAAGGTGGCACGACGCCAACGGGGACGGTAATTCCCACGACGGATGGATACGCTGTCGGACTGCGCCATCAACGCCTGGAGTGGCACGGCGGCTTTCACTCGTTGTCCATCCAGTACGGAACCGGCGCGGCCAGCAACTTCAGCACATCGATCGATGATCCAACGCCGTTCCTCCACAGCTCGGCAAGGTTCCTGGCCGTAGAGCAGGTGCTCTTTCAGCCGAACGATAAATTCGCCATTATGCCCATCTTTCTCTACCAGCGGTCCAAAGACGGGATTCCGCAGCACGACTGGAGCCAGTGGGTTTCGTTTGGCGCCAGACCAGAAATCTTTTTCACGAAGTATATCTCGTTGGCGTTCGAGGGAGGATTCGACCACACCGGAGGCTTCGTTCCTACGCAAAACGGCTACACCCAGCTCTACGGCTGGGTGCGCAAATTCACGATCGCCCCGCAAATCGGGGTAGGTAGAAAGTTCTTCAGCCGGCCGGTACTGCGCGCCTTCCTGACCTATGCAGACTGGTCGGACGCGTTCCGAGGCTTTGTTGGCGGACGTGCCGTATGTGAACAGAACAAATGGCCTGAGCTACGGCGTACAGGCCGAGACGTGGTGGTAGCAACCAGTCAGGCTGACGACAACCGGTTTGGAATCTGATGGAGGAAAATGGCAACTCAAGAAATTACTGCTACTTCCGGCCCGGTGCGGAGTATTCCGGCGGTTTCGGCGACGCCAAACTACTCACGCCCTCTGGCCGTCGTCACCACGCTGTTCTTCATGTGGGGTTTTCTGACTTGCTTGAATGACATTTTGGTGCCCCACCTCAAGTCGATCTTTGACCTGAGTTACGCGCAAGTCATGCTGGTCCAGTTTGCCTTCTTTTCGGCCTACTTCTTATTCTCAGTGCCATGGTCAAAGGTCGTGAACACAGATCGGCTACCAGAGGACCATGGTCGTCGGATTGCTAACCATGGCTGTAGGGGCATTCCTGTTCGTACCAGCCGCATCCGCTGCTTCGTACCCGTCTGTTCCTAACGGCCCTCATCGTTCTGGCTGCAGGGATTACTGGTCTTCAGGTATCCGCCAATCCCTATGTGGATTTGCTTGGAAAACCGGAAACGGCATCAAGCCGCTTGGATCTGACACAAGCTTTCAACTCGCTGGGTACGACGATCGCCCCGAAAATCGGAGGGCTGCTGATTCTGAGTGCGGCCCCGTTGGCGATTGAACAGTTGCAGACAGCTGGCGCCGGAAGCTCTGCACGCATACCGCGTTCAACAAGCGGCCTCGGTCAAGATGCCCTATACGGTTATCTGCGTTGCGCTGGTGTTATTGGCGGTGGTGATCGGCACGTTCAAGCTGCCAAAAATCGAGGCCGCGGCGTCCCGCCCCGGAGAGAAGGCTAACGATTCGATCTGGAAGCATCGCAATCTCGTCCTAGGCGCGATTGGGCTTTTCGCTTACGTGGGCGCCGAAGTTTCCATCGGAAGCTTTCTCGTGAACTATTTCAGTTTGCCCGAGATCGCCGGATTCTCGGCCAAGACCGCCGCAGGTTTCGTTTCGTTCTACTGGGGCGGCGCCATGATCGGACGTTTTCTCGGCGCGCCGGATTCTGCGAAAGGTTAAGGCCGGACATCTTCTAGGTCTATGTGCAGTCTGTGCAGCAGCGCTCGTCAGTATTTCCATGCTCGTCGCCGGACACACGGCAATGTGGAGTATCCTCGCCGTCGGATTCTTCAACTCGATTATGTTCCCGACGATCTTCAGCTTGGGGGTGGCAGAACTCGGCCCCTTGACAGGGAACGCATCCGGCATCTTGAATATGGCTATCGTTGGCGGTGCAATTCTGCCGGTGATACAGGGCGTTATTGCTGACCACGTAGGCATTCATCACGCGTTCATTCTTCCCGTGGTTTGCTACCTGTATATCTTGTTCTACGGGATGAGCGGGTCGAGGCCAAACAGCGAGCGCTACACCAGGGCTTAGAGACGCACCACGAGGGCTGACCATGCTAATTGCAGGAGATATTGGTGGCACGAAAACTGCCTTGGCGATCTTTTCGAGCGAAGCCGGTCCGCATTCGCCTCTCGCCCAAACGAAGGTGCACAGCGCTGACTATCCGAGCTTACAGGCCATCGTGAACGAGTTCCTGGCAAACGCGAAACGACCGGTCGATCGGGCCTGTTTTGCGGTGGCTGGGCCAGTGATCGGCGGCCGCGTAAAGACCACCAACTTGCCGTGGGTGATTGAAGATACTTCGCTCGCTCAGGAGCTAAACCTTAACCTTAAGTCCGTTCAGCTCATCAACGATCTGGAGGCCATTGCCCGAGCTGTGCCTATCTTGAGGCCGAGCGACGTGAGCACAATCAATCCCGGCGAACCGGTTCCTAAAGGAGCGATCGCCGTTATCGCGCCCGGCACTGGTTTGGGAGAGTCGTTTCTAACTTGGGATGGATTCCGCTATCTGGCTCACAGCTCCGAAGGGGGTCACTCCGATTTCGCACCTGCCGACGAGAGGCAACTCCACTTGATCGAATACATGTTCAAGTTGTACGAACATGTGAGCTTCGAGCACGTTTGTTCTGGAATCGGGATCCCGCATCTCTATAGGTTCCTTCGGGACGTCGAGCACGTGCCGGAACCGCCGGAAATTGCCAAGCAAGTTGAATCGGCAAGCGATCCAACGGCCGTCATTTGCAACCAGGCGCTTGATCCCTCGAACTCCAGCAAACTGTGCGCGGCCACCATCGACCTCTTTGTTTCGATTTTGGCCAGTGAGGCCGGCAATCTTGCCGTGAAGGTCCTGGCGACGGGTGGTGTGTACCTGGCCGGTGGCGTCGCGGTGCATGCCCTGCGCGTGATCCAAGAGCCGACCTTTATGCAGCGTTTCAGGCGCAAAGGGCGTTTCGCCGAGCTCATGGGGCGTATCCCGATGCACGTTGTAGTCAGTCCCGCGGGATTAGCGGGCGCGGCCGCCTGCGGGTTGGAGAACTCTACGAGAGAACTCGGTCTCACTCAATAACTGTTCGACGGTTTCTTAATGGCGTTCGGTAAATGGCAGGAAAGGGAAGAATGAAGGTTTTGGTGATTGATATAGGTGGGACGCATGTCAAGATTCTTGTCAGTGGTGAACGCGAGCCGCGTAAGTTTGAATCAGGTCCAAAGCTGACTGCTAAGCAAATGGTTATCGGAGTGAAGACAATTGCCGCGGACTGGACGTACGACGCAGTCTCGATCGGCTTCCCAGGCCCGGTATTGCGAAATCGACCAGTTTCGGAACCCCGCAACTTGGGTGCAGGCTGGGTTGGTTTCGACTTCAAATCTGCCTTCGGCTGTCACATAAAGCTCGTCAATGATGCAGCCATGCAGGGCCTGGGCAGCTACAGACGCGGAAAAATGCTGTTCCTAGGATTGGGCACCGGCCTGGGATCGACCTTGATCGTGAACGGCATCGTGGTGCCCATGGAATTGGGTCATCTCCCATACAAGAAGGGGACGTACGAGAGCTATGTTGGAAATCAGGCATTACTGAAGAAAGGGCCGAAGAAGTGGCGCCGCCATGTTGCGGACGTGGTCGCCCTGCTGGTCGCTGCTCTCGAACCCGAAGAGGTCGTTCTGGGAGGCGGCAACGCGAAAGAACTAAAGGACCTGCCCGCAAAATGCCGATGTGTTGACAACCGCAATGCGTTTCGAGGAGGCTTTCGTCTGTGGGAGGAAGCCAACCAGCCGACTTTGCCGGCCACCGGAGTCGTTCCGAATAACCAGAGCACGCGAAAGGAAAACGAAAATGGCAGCACGCGCACAAGCAATTTCCAAGGGCCCAGCCCTCAAACGCCAAGCCTGGAAGGATCTCGGAGTTCACTATAAAGAGATCCGAGAAGTACACCTGCGGCAGCTCTTTGAAGAGGATCCAAAGCGCGGCGAGCATCTGACCGCGGAGGCGGCGGGCCTCTATCTCGATTATTCGAAGAATCGTATCACGAACGAAACACTCAAGCTCCTGATCCGGCTCGCTCAGGGATCTGGCCTTCAAGAGCGAATCGACGCCATGTTTCGCGGCGAAAAAATCAACATCACGGAAAAGCGAGCGGTTTTGCACGTAGCCCTGCGTGCCCCGCGAGACGCCTCCATCGTAGTAGATGGCGAGAACGTCGTTCCAAAGGTCCATGCCGTGCTCGACCGCATGGCGGACTTCTCCAATCGCGTACGTAGCGGCGAGTGGAAAGGTCACACTGGTAAGCGCATTCGTACTGTCATCAACGTCGGCATCGGCGGTTCCGACCTTGGCCCGGTAATGGCCTACGAGGCACTGAAGCATTACTCCGACCGAGCACTCACGTTTCGCTTTGTCTCGAACGTGGATGGCACCGATTTCGCCGAGGCCGTCCAAGATCTCGATCCCGCAGAGACCCTCTTCATCATCTCTTCGAAAACATTCACGACGTTGGAGACGATGACGAACGCCCACACGGCCCGCGAGTGGTCACTTGCCGGCCTGCAGGGTGACGAAAAGTCCGTCGCGAAACACTTTGTGGCAGTTTCGACGAACACATCCGAAGTCGAGAAGTTCGGTATCGACACCGCCAACATGTTCGAGTTCTGGGATTGGGTCGGCGGCCGCTACTCAATGTCTTCCGCCATCGGCCTCTCGACGATGGTGGCCATCGGCCCGGATAATTTTCGCGCCATGCTGAGCGGCCTCCACCAGATGGACGAGCACTTCCGCACCACTCCCTTCGAAAAAAACCTGCCGGTGCTCATGGGTCTTCTGTCGGTTTGGTACAACGATTTCTTCGGCGCCCAGACCCAAGCCGTCCTGCCTTACGAGCAATACCTCAAGCGCTTCCCAGCCTACCTCCAGCAACTGACGATGGAGAGCAACGGCAAACACGTGACGCTAGAGGGAAAGAAAGTGGCCCAACAGACGTCTGCAATTTACTGGGGCGAACCGGGAACCAACGGCCAACACTCGTTTTATCAACTAATTCACCAGGGGACCAAGCTCATCCCCTGCGACTTCATCGCTTTTACCGAGCCGCTCAATCCACTTGGCCGCCACCACGACGTCCTCATCGCCAACGTCCTCGCGCAAGCCGAGGCCCTGGCGTTCGGAAAGACTCCCGAGCAGGTCAAGGCGGAGGGTACCCTGGAGTGGCTGGTTCCTCACCGGGTGTTCGAGGGCAATCGTCCATCGAACACCATTTTCGTTGACCGCCTGACACCCGAGACCTTGGGCAAGTTGGTGGCGTTATACGAGCACTCCGTGTTCACGCAGGGGACCATCTGGAACATCGATTCGTTCGATCAGTGGGGCGTTGAGTTGGGCAAAGTCCTGGCGCAGCGCATCATCCCGGAGCTTGAAAGCAAAACAGAACCGAAACTCGCACACGACAGTTCAACCAACACCCTGATCAGCTACTACCGAAAACATAGAAAAACCGCTTGACGAATCTCAGCTTTGCTAAGCCCTTCCAACGGGCTGCAGATTTTGTCGATAGGTTTAGAGAGGCACAATGAACAATTCAACCGATGTTGCGTCCGCGGACGTCGTCCGTTCAGCCGACCCATCCCAGCCCGCGGCCGCCGCAGTCTCAAAACGCCCATCGTGGGAGCAGACCGAAGGAAGTCCATTGCCGCTTGGCGTCACCTGGATCGAAGAGGAGCAGGCGTTCAACTTTGCCGTTCACGCGGAACATGCGGAGAGTGTGACTCTGTTGCTCTATTCCTCCGCCGATTTGGTGGATCCCCTCCTGACGTTCCGTTTCGATTTTCTGCGCAACAAGTCAGGGCGGATCTGGCACTGCCGAATCCCACTCACTGAAATTGGTGACGCTCGCTACTACGCATATTCAGTTTCCGGGAGAGGCTGCTCCTCAACTTCATAGCTTTGACCCGCAGAAGGTTCTGCTCGATCCGTATGCGAAATGCATTTTCTTTCCACCCGGTTTTGATCGCGAACTGGCCATGCGCGAAGGATCAAACGCAGGCCGGGCGCCCTTGGGAGCGCTGACCGGTCACCGCTCGACGTTTGACTGGGCGGGAGACCGGTCACCGCATCACGAATCGGATGCGATCATCTACGAACTTCACGTAAGGGGTTTCACCAAGAATCCCAACTCCGGCGTTGATCCGTCGCGCGCCGGCACCTATGCCGGTCTGGTCGAAAAGATCCCATATTTGAAGGAGCTCGGAGATAACGGTCGTCGAGCTGATGCCGGTTTTTCAGCGCGATCCACACGAGGGCGACTACTGGGGCTACATGCCCTTGAACTTCTTCGCACCTCATGCGCAGTACGCGAGCACCCGCGACGATGATGAGCAGCATCTCGAATTTAGAAACATGGTGAAGGCTTTTCATCAGGCTGGTATCGGGGTCGTGCTGGACGTCGTGTACAACCACACCTGCGAGGGCGACCACCGGGGACCAATCTACAGCTACAAAGGTTTCGACAGCGCCGGCTATTACATGCTGTCCTCCGACCCCGCAAACCCATACGCCAATTACTCCGGCACCGGCAATACCTTGAATTTCGGCCAAGGACACGTGCGCAAGATGGTGATGGACAGCTTGCGTTATTGGAAACAAGAGATGCACATCGACGGATTCCGATTTGATCTGGCGTCGGTGTTCAGCCGCAACGCGGATGGATCTCTCAACTGGGGAGATGCTCCGATCTTCAGTGAAATTGCCGCCGATCCGGAGTTGGGCCGGCTACGTTTGATCGCGGAACCTTGGGACACGGGCGCTTATCAACTTGGCCGCGGATTTCCCGGCGTAACTTGGCTCCAGTGGAACGGACGCTTTCGCGACGATATTCGCCGCTTCGTCAAGGGCGACGCAGGGATGGTTCCCGACGTGATGCGGCGCATCTATGGCAGCGACGATTTCTTTCCCGACAGCCGCGCCGACGCTTATCACGCCTACCAGAGCGTGAACTACATAACTTCCCACGACGGCTTCACTCTGTACGATCTCGTCTCTTACAACCGCAAGCGCAACTGGGCGAACGGCAACAACAACCAGGATGGCATGGACGACAACTACAGCTGGAACTGTGGTCACGAAGGCGAGGAAGGACGCGCCATCGGAGGTGCTGGCGCTTCGCCGGAAACAGGTGAAGAATTTCTGCTGCTTGCTGTTGCTATCGAACGGGATGCCGATGTTTCGCGCCGGCGACGAATTCCTGAACACGCAATCCGGCAACAACAATCCTTACAACCAGGACAACGAAATCGGCTGGCTGGACTGGAGCCAACTGCCGCGCGAATCGAGGACATTTTTCGTTTCTTCAAGAACATGATTGCGTTCCGGAAAGCTCATCCTTCCCTCAGCCGCAGCAGGTTCTGGCGCGAGGACGTCTCCTGGTACGGAATCGGTGCGCACGGTCGATTTGTCCAGCGATTCGCATAGCCTGGCGTTCTGCCTGCACGGCGCTTCTCAAGACGATGACGACATCTACGTGATGATCAATGCCTACTGGGAAGGACTGGAGTTTCATATCCAGGAGGGAACGCCACAGGAGTGGAAGAGAATTGTGGACACGTCTCTGCCGAGTCCAGACGACTTCTCGGGCGACGGTAAGTCTCTGGAGGGGCTGAAATATGGAGTCGGTCCCAGGTCCATCGTCGTCCTACTTCGACCACGGAACCGCGAGTAGACAAACGGGGCTGCCTCAGTGCAAGCAGTGATCTCCCATTTCGAATGACGGAGTCGCCACGTTTTGGAGTGTGGAGACTCGCCGCCGCTTTTCACCCACAAATTTTGCCCTTACAGTTTTTCCTATGCAGTTAGAGGAAGATTCTCTACCAGCTGGCTGCTGCATTTCGCATATCACTGCGGCCGGCACGGAATTTTGAGCTTTCGTATCCGATACGCCAAAGTCGTCCGTTTCATTCCCAGCCGCGCCGCTGCGCCGCCTGGCCCGCCGAGAACCCAGTTCGATTCTCGCAGCGCTCGCAGTACATGATCCCGTTCGGCCTCTTCGAGAGTACTCAGCTTCGAGCTGCATTCCTGCACCGCTTGTTTCAACTCCGCGAGAGGAGGCCGGAGCACCGGTCCGGGCGACAAGATCACCGCGCGCTCGATGAAATTTTGCAGTTCCCGCACATTACCCGGCCAGGAATAGCTGGTGAGAACCTCCATCGCCCGAGAAGGAATGGTCTCGATCCGCCGGTTGATTTGCCGCGAGCACTTATCCACGTAGTGCCGCACGAGCATAGGGATATCTTCTCGCCGATCCCGCAAAGGGGGAACGCTCAGCGGGAATACATGCAATCGGTAAAACAAGTCACTCCTGAACAGCCCTTCCTCAACCATCTGCTTCAGGTCCCGGTGTGTTGCGGCGACTACGCGAACGTCGGTCTGTTGAGTGCGCGTGCTTCCCAGTCTCTCAAACTCATGTTCCTGTAAAACCCGTAATAATTTGGGCTGCAATTCAAGTGGGATGTCCCCCACTTCATCTAGAAAAAGTGTTCCCTTATCCGCCACCTCGAATCGCCCGGCCTTGCGCATAACGGCGCCGGTAAATGCACCCTTCTCATGTCCAAAAAGCTCGCTCTCGAGCAGGCCAGAGGGGATCGCCGCGCAATTTAGTTTGACAAACGGCCGGTCGCGTCGGGCACTTAGATTGTGAATGGCGCGCGCAATGAGTTCCTTTCCAGTCCCCGTTTCCCCATGAATGAGCACGCCGGAATCGGTGGGCGCCACAACCTCAACATCTCGAAGCACGTCCTGTAATGCCGCGCTCTTTCCCACAATTTCCTCAAAATTCCCCTCGCTGCCAATTTTATTCTCGAGATAGACCTTTTCCTCGCCAAGATTGTCCCTGAGTGTTCGCAACTCGCCGTGGAGGCGTGCGTTCTCGGCTGCAATCGCTACCTGGCTGGCCACCTGCATCAGGAAATTTACTTCGTCTGCGGTATGGACTGAATCCTCGCGCTTTCCTGTTGCTAAGATGCCCAGGACTTGATTACGGCTTACGAGGGGCAGCACACAGCTATTCGTAAACCCCGCGACCACCCATTGGAGATCGCTTTTCACGTCCATCTGGGCAAAATCGGCGGCGTTGCCCATCCACGGCCTGCCGGTCGAGACAACACGTGCCCCCAGTATTTCCCCCAATGTGTCCGCCGTCACGGGGTCAAGCGTAGCGTCATAAGGGGAGTCGAAAGCATTGACATGCAATCGGCCGCTGTCTAAATCTCTCAGTCCCAAAACGGCAGAATCTGCTCGCATGAGTCGCCGGACACCGATCGTCAGCTGTTTCAAAATATCGTTAAGTTCCAGATCTCCGGCTGCGCTATTCGTTAGCTCCGAGAGCAGTCGGAGCCGGGCACTTCTTACCTCTACCTCCGCTTGTGCACGTCGCGATCGCTCAATATTCAGCGTGTTGGCAACTGCGAGTGCCACCTGATCTGCAACAACCGACAGGAAACGTACTTCTTCTTCAGAATAGTCATGAGGTTGCGAGCTGGCCAGGCTGAACATCCCCAGCCGGTGCTGCGCCGTACGCAACGGTACGCGGCAGAGATAGCGATACTCAAACCCCAATTTCTTCAGCGCCTCTCTTCGCCCCGCGAACCGTTCGTCCCGTTTCCAGTCCGCAATGCAGAGCGGCCGTTGCTGTTGATGGACCCACCAATAGGTTGTCTGTTCTATCGGAACATCCCGCGGAGGAAGTTGCCCCGCTCCCACGGAGTGCCAAAGAACTTCGCTGGTGCCTTCTTTGAAGACGATCAGATCCAGGAAATCAAAGTCGAGCAATGGGTTGAGAAACGCCGCAAGATTCCGAGACAGATCCTCGGGCGCACAAGCCGCCAGCGATTTCGAGAGCTGCGGCAACGCCTCGTAACGTTCCAGCCGCGTGTCGCGGAATACAGTCGGGACCTCGAGAACCATGGCGGCCTGCTGCACACTCATGTGTCCACCTGTTCCGTTCATGCCGAAGCCGCGGGACTCGCTACCGTCGAATTCCGGGCTCCGCCAAAAGTGAGCGACGAGTACAGCGCGATGGGCCAGATCAAATTCGCCGCGATCGCGCTGATTACGAACGCGACATTCATGATGTTGAAGAGCGCAAAGAACAGCAGCGCATAGGGGAAAAAGCAGCGCCGGACGATGAACTCCGTGTGCCGGCTGAAAAACAGAAAGGGATTCGCTGGCCGATTTTCAGCATGCGTCTGCCAGATTTTCAACAGCTGTTCGGGACGCCCAGCGGCGAGCCTCTGCCGCTCCCATCCAATTGCAAGAAAAGTCGCGATCGCTCCAGAGACCAGCAGGCCACCCCACGCCAGGTACGTTCTTGATCCAGAACTCCTCCACAGTCCGATGGTCATGCCCGCAAAAAGAAGCAGATAGAACAAGTAATCGCAAATCGTCTCCAGCCAGCATCCGAAATCGGATTCCAACAGTTTCAACCGAGCGACTTCTCCATCGCAGCCGTCCAGGATGCTGGCGCACAAGCATAGGAACGCCCCGAGCAGCGTGTTCCAATAGCCGCCACAAGCGAAAAATGTGGCGGATGCAAAGCCGACTCCAAGCGTGAACATGGTCACCATGTTCGCCGTGATCGGAAATTTAATGAGCTGCCGGCTGATCGGTACGGAGATCCTGCGATTCATCCGCGCGTAGATTCCATCGGTAGGTTTGACCAGCCAGCGATCCAGTTTTTCTTCGGCGAAGCTTCGCTCTTCTGAAGTGCTGACGCGCTGCCACAAGTTTTCCGTCACCGGCATGCAAACGACTGAGTGCATCTCTGCGAGCGATGCGTACAGTTCCTCAAGAGTGCCGGCTAGCATCGGACACCGCTCTGCGAAATCGCGGATCATCCCCATAGAGAGCGCATAAATCCCGACAAGCCTCTCGCCACTCTTCAGCGCCAGCGCGGGTCCCTCGTCGTCCCACTCACTGGCCCTCTTTAGCAAGGACGGATGATACGTCGTGCCGCCCTCCACCAAGACCAATCGCTTACTGCGTGCTTGAGTGGTAGCGAGCAGCAAGCGTTGCGAAAGAGACGCACCAGCCTCCGCTTCAATCCACCGCACCGATTCCGGAAGACGCCCAGTAAAGAACAGCCCGCGCTGTACGCTCCGTCTTGTAACCGGGTCGACCACAACCAAAATCCGTGAGGCGCCGAGCTTTCGCGCTGCCAGTATGGTCCGGAGCAGGATGGGCAGAGAACCCACGCGAGAGAGCGCGGAGTTGAACACGCTCCCGTCCGGCTCCGCTTTAGGTACAAAAATGGCAAACGCAACATCGCCAATCGGTAGGGTACCGCCCAGAGGATCTGCCGACCTTCTCGGATCACTCGCAACAGTCCCCGGTGCGCTCTTACGATTCTCAGCATCGTCGCGGTTTCTGGTCAGCAAGAAGAGCCATGTGGCGCCTACAGCGGACCAGAAGAAGGCCCGCAATCGCCTCGATAATCCCAACGCGAGTCCTGTAGCACCACTTAGCCCAAACATCTTGCCGATCAGCATGTTCCCTCCCTCGAAGGTCCCAATGTTCCCTGGGTTGACGTTGCCAATTGCATTGACAAGTTTGGTTAATGCTTCGACCACGAGGGCGCCGAAGAACCCGATCTTCACTCCCATGAGCAATAGGATTAGACATACTTCCGCAACGGCCATGCAATGAGACGCTAGATTTAGAAAGAAACTGGCCCAAAACGCGTTGGGCGTCTTGTGATGGAAATCCAAAAGCGTCTTTTCGACGGACTGGATCAACAGGTATCTCTTATCGACCCAATTTTTCAACGAGGAAACGCGCCCGATGACGCGTGCGCTCCCTGAGAGCACCGGCCAGCGCTTTCGCACAGCCAATATCGTCAACACCAGGAATCCGATTAATGCCAGCGCAAACAGGCCTGCATACAGACGAAGCGCATGGGAATGTGACATGAGCGGCATCGCTGCCAAAATCCCCACGACGATGGTGAGGGTCCCTGTTACAAAGTAGAGTCCTCGATCAAGACTCACCGACGCGAGTCCGCTGGCTATCGGTATTTCGGAGCCCAATCGCGAGACTCGGACCGAGTCTCCAAACGTCTGGCCAACGATTCCCAGTTGCCCAGCGGCTTCTGCGCCGAGTCGAAGTCCCAACAAGCGCGAAAAAGAGATCTTGTGCTTGTCGTCGCCCAGTGTCAGTCGCCACGCCCAGGTTTTCGCAAGGTGCGAAATACCTGCTAGGACGATGACCCACGTGAATCCCCAACCCAAGGTCACGACGTTTTCCCATAGCTTGCTGGGACCAGCTCGCCAGACCAGGTAGACAAACAATCCGGCACTCAGCGAGATAGCCAGAATCCGAAGCGGAAGTCGCGCTTTTGGGGGAATTCTAAACACTGGCAAGCCTTTCCACCGTCGGATTTTCGCAGAAGTCCCGGTCAAAGATTTCTTCGGCGTGAGCCAAAGCCTGCGGGCTATCGACGTCCTGCCAGTGCCCGTCGCCGATGTCAAAGGCCTTCAGTTTCCGCTCTCGGCCCAGTTTGCTCATACCGTCCGACAGCGAGCAGTTTCCGTTTTTCTTTGCGGCTTCGAGTCTCGTGAAGAGCGCCGGACTGCACAAAAACATCCCCGTATCCAGCGCGTCATATCGCGGAAGATCCTTCCCAATGTCAATGATGTAATTCCCATCGCGTCTGACCTTCGTTGCGTCGTCCAAATCAAAAACACGATCCACCTTGGAATCCACCGCAAGAATGACCTCGTCATCCTCGATTGGCTGCTGGAGTAGCGCTTTGGCCGTTCTTGGCTCGAAAATATGGTCCGCCATCAGCAATAGGAATGGTTTGTGCAGTTCTTCTTTGGCAGCCAAAGCAGAAACGCCATTTGCTTTGTGGTAGTCCGGGTTTTCTACCAGTGTGACGGAGATGCCGTCGAGCGGTCCTGCGCTAATCCAACGACGAATCAAGTCCGCACGATACCCGGCAACAATCACGAATCTGTTAATTCCCGCCTCTTGCGCGGACATCATCACGTGCTCAAGAAGCGGCGCGCCGTGGAGCGGCACAAGAGGTTTGGGAGCTCCGCCGGACACGGATGCGATCCGGCTCCCGTTGCCGGCAGCGAGAATGAGACATTCCCTAACGGCCGCCATATGCCACCGGAGTAAATCGATAGTTTCGTCCGCGAACCTCTGGCGCCCAAAAGAGTGTTCTTGCGCGTTTCATGGCTTGGACATCTCCTTCGCCGACATTACGAAGTTGTCGGGAACGTGTGAATTTGTCGGGGCGTAGTCGAAGTAGTCGATGTTCACCTCCGTCGTCCCAAAGATGTGAGCTTCGGTCACACTCTGCGTGGAGAGTGGAAACCAAAGCGAACCGTTTTTCTGATAGATCTGCACGAAATGCGTGCTCTTCGTCCAAAACGAAGGATTCTTGGCAGGGTTACCTTCCGCCCGGACCAGCGCGTAGTCCTCGGCGTCCACCCAGATGCGGCCCCGGAACAGGTACTTGTCCTTCCGCTTGGGGTTAATTTCCAGAACATACGCGGGGCGATCGGCCACCATTTCAATTCCGCCTGAGTTCAAAGCCATAGTTTTCGAAATTGAGTTTCGCCTTGGCTCGCATCTCCGGGCGCGACGTTTCCGTTTCCGATTCAAGCATTTTGCGCAAAACGTGCGTGTGCGCCGCTTTCCATCCTTCTTCGGACACGACCTCGAAATGTTTGGTGCCGTCTTGGTCACCCTGTACCTGCACGATCATTTCGGCGCGTTTCTGAAAATGATGGTTTTCGAGGACATACCGCCGCATTCCTGCATATCCCTCGATGGAAGACCTGCCGTTGGAGATTATGGGCACGCCATCCGGGTCACGATTTCCTCAGCAGAGGGAAGCTTTCCGGAACCGTCCTTGGCCGCGACACGGAAGAGGCCGGAAGCAGCAACAAAGCAGCCAGCAAGAAATAGATATTTCATCGTTAAAACTCCAATACAAATTTGCCGCGGTATTCGCGCCACGCTGGGTTGAAGAATTCGCCGAAACTGCGCGCTTGCAAGGTTGTCCTGCACATCCCGTGGATTAAAGTGGTTGAAGAGGTTGAAGACCCCGCCGCCCACTCGCGCGCGTATGTGTTTTTCCCCAAACGGGCAGCGAAATCCGTCGCGTAACCTGGAGATCAAGTGACGAAAAGCGTGGGAAACGATCGACGTTCCGCGGCCCCACATATCCGCGGAACTCGTTTTCGACGGAATAGGGAAATCCCGTGTGCAGGTCGTACACCGGAACCAACGTTATTTTCCACGGCGCGGCGAGCGTGCCCCAGAACAGGAAACGGTTGGGTGCGTCAAAAGGCAGTCGCCCGCGCGCATCCGGCTGAATTACCGGCTGCGGCAAGATTTCCAAAGAACTGATTCAAGTCGTTGAGGTCGCCAAATGCCCGGGAACGGACATACGAAGCGTTCAGCAGATGCTGTCGCCACTGGTAGCGCGCGGCCACTTGGAGTTCCCGGTAGGAATCGCCGCCGCTGTTAGAAAGCATCGAGCGCTCCCGGTCGTCCCGGCCGTGACCGGTGAAACAATGAAGTCGTTGGCGGTGTTGCGCTGTTCGTAAGCGAGGCGCAGCGTCAAGCCTTCGAAAAGCTGACGATCGAGTTCCACATTCCACGACGTGCTCCGCGGGTTTCGTAGCGCGCCGTTTATTTCATTCCGATAGAACACGGAGCCAGCCGCCGCGCCGTTCAGGTCGAGCATCGTGACCGTACGATCAGGAAGATCAACGAACGTGGGCGCCATAAGCGGGACGCGGTCATAAAACAGGCCGACGCCCCCCTTCAGCAGGGTCCTCCCGTCTTTGGTGAGCGCCAGGAGAAATCCCGCGCGAGGCGCCGGATGCGTGGAGCTTGTGATGGTGTCGTTGTCAAACCGCAGCCCCAGGCTCAGCGTCAATCGCGGCAGGATGGCCCACTGATCGCCTGCAAACCAGGCGGTTTCGTTTTGATCGACTCTGAACGAGGTCGGCGCCGTGAACGAGATACGTTCCACAGGCTGTATTCGAAACGCCGTCAATCTCTACCGGTAGAAACGTTTGCTGCCCGTCATAGTTGGAGTGTTCGTAACTCAGGCCGACCGTGAACTGGTGCGAACCGGCGAATTGCCAGGGTGCGAATCGATAATTTTCCTGCCAACTGACCCGGGAAGTTCGCCGCGCCTGCCGATTGAAGAAACCCCCCTCGGTAGTTTCGAGCAGCAACCGATATAGGGATCGTCGCTCTGCGCCGTGATGTCGGCGTCAAAGCGTTTGTAGCTGAACTGCGAATTCAGCAAACCCGCGCCACCGACGATGTACGGTGCTGCGCGTAGATTTGGTAGCCGCGCTGATGAAAATCCGGCGTGGCCGGCTGGGGCGTAAACGTGTTAAGACCGAGAAAATCGAGTTTCTGCGGATACAGCGCGATCGAAACCGTGGCTGTCTGCGTCTCACTGATGGTGAAGTCGAGCTTGCGTGTAGGAATCGAAACTCTCCAGCTTCGTATCGCGCTGCAGCGGCGGAAGGCTGTTCACGGGCGTGCGTACAAAGCGGTACTCGAACGACTGCGTAACGGCGATGCGGTTCTTCAAGATCGGGCCGGTGAACGTCGTCCGTGGCGTGGCCGCACCGATGCCAGCAATGGTCCCGTCGCGGTCCCGCAATCGCGGTAAGAAATTCTGGATAGAGAAGTGAAACTTGTCATAGTTACTAGTCTTTGTGGCGACCGTGGAAACCGCTCCCGTGAACTTCCCATATTGCGGATCGTACGGATTCGAAATGACTTGTACCGACGCCACCACATCAATCGGAAGATTGATGGCCGGGCTGCCGGTCACCGGGTCGGTGACGTTCGCGCTGTTCACCAGCGCGCCACTCTGCGTATTTCGGGTTCCCTTGAGATTGACATGTCCATCAGGTCCCCGAACAACTCCGGGAACGAGAGGCAGTGAACTTTCAAACCGCTCGTTCACGCTGGGAGCGTCTCGTATCGTTTCTTCGGAAATGGTCTCGGAGGGTGCCGGGTTCTTCTCCAGCCTGGTCGGCTGTTACCACCACCGAAGTCGTGACTTCGACGGGTTTCAATTCCAAGGGGACGCGGACCTCGCCAGCCTTCGACGCTCACCGTCTGCGAAGCCTTGAGACCCGGAAAATCCGCTTCCACCGTGTAGGTCCCAACCGGCACGCCCTCTACAACATACTCGCCGTTCCCGTCCGACTGTGTTTCCAGCGTAATCGGCCCGCTGAGTTTCACTTGCACGCCAGGCACAATCGATTGGTTCCCTGCAGAGTCTCGAACAAACACGGTCCCTTCGATTTTCGAGAGGGCGGAGCCGCCCTGCTTACCCAGTCCGGCGGGCGCCAACCAGCAAATGACAAGCAACGCCAGGATCACCTGGCCGGCCGAAATCCGCCCTCGCCCGTTCTCATGTCGATTTCCGATCGCTTTTGCCTTTCGGCTGACTTCGACGTGCAAGACCGGAGCATCACACCCTAGAAATTTCGGTAAGTACCACACTTAAGCCACCACCAATCGTCTCCACTAAAAGCATTCGCAATTCCAATGCGTCGATTGCTCCGTCCCCCCTCGGATCCGGTTCTTTATCAATGCTTTGAGGATTGCTAAGGGCGGAGTAGGGAATCACCGGAAGCCCCAGCCGACGAATGGATGACAGGCCTTCGACGGTTTGGGCGAGTCGTTGACAGCCCACTCGGTCACGATCTGTGTTTTGTGGTGGTTAAAGGCGCAGCAGGCACGGCAGCTCGCGCTGCGCATCCAGCGGTCACTCAGAATTCGCTTATTGCCGGCTGCGATCCAGTAGGGAAATACTGGATCCGACGTGAGTGCGCTCCCAGCGATGGATTCGTCCAATCAAACCGTGAGGGGCTGTCGTGAGGAACGCAAGGAATGGAAGTGAGCGTGCTCAGCCTCTGGAACTTCGGCCGAGGCAGGTCCGGCGGCATCTGTTTAGAGGAGACAGCGGATCGCGTGCGTGCACAGCAGATTTGCCCTCAGTCGCCGTTGGTGATCAGTCGAGTTTCGCTCTTGGCGAGCATCAACCGATACGCAGCCCAAAGGTGCGACAGGCTGTGACTTCCATGCAGGAAATCGAAACCGGCAGCTTCGCCGCCCCGCGCTGGCTAATTTGCCCGCCGGATTCCATTCGGGTTGTAAACTGGAACATCAATCGCGGATCGCAACTACAAGGGGTCGTCGACTTCCTCGCCGGCGCAAAGGCTGACCTCGTCCTCTTGCAGGAAGCCGACCTCAACGCTCGCCGAACCCATCGCCTCAACATCGCCAGGGAAATAGCCCAAAAGCTGCAGATGAACTATGTCTTCGCACGCGAGTTCCAGGAACTAACTCAGGGCTCCCACGCATCCCCTGCCTACCATGGACAGGCCACGCTCTCCCGTTGGCCATTGTCGAAGACCCGTATCTTAAGATTCCAAAGGCAATCAAATTTCTGGCGCCCACACTGGTTTCTTCCCGAAATCGAGCCGTTCCAGGAAAGGATCGGAGGCCGCCTGGCGTTGGTCAGCGAGGTAGACGTTGCCGGCAAAACGATCCTCACCTATAACCTGCACCTCGAAAGCAAAGGGGACGACCCACTACGCTGTTCCCAGCTTGACGAAACCTTGGACGATGCTCGAGCCTGCGGGGGCAACACGCCGATTCTGCTCGCCGGCGATTTCAACCTCGACGCGTCCGCGGGACCTGCCGCCGCCGCGACGGGTCGCGCGCAGTTCCACGACGCCTTCGCGAATCACCACGCGCCAACAACGCCGGGATCTTTCCTTGAGCCGGGACGCACCATCGATTGGATCTTTACCGGGGGACCCATTCGAGCAAGCCAAGCTCAGGTCCATCGCTCAGTGTCGGCCTCCGACCACTACCCGCTCTCAGTCACTTTGGAATTCGCATAGCGCAAAGCCCGTGCACAGAGCGAGCGTATGTCTTCGGCCGCGATTTCCGCCAGCCGCGCAAAGATAGACATCCGTCTAGAACTAGGGCCATAGGGACTGGGTATTTTTGACTCTTTCGCCGACGCTTTGACTCCTATCGTCCAAGCCCGATTCCCGATTTGAACCTACTATGGAACCGAGGGGCGTCTATCGTCATCTGTGTGTGTGCGGTTCTAACCCACCAAGAAATACGGCGAAGCTGAAGTGCATACAACAGCCGCATTGATCGCTTTCTCGGCGAAGAAGCCTAACGAGAGGCAAGAACGGGTACCGCACCCTTCGGTTTTAAGTGTGCGGGTTTTGACGTTGCGTCTCTAGGCCACACGAGTGGAGATCGAAATTCAAAAATGGTCTTTTCGCATCTCTACCTTTAATCTTACGACCTGCAAGTCAGCAAGGATAGCTCTAGAGCCGGAGGCACCCAGTGAAGCAATCGCGGATTTTCAAGGTCCTGCTTTTACTGCTGCCACTCGTCGCAATTGCTCTGTTCTGGGCTCACGCCACGCACTCGGCGAAACACGCCAGCACGCAATCAGAAACGCCCGCGAATTCCGCCGCCCCGCCTCAACAGCTCAGCCCCCAGGGTCAGGCCGCGCTGCAGGCCATAATCCAGTCGGGAAAACTCCCGGATCTGCGCTGGCCCGATTTTAGCGACTACGTGAAGCACCTTCAGAAGTTTTACGAGTCCAACGCGTATTCCCTGACGTGGGTCAGAGGCATGGAGCCAACCGCGCAAGCGCAGCAAGTCATCGCGATTCTGTTGCAAGCAGAGCAAAAAGGATTGTCCGCCGACGATTACGACGGACCCCGTTGGGCTGGCCGCCTGGCCAAGCTCAAACCTGCCACGTCGCAGCCCTCCGAAGCCGACGCCATGCGATTCGATGTCGCGCTCACCGTTTGCGCCATGAGATATGTCTCCGACCTTCACATTGGCAAGGTAAACCCCAAGCACTTTGCCTTTGGCCTCGACATTGAGGCCAAGAAATATGAACTGCCCGAATTCCTGAAAACAAATGTTGTCAACGCTTCCGACGTCGCCGGCGCCCTGGCGCAAGTGGAACCTCCGTACCCCGGCTACAAGCGCACGATTCAAGCCCTGCACACCTACTTACAGCTAGCCAAGGAATCCGGCGGCCAACCGCTTCCCGCCATAACAAAGCCGATCGCTCCCGGCGATCCCTATCCGGGCGTCCCTCAACTGACCAGCTTGTTGCGATTGGTAGGCGACCTCCCAGCCGACGCCAACGTTCCACCGGATGCGACTATCTATCAAGGTCCGCTGGTGGATGCTCTCAAGAATTTTCAACGCCGATTGGGACGCGAACCGGACGGACGAATTACCCCTCAAACACTAGCGGATCTGAACGTACCGCTCAGCAGCCGGGTGCGGCAGATGCAATTGACTCTGGAGCGGTGGAGATGGCTGGCGGTGGCTCCTCACGCCGCTCCGATCGTGGCGAACATCCCCGAATTTCGCCTCCGCGTATATGACGAAAACTTTAAGGTAGCCTTCTCGATGAACGTGGTGGTTGGCAAAGCCTATGGCCACGACACCCCGGTCTTTGGAGACAACATGGCTTACGTCGTCTTCCGACCTTATTGGAGTGTTCCTTATTCCATCGCTAGGGCCGAATTTCTTCCAAAGATCGCTCGCGATCCCGACTACTTAGCCAAAAAGGGATTCGAGGTCGTGAACAGCAAGCAGGATGTCGTGACATCCGGAACGGTAACACCGGAAGTCCTCGAGCAACTCCGCTCAGGCAAGCTTTTCATCCGCCAAACGCCAGGCCCAAAGAACTCATTGGGCCTCGTGAAATTCATCTTTCCCAACAACTACAACGTATACATGCACGACACACCCGAGCAGGTCTTCTTTTCGAAGTCCCGCCGCGATTTCAGCCACGGCTGCATCCGTCTGGAAAAGCCCGCCGACCTGGCGGTCTGGGTCCTGCGCAACAATCCGGGCTGGGACATGGATCGCGTTCGCGCCGCCATGAACGGAAGCACGACGCAGCAGGTGAATCTCGCGCGTCCCATCCCAGTCTTGATTGTGTACGGCACTGCGATCGTGACCGAGGACGGCATCGTTCATTTTTACGACGACATCTACGGGCACGATGCCGCGCTCGAGAAAGTTCTTCAGAAGGGCTATCCGTATCCGGGTTAGTCGCCGCTGATCAGGCTCGCAGGGCAGTCAAAACACCACTGCCGGACGCGCCCGGTATCGACGTGGATGAAGTCAGAGTGTGGATAGTAGCCGACGCCTCCGCGACGCAGAGCGAGGGCAGCTTGGCGCAGCTTGAGCGTGTCGATTCCCGGCATGCGCAGGTCGATCGCTTCCGCTTGAATGTGCAGGCTGTTCTTGGCCACTCCCGTGGTGTGTGCGCGGAGAGACTCGTTCGTAGTGGACGTGCGGTAGCCGCACACGATGTCGATCTCTCCCCCGGGATGTCCGATCGACGCCGTGAGATCGTAGAGGATGTCGTACAACCGCGGATCGAAGTGGCGTATATCGCCGGTCCGATGATCGCGCAGGAAATAATCGAGCTTGGCGAGCGCGCCAGAAATGTACTGCTCTCCGCGCCGGTAAGCGATTTCGATCCGCTCACCCGTATGCGTGTTATAAAGCCGCAGGACATGATCTTGGCCGTCCTGACTGCGTGACTCCTCAGGCGCCGCCGCGCGCGATTGGGCCCGTGCGCCACTCACCGTATTCACCAACAGCACGGCGACTAAAATCCCCACACACCGAGAAATTTTTCCGGACACGAGCATTCACCTCCTTCCAACACAATTTTAACATAAACAACCATCTCGCTCGATTCGTCCGAATTCTGTAGTAGCCGCGCTACTGTCCTTTCAGAGGGCGGGGTGTTTAAACTAACCGCCACCTCCATCTACTGCTCCAAGTAAGCCAAGTTTGTGGCAAGGCTGTCTATCGCTGTTCTTGCCATTGGACGTGCCGCTCGAATTCAGAAATCGGCAACCCCGATCAGAGCTTTCATCGTGTGCTCCTGGCCGGGCCCGAGGTCCACAGCGAAGTCCGCGGTATTGCAGGCTTCGACGCAGATCATCTCCTTCCACTCCTCCTTCCCGAAATCTGAAAAAGAGCGTGACTTTTCCACCCATGGATTCCACACCACAGTTGTGCGTGAGCTCTCTTTTTTAACAACGATGCGACGATGAGACACCGTATCCGCAATATCGATGCGACCGCTGCTGTTCTGGTACACGCGATCGGTTTCCGAGACGATCGCGATCTCCCCGTCCTGCACCTTCTCCCGATTCGAGTCGGTCTTATCGAAATAATGAACTCCATCAAGACCCCGGACTCGCGTCTTTTCGACATCCCCAACCCGGTAGTACGCATGCAGCGCTTCTTCAAAGCGCAGCGGCGTCGTTCCCGTATTCGTTACCGCAAGCTCCAGGCTCAGTTCCGAACCGAACGTGACGCGATGAGTCAGCCGAAATTCAGCAGGCCACCATTTCTTCGTGCCCTCATCACCCTCGGTGAACATACTCACGGTGACCCCGCCTCCGGCCTGCGCGATCGACTCCAGTTGCCACGCCTTGGTGCGCACGAACCCGTGCGCTGGCGCTTGCGGATCGTCCGCTTTGCCCCCAAACCAGGGAAAACAGATGGGCACACCCCCACGAATTGCGCGTCCGTCCTCAAATCGCGATTGTGAGCTCAGAAACAGCACCTCTTCTCGACCCGCTGGCTTCCACGAAGTAACGTGCGCCCCGTGCAGGTACATCTCCCCTTCGGCTTCAGGCGAGGTGATGCGTACCTTTGGAAGTCCTCCGTCTCCTTTCACGATCTCCGCGATGCCCGGAATTTCAAACCGGCGATCCAATTTAGCAATTACCCCTTCCATATGCGTTACCCTCCTCAAGTTCAAATGAGCACGGCTCTCCTGCGTTTCCGCGCATTTTGGCCACCTGCACTAGTCGACGACCTCGGCAAGGCTATTAAAGTACGTCAACGTCCTGGCAGCGACCACACAAAAGTCTTCGTCGTGATCGCCTTGGCTGTTTAAAAACTCCAGATTCCCCTCCTCGCGCGTGCTGCCGGAGAGGTCGAAACATTGCACGTCTGATTCCAGGCCATCGACATGACGGACGAGTGTCAAAATCCGGGCAAAACTGCGACCACATTGACACCGTTTCCTCCCATCAACAAGCCGTGCGCCCTACAAGGCCTCTCTTTTGAGAGGAATCCGCAGACCACGACGTCGGGTCTTTCAATTGCTCTTCGAACTAGGCTGCACGGCCGAAAGACGGAGCGAAAGTGGTGGCGGAATGACTTACTGGATGTTGCGCAGGGAGACCTTCAAGTGGATCATCCTGACGGCCGCCGCTCTGACCGCCCTGCGCCTGTTTTACGTGCAAGAAATGATCGCCGCATTCCTCATGCTCTCGCTTCTCTCGGCGTGTATTGCGGCCGCCGTTCTGATCGTCTACTTGTTGGGTCATGCTGTGCATACCGTCCTCGAACTGGCCTGGGAGTACATCAGGGTCCAGGGCAATGCAGCCCCCCGCAGGCTGAGGCGTTTCGAACGACTCGCTACGAGGCGTGTCCGCGACTTTGTACGACCCCCGGCCAGATTTGAGCCCAAGCAACCTCTGTTTGTGTCTCCCGGGTCCTATCAAGGTGAGTTTGCAGCGGAGGGAATTGCGCCAAAAAGTGGCCTGAATAACGCCTAGGCTATGGGGAGGCGCGCCGCACGAGATTCTGAAAGCATGGATCTTTCGTCGCACCGATCGTTCTCGTTCAGTGATACGCGGCCACGAAACGCTGGTACGCGGCTTCGGTGCTCTCTGGTGTGGCGATCTCCGAAGAAATCAGAACACGGTAGCGAAATGTGACGCTTTGGTTCGGCGCCAGGGAAAAGTTCAACGCTTCTTCTTTGCCATTGGTGAAGATTTTGCGCCCGAATGGATTGATGGCGAACAAGCCGTACCTGCGAGCATGCCAATACGCGGGAAAGTTCGGATTGGCGGGGTTGTCGAAAATGGTGATGGTCACCGGTTCACCGTCAACTTGGCCACTCAAATTGCACCAGCGGCCTCGGGTACCCCACGCGGCTTCACCGGTTTTGCCCTCGCTGGTCAGATAGACGCCATTTACTCCGGTATTGTCCATTTTCGCTACCGGCGTGGGACGCCCGCTCGCGTCGAGGAAAATTTCGGGCTTGTCCGATGGCATTTCCAGCGAGCGCGCGACGCGCATGCCGAACAACCCCTCTTTGTCGTCCTCAAAGACAACTTTTTCCCCTTGCGCTTGCAACGTGGTGATGCGGTCGATGCTGCGAAATTTCGGTCCGCCGCGAAAGACCAGGAGGGTGTGTTCCTTTAGCAAGATTTGCTGCTCGGCCGTCACCCAGTCGGTTTCGACTTCGAGTTCGCCTTGCTCCGACCCGCTCTTCGCCGCCACGATTTTGCGTTGAACTACATTCCCCATCTTGTGCCGGTCTTCCGGTTTGATGGCGTCGGAATTGTTCCAGAAGTCGATGCCATTCACGCTGCCGTAGTTGAACCACAGGCCGGCGTGGTGAGGATGATCGCTGCGTTCACCGGCACGCGGCTCCAGCGGATAACCCCGAGTGACAATGACCCCGTTGGCCGTGCGCAGGGGATAGAGCACGGGCTTCTTAAGCGTCGCCGGCCAGATGTATGAAGTGAAGGGCTGGCCGTCGATGATGATATCCACACGGCGATCCGCCTCGTTCGGAACCACGCGGATTCTATCTCCAGACGAATTGGGTCTTGCGGCGGCGCAACACAGAAAGAACGCGGTGACCAACATGACCGTGAGAGCCGCTCCATCGTTAGGATTGCGCATGCTCAAACTCTGCCTCCCACTCCAGCTTCACTTTCCTCTCTTGGTTTTACACTACGAGACTCGGGATATAAAGCGGCATGCCGAAAAATCCAGCATTCCGAAGGACGCGGGACGAAATGGAGTAAGATTGCCGCCGCGAAAAAAGGACGCCGCGAACTACGCCATGGACTCCGAGCATTCCGTCGACACATCGCGAATCGCGGCAGCCACGGCGGACTCCGGGCTAGCCGTCAGCCAGGCCAAACCGGGCATTTCTTGGCGCCTCGGACATTTCCGCTGGGTTATCTGCGCCCTCCTGCTGTTTGGAACCACCAAGAATTATATGGATCGGCAGGTCCTTGGTGTCCTGAAAACCACCCTGCAGCACGACTTCGGCTGGAACGAGATCGACTACAGCAACCTGGTCTTCGCCTTTCAGGGTGCCTACGCGGTTGGCATGGTGGTCGTGGGACGATTGATCGATCGCCTGGGTACTCGCCTGGGCTATGCGCTGGCGATGGTCTTCTGGAGTTTGGCATCGATGGCGCACGCCTTTGCTGGTTCGCTCGCGGGCTTTGCGATCGCGCGCGCGTCGCTAGGTTTCGGCGAAGCTGGCATTTTCCCGGCCAGCATCAAGACCGTGGCCGAATGGTTCCCGAAGAAAGAACGCGCGCTGGCCACCGGCATTTTCAATGCCGGCACCAACGTAGGCGCCATCGTGACGCCGTTTGTTGTGCCGTGGGTTACCGTGCATTGGGGTTGGCGCTGGGCATTTATATTGACCGGCGCCCTCGGATTCGTATGGTTATTGTTCTGGCTGTGGCTTTATCGCAAACCGGAAGAGCATCCGCGGCTTTCGAAAGCGGAGTTGGATTACATTCGCAGCGATCCCGCGGAGCAGCCCGGGAAAATAACATGGATTCGTCTGCTTTCTTACCGGCAGACCTGGGCGTTCATGATGGGCAAGTTCATGACCGATCCGATCTGGTGGTTTTACCTCTTTTGGGTGCCCGATTTTCTGCAGCGCCAGCACGGTTTGAAACTGATGCAGATCGGCGCGCCCATTATGGTGATCTATGTGATCGCCGACGTGGGCAGCGTGGCCGGCGGCTGGCTCTCGTCGTGGCTGATTCACCACGGCCGAAGCGTTAATTTTGCTCGAAAGACAGCGCTGTTAATCTGCGCGGTGGCGGTCATCCCCATTGCCTTTGCCTATCGCGTCGAGAGCACGTGGGGAGCAGTTTTGCTGGTGGGGCTGCGCGGCGGCCGCGCACCAGGGATTTTCCGCGAACCTGTACACGTTAGTCTCCGACATGTTTCCATCGCGTGCGGTCGGCTCGGTGGTGGGAATCGGCGGCATGGCCGGGGCGATCGGCGGGATGCTGATCGCCAAGATCGTAGGCTACGCGTTGCAGTGGAGCGGAAGCTACATGATCCCCTTCTTTATGGCGGCGTCAGCGTACTTGCTGGCGGTCGCCGTCATGCAGATACTGTCGCCGCGGCTGGAGCCCGCGCTTATCAGCGCAGACTCAGAACACTGACAAGATTCGGTAGTGGGCAGTTACCGACCACGACTTTTAGGGCACCAGCCGTGCACGAGCTGCGATTCGCGGTATAGAATCGTCAGTGGAATCCATCACGTCAAGAAGCATCCGCGGTGCGTGAGGTCGAAGGCCTTCACCACTGACAGGTTGAGGTCGTGCTCGAGCAAAAAATCAACGAATTCTTTGGTGATGCCGAGTCCACCGGTTTCGGAACAGGCTGGTGGAGTGGGATATTGGCGGCCTTTTTTGGATTTCTCGCACTCGGCGGCGTTCTATGCCTGCATTATCCCCAGTTCCTGACTTCCGCCGAATTCCGTCCGTTCTACTCCCTACACGCGATCCGCCTCTTGATCCAATTCCTCATCCTGGCGGCCGTTGCGTTTGGAGTGATCTCTTCGCTGCTGCGCAAGAAAAAGACGCTGGCGTTGACGGGAATGCTGCTCGCCGTCGCTGCAACCGCTTGGGGCGGCTCCAGCGTACAAATTAATGGGAACCAACTCAATGGCATAACCATCGGTACGGATTGGTTTTTGCTTGATTTGTTGTTGATGGCCCTCATCTACGTGCCACTCGAAAGAATCTGGCCCCGGTATCCAGAACAAGGAACATTCAGGAAGGGGTGGACCCAGGATGTGGTTTATTTCATGTCCACCCATCTGCCGATTCAAATTTTATCGTTTCTGGTGTTGCTACCCGCTACACAGGCCACGAAATATTTAGGTGTTCCGGCTCTTCAAGCCTTAATCGCTCGAATGCCTTGGGTTTTGCAATTTTGTTTGGCCGTTGTGGTTGCGGACGTTGCTGAATATTTCATTCATCTCGCTTTGCACAAAGTCCCTTTTCTGTGGCGTTTTCATGCTATTCACCATTCGTCCAAGGCGCTGGATTGGATAGCGGGTTCACGCTCTCACTTTGTGGACGACACGCTGGTCCGTGGATTTATCCTCGTCCCGCTCATGCTCGGATTTTCGCAATCAATCATCTTGGCGTATTTGGTCTTCGTCACGCTTCACGCCACCTGGACTCATTGCAATTTCGGTCCCAACGCGAAATGGCTTGAAAAGTTCCTGGTTATGCCCCGATACCATCATTGGCACCACACGTCGCAAAAAGAGGGCATCGACAAGAACTTCGCGATCCATTTTCCTTGGATTGATCGAATTTTCGGAACTTACTACTATCCCGATCGATGGCCGGAACTCTATGGCCTGGACGGCCAGGAAATTTCGCCCAGCTTTCTCGGCCAAACGATCGAACCATTCGTAGGAAAGAGAAAGACGCCCTAAAAGCCTAGCGCGTCCAAGGGCACGTCCTTGGGCAACTGCGCGCCCGTGCTCGTCGCCTTCACCAAGCGCAAATATTTCATCACTTTAACAGTCACAAATCCAAAGTCGTATTCCGATTTGTCGTGGCTTAGCCGCAAAAGCCCCTCATAGTGGTGATGATTATTTTGCAGGCATGCACTAAAGGTCGCCGTTACGGGCAGCCACTCGCCGATATTCATGGCGTTGTCTTCCTCATCGTGATAGCGCCGGTATCCAAATTTGCGGGTGTGGGTCCAATAGTTCTGAATCATATTTACCCATAGCGAAAAAATCCTGATTCCCAACCACATCGCCAGCGCGAACTTCAGACTTCCAACTAGCTTCCATAAGAGATAAAAACTAGAGGCTTGTGCAACGATCGCAAAAACCGGGTTCGCAGCCACCCGGAAAGTCCAGGACTTCAAAATTTTGTCGCCCGCCAAATTCTCTTTGCATTGATAGGGCATCAAGCAGAGATATAGAGTTCGCCAAAAATCATCCTCGGAAAGTTTATTGGGGTCTCCGGGATGGTCGGAATGTTTATGATGTAATCGATGCCGATTGACCCAGGCGATGGGATCCACATAGATCGCGAAAGTGTTGTTCACGATAGTGACGCCTTTCATGAACCATTCCTTGTAGTCGAGCGAGCGGTGAGCAATGCCCAAGTGAAGAACGTCGGCCAGATACAACCCGCCCATAAACCAGCAAAAGATAAAATAAGCCCCGCCAATCAACATTCCCATCCTGGGCCCCAAATGAGCTGGGGCAAAATACACACAAGCCAGCATGTAAGCCAAAATAATTAAATAGCCATAGAAGTTGTAGCTTTTCATCACGACTCCCGTGAACTCGTTGCGGATTATTCAAACAGAAATCGGACGTCCTTTCAAATAACATAAGCCTGCAACCCACAGTTCTTCAACCGCCAGAGCATTTCTTGGGGTGCCAGGACCGCCTGATTAACGACCTGTCAGATGGGACGTAGCTCCGCGCGTGTGCGGAGTCTCTTTGGATCATCCTTAGTTGCAGCTCTTGATTTAAAAAAAATTGTCATCTGCCTGCGGATTTGGGCATCCAACAGGTGACCCGGTCCAGGAAATCAGCGAACACCGTTTCCTCGGAAGGGTAGTGTCCTTGGAGGCTCAAAATGAACGATCAACAAAAGAAGGAGCAGTCTTCTGGAGCGCGAGATCAAGAGATCCGTGCGGCACTGGATCAGCATTGGGCGGCGTCCGATGCCAACGATTTTGAAACGGAGCACCTCATCTATCACGAGGACGCGGTGCTGGAATACCCGCAGTCAGGCGAGCGAACCCGCGGTCGACGCAACATACAGAACCAACGCGCCAGTCAGCCGAGCAAAAAGCGGTTTACTGTCCGACGAATCATTGGCGGCGGTGATCTCTGGGTCACCGAATTCATCCTGACATATGACGGCAAGCCGTCCTACACCGTGAGCATCATGGAGTTCAGGGGCGACAAGGTTGCGCGGGAAACACAGTACTTTGCGGATCCATTCGTGGCTCCCGCATGGCGCGCTCAATGGGTCGAACGGATGGACACATAATCTCGAAGTCGCCTTGCGATACGGGGTATCGTTGCAGCACATCCTCCGATGGAGGGACAAGAGATGGATTGGAAACGGTTGGTCCAGTTTGCGCTGCTGGGTAGCAGTGATTTGGAACAATATGCCATCCTGCTGGTACGCGTTTCGATCGGGCTGTTCTTCGCCATCTCCGGGGCAAACAAATTGTTTGTCGCCGGCGGCACGAAACCTGTTTACGAAACGCTCGTTAAGGCCAAAGTCCCGTTTCCCCGCCAGACGGCTTATTTCGTGTCGGGTGTCGAGTTCGTTTGCGGATCCTTGGTGACCGTGGGGTTTCTTTCGAGCCCGGCCTGCGTGGCTTTATTGATCGATATGATTGTCGCCACCCTGACCAACGCGCTTTCCACCTTGCCTAAAGGACTTTCGCCTCTTAGCTGGCTCGACGATTTCCTCTACCTTCCGGAAGTCCTGTACGTGCTCTTCTTTATCTGGCTGATCTGCTCTGGTCCGGGAAAGTTCAGTGTCGATTACTGGCTCGCCGGCAAGTTACTGGGGTGATCGATGGACGAAGCAGACGCGAGAGGTTGTCTTCATTCGAGGAATACAGCCTATGACCGACTGGTTCGCGCGCCCCGTCCTACACGTGACGGACGTTGAGGCCTCGCTCCGCTTTTACGTTGACCGGCTCGGCTTCACGAGCCCCTGGCGCTACGAAGAGGGCGGTAAAGCGCGCGTCGCACAGGTCGAGCGGCAGGGCTGCGCGCTTATCCTGGCCGACACGTGGCCGGAGAAGATTGGCAAGGGGCTGATGTTCATTTCCCTGAACGTCGAGCCCGCGACGCCAAGTCGCCGCGTTGGACGCGCTGCGCGCGGAACTCGAGGCCAAGGGCGTTCCGGTCAAGGACGGTTCGTGGGGCTACCGGCTCCTGGTGGTCGATGATCCCGACGGCAATCAGCTCTTCTTCAACTATCCGAGCGAGACTGCATCCGGCAAGATTGTTAGAGATGAAGCGTAATCGCGCAGCCGCGCCAGCAGCTGGCGCTGCGTCACCAGAGTCTGCTCAGACCTCTTGCGCAAAACCAATGGGACGTATCCGGCTAGCCGATTAACCAGGTATTCGCGCCGATCGACTATAATCAATTCGTTGAGGGCGGAGGGCTTTTCTCGCGCCTGTACACTTCAAACTTAAGGACCGCATATCGGGGTGCTTTCGGAATTGGCGTTAGCGTGGTCCGTACGACGACACTGATTCCCTGCTCTTTCCAGAAGTCTTCTATAGCCTTACTCATCTCATCCACTTTCCTCTGCTCGTAGCTGGTCTCAACCCTTACACGGTCGGGAAGATGTTTGTCGAGCCAGTCATCGAGTCCCCCTGCATTCTCGGTATCGCAGAGGTCATGTTGTTTGATGACAATCCTCCGAAGGCGAGTGGCCGCGATGATCGTATCTGACTGGGATTTGATTCCTGCGCATCAACAAAGGAAGGGCCAAGAAACAACCCGCACACAAGCCCCGATGCCACGAATACTCTGCAGAGAAGCATAGATTCGGCCTCCTCGTCGAAGATTACTCTTCGTCTTGACGACGTGCAATCGAAGTCCCGATAAATGCTCCCAGCTCAACCGGAAATTGACCCGCTACCCAAGATTCGTTCAGCCGTTATCCGTCCATGCTCCGAAGCTAAAACCGGTGTGACGTAACAAGCGATATTCCACGGTTCTTCTTAGTACGCCTCATGATATTTTAGATTGTTGGGATAATTCGCGCGCGTTTCACGCCGGTAGCTGGATCAATCATTCTTGGCTGATTCGACGGTTCGATCGGGAAGGACGATGTTGGAAGGCTTGAACGTCATGGCATCCGATGGCGCCGGCGCCGTGGATCGTCGCAGCACGAGCGTCGTCATCAACTCATATTCGTTTCCGGCTGGTCCCGCTGAAGTTCCCTCGACTTCACGCCGCAAGGCCTGAAATGCGTATTCGGCGAGCAGGGTCTGCGACATCTGCACGGTCGTCAACGGCGGGGTGGTGAATTGCGAGAGGCGAATATCGTCGAACCCCACCAGCGACAAATCGCGCGGGATCACGATGCCACACTCGTAGGCTTCCCGCATTACTCCAACGGCGGTCATATCGTTGGAGCACAGAATGGCTGTTGGGCGCTGAGGCAAGCCTGCGAGTTGCACTAGAGCGCGCATGCCACCCTCCATCCGGTGGTCCCCCTCGACAATCATCTCCGGCGGACCTTCCAGGCCAGCTTCCTGCATCGCTGCTTCAAAAGCGGCCTTCCGGGCCATGGCCGATCTAAGGGTCGATGGACCAGCAATAAAGGCAATGCGGGTGTGCTTCAGGGCCGCCAAATGCTGCACCGCTTGCCGAATCCCGTGTTGATAGTTGACGCGAATGTTGCTGACTCCCGGGACATGCGGACCGACGTCCACGAAGACCAGAGGCACCTTGCGGAAACGCAGGTCTTCGACCAGCGAATCTTCCATGCCAAAAGTGAGAATGGCGACGCCATCGACGCGGCGCTCGATCATCCGGCGCACCGCGATTTCCATGCGCTTGGGATTGTGAACCGTCGAGGTCAGAAGGATTTCGTAGTTGTGTTGAACCGCGATGTCTTCAAAAGCCTGGACGATTTCCGGAAAGAAGGGGTTGGTGATTTCGGAGACGACGAGACCGAAGATTCTACTTCTGCCGGAAACCAGCGCGCGCGCCTGGGTGTTCGGGTAGTACCCGAGTTCGTCGACAACTTTCCAGACGCGCTTGGCGAGTTGGGGGTCGACGCTGGAGACGCGATTGATGGTTCTTGAGACCGTGGCGGTCGACACCTTGGCACGCCTGGCAATTTCGCGGATATCCATAAACTCGCACGAACCTAACTGGGGACTTGCATCACTGATACTATAGAATACGCTTTCCGGCTAAGTCCACGCACGATGGCCGCACAGCGCGCGGATGCTTCAGTGCTTGAGAATCGTCGCACTGGGATTCCCGATTATCGGTTACTGCTCCGGTCTTGTCGGTTGCGAGCCCTCAGGATTGAACCTGCTGATAAAGCCGATACGTTTCATCCATGATCGAAGAGAACGGGCGAAGGGTCAGAATCGCGCCATCGGATTTGACCGTCCAATCGCCGGATACGTGCTCCGCGGCCAGCAATTGAGCGCGCGTAAGCTTAGGCGGAAGCGCCGACACCCCAAACAAAGCGATGGGCCCGTGCATCAGGGCCACGGTATTAGGATTTTCGTGGTCAACCGGCTCCAGGTGCATCGGCATGTGCAGTTCCAACTCCATGCGATCGCCGTCTTTCCACGTCCGCTTTACCGCTGGGAATTTTCCCGGAGCTAGCTCTCCGATCGGAAATGCGCTTGCCGTTTACGGAGAGCGATTGTTTTCGCACCCGCCCACTCCGGAACACGCACATACACGGCAAAAGTCTCCGGCCGGGCAAGCTTGAACTCAAAAAGGGACGTGTTCGCACCCGGATAGTCGGTAGTCTGCGTCAAGCTGCATGGCGTCCCGTTTTGTGATCCACGAGACCCGCGAGGGAAGGAAGAGATTGACGTAGAGCCCATCCGCACTCTGATAGTCGGAGCTGATGCCGTAGTCCGCGGCCAACTGAGGGAACGTACCCGAGCAGCAGGGCCATTATCGTGATGATGAACTTTCCTGGCCGCGTTGCGTAGTCGGAATAATAGAACGAAGTGCCGTCGGCATGGATCGGCCAAGCGCCGCCGATAGTGTTGTAGAGGACGCGCTCCATGCTGTCGCCGTAGCGGGAGTCGCCCGTAACGCGCATGAGGTAGCGCGTGATCTTGAAATGTGCGTAAGACCCCGCACGGTGTTTCGAAACTGGAATGAGTGTTTTCCAGGCTCGTCGTTAAGCCCGCCGCTGCCCGGCGCGACGAAGGCTTCATTGGGGCCCCAGCCGCCGGTGGCGAAACTCTGCGTCCTGGATCATGCGAAAACCATTCGTGGCGGCGCGCAGATAGGTTTCGTCGCCCAGCACGAGATAAGACTGCATGGCCGAGCTGAATGCGTTCACGTGACTGTAGGCGTGCTCGCCGGGAAGGATGTTGTGGCCGTCGGCCAGCGGTTCGAAGTAGTCGTGCTCGATAAAACGAATCGCCAGGTCGCGATAGCGGGGATTTCCGCTGCGCTGGTAGGCCAGGAAAAGATTTTCCGGCAGCGTGTAGGATTCGTCCCAGGTGTAGGATTCCGATTTGTGCGGCCGAGCGCGTTGCTCGGCTCGGCTGAGAGCTTTTTCCGGTAGATGCGGCATAGCGGACTGAGTGGTGCGCCACAGCACGTCGAGCGCTTCCGGGTCATGGGCAAATTCGTGCGCATCAATCAGCGCACAACAGATTTTGTCGAAGGTGTAGGCCGGCAGGTCATAGTCCACGAAAAAGGTCCCGGCGGGATCGACGGTCTGCGCGTAGGCGCGTACCAGACGGTTGACTTTCGCCTGCGTGGCCTGTGATCCGGTAATCGCGTAGGCGCGGGCCAATCCCGAAACGTACTGCCCGAAGCTGTGTCCCGGAACGAAGCCGTGGAAATTGTCTTTCTCATTGAAATCGGCGGAGTTGTCGTACCAGCCGCCCATGTCGGGACCCGGAGCCGGCACGCCAGTCCGCTGGCGAAACGGCTTGAGCAAGGCATCCTCGTTAAGATTGAGAAACAAATCGTGATTTTGATCGAACTGCCGCCGGAACGGACCGTCCAATAATTGAACTTGCGAATAACCGAAAGTCGCGAGCGGGGGAGTGACGGCTACTTCGGTTGGTGGAGCGCCCAATGCGGGCATAGAGCGTACGATCCATGCACCGCCGGTGGTGGCGGCAGCGGTCCTCAGAAATTGCCGGCGGGAAGTCGTGTTCATGAGCTAACTCCTAGGGAGTGGCGGGCGATATGCAGCGCCGATTTTCGAAGTAATCGTTTACCGGGCATTTATAGGTCGCCGCACCGACCCTGTCAAGCTCACCATTCGGAGCCTCGCAGTGTTGTGCGGCTTACCACCGGATGCGCAGAAGCGAGAGCCCTGGTCGAGGCAAGGCAAATTGCAGATGCACACGCCCCCTTTCGATCGGCAGCCATGACGGGGAAGTGAGCAGCTGTAGTTGTCCCGCATCCTGCAATTGCTGAACTTGCGCTGCGGACGGCTGCTGAGGTGAACCCATCGCCTGCCAAGCCGTAAACGCATTGCTGTGGTTCGCATCGATTCGAAAATGCTCGCTCAACCCGCGAGCCGCGTTTGCCGGCAAACCTTCAATCACCAGATCGATGGGAGCCGCCGCTGCCGGTAGATCATCGTCGTGATAGTTCCAGACCAGGACCGTGATCTCGTTGTCCCTCCGGGTGGCGATTGCATTGACGTCCGGCTTGCCTCGCACTCCCTCGGCAACCACGTCGCTCGGTGGCAGCGCTCCTGAGCTGGTTATGTTCACTCGCTGGTTGCCGAGCAAACCGAGCATTCGAAACACATTCAATACCGGCTTGTCGATTCCGTTGGAAGCCATCTCGCGAAATCCGGCGAAGATAGGTTGATCCTCAAATTCAAAAGACCAGTTCACGGCGCCGAGAAAATGGATGTGCTCGCGGTTCGCCAGCGCGTCGATGTTGTAAAGCGTCTCCGCCGTGTACGACGCATAGAGGGCTCCATTTCGATACGAATTCTGGGGATTATTTTTCGCGGAACACGCGGCGCATCCCTCCGGATCGGATTCTCCCAGCACGATGGGCGTCCGGGCCCATTCTGGAAACGAAGCTACGGTCTCGAAGCCCTGCTCAACGGCCTTAAGTTGTTGCGCAATTCCCATCTGGACATGATCCCCCATCCACTTTGGCGAGCCCTTGGGATGAAAGCTGATGAAATCCAACTGCGCACCAATTTTTCCGTTCGCATAATTCCGCTGGTGCGCGCAGTGTTCCAGGAACAAGCGCAGGAATGCCACAGATTTGGCTGAGGCGGGACCGGTGGAATCGGGGCCTCCGATGCTTGCCCCAGGAAGCGCGCGCAACACCGCCTCCGCCGTATAATCATAGAGCTTGAGAAACTCCTCCGGCGTCCCTTTCCAATAGTCGATGTCCGGCTCGTTCCATACCTCCCACATCCATGTTTTCACCTCAGCGTCGCCGTACCGCTCGCACAAGTGGTGCACGAACTGAAACACCAACTCCGACCATTTCTTGTAGTCCTTCGGCGGATAAGCCCAACCGGTGAAGATTGTGCCGTTTGGAAATGTGTGCCGGTAAGGTTGAGAATGGGTCGACAGCGCTTCGGGCATGAAGCCAATTTCCACTAGCGGTTTTACGCTGGCCTGCTGAAACGCATCGAAAATGCGATCCACAATTACCCAGCTATAGACGGGGTTGCCGGCGGCATCTTCGGTGTAAGCGTTCGTCGATCCCCACTTGAGTGACGCGGAACCATCACCCGTGGTCAAAAGATTGTGTACCCGCACATACACTGGCGCGGGACTAAGCGCGGCTAACTCCCCCAGGAGTTTCTTGCCATTCGCCGCATACGTGTAATTGGGCTCGTCGTAGCCCCAGTAATTCCAAATCGGCCGCATGGCTCCGTCCGATTGATCCGCGTGCACGCGAATCGTCACGTTTTCCGTTGCTTCTTGCGTGCGCGCGACGGGACAAAGAAGTGCGAATAACGCTAGCGCCTTGGCGAGTCTGCTGGTAACCGTTTTCACGGCAACGGACTGCGTAACAAATATTTTCATCGTTGTCTCTGTTCCCGGCATTCCAGCAGGGAGACTTTAGCGCGATTCGAAAAGAAAGAAGAGAGGATAGCGCAGAGACGCTGAGCGCACGGAGGTTCACAGAGGAGGAAGACACCGGGTACGCTGAGTGCGGTAAGCGACCTTTATTGGTGAAGGTCTATTAATGAAGGGCTGAGACGTTTTCATCTCAGCCCCCTTTTTATTCCACCATTTCAGATGCAGGACCGTTCCTAGAGCGCCGCGCAGACCGATTTCACTTCGGTGTAGTTGTGCAGTACCTCGTGGCCCATCTCGCGGCCCCAGCCGGACTGCTTGTATCCGCCGAAAGGCAGCGCCGCATCGAACACGTTGTAGCAATTAATCCACACGGTCCCGGCGCGCAACTTGGACGCCAGCTTGTGCGCTTTCTTGATGTCGCGCGTCCAAATCCCCGCCGCCAGCCCATACACCGTTTCATTCGCCTTCTGCACGATCTCGTTCGGATCGCTGAACGGAATCGCGGTCACCACCGGCCCGAAGATCTCCTCCTGCACCACCTTCATGTTCTCCGTGGTATCGACGAGCACCGTGGGTTTGACGAAATAGCCTATCTCACCTTGCCGTTCGCCACCGGTGACCGCCTTAGCGCCCTCTTTTTTCCCCGATTCTAGGTACCCGCAGACGCGATTCAACTGCTCTTCGGAAACCAGCGGCCCCATATCACACTCGGGGTCGAATCCTGGCCGTAGGCGGATTTTCTCGGCGCTGTGGGCCATTCCGTCCACCACCTTGTCGAAGATTTTCTTTTCGACATAAAGCCGCGAACCCGCGCAGCAGCACTGCCCATGATTAAAGAAGATCGCGCTGGCAGCCCCGGGAATGGCTGCCTCCAAATCAGCATCTTCCAGGATCACATTCGGCGATTTTCCGCCAAGCTCCAGCGACACCTTTTTCAGATTGCCGGCCGCGGCATGAATGATCAGCTTGCCGACTTCGGTCGATCCCGTGAACGCCACCTTATCGACGTCCGGATGGGAAGCCAGCGCCGCTCCGGCGGTCTCGCCGTAGCCCGGAACAATGTTCACCACGCCGTCCGGGAATCCTGCTTCCTGCAGCAATTCACCTAGCCGCAGCGCCGAAAGCGGGGTCTGCTCCGCGGGCTTCAGCACAACGGTACATCCGGCCGCCAGCGCCGGCCCGAGTTTCCATGCCGCCATCAGCAACGGAAAATTCCACGGAATGATTTGCCCGACCACGCCGACCGGCTCGCGCACCGTGTACGCCAGATACTTCGACGGCGGCGCCAGCGTCAGCGGAATGGTGTTTCCTTCAATCTTGGTCGCCCAACCGGCGTAGTAGCGCATGTGCTCAATCGTCAGCGGCACATCGGCCACGCGCGCGATGCTGAGTGGCTTACCGTTGTCCAGCGATTCGATTTGCGCGAATTCCTCTAGATGCTTCTCGATCAAGTCCGCAAGTTTCCACATCATCTTGCCGCGCGCGGCCGGCGAAATCTTCGACCACGGCCCGGTTTCAAACGCGGCCCGCGCCGCCTTCACCGCGCGGTCGATGTCTTCTCGATCGCCCTCCGCGACGTGCGCCAGCACTTCGCCGGTGGCCGGGTTGTAGCTCGCAAAGGTTTTTCCCGAAGCGGCTTCCACCCATTTGCCATTAATCAGTAATTTTTGCTTTCGAGCCACAAAGCTCGACACATTCGAATCAATCGATGGGGCCGTGACTGCCGTTGCCATAATTTGCACTCCTTTTCTAACTGTGCCATTAAGAAATGGCGATCTCTCCCGCCAAACCTGGGCGGGCAGCCGGACAAGCCCGACGCTACTCCTGCGCCCCAAGGAATACAAGTGTCCGAATACGTAAGCGGATTCGCCCAGCAGGCCGGTATTGCGCTCGCGATCTTGAGGTTTCCCCGGGTGCCGCACCCTTGGTTTTTAAGGGTGCGGGTTTTCGCGCGCCCCGACGAGGTGCTTGCTACAGGAACCAGCGTTCACAAAGGCCGGTAGTGCCCACCGCGATTTGAGGTTTCCGCGGGTGCCGCACCCTTGCTTTTTTGAGGGTGCGGGTTTTCGCGCCCCTCGACGCAACTTCTCGCGGGGGGCCTGCCTTCACATTGACTTCTCTCGCTTTGTCCAGCAATATCGCGCATCCATGAAACCAACCCTCCTTCTCTTGGCCCTTCTCTGCCTTCCGCTCTCCGCCCGCGCCCAGGATTCTCTCGACAAACTATCCACAGATTTCTGGACCTGGCGCGCCCAATGGCAACCCTTCAATGCCGACGACATCCCGCGCATCGAACATCCCGCGGGACTCAAGCAATCCTGGTCCGCGGAGTCTATCGCTCATCAACGCACCGATCTCTCGGCCTTCGAAGCTCGCTGGAAAAGGCTAGATGCTTCCAAGTGGCGCGTCCCGCAACAAGTGGACTATCGCCTGATGGGTTCCGCTCTCGCTCGCGTCCATTGGGAACTCGACCTGAATCGCCGCTGGCAGGACGACCCCACCTTTTACGTCGACCAAGCCATGACCCCCGTCGTCGAAGCGATCCTTCCCCCGCCGCCGTTTGATAAGACCCGCACCAGCGATCTGATCACCCGCGTACAAAATATCCCCTCGATCGTGGAAGACGCCAAAGCCAATCTGCAACATCCGGCCGCGCCCTTCGCGAAGCTCGCCATCGCTTCTCTCGCGGATATTCGTTCGCAGTTGTGGCTGATCGCTCACGATGTGGGTCCGCTGCTAACCGGAAACGACGTGCAGGAACTCTCACCCGCTGTCGAGCGCGCCGCCTCCTCCCTCGAGTCTTTCCGCGACTCGTTGCAACAGCGCCTTCCCACCATGCCCCCGCACACGCCTGTTGGCCGTGATGCCTACGTCTTCTTCCTCAAAAATGTCGCCCTGTATCCTTTCACCCCGGAACAATTGCTCGACATGAGCCGCTTGGAATGGGCGCGCTCCGCCGCCGCCGAACAGATCGAACACCAGCGAGATATTGAAGTTCGCGCCCTGGAACCGTTCGACACCCTCGACGAACAGCTGCAGCGAACCAACGACATGGAAAGCGCGATTCGCCGCTTCCTCGCTCGCCAGGAAATCCTGACGGTGCCGCAAGACTTTCCTCACTACACGGTTCGCGCGATGCCCTCCTATCTCGCCGGCGTCGGCGAATTTTCCGAACTCGACGATTTCACCGGCCCGTCGCGGCTAATGCAAGAAGGCACCCGCTGGACGCCAAAGCCTTCCGCTAACCCCGGATACTTCGAAGACGCCAGCCAGCGCGATCCGCGTCCCATCATCGTTCACGAAGGTGTGCCCGGCCACTATATGCAGCTCTGGCTCTCCTGGCACAATCCCGATGTGATGCGCCGCCACTATTACGACTCCGGCGCCAACGAAGGCCTCGGCTTCTACGCCGAAGAGATGATGCTCCTCGCCGGTTTGTTTGAGGATTCTCCGCACACACGCGAAATCATCTATAACTTTGCCCGTCTCCGCGCTCTCCGCGTCGAAGTGGACGTCAAACTCGCCCTCGGCCAACTCAACAACGAAGAAGCCGCTGCATATCTCGCAAAGACAGTGCCGATGAGCCCGAAAACCGCCCAGAGCGAGGGCGCCGCGTTCGCCACCCAGCCTGGCCAAGGCATCTCTTACCTGACCGGCAAAATCCAAATCACCAAATTCCTCGCCGACGCCCGCCTCCGCGCCGGAGAAAAATTCGACATCCGCGCCTTCAACGATTTCGTGTGGCGCAACGGCAACGTCCCCATCGAACTTCAACGCGCCGAATGGTTCGGCGAATCGCCACTAGTGAAACAACCCGCGTCGTCGCCCGCCGACGAGCCACGCAAGCGCCCCCAATAAATGAAGTTGTAGCGGCCGCTTTCCGAAGCGGGCGCCTTTTTGCAAGACAACTAGACAACCGATCCGTCCACTCCGCCCACCAAAATCAGTCCCCAATTGACGAGCCTGCTCCATTTGTTACCCTAGCACTCCGTCGCGAGACGAAGTATGACCCTAGATCCCAAACGCACCGTCGCCGAGCTAAAAGAACTCCGCGCCCTCACCGCCGACGCAAACGGCGCCCAGCGCGTAGCCTGGACCGACACCTGGCTGAAAGCCCGCGAGTGGTTCGCTCAAAAACTAAGCGGCCTCCCGGTCGAGCATCACTACGATCGCCGCCGGCAACAACTGGGTCACCCTGCCCGGCGAATCCGAAAAATCCCTGCTCATCGGCGGCCATCTCGATTCCGTCCCCAACGGCGGCTGGCTGGACGGCTGCTCTGAACGTTCTCGCCGGCCTCGAAATCCTGCGCCGCATCTCCGCTGAATTCGACGGCCGCCCGCCGGTCACCATCCGTCTGGTCGATTGGGCCGACGAAGAAGGCGCCCGCTTCGGCCGCAGCCTCCTGGGCTCTTCAGCCTTCGCAGGCACCGCCAGCATCGCCGCCGACCGCGCACGCACCGATCGCGATGGCGTACGTCTGGAAGACGCCCTGCGCCGCTGCGGCGTGGAAATCGATCGCTTTCCCGAAGCCACGCGCGAGCAAAAAAACGCCGCCGCCTATCTCGAACTGCACATCGAGCAAGGCCCCGTGCTCGAGCGCATGGGCCTGCCGCTCGGCGTCGGTCCTCGGCACAAAGGGTGTCGAACGCCACGCCATCACCTTCCATGGTCAGGAAGCGCATTCCGGTTCGACCCCCATGAACGCACGCCGCGACGCGCTGGCCGCCGCCGCGAAATTGGCCCTGGAAATCCGCGCCATCGCCGGCAAGCATCCCGACGCCGTTTGCACCATGGGCAGCGTGAAAACCTTCCCGGGCATCGTCACCGCGGTCGTCGGCCGCTGCGAAGTCACGCTCGATCAGCGCGACCTCGATGCCGGAGGTCCTCGCCACCATGTACCGCGAAGCTCAGCGAAGCCAGCGAGCGTTTCGCCAGCGAAGAACGCTGCACGGTCGAATGGTCGCGCATCTGGAACATCGAGCCTATCGCCTTTGCATCCCGCGCTGCTCGATCTTTGCGACCAAGCCATCCGCGAAGTTGCGCGGCACCACGCACCGCCTGCCTTCCGGCCCGCTGCACGACGCCGCCGAAGTCTCCCGCGCCGGCATCCCGACCGTAATGATGTTCGTCCAATCCGCTGCGGCGGCATCAGCCACAACAAAATCGAAGACACCCGCGAAGAGCATCTGGAGATGGCCGTCACCGCCTTCGACCGCCTCGCGTCCAAGGCCCTCGCGTTCCTCAGCTAGCGTCTTGGAAATCTCACGGTCTTGGAATCTCACAACGTTAACCGTCCTATTTCTATCCTTCCATGTACTCTTTCCTCTGTATTTCCGGACTCGCCTGGGATAATCTCCATGCTCGTTTCCCGTGATTTCCAAACCCCCTCGAGGAGAATCCCATGCCCAGCCGTGTACTTCGGTTTCTGATCCTTTCCACTCTGCTGATCCTTCCACTCCGCGCAGCCGACGACGTCGTTAGCGCCGTCCATGGCACCGTCACCAAGCTCGACTCCGGTACCAAGACCATGGTGGTGAAAACTAAAGATGGCACCGAGCACACCATTCATTTTGTAGACAAAACCACGGTCCATGGCTTCGATGCCGGCGGAGCTGGCGCGAAGGACGCTTTCCACGGTGTCAAAGAAGGCTCCGAAGTTGTCGCACACTACACGGTGAAGGGCACCGAGAAAACCGGGGTGGAAGTCGACCATGTCGGCAAGGATGGCCTCAAAGCTGTCGACGGCACCGTGACCCGCGTGGGCAAAGGCGGCAAAGTCGTAGTCGTCAAAGCCGCGGACGGCACCGAGCATACCTTCGCCGTTGTTGGCCGCGACACTGCGGCGGCCGCCGAGGATATCGGCAAGGGCACAGAAAAGGGCGCCAAAGTAACGGTCTACTACACCGAAGACGCCGGCAAAAAGGTCGCGCACTTCTTCGAAAAACTGTAGCAAACCACGCAGGTACAGGATCGTGGCCCGCGCGAACAGGTCGCGCCGCCGCCTCCTCTTACTCACGATCACGCATCTTGCTCTGACCTTCGCACCAGCTTGCGAATCAGGTGTTCGCGCGAACCAGCCTGGTCTTAATCTCTTAGGCTCTTTGTGAACGACAAATTGTCAGCACTTCCAGAGAAAAAACGCATTGGGATCCTGTGCGTCATCGCTATCTTCGCTCTTCTGTGTGCCACACTGTGGCCCTTCAACCCTTGGCCGGCAAACCAGGTCACCTGGCTGGCGGATTCCGACGGCCTCCGCTTCGGCCGCGAAGGTGTCGTCGTCAGCAAAACGCCGCTGGATCCGCCACAAGAAACGCCTGGCGGACAATCCTGTAGCATCGAACTACTCCTCCGTCCAGCAAACTTCGAACGGTCCGACGTCATTCTTAGTTTCTATCTCCCCCGGGTTTCAACACACCTGCTCATCCTTCAGTGGCGGGACCTCCTTATGGTCACCCACGATTCCAAAGATGCCCAGGGACAGATCAGGCAAACCTTGATCGGCGCTCGCCACGCGCTCCAGATTGGAAAACTCGTGCTCGTGACCATTACTTCCGGTCCCAACGGCACGGTCCTCTATCTCAATGCCACGCCCGCCCAGTCGTCCAACCGATTTACGATCTCCCCTGACGAACTCGCCGGCCAGCTCATCCTGGGAACGACCCCGGTGGAGCACAGGCAATGGATGGGTGAAATCCATGGCCTGGCTATCTATGCGAAACAACTCGCGCCCGCTGAAGTCTTAAGCCACTACGCTGCCTGGACTGCGCACGATCCACTCAGTCATGATCCGCCCAATCCCCCGGAAACCGGCGCGGCCATTGCGCGCTATGCTTTCAACGAGCGCTCCGGCCGCGAAGTTCACAGCGCCGTTTCCCCTGGTCCCACGCTCGAAATCCCCGCCAGCTTCGATGTCCCCCACAAAGCCATACTCCGATCTGCGTTCGAAGAATTCGACCCATCTCGTCATTATCTCTACGATGTTCTCGAGAACGTTGCTGGCTTCATCCCACTGGGCGCTATTCTCTGCGTCTATTTTTCTTTCACGCATCCGCGCTCCAGGGCCGTCCTCTATGCCACCCTGATGGGTGGTTCGCTCAGCCTTGCCATCGAAGTCCTGCAAGCCTTCATCCCCCGCAGAACCTCCGGCATGACCGACATCATCACCAATACGCTAGGCGCTCTCATCGGCTCCGCGATTACCAATCCTAATCTCGTAAGAAAGATTCTGCGTACCGTAAGAGTCCTCCCGAATCCGTAGGAGCTTGTTCACCCTGAGTTCGAAGCTCTGCCCCCTGCGTAACAGGCTGCGGACAGAGTCTCTTTCTTCGGGAGGTCGGTGCTTCAGCGCCGACGTAAACTACGTGCTCTCAACGGGCTCAGCCCCTGAAGGAAGCTTTTCTTCCTTTTGTTGCATTTTTCCGCAGCCTGGTATCCGATCGCGAGCCATCCTCAGAGGCAACCTCCGCCCAGCGAACCGAAACCGGAAGCTCCGAAGCGTCGCGTCTGCCCATCTCACTTTTCCCCATCCGTCCCATCGAAAAGTTTCAAGCTAGATTGTGCTCTCTCCGCGGTATGCTCGCCTCGAGAACAAATCACTTCAAGCGAGCGCACTATGTCCACAACGCAAATCGCCATCGAAGCAAGTGTCACACCACCGCAAACGCTCCTCCCCTACCGCACCCGCTGGGGTAGCGAACTCGGTGTCCACGAAGGCAATCCCGACTTCGTGCTCTCCCTGGCCCGGGGCCTTAAGGTAATCGCCTGCTTAAAGGCCACCCTGACGGCCTCAGCATTGCCGAAATCTCCCGCAGCACCGCGCTCTCTCGCGCCGCCGTGCGCCGCCTCCTCATCACCCTCGAACTGCTCGGCTACATCGAAGCGGAC
>CAWENU010000014.1:0-29884 GCA_963810355.1 uncultured Acidobacteriota bacterium
AGCTGATGCTTTCGACGTCGGTGACGGCAGGATTGGCGAAATTCACATGGTTCCAGACGTTGAAGAAGTCGGTGGTGAAGCGCAGGCTCTGCCTGGCTCGGTGAAATCCCTCCTTGCGATTCTCCTCGGGATCAGCGAGAAGTCCCAGTTCTGCTGGCCCGGCCCGCGGTAGGTGTTTGCGCCCCAAATTACCGAAGCCGGTGGTGCAGAAATTGGAGTCGGTGAGGCACTGGGTGGGATAGAGCTGGGGCGCCGGGGTGAAAGCGGCTGGGTTCAGGTACCCGTTAATGCGGGTGCCAATGCCGCCACTGCTGAGGCCGCTCGAAATCGTCTCGCCAGGCGCGAGGCTCGCTGTGAGCACACCCGGTGCGGATCCGGAACCCAGGAATGCAGTGCCGGCGCCGGAATCGAGGACCGAGAAGGGAGCGCCAGACTGAACGATGGTGATCCCGCTAATGGCCCAGCCTCCCAGCAACTTGCGCGTCAAGCCCTCAGAACGAGAGAAAAACGGCAAATCGTAGCGATAGCTGACGGCCAGCCGGTGCGTGCGGTCGAAGTCGGAAAGCCCGCGCGAATCGTTCAGCGTGGACTCGTCGTTGAACGCCGTGTTGAACGCGGTGTTGCCAGTGGAAGTGGCGTCGGTGGAACGCGCGAATGTGTAGGCCGCCTGGAAATAGCCGGCGCCCCAGCGACGCGACAGAGTGGTTTGCAGTGAATGGTAGTGGGAGTAGGCATCGTTGGCGAACAACTGAAAGCCGCTGTAGCCGTTGATGCCCTGGGCGCGCGAACGAGCGATGGCGTTGTTCAAGGTGTTGGTGGTGATGGACTCGCCGCCGACCACAACCGGATTCGTGGGTGTGGCGTTTTGGGACTGCAGTGCGTCGCGAGTTTCGCGCAGGTGTACCGAATGAGTGCCGACGTAAGCGACCTCCAGAACCCATTGTTTGCCCAGGGCGCGCTGCACAGAGAGATTCCATTGCTGGGTACTGGGCACGACGAAGTGGCGCGGCTCGGCAAGTCCGAAAATTCCCAGGGTCTGAAGGGGACCCGGGCAGCCATTTCCGGTAGCGGTCCCGTAATTCGCCGCCTGGGTAGTATCGCCACCGGGGAATCCCTGGAAAACGTTCAAGCAGGGAACAAAGTTCGGGTCCAATGTGCCGGCCTGAGGCAAGGCGTTGGGATTGGGGTTAGGGCAGCCAGGTAACGGAGTGGCCGAAAAGTAGGTGCCCAGGCAGCCAGGGGAACCTCCACCAAAGGCGACCGGAAGAAACGGGGTCTCGAACGACAATTGGTCGGTGGCACCAACATCTTCACGCACGTAGTAGATGCCATAGCCGGCGCGAACCGTCGTGGTGTGATGACCGCGGACATCGTAGGCGAGGCCGATGCGCGGTCCGAGGGTGGTGGAATAGTTGTTGTTGAACGTTGTGCTGTTGGCGTCGCCGGTTAGTCCCGTCAGGTTCAGTTTGTTCACGCAAGAGGGATAGAGGAATGGGAATTCGCCGGCATTCGCCAGCGCCGGGTCGAGGTTTCCGATGTGGCAGAGGTCGTCGTGGAAGGCCCCGAAGACTTCGGTGCGCAGTCCAAGATTCAGAGTCAAGTCGTGGCGGATCTTCCAATCGTCCTGGGCGAAGACCGCGAAGTTGTTGGAGCGATATTCGTGATTGGAAAGGCCGCCACCTCCGAAACTGAATTCCGGGGTTCCCAACAGAAAGTTTTGGAAATCGGTATGGCCGTCCGGGGTGTTGGTGAAAAAGAGCTCGCCGTTAAAAACCTGGGGAAAATCCTTGTTCAGATTCACGCGCGTGGCCTCGCCGCCGAAGCGGAAGACATGGTGACCCTTTACCCAGCTAACGGTGTCGACGAAGTTGATGTTGTTCTGGTCTTGCGACTGGTTGCCGAAAGGAGCAGGCCCAATTTCAAAACCGGAGCTCTCGAAGATGAACTTATAGATGGAGTTGGTGACGCTGTTGGTGGGGCGGTCGATTCCCAGGTCGGAAGTGGTCACGGGCGGCACGTTGCTCAGCACGTCGTTGATGTGCACGAAGCCAAAGCGAAACTCATTAACGAGGGTCGGGGAGAACAAATGAGTCTCAGTAATATTCAAGAACCGCGATTTGACCGGAGTGTCGAAGGGGAAGTTCAACGAAGAAGAACTGACGCTGCTGGCGAGGGTGCTGCCCAGCGATTCCTGGAGGTCCCCGGCGCCGAAGGGAAGAAAGCTTTCGGAATTGGAGAAGAAAAAGCGGACGGAGAATTTGTCCTGGCCGCCCCGGAATTCGCGGTCCCAGTTGGTGGTGAACTGATCGTCGTTATAGGTGCCTTGACGGCTGATGGCAAAGGCGCCGGTAGCGGGGTTGCTGCTGGGAATCAGGAGACCGTTGGTAGTGCCACCGAACTGGCTGCTCTGGAATTGGAGCAGCTTGAGCACCACAGGATCGATGGGTGTGGTGGTGTTGCCGAAAAACGCCTGGGAAATCGAGGCCTCTGAACGGTCCGTGGGAAGCGACGGAATGGTGGTGCTGATGAAAGTGCCTGGAGAAAGGCCGCTGACCTGGCGCGTGCCCTGATAGTTGGCGAAGAAATATCCGAGCTTTTCCTTCACGACGGGCCCGCCCACGCTGCCGCCAAAAATATTCTGTTTGACCGCGGGACGCGCCAAGCCCTGGCTGTTGAGGAAGAAATCGTTGGCGTTCAGCACGTCGTTGCGGAAAAACTCGTACACGTCGCCATGATAGGTTCGTGTTCCGGACTTCAGAATGGCGTTGATGTTGCCGCCGCCGTTGCGTCCCTGGCTGGCATCATACAGCGAGGTCTGCACCTTAAATTCCTGGATCACGTCGGGATTCGGGAGGGGCACGTAGGTGGCCTGGGCCACGTTGTAGTCCGTAGCGCTGATACCTTCGATCAGGTAATTGTTGTTGTCCTCGCGCTGGCCGTTGACGAATAGCTTTACGGAGCCGCGCCCTAACTGGGCGGCGGCGTTGAGGTCGCTCTGAGCGCCGGTCGAAAGGGTCAATAATTGCTGGTAGTTTTGCGTAGCCAGGGGCAGTTCGCGGACCGTTTCGGTGCCGATGGATTGGCCGGTGGTGGCGTTGGAGGTCTCGACGCTGGTGACTTGCGCGGAGATCTCGACTTTCTCGGTTACCGATCCCGGTTTTAGCGGAATGGTCACGCGCACCGTCTCGGTGACATGCACCTCGATGCTCTCGCTCTTGGCCTCGGCAAAGCCCGATTTGTTCACCACGACGGAATAGGTGCCGGGAGGAAGCAGCGGGATGGTAAAGGCCCCGTCGGCGTTGGTGGACCCGCGCCGCGCCAGTGCTTCGGTACGCGTATCGATGATTTGTACTTCCGCGCCCTCAATGGCCGCGCCGCTGGTGTCCAACACCAACCCGCTGATGGCGCCGGTCGCCCCTCCTTGCCCAAAGGAACGAGTGGCGGTCAGGACGAATGCCAGAAACACCGCGGCCAAAAGTAGTTTATGAATACTTCGCATAATCCCCCTCAGATCGTGGACCGTTTGGCGGTCGCAATTAGTATTCAGTACAAGGACAACCCGCGAAAGTTCGTGAATCACGCCATGTGCTCACGAACACAATGAAGAGCGACCGGGACTCCATGTGGATATAAACCAACACTTCCCCCGATTGTGAAACTAGCGTTTCACTTTCTGCCTGTCAAGCAAACCAGCCATGAAAGTTTCCGCTGGGTTCCATCAATCCTGCCACCCCACCTGTGCCACCCCCATGACGCCGTGCCCCTTGACGCGGAGCACGCTAGCCATGAGTATGGAGAGTATGATGCACGGCACAGAGGTTTGTAACTGGGGTTTGTAACTGGGTTTGTGTCTAATCCGTCTCATCGATAGCACGTCCCCGCTAGGGGGTGACCATGTCGTCTCGGAAATTGCTTCACTCAGCTTCGCTGGGGCTGTTCTGTTTGCTTTTTTTTGTGACTGCGCTTCCTTCTTTCGCCGATTCCAGTCATGTCCGCATCATTCGCCTGAGTCTGGTTCAAGGCGACGTGCGGTTCGCGCGCGACGTCAAAGGCGATCCCTTGGCCAGCCAAACTGCCACCTGGGAAAACGCGGAGCTCAACCTCCCGATTCGCCAAGGATACGTTCTGGCTACGGATAAAGGCCGCGCCGAAGTCGAATTTGAAAACGGCTCGATGGCTTTTCTCTCAGACAACAGTGTTCTGGAATTTTACGATCTCTCGCTGGAGGACGGCGCCAAGACCACCCGCCTGATCCTGCGCCAAGGCACTGCGTCCTTCTATGTGAATCCCGCGAATGGAGATTATTTCAGCGTTACTGGCGGAGACTTCAGCGTGGAGGCCGACGGGCGCGCCAGTTTCCGGCTCGACAATTTCGACGACGGCAGCGTGGTGAACGTGCTCAAAGGGCACGTGTCCGTTCTCCGCAAAAATCAAACCGAGGACCTCGCGAAGGGCCAGTCGCTCTCTGTGCGCGCCGCGGATTCCGCGTCGGTCAGCATCGGGCAAGCGACGGACAATGACGACTTTGACCGCTGGGTTTCCGGCCGCATCGACTCCGTGCAAGTTGGCAACAACGCTGCACAGCAATACGTCACCTCCGGAGGCTACACCTCGGGCTTGGCCAGCCTGTACACATATGGCGGATGGTATCCCTGCGCGGGCTACGGCAATTGCTGGCGCCCCTACGGAGTTGGAGCGGGCTGGTCGCCGTTCGACAGCGGTTTCTGGATCACGGATGCCTCTATCGGAGGGTCGGCCTTTATCGGCAACCAACCATGGGGCTGGCTGCCCTATCACTACGGCGGCTGGATTTGCGATCCAATCTATGGCTGGCTGTGGACACCGGGGCGCTACCTGTACGGCAATTCGCCGTGGTTGCCTGTAACCGGTACCTGGCTGCATTCCAAGGCAGGCCCGATCGGCATCGTGCCGGTGCATCCCCTGGACGTGCGCGGGAAAACGCCGATCAATCTCTCTAAGGGAGTATTTCCGGTGAGCGGGGGCACGATTTCGAGGCTCACTCCGGTTGCGGCGAACCAGGAGTGGAAAGTTCTAAAGACTGCTCCAAGCAACGCGGTCAGCACCAATCTCGTGGCTGCGGCTGCGCCGGAACGTGTGTCCAGAGCTGTTGTTGGCGGCAACCTCGGTGCCCACGTCATTACCATGGATCGCGATTCGTCCATCGCCTACGATGCACGCGAGCATCGCTTTGTGAACACGAACTCCGCACCGGCTCGGGCGCGGAACGACGCCGTCACGACGGAAACCAGTGGAAAGACGGGAACCGCGGCGGTGCCTGCTGGCACGGCGGCCATGCGTGTTACCGGCGAAACCGTTGTTCCGAACACACGCGCTTCCAATGCGACCGCTCCGACGCGTACGCCGGTGCCTGCTGCTCGTGCGATGGTGCCGCCTCCAGCACCTCGCTCCGCAGAAGCCGGGCACGGAGGATGGGGCGGCAGCAGTGTCTTCGCGCCATCTTCGCGCTCCGCATCGTCCTCTGGGGCTTCGACGTCCGCAACGCACTCCGGCGCGGCGGCTTCGAGTTCCGGCAGCAGTTCGTCTGGGGGACGTCCGCACTAAACTTCGTCTGGCACGCTCGGGTTTAGGGGCACCGCGCAGGTGCGGAGCCCCTGCTTGCCGGGACTGACCGAAACGCTGCGCGTCGAGAATTTCGCCGACCTATCGGAAAATCATTCCCGCGTAGCCCACTACGCTGCTTGTGTCCCCCGACATATCCGCCGAAGTCGCATATTGAACCAATTCCGCATGGCTTGAGCCAAGCTTCCGCAGGGCGGTAATCATCGCTACCGCAGGCCCCAACCCGCACATTGAAATTTTCTCGTTCCTGCAGGTGTCATAGAGTCCCCGCGCATCCAACGCCAACAATCGTTCGATGGCTTTTCGGTCTTTCACCCGCGTCGTGGCATCATCCTCGTAATGATTCAAGTCGGAGGTCGTCAGCAAGAGTATTTCCTCCTTGGACTCCGCCAGCACCCGACCGACCGCTTCGCCTACACTCAACAAATCCTCGAATCGCACCGTCCCCAACGCTACCGGCACAAACGTAAAATGCGGCGCGAGCACCTGCAAGAAGGGAAGCTGCACCTCCAGCGAATGCTCCTGACTGTGCGCCACGGAATCTTCCTGTAGCAACGGACACGCCGCGAGCAATGCGCGCGCCAACGGCTCGTCGATCGGTGCATCGCCCAAGGGCGTCCGCCAGGCACCGTTCGAAAGAATCGCCGCCGACTCTCCGCGCGGAAAATGCCGCACACCCAAAATCAAGACTTTCCGCGGCAAAGCGATGCCAGAGAGCACCGCACCGGCTACGGACCCCGAATACACGTAGCCCGCGTGCGGCACCAGACAAGCCTTTACCGCAATCTTTGCTGCGGCGAATTCTGTTTTTGTGAAGCGATCGATGATCGCGATCAGTTCCGCTGGATCGGAAGGATAGAAGCGGCCGGCAACCGCAGGCAGGCGGAGCACCAAAGCTCCCGTAGATGGCAGAAAATGTTACAACGACTTCGACGGCTTACCCTTGACGCGGACAGCCCTCAACAACTTCGGGTCGTATATCACGCTAACTTTATCGCCGTACTGGTAGCCGCCCTTATCGATGATCTGCTGCATCTTCGTCGCGGCTTCCTGTGTAAGCGTGAAGGTCTGAATGGTCAGATCGTTGCCTTTCGCGCGCACGGTAATCTGCGCGGTATTCGCATTCATCACAAATCCTTCGAACTTCGCCAAGCCCTCGGGTATGGGTTTCGGCTTCACGGCGTTCACGACAATGGGCACCGCGGTATCCAAAACGATGGGAGCAACCACTGCGGGATCCTGAGCCGCAGCAGGAGAACACCAAAACGCCGCCAGAGCCACCGTAGGCAAGCTCAGCACCGCGACTCGGCGAGATATTTTCATTCGATATCGTCCGTGGCAATGCGCAGCGATTTTAGAAAGCGCACGTCCTGCGGGGTCATGGACAACCGCGCTACCGGCTTGCGCTCCTGGTCCTGCTCGAACGATTCCTGATCCACCTGAATGCGCAACGATTCCAGAAAGCGCTTGTCCTGCGTGGTGAGCGCGGTCGCCTCGCCGGCGGAGCCATCGCGCTTGGCCAGGCCGATGGTCGCGTCCAGCTTCAACACAATATCGTAGCCATGCGCGCGCACCCCGGCAATCGCGCCGGTGATGCGCTCGGACTCCGAGACGGTATCGTTGATAGCGTGACCCAATTCACGCAGCAGGTTTTTCAGGTTGTCGTCGAGTTGCAAGGTTGGTCTCCCCTAACCTCATAAACATTTTAGGCTCACGTTAAGGCGGATACAAGAGACCTTGCACCTGTTGTCTCCAAAGTGTTCACAGGCCCTTTGTTCAGGTGTTCCGCGCCTCAAACCGAGGCGCCCGCTTCGGAAAGCGGGCTACACGGGGTTGGTCCGGGTGCAGGGCAGCTTCGCCAATTGAGAGAATCGACGCCACGCACCTTCTGCGCTAAACTATCGCTGTGGGTACTTCCATCTCCACCGCGCAGTCTCTGCCTCAACAAGGCTTCCGCCGCCTCTGGCGCACTCTGAAACAACTCTTCTACGAAGTGACCGGCGCACTCTTCGGCATTCTGGCCTTCGCCTGGCTGAACGCAACTTTTCGCGCCTGGACCACCCGCGACGTAGCACACTGGCTCATGGCCATTCCGCTAAGCGTCGCTGCGTTATTCGTCTTTTTCGCGGTGACCTCGTTTCGCCGCGCCCGAAAAGTTGTAACCATGGCAGAAACAAAAATTCCCGGCACATCTTCAAAAGAGCGCAAGGCTCAATTCACTACGCTGTCCGGCCTTCCCATCGACCGCCTCTACACCGAAGAGAACCTCGTCAACTGGAATCCTGAAGATGCTCTAGGCTATCCCGGCGAACCTCCTTATACGCGTGGTATTTACCCGTCGATGTATCGCGGGCGACTGTGGACCATGCGCCAATACGCCGGCTTCGGCTCCGCCGCCGAATCCAACCAGCGTTACCGCTACCTGCTCGGCAAAGGCCAGAGCGGCCTGTCCGTCGCCTTTGATCTGCCCACGCAAATCGGCATGGATTCTGATCACCCGCTGGCCCTGGGCGAAGTAGGAAAGGTCGGCGTAGCGATCGACTCTCTCGAAGACATGGAAACGCTATTCGACGGCATCCCGCTCGAAAAAGTCTCCACCTCGATGACCATCAACTCCACCGCCGCAATACTTCTCTGCCTGTACGTCGCGGTGGCGAAGAAACAAGGCGCCAACCTCGCAAAACTTTCCGGTACCGTGCAGAACGATATCCTCAAGGAATATATAGCCCGCGGCACGTACATCTATCCCGTCCGTCCGGCCATGCGCATCGTCACGGACGTCTTCGCCTGGTGTCGCACCGAACTTCCCAAGTGGAACACCATCTCCATCTCCGGTTACCACATTCGCGAGGCAGGCTCGACCGCGATTCAGGAAGTCGCCTTCACGCTGGCCAATGCCATCGCGTACGTTCAAGCCGCTATCGACGCTGGACTCAGCGTCGACGAATTTGCCCCCCAACTCTCCTTTTTCTTTAACGCTCACAGCGATTTGCTTGAGGAGATCGCCAAGTACCGCGCCGCCCGCCGCCTATGGGCGCGCAATTATGCGCGAGCGTTTCAACGCCCGCGACCCGCGCTCTTTGCTTCTACGCTTCCACGCGCAAACTGCCGGCTCTTCGCTAACCGCGCAGCAACCCGAGAACAACATCGTCCGCGTGGCCATTCAGGCCTTAGCCGCGGTTCTAGGCGGCTGCCAATCCCTGCACACCAACTCCATGGATGAAGCTCTAGCTCTCCCCACGGAAGACGCCGCGCTTATCGCGTTGCGCACACAACAAATCATCGCTCACGAAACCGGCGTGGCGAACACCATCGACCCCGTAGCGGGCTCGTATGCCATCGAGACGCTAACCGACGAAATCGAAAAGGGCGCGCTAGCCTACATCGAAAAGATCGACGCCACCGGCGGCATGTTGCGCGCCATCGAATCCGGCTTTGTCCAAGGCGAAATCCAGAAAGCCGCCTACGAATACCAGCGGGCGGTAGAACGGCACGAACAGATTGTAGTAGGGGTAAATGAGTTCGTCGCTGAGGGAGATCGATCCATTCCGACGCTACGCATCGACCCAAAGATCGAGCCGACCCAAATCGCTCGCCTCGAGTCTCTCCGAGCCAAGCGCAACGCGTCGCTGGTAACCGCTGCGCTAAAGGAACTAAGCCGCCGCACGACTACCACCGAAAACCTGCTCCCCGCCATCCTGAGAGCCGTGGAATCGCTCGCCACAGTGGGCGAAATTTCCGACACCCTGCGGAGCACCTTCGGCGAATACCAAGAATCCGTAGTCATCTAGACGCCGCGCCAAGCGCACTCGAATTTTTTCTCCTGTAGGGCGGTGTTCGCTCCGCCCGGCCGCAGCGTCTTGTATCGGCGCATCGGCCGCGACGATTGCTCTGGCCCTCAACTGCCATCCGGGAACCCGCCCCGATGCAGCACCATAGGATAGTGCGGCAGTGTGTTGGGCTTGCGCACGGATGCTCGCCAGCCGTCGGGGTAGGGCTCCAACCCGCGGAACAGAGGCGACCGTTGAGTGTAGGTTTCGCCAACCAACCGCTCTAGAGATTCCCGCAGAGCGCGGATTTTGTCCGTCCCGAATCGCTTCTGCCAGCGCTTTTCAATGGTGTCCAGCAACTGCTCGTAAGCGTCCTGGGTCTTCCGGCCTTTCGCTGTGAGGCGAGCGAGCTTGGTACGATTCTCGGTCTTGGCCGCCTGGATCACGGCGACACCTCTCTTCCGAAGCACACCCATGGCCACGCTGATCGCCTCCTTGGACACGCCAGTGAGCAGCGGTAGGTCCCGGACCCGAACCCCTTCTTCATTGAGACCCGCACTACGTTCGCGCTGATCGCGAGCGACAATTCCGACTCGCGCTCGAACTCCATGGCGAACGCCAGCAACACTTTGGACAGCAGCGCCGGCAAAGACAGCCGCGAACCTTGGCCGCTTGCGCTTCCGGCCGGCGCCTGTCGCTCGGGATCGGGCCCTCGACTGAACAACCCATGGCCCAGGATTGGAAGGCAGTCCGGCAACTCGACCTCAAAACGGCTGGCGAGCGCCCACAGCGACTCCCGAAGCTGGTCGATTTCCTCGGTCCCAAACCTCGCTTGCCAGCGCTTCTCGATTGCGGCGAACATTGGCCGCCAAACTTCTTGCGCTTTGCGGCCTGCGGACGTCGCTCGAATTATCCATGAGGAATGCGGCGGCTTCCGCCCGCTGTCGGAGCGGTCCGGCGCGACCACGATATAACCCCATCTTTCCATGCCGTTCAAATTGGTCTTCGTGCGCGCGAGAGCCTCAAGCTCCCCGACACGCACCCCATCCACACCGACGAACCTCATGCAGTTCAACCACATCACCATGGACACCAACCAGGGGGCGTGACGCGAACCGGCGGTCGGACCATGCTGAGTCGTCCGGTGTTGTGTCTGCCGCTCAAACTCGTTGTCGAATTCGATCGTGAACGCTACCAGGACCTGAGAAAGCAGCGTCGATAAGGGCAGGGCAGTGCCTTCGAGCGGGGTGCTGGCCGGGTTTTGTGTTTTAGTCGGTGATCGCATTGAGGATCATGCGTCCGCGGCGGAACCTCATCAGTCACAGTGTCTCTCAAACTGTCGACGGGTCAAGGGCACCGAGCAGTCTCGCATCTGGCAGCAAGCACAGGCTGTTTCCCAGCCGCGCGTGTAGTATTCTGGCCGCGACGTGCCCTCCACCAAACTCATCCTCGCTTCCGCCTCTCCGCGCCGCGCAGAGATTCTCCGCGATGCCGGTTTGGCCTTCACGGTTCTCTCGTCGGCCGTAGACGAAACCCCAATCCCTGGAGAATCGGCTCAGGACCTGGTGCAGCGCCTCGCCGACGCCAAGGCCGAGCTGGTCGCCGCACGCGCCGTGGGCCCGGCCATCGTCATTGCTGCCGACACCGCGGTGCTCATCGACGGAGAAATTCTCGGCAAGCCTCGCACCACCGACGACGCACGTCAGATGCTGGCCAGGCTATCCGGCCACGTCCATTCCGTGGTAACCGGCGTCACGGTCATCCGCCTTCCCGACGCCGAGCGCCGCACCTTCGTCGAAACCACTCACGTCCATTTCGCCCCGCTCTCTCCCGAAGACCTCACCCGGTACCTCGCTACCGAAGAACCCTTCGACAAAGCCGGGGCTTACGCCATCCAAGGACGCGCTGGCCGCTACATCCCGCGCATCGAAGGCTGCTACTACAACGTAGTCGGCCTCCCGCTAGCGCGCCTCTGCCACAGCCTATCCGAGCTAGGCTGGTCCGAAGAGTAGCGAGATCGAGTGGTTAGGAGTTGCCTTCAGACGAACGGAGTTCAGAGGTGGAAAAACTAAGCCAAAAAGAAGAGAAGCAGCTAGGGTTTTGGCCCTAACTGCTTCCCGGGGGTGTGTCCTCGAAGTGGTATTACTCAATAGACGCAGGACAGGGCGTATCGGTTACTTCGCAAGAGACAATCAATTTCCCGACCTTTAGAATCAGGCACTTACGAAACGTTTCCGGCGTTGGCTTTAACTCTGGTGTTCCAGTGCAGAACCGCCGGGTTGTCGATATCTCGAGATCGATACTAGAAAACGCGCGAACCCAAACAAGAAGGCGCCCCTCACGGAGCGCCTCTCGTCTTATTCATTGAGGTCGGCCGCTACTTACTTTTTCGGACCGCCCTGCGTCGCACCGTTGTGCTTCTTGGCATAGATGTTCTTGGACGCCTGATTCTGTTCGTGGTTGACCTGCGCCTTTTCGCCCTTGGTCAAGGTGCCGCCGTTGGCCTTGCGGTCCGCGGAGACTTGCTGGTTGATGCCCTTCTGCTGGTTTTCCAGCTTCGCGGTTTCGCCGGCAGTTAGCTGGCCGCTCTTGACGCCCTGGGCGATGCGGTCCTGCTGGTTCTCGCGGCGCTGGCCGACCTTGTTGTTGCCGTACTGCGCGGTGTTGGCGTTGTGCTTGTCTTGATAGATCTGGTTCGACAAGTGATTTTGCTGGTTGTTGATCTGGGTCTTCTCGGTGGAGGTGAGTTTCCCGCCATTGGCGGCGCGGTCCGCGCGAGTCTCGCCGTTGATCGCGGCTTCTTTGGTTTCGAGATTGCTGGTTTCGCCGGCGGTCAGTTGCCCGCTCTTAATGCCGTTCGCGATGCGGTCCTGCTGATTTTCTTTCCGCTGCGCGATGCTGGGATCGGACGAGCTTTGCGTCGACGAAGACTGCGCCAGTACGGCTGTGCTGCTCGCTGCACCCGCGAGCAGGACCGCAAGGGGTAGAAGTGCACACTTCGAGAATGTAATCTTCATTTCTTTCTCTCCTGAATTTCGACTGAATGGCTGCTTCCCGGGGTCCCTTGTAATACCCCATTTTCGGAGGAAAGTTGCGGCGTAGACTACTGCTCGGAAGGGCAGGTTTGCCGCATATTGCATGCGTTTCTGTACTCTAAGGCACAACGAAAGCGCTGCTGATGTGAAAAGAAGAGGCGTCCCGCGAGGAGCGCCTCTTTTGGAATTGGTAATTTTCAAGCGGCGATTGTTGGCTGGCTTTACACTTTCTTTTCTTCCGCCGGACGTTCCACCGGAGGAGGGGGCTGCACCGTGGGAGGCGGAGTTGGCGTGTGCGACGCTCCGGACATGCCTTCTTTGAAGTTGCGAATGCCTTCGCCCAGACCCTTCATGACTTCAGGGATTTTGCGGCCGCCAAACAAAATCAGCACGATGGCCAGAACGATCAGCCAATGAAAAACGCTAAATTCACCCATGAATAACCTCCACGCAGCCCTGCTGCGGCCGAATCGCTATAGTCCAACCCTAGCGCAGGACGCCTCGCACGGCAAGCCTAGGGCTACACATACGGATGGCTATAGGATAACACGCTCGTCCCCGGCCCGGCGGGTCACGCGCTCGCGGTCCAGGTACTCCAGCAAGGGGATGGCGTACTTGCGGGTGATCCCAGCCAACTCCTTGAAAACGGGCACGGAGATGCGTTCACCCTTCGACTTTTTGTACGCGGAAAGGCGCTGCTTCAGATGAGCGAGTGCATTGCGGTGGAAAATGAGCTCGGGGGTGATGCGCACGAGATTTTTGTCGCGGAGCAGCATTTGGAGAATTTTTTCGGCGCGCTTGGTTTCCACCGGCAGCCTCGCCCAGAACCTCTTTCACTGCCGGAACGGTTAGCCCCGCGGCGGCAAAGGCGGTTTCGATCTGTTCTTTGGCGCGCGCTTCTTCCGGCTCCAGTGTGATCGCTGAACCGGCGCGTTTCACGATTTCGCCTTGCAGTTCGAGCTTTTTCTGGGCGACCAATTCCTCGAGCGCTGCGCGGAAAGTTTCCGGCCGCACGCGCCTTCCTAAACTAGACCGCAAATCTTCGCGCAAAATTCCCGGCAGCAGAGGATTTTCTTTGTGAAATCGCTCCACGCGTGCCGCAATTTTTTGCCGCGCCTCTTCGAACGCTTTCGCCGGAACGAGGATCAGCGGGTCTGCTACGTTCCTGGCCTGACTGGACGAGGTAAGTTGCCGAGCCACATCGCGTATTTCGTGGTCCAGCCAGCCTGTTCGCGCCGAGATGTCCTGGAACGCGATTCCGCCGAGCGAGCGGTCTGCCAGGGCTGCCAATATCTCGACTCGGTCGCCGCGTTCCAGCGTTTCGAGAAACGCCAGCGGCCCGTATCTCGCGTGAGCGGCCGCCGAGCAAGCGCTTCTAGAACCACACCGCCGCCGATTGTGGTGACCGGAGAAAATTGCCGCACGATGAAGCGATCGCCGGGTAAAACCAGTACCTCGTCTTGCAGGCGCAGCTGGGCGAAAGCGCTTTGCCCCGGTGCCAGTTCGCTGTGACCGAAAAGAAACATCTCGGCGATCGTCTCTGACGTTCCGGCGTGAAAGTGAACGCGGCTGCGCTGCTTTAGCTTTGGCGCCGAGGGCAACAGCTCAAGCTGCGTGTCGATTCTACGGGTGGCGCGAAATTTTCCGGGCGTGGCCAGCACCATTCCGCGCGTTAACGCCGTATGCTCGATGCCAGCAAGATTCACAGCGGTGCGCTGTCCAGCAATCGCGCGCTCCACCGCCTTTCCGCCGGACTGCACGCCGCGCACCCGCAGCAGCTTGCGCTCCGGCAAAAGTTCAACTTCATCGCCCGGACCGACACTGCCGGAAATCAGCGTTCCGGTTACGACGGAGCCAAACCCCTTGATCGCAAACGCACGATCAATCGGCAAACGAAAATGATGCGCCGCATCTTTGCCTCGAACGTCGAGCGCGGTGCGGTGCAATTCCTTCTTCAACTCGGCCAACCCTGCTCGCGTTTTTGCGCTCACCGGAACAATCGGAGCGTTTTCGAGAAACGTGCCACGCAAATATTCCTCGACCTCGAGCCGCACCAATCCCGCGGTATCCGGATCGACGAGATCGCTCTTCGTGAGGGCGATCACGCCGCGTTTCACTCCGAGCAGCCGGCAAATATCGAAGTGCTCGCGCGTCTGCGGCTTGATCGATTCATCCGCGGCAATCACGAGTAACACCAGGTCCAAACCAGCCGCACCGGCCAGCATGTTGCTCACAAACCGCTCGTGCCCCGGCACGTCCACAAACCCAAAGCGAACGCCGTCCTCTTCCAGAAACGCAAATCCCAGATCAATGGTGATCCCGCGCCGCTTTTCCTCTTCCAGGCGGTCGGGATGCGTCCCTGTTAGCGCCTCGACGAGCGCCGATTTACCATGATCGATGTGCCCCGCGGTTCCGACGATGACACTCTTGGAGGTTACACTCATGCGATTTTAGGAAAATGACGCGCTCGATGTTACGGGAGACAGAAATTTGCCGTCCGATATGGACGCGCAACCGAAGAAACCTTACCTATCACATTTAACCATATCTCTAAAGCTCACATCCTAGACGATGTGGGCGACGGGCGAGTAACCCGTGAAGGAGTCCTGGAAATGCGCGGCAAAGCAGATTTGTTGCAGCGACTGCAGATCGAATATCCCATATTTCAAGCGCCCATGGCAGGCGGGGGCGATACGCCGGAACTGGTCGCCGCAGTTTCCAATGCTGGTGGGCTCGGGTTTATAGGTGCGGCGTATCTCACGCCGGAGCAAATTGCGGAAAGTGGTCGTGCCGTCCGTGCGCTAACCCCGAGGCCGTTTGGAATCAACCTGTTTGCGCCGCTGCCGCCCGCGGACCCAAGCACGGATTGCGCCGCGGCTTTGCAACGTGTGGCGCCGTATTTTGCGGAGCTCGGTTTGCCCGTTCCGTCTCTTTCCGGGTTGAAATCGCTGCCGTTCGAGGAACAACTCGAGGCGGCCTTGCAAACCGATGCCTCGGTGTTTAGTTTCACGTTCGGGATTCCGCCAGCACATGCGATTGAGGCGATCCGGCATCGCCAAATGATTTTGATGGGCACCGCAACAACGGTTGATGAAGCGCTCACGATCGAATCGGCTGGATTCGATGCGGTTGTAACGCAAGGAAGTGAGGCGGGCGGCCACCGCGGAACATTCATCGGAGACTTCGCGGCTGCGATGGTGGGAACGATTTCGCTGGCCCCGCAAGTGGTGGACGCAGTTCACATCCCGGTGGTCGCTTCCGGGGGCATTATGGACGGCCGCGGCATCGCTGCGGCGCTGGCTCTGGGCGCAAGCGCGGCGCAACTGGGGACCGCGTTCCTGACCTGCGACGAGGCGGGAGTTCCCAACGCGTACAAGGAGGCGATCCAGCGCGCTCACGAAGACCAAACACGGGTTACGTGCGCCTTCTCCGGCCGGCCCGCACGAGGGATCGCGAACCGTTTCATGACGGAAGTGGAATCGGAAGAAAGCAGTGGCTCGATTCTTCCGTTTCCCCTCCAGAATGCGCTGACTCGCCCATTGCGCTCGGAAGCTGCCAAGCGCGGCCGCGCTGAGTTTCTCTCGCTGTGGGCTGGCCAGGGCGTCCGGCTAGCGCGCCGTCAATCCGCAGCGAAGCTCATCGCCACCCTGGTGCAAGAGCTCAACGCCGCAATCGACAGTCTGAAGGAAGCTCACGGGAAAACCGATGGCGACAACTCGCAACAACAAATGAAAACTATATTCAGGGAAGAAACAGAGCATCGATAAACAGGGATCTATTTCGCGGCGGCGATCTCGTCGACGATGGCTTGCGTGGCGGCGCGGGGATCCGAGGCGGCGGTGATCGGGCGGCCTACGACCAGGAAATCGGCGCCGGCTTTGATGGCTTCCGTGGGAGTCGCGGTGCGAGCCTGGTCGTCGGCATTCGTTGCGGTTGCGGCATCTTTTTCTTTCGGGCGAACGCCGGGAGTTACGATCAGAAAATCCCGGCCGCAGGCTTTTCGTATGGCGCGGGCTTCCTGCACCGAGGCAACCACGCCATCCACACCGGCGGCCTTGGCGAGCTTTGCAAGTTTCACGACGCGGCTTTGTGGCGGTCCGCCGATTCCGACTTCGCGCATCGTTTTCTGATCCATGCTGGTCAGGATTGTGACGGCGAGCAATCGCGGGCGGTCTGCGCCCATGGCCTGGCCAGCGCTAATGGCTTGCACTGCCGCGTGAAGCATCGCGTGGCCGCCGAGGGCGTGTACGTTCACAAGCTGCACACCGGACATCGCGGCGGTTGAAAGCACCGCGCCAGCAACGGTATTGGGAATGTCGTGGAATTTCAGATCGAGAAAGATCCCGGGACCCAGCGCCGAAACTTCGCGCACCGCTGCTGGACCCGCTGCCGTAAAAAGTTGGCTGCCGATCTTGAACATGCCCACCAGGTCGGCAACCTGCTTGGCAAATTTAACGGCGGAATTCAGCGAGTCAAAATCCAGCGCGACGATCAGGCTGCTTCGCGGATGGGCGTCGAAGGTCAAAGTTATCGTTGGCGCCTATGCTGGAGCTGATGCTCGCGACCGCCAGAGCTCCTAACGCCGCTCGGGCAATTGCATCAATTCGAGCCGGACTTGGCTAACACCCGAATTGATCAAGCCAATCTTCCGGGCGACACGATAGGATACATCAATTTCGCGACCTTCCTGATAGGGACCGCGGTCATTAATTCGTACCACTTCAAACTTGCCATTTCGGGGGTTAACGACGCGCACAAGGGAACCAAAGGGCAGGTTCGGATGAGCAGCGGTCAGTGATTCGGAGTCGAAACGCTCCCCATCGGCAGTCTTTCTCCCGTTGAACTCTGGCCCGTACCAGCTGGCGTTGCCCACCCAGCTCTTGATCGGCTTAGGGGGATCGCTCAAGTGAGCCACCAAAGGGGCCTCCATTGCCGGTGCGATGAGGAACATCAGTGGCACCCAACGGAGAGCAGCCCAGGTGAAGAAGAGTCGTCGTCTCATAGTGTGTTCTTTATGCTACGAACATCCAAAAAAGTGTAGCAAGAAAGCCTCGGCTTGTCAACCACTTTATGGATGAAAACGTGTCACTATATCGCTGATACTAATTGACTTAGCCTTAGAAATGGCCTCCTCAAGACTGTAAATTAGATGCTGGGTCACCGCCGGTTCGGCAAAGCTAGCCGTGCCTACCTGGACGGCTGACGCCCCAACAGACAGGTAATCAAGCACGTCTTCCACCTTCTCGACGCCTCCAAGCCCAATTACAGGGATTTCCACAGCCTGTCTAACGTCCCATACCAGCTTGAGGGTGATAGGCTTAATGGCTGGGCCTGACAGACCCCCGGTTGCGTTCCCGAGCCGGGACCTGCCGGTACGAAAATCAATGGCCATGGCGGGGTAAGTATTTGCCACGGTAAGGGCGTCGGCCCCTGCCTCGGCTGCTGCGCGGGCTGTAAGTCCAATGTCTGTAACGAGAGGCGAGAGCTTGACCCATAAGGGGCGCCTTGCGGCGGCCTTGCGGGCGGCACTCACGACGTCGGACACCGCACCGGGGTTGCACCCGAACTGCATGCCGCCTTTTTTGACGTTAGGGCAGGAGATGTTGAGCTCATACCCAGCTAGACCCTCGTTATCCTCAAGGGTTCGGATGACTTCGACATAGTCTTCTAAGGTGTATCCGAAGACGTTGGCAAGTACCGGCACCACGTATTTTCTTAGTACCGGAAGTTTTTCCGCAACGAAGGCCCGGACACCAACGTTTTGTAGGCCAACGGCGTTCAGCATTCCGGAAGGGGTTTCGACTATGCGGGGAGGGGGTGCGCCGTCGATGGGCTCCCGGGATAGGCCTTTTACGACGAAGCCGCCAAGGAGATTGAGATCGACGATGTGGGCAAACTCGATGCCGTAACCGAAGGTGCCGCTGGCCGCAAGGATGGGGTTACGCAGGCGCAAGGCACCCACTTGCACACTCAGGTCGACGGCAGCCGCGGTGGTCACTGCGCGGGAGAGGGTATCACGCGAAGATGTCGTAGCGAAGCAGGAAGTTGGCGGACGACGGGGGCGGCCTGTGAGTGCTGGCCGGGGTGTTCTTGACTACGCCGGGCTAAAGCCCAGCGCCTACATAGCCCGGCGGTGGTTACTACTGAGATTGCGGGGTTGCTCGGTTTGGATGAGCGGCGGGTTTTGCTAGCGCTTCGGCCAGGACGTGACCGTCTCGCGGGGCGAGAGTGATGCCGCAGAGCGTGGCGAGTGTTGGCGCGATGTCTCCGGGGGTGACTTCGCGATAGTAATCGCCGGGCTCGATGCCGTAACCCATCAGGAGAATAGGTACGTGCTGGTCATAGTTGTATGGAGTGCCGTGGCCGGTGCCGTAGGTGCGCGTTTTTCCGGCGGGCGTGCCATCCACCAGCCAGTATGGCCTCGGAACGATGAAGAGGTCGCCGCTACGTCCCTGGAAATAGCTGTTGGCGACGGCGGTGCGAATGGGATTTTGCGTCGCGGGACGGCCTTGAACCTCTTCCGCCCAGTAGACTGCGGCTACCCCCGGCTGCGATAACGCCGCATCGGAGACGGCCAGCAAAGCGTCGCCCACATCTTTCATGCGGTCATAAACGCCTGGAGCAAAATAGACGTCGCTGCTGGCGATGCGCGCGATGGCTGGCTTGGCGAGATTGAATGGCTCGAGCGACTTCTCGATCTTTTCCTGCAGCTCCGCTATGTGGAGAACGCCCGCGTCGGCACCGGTCTTAGCCATGTCTTCGGGAATGGGCACGACGCCATGGTCGGCGCTGAAGGCGACGACGTACTTTCCGCGGCCAACTTTTTTGTCGAGGTGCGCGAACAGCGCGGCGAGATCCTTGTCAAGGGCGATCAGGATGTCCTGGATTTCGCGGCTGCGCGGGCCGAATTCGTGGCCGACATAATCGACCGAGGAATAGCTGACGCCGAGGAAATCGGTCGCGCCACTTTTGCCCAGGCCGAGTTGATCGACTGCGGTCTCCGCGAGCCGAGTGAGATAGGTGTCCGCGAAGGGACTGCTTCCCCATTGCTCGTAAAACTCGGCGTCGGGTTCGGCGGCGTCGCCCTTCCCTCGCAGCGAATGGGGAAAGGCTGGCCCCCAGCCTGCAGGAGGACCGGCGCCGGTAGCTTTCTCGTCGTACCAATAGGAACTTTCAGGCAACGATAGATTCCACGTTTTGCCGTAGTCAGCCTTTACCGGATGTTTTGACACGTAATCCTCAATGAACGGCATGGTGCCGTAGGCGCTGGAGGTCATCCATCCGCCGTTGTCGAACCAGGTGGCCGCGTCCGCTTTGTGTCCGGCCATCGTGATCGCGGCGCGGGCTTTCAGCGAGAACGTGACCACGCGGGTGGCGCCACCGGTTTGGAATTTCAGCTCTTCCGCGAACGAAGGAACAAGCATGCGCCACGCGGTGTCTCCGCCTTTGGCAGCTGCGCCAGCATAACCGGAATTTTTGGCGTTGGGATCGGCGGTGCAGGTCACCATTTTCTGCGTTTCGCGGTCCCACCAGCCGTTAGCGATCATTCCGTGAGTGGTCGGGAAAGCGCCAGTGGAGATGGTAGCGTGGCCGACGCAGGTTTCCGTCGCGGCGTAGGGATACGCGGCTTCGCGGAACCACGCGCCTTCGTCGACCAGGCGCTTGAGACCGCCGGTCCATTGGCCGCGGAATTTGTCGACGTAGTCGCCACGCATCTGATCCACAACCAGGAGCACGACGAGTTTTGGACGCTGGGCCTGGGCAGCAGGCGCCGCGGACTTCGTTGTCTGGGCAGAGCTGGCCGGGCTCAAGACTGCAATCGCGCAGAAAAACATGGCCATGCGCTCTAAGATTTGGATGAAAGCCGACGTATGATGGTCGGTGAGACGCTGGCTTGGCGAGGCCGACGAAGGGTTGGCGTTCATAGTTGCCCCGATAGTGTTTGCAGCGAGAGTTTAGCACGGCAGGTTTCCGGCGAAAGGCTCGGCTATCCTGTAGCGGGAAATCAGAATCGAACTCGTATGTATAGCTCAAGACCGGACATCGACGAACTGCGAACGCGCATAGAAACGATCATCCTTCGCGAGTCGGAGGATTTTTTTGATGCCGCCGACGATCGTTCCACGCTAGAAAACACCGTTCGCATCTGCTGCGAAGTTTTCGATTTTCTCATGAGCACCGCGGGCCCTGAGCCTGACCCGTCCGAGACCAACTATATGGTGGGAACGATTCGATCCGGGATGGACGAGTATTACACGATGGAGCAGTGGGGAAGGATATTGAGCGGCCTGCGCCTGCAAGAGGGCTTCGCCAGCAAGCTGCCGAGTTCTTTCGCCGAGCTGAAAGTAGCGTATGACTCGACCTTTCAGGAATTGCTGGCGTGCGAAGCCAGCATAAGAGCTTTCGGCTTGTTGCTGTCGCTAGTAAAATTGATGCTGCTGTTCCAGGCGGTGTATTTCCAATCGTTCCTGAGTTATTCCCGCGTCGAAGCGCCGGCAGAGGAAAACTGAAAACGACCGATTCCTGTAAGCCCTGTTTGACAAGAACTTTGCCTGCATTTAGATCCCGGGTTCCGCGGTCGGATACACAGTTTTATTTTTACTTCGGTCCGTCGTTGTTTCGCGTGTTTCCGCCACGCCCACTCACGCTATCTCGGACCGAGAACGAGCGCGCCGGCTTGTGCTAGGATTACGCGGACATGCGCATAGTAGAGAAAGCACAGTTGATGTCGGCGTCGGAGATTGACCGCACTTTGCAGCGGCTGGCGCACGAGATTGTGGAGAAGAGCGGCGGCACCAAGCATTTGGCGATGATCGGGATCCGGCGGCGTGGCGTCCCCTTGGCGCAGCGAATCGCGCAGGCCATGCGCGGGATCGACGGCGTGGACGTGCCGGTGGGAACGCTGGACATCACATTGTATCGTGACGATCTCTCGAAGGTGGCTTCGCATGCGGTGTTGCAATCGTCGGATATTTCGTTCGGTGTGGACAACATGAACCTGGTGCTGGTAGACGACGTGCTCTATACCGGGCGGACGATCCGCGCGGCGATGAATGGGCTGTTTGATTTGGGACGGCCGAAGCGCGTTTCGCTGTGCGTGCTGATCGACCGCGGGCATCGCGAGATGCCGATCGAAGCGCAGTTTACCGGACGCGTGGTACAGACGAGCCCAACGGAAATTATTGAGGTGCGGTTGCGCGAGATCGACAATGAAGAGCGCGTCGTGCTGGTCGACCGGGTGGAGTGACCGCAGGAAGAGAAAAGTTTGCTCAGGGGCTGAAGCCCTGGTTTCCGTGTGCGTCAATGTCGGAGCTGAAGCTCCGACCCCTGAGATCGATTAGAATGGTGGGAGAGTTCGGGCAACGAGTGAAAATGTGACGCACCGTTTTCGTGACCTACTGGCGCTGGAACCGCTCAACGCGGACGAACTGACATTTCTTCTCGATCAGAGCAAATCCTTCCAGGAAATACAGCGGCATCCTCTGAAAAAGCTGGCCGTGTTGCGCGGTAAGACGGTGGCGCTGGCGTTTTTCGAGACCTCGACGCGGACACGCATCAGCTTTGGGACGGCAGCTTCGCGTCTAGGCGCGGACACCATGAATCTTCAAGCGGAGGCGTCCAGCCTGAAAAAGGGCGAGTCGCTGCTGGATACCGTGCACACGCTGGACGCGATGAAACCGGATTGCCTGGTGATGCGGCATGCGGCTTCGGGCGCGCCCGAGTTTGTGGCGCGGCATCTGGAGATTCCGGTGATCAATGCGGGAGATGGGACACACGAGCACCCCTCGCAAGGATTGCTGGACGCGCTGACGATTCGCGACCGCAAGGGCACTATCGAGAATCTGAACGTGACGATTCTGGGGGATATCAAGCACAGTCGCGTGGCGCGCTCGAATATTCATTTACTGGGAAAATTCGGCTGCAAGTTCACGCTGTGCGGGCCGGCCATGTGGTTGCCGCGGGAACTGGAGAGCATCGGGCCTGAAGGAACGGAAATCCGGCGCGTTTTCCGGATCGAAGAGGCGCTCCAGAATGCCGACGTGGTGCTGGCTCTGCGCGTGCAAAACGAGCGGCTGCACGAGCCCGCGTTATCGCTGAACGATTATATTTTACTGTATCAACTGAGCGCGGAACGCATGCGGCATGCCAAGGCTGACGCGATCGTGCTGCATCCGGGGCCGCTGAATCGCGGCATCGAGATAACGCCGGAGGTGGCCGACAGCGCGCAATCGTGCGTGTTAGAGCAAGTAACCAACGGTATCGCGGTGCGCATGGCACTGTTGTTTTTGCTGGCGGCCGGAGGTTCCGAGGATGACACGCAGCCAGCGACGGAGACGCCGGCGCCACGCAACCGGCGATCGACCGATCAAAAAGACGCGACCGATCGAAAAGAAGTAAAGGATCCCTCGCATGCTTCTCATTAAGAATGGCCGCTTGCTGGATCCCGCGACCCGGCTGGATGCGGCGATGGATGTGTTGCTGGACGGTGAACGTATCGCGGAAGTTGCGAAAACGGGAAAGATCTCATCAGACGCGGCGAAGTATGCAGAAGTTTTTGATGCTGCCGGACTAATCGTCGCGCCGGGGTTCATCGATCTTCACGCGCATCTCCGCGAGCCAGGGCAGGAAAATTCGGAGACGATCGAGACCGGGACACGTTCGGCGGCGCGGGGCGGCTTCACGGCGGTGTGCTGCATGCCAAATACGAAGCCGGTGAATGACAACGCGAGCGTGACGCGATTCATTATGGACCGCGCAAAGGCCAGTGCCAGCGTGCGCGTGTGGCCAATTGGCGCTGCATCGGTGGGCAGCAAGGGCGATGCGATCGCTGAGATTGCGGCGATGAAGCAGGCGGGAATCGTGGCCGTGAGCGATGACGGAAAGCCAATCGCAACCGCGAAGCTCGCGCGTCAGGTGATGGACTATTGTAAGTCACTGGATATTCCCGTGATTGAGCACGCGGAGGATGTCTCGCTGGCGGCGGGCGCGGTGATGCGCGAGGGCGTTACCTCGACGCGGCTGGGGCTTGTGGGTATGCCGGCGGCGGCGGAGTCGGTATGCGTGGCGCGCGATGTACAGCTTGCGGAATTAACGGGCGCACGGCTGCATATTGCTCACCTATCGGCGCGTGGTTCGCTCGATCAAGTGCGTTGGGCAAAATCACACAGGCTGAACGTAAGTTGCGAAGTAACGCCGCATCACTTCACGCTGATTGACGAGGATGTGCAGTACGATTCGCGGTTCAAAATGAATCCGCCCCTCGCAGCGCGAGAGGATCGCGACGCGTTGCTCGCCGGATTGGCCGATGGAACCGTGGATGCGATCGCGACCGATCACGCACCGCATGAGCCAGCCTTGAAAGATGTGGAGTTCGATCGCGCACCTTTTGGGATTCTCGGATTTGAGACGGCGTTGGCATTGGCACTGGAGCAGTTGGTGCACAGTGGCCGAATTTCGCTCATGCGTATGGTGGAGCTATTTACGATCGGACCGGGTCGCGTCTTGGGAATGGAGCGCACCCTCGCGGCGGGCGAGCCTGCTGACGTCACCATTTTTTCCACGGATCGCGCTTGGACCTATGAGGTGAAGGATTCGCCGAGCAAATCGCGCAACTCACCGTTTGATCGGCGTGCATTCAAGGGCGCACCCATGGCTACCGTGGTTGCGGGCGCATCGTTTGGAAGCGCTGATCGTCAAGCCGAGTGACCTCTACCATCAGAAAATTCAGCGTGGAGTTGGCCCTCAGCGGATGAAGCCGGATTGATAGCCCCACGCACTTACGGCAAAGCGAAAGGCGTACCCCGACGTCGCCACCTGCGCTCCAAACATCGCTAGTGGGCTTCGGCTGCCGAGTGCATGCCATGCTGCGGGACTTCGTGGATGCCGCGAGCGGGTGGCTCAATCTTGTGACGGTAGAAATGATCCAGCGGGGAGCGGCCTTTGCCGGTCGCGTAACTCTTCTCGATGGCTTTGGTGACGTAGGCCTTCGCCAACATCGCCGCTTCTTTCAGCGGGCGCCCTGACGCCAGTTGCGCGGCGATGGCGGCGGCAAACGTGCAACCCGTGCCATGCAAAGTTTCTTCTCTTACGCGATCACCCGCGAGCGCGACCATCTCGTTGCCGTCAAAGAGCACGTCAACCGCGCGTTCCATGTGGCCGCCTTTGACAATGACGGCGTGCGCGCCCATCTCGACAATTCTGCGAGCGGCAGCTTCCATATCGGCGAAGTCTTTGATGGTCAAACCCGTCAGGATTTCCGCCTCGGGGATGTTAGGGGTGATCACGGTGGCGCGCTTCAGAAGTTCTGTCGCGACGTACTTGATGCCCGCCGCGTCGAGCAATTCCGTGCCGCTGGACGACTTCATCACCGGGTCGTGCACGACGTGCACAAACTTATGGGCATCCAGGAATTCCGCCACCACCGCGGCGTTTCCGCGGTTGCCCAGCATTCCGATCTTCACCGCGGCGATTTCGGAATCATTGGCGAGGGCGTCGAGCTGGGCGCGCAGCGCGGCGCTCGGCGTATTCTGGACGTCTTCCACGACCTGCGTGTTCTGAACGGTAAGAGCGGTAATCGCCGCTACACCGTAGCAGCCGTGTGCCGCAAAGGTTTTCAGATCGGCCGCGGTCCCGGCGCCGCAGCTCGGATCAAATCCCGCGATGGTCAAAAGAATCGGAGGAGTTGCGTTGGCGTGATTGTTGTGACCGTTGTGAGTGCTCATGATTTCGTGCTTGGTGCCCCGCTGTTTTAGAGAATTCGACTAGGCCGCCAGACTTTTCACCCACGAAACACTTGCGTCAGGCCGTAGAAATAGCCGTGAAGCGAAAAGTGCCGGTACGCCCCGCGAACGGGATGTACCGGCACTTGCGAATGTACGCGCGTTTGTTTCGTTAGCGCAAGAAAATATTTCGTTTGTGCGGTGTCATGTTGCTTACGGAAAGAGACCGCGGACCAGAAGCGCCTCCGCGACGCGACCCACAGCGAGAATCATCGCGCCCGCGCGTGGCGGCACATGGTGCTTGCGCATCGTATCCACCATCTCGTGGAAAGAACGCACCATGGTCTTTTGAAGGCGGGCGCTGACGTCTTCGGCCTCCCAAACAAGACCTTGCTGGTTCTGCACCCACTCGAAGTAGCTGACGGTGACACCGCCGGCATTCGCCAGGATATCGGGCAAAACGGTGATGCCGCGGCGCGCGAGTATTTCGTCGGCGTGCGGGGTGGTCGGCCCGTTGGCGGCCTCGGCGACAATGCGGGCTTTGATGGCTTCGGCGTTGTGCAACGTGATGACGTTTTCAAGTGCCGCAGGGACCAGGATGTCGCACTTCATGGTGAGCAATTCGTCGTGAGAGATGCGCGACGCGCCCGGCATGCCCACGACCGTAGCGGCGCGCTCCTTGTAGCGGATCGCTTTGATGGGATCGATGCCGCGAGAGTTCGTCACACCGCCGCGGGTATCGCTGATGGCGACGATCTTCGCCTTTTTTTCGGCAAAAATACGCGCAGTGGCGGCTCCGGAATTGCCAAATCCCTGAACGGCAACCGTTGCTCCCCGGAGTGCAATCTTTTTCAGCTTGCAGGCTTCTTCCACGACTGCAACCAAGCCGCGAGCGGCTGCTTCTTCACTTCCAAACGTGCCACCGATGGATTGCGGCTTGCCGGTGACCACACCGTGGGACGCGCGACCCACGGTCATCGCGTAGGTGTCCATGATCCACGCCATGGTTTGTGCGTCGGTGTAGACGTCAGGCGCGGGAATATCCTGATCCGGTCCGATGAGCGGAAGAATTTCGCTGGCATAGCGCCGCGTCATCCGCTCGAGCTCGCTTTTGGACATGCGTTTCGGATCACAGATGATGCCGCCCATCGCGCCGCCCAGAGGCAAGCTGACAATCGCTGTCTTCCAGGTCATCCAGGTAGCCAGCGCCTTGATTTCATCCAGCGTCACGTTGGGGTGGAAACGGAGGCCACCTTTGCCGGGCCCGCGGGCTACGTTGTGTTGCACGCGGAAACCGGTCAGGACTTTCACCTGCCCATTGTCCATTTTCGTGGGAATCGACACTTCCATAATGCGCTTGGGCGTGCGTAAAATTTGCCGCAGTCCGGGATCGAGCTTCAGAAATTCCGCGGCCATGTCGAATTGAATCTGCGCGATGCGGAAGGGATTTAGATCCTCGCGCGGGGCGATGCGCGGAATCATCGGAGGAACGGCGGGCTTGGCGACCGTGGCCATTAGCTTTCGGTCCTTTCCTGTACGGGACGTCACTCGAACTGGGTCGAGCGTTTTTCTGTTACGTCATGAACTTGGCCCGACAACAACCGCAAAATCTTTTCGTGGAGCTATCCCGTGGCCGCGATCTTCTTTGTGTCCGCGTCTTTGTTCTTACCGGCATTGCCGAGCAAGTATTCATCGCGACAAGCGATGGAACAGAAGTGCAACAACTCTCCGCCTTCGCGCAGCGGAATGGCGAGCACTTCGGCCACGTGCGCTCCGCAGACCGGGTCGCGAACCAGTCGCTGAGCCATCCCGGCAGCTTCGAAGCCCCCTGCCACCTCCACACCTTGGCTTGGTTGCGCAGCCGTGCCGCCGCGCAGCATCCAGGCCACCAGACGTCGCAGCAATGCGACGCTCCAGGACAAGACCAGAAGCCAAAACAGAAATCGTATGACGCGGGAAATAAGGTTCATCGAATCTTTGCCGGCCGTGACCCCAATCGCGGGCTAGCGCTCTTTTATGGTTGCCGCGACCCGGGGCGACATCCCTCGAACCCGCAAGAAGCGGTTAGCCGAGTGTATGCAAGGGGAAAAGGGTGAGTCAAACGAAAAGGCGTAAATTCAACAGCTTGCACGGCGGGGCACACGGTCCAACGGAGCAAAAGCCAAGTCTATTAACCAGCTAAAGCATTTAAAATTAGGCACATAAAGCGCGTATGACGCCAGGAGGACTGGCGCTGACCTTTACACCATAATATCGCTATACGATTGCCGGAATGCGGTCGATGCCCATATATGGACGCAAGGCGTCTGGAATCAGAATGGAGCCGTCCGCCTGCTGGTAGTTCTCGACGACCGCAATCCAGGTGCGGCCGACGGCTAGGCCGGAACCGTTCAGGGTGTGGACGAAATCGCTCTTGCCGCCCACTTTCGGTTTAAAACGAATGCCCGCGCGGCGCGACTGGAACGCTTCGCAGTTAGAACAGGAAGAAATTTCGCGAAATTCCCGGCCCGACGGCAGCCACACTTCGATGTCGTAGGTCTTAGCGGAGGCGAAGCCCATGTCTCCAGAACAGAGCAGCATGACTCGGTAGTGCAGGCCAAGCTTTTGCAGAATGGTTTCGGCGTTGCGCACCAGCGCTTCGTGTTCCTCGTAACTCTTGTCGGGTTGCGTGAACTTGAAAAGCTCCACCTTTTGAAATTGGTGCTGGCGAAGAATTCCGCGCGTGTCCTTTCCCGCGGCGCCAGCTTCGGACCGGAAGCAAGAAGTCCAGGCGGTCACGCAAATGGGCAGCTCTTCTTCGGGAAGTGTTTCGTCCCGGTGCAAATTGTGGAGCTCGACTTCCGAAGTCGGCGTGAGCCAAAAATCTGTGCCCTCGATTTTGAAGAGATCTGCGGCAAATTTCGGCAGTTGGCCGGCGCTCATCAGCGAAGCGGTATTGACGAGAAACGGAGGCAGAATTTCGGTGTAGCCGTGCTCGCGTGTGTGCACGTCCAGAAAGAAATTGGCTAGGGCGCGTTCCAGGCGAGCGCCCCAACTCTTATACACCGCGAACCGCGCGCCGGTAATTTTTGTGGCGACGGCGAGGTCGAGTATTCCGGCACGTTCCCCAACTTCCCAGTGAGGCTTGGCCACAAAATCAAATTCCGGCGGCGCTCCCCAGCGACGCACTTCGACATTGTCGGCGGCGCTGTGGCCTACCGGCACGCTGGCGTGCGGGATATTGGGAATCGTTAGCAGTAATTCACGCTGCGTGGCGTCGAGCTGAGTGATGCGTTCGTCGCCCTGTTTGATGCGCTCGGAAACCTGCTTCATCTCCGCGAGGAGCGCGTCCGCACTCTGCTTTTCCTTCTTCAGCCGCGCAATTTCTTCGCTGGCTTTATTTCGCTGGGCCTTGAGTTGCTCCGTCGCGGTGATCAATTCGCGGCGCTCTTTATCGAGCGCGCGAAACGCGTCCAGATCGAGCGTCGTGCCACGCTTTGCGGCCATTTCGGCAAACAAATCCAAATGTTCCCTGAAGTAGCTGAGATCATGCATGGTCCAGAAAGAATAGCGTACTCCGCGATGGGAATGTAGTTTCTACCGGACGGCAGGAATCGGAACGACTAGGATTTCGGGACGCGGTTTGCGGCCGCGTACTTGACCCCGTAATGGAAATTGTTGTTTGGCAGCACCAGGGAGTGGCGGACGGTGGCGCGGACGAAGGCCGGCTGCGCGCCGGGATAGTATGGCAGGGCTACCTCAATGTCCGAGCCCGCCAGATACGATTTGCGGCTCCGGAATGAGAACCCGCCCTTCGAAATGTTCCCGCACTCGACGATCTCGTCCGCGTTGTCTTGCCGTACGCACGCCGTAAAACTGACCCGGGTGCGCACATCGTGCCGTCGATTGGCGGTATGAGCTATCGCGGCGGCAGCCACCGGCGGCAACGGCTCGGACGGCAGGGCCTCTGGCACGGCAATTTCGACCCCGGCTAGTCGTCGATGCTGCGTGGAAGCCGGCAGGGGCGCGCTCGACCGAGTCAACGCGGCCGGATGCGGCGTCGCGGCGAAGTGATTTGACGTTTCGAGACGCGCTGGCACCGCTTTTCCCGGTCCTGGCAAATCATCCTCGGGAGCGCGCCTCCATTGCGTCGACATTCCACAAATCGTGCAAGGCCGCAAAATGAATTCCGCAAGGGCGTAGACGTCCGCCTCCACTTCGCTTTGATCGACCACTTCCCGGTTTTGGCACGATGTGCACTGCAACGGGGCCTCGAAGTTCACGCGCCACTTGGGGGGCGGTGGAAACTTGAGCTCCCAGAAATCCAAATTAGGATCCACAAAGGTCACGCCATAGATATATCCACGCAGGTCTTCGCCAAGTTCACCGACCAGGCGTATGGATGCCTCACTGTTGCCACCCAGGAAACGGAGTATCAGAATGCCATCGGCAGCCAGCTTGTGTTTCGAAATGACGCCGGCTCCATGGCGGCTCAGCGTCACCGTCTGGGTCTCCTCCGCGAAAACGCGTCCGGAAGTATCCGTGCCGATCAGCAGGATACGAATTTCTTTGGCGATGCGACCGCTTCGACGCACGAATCCCATATGATGGCCACATCCGCGCGGACGGCCAAAGGAGTGATCGGCCGGAGGCGGGAAATCTTTATCGCGGGCGTCCTGATGCCCCGCGCCATTACGTGAGAGCAAGGGGAGGGCCAGCCGACCGGGCTATGCTCGACTTCGGATTTTCGCGTTCCTTTTCAGCCCCGAGGCCGGCGACC
>CAWENU010000015.1:0-6351 GCA_963810355.1 uncultured Acidobacteriota bacterium
CGCAACATTATAGCCCGTGCTTTAGTATTAAAGGCATAAAGTCTAAACCACTGCATGCATACGACGGCCCTTAGATATCGAAGCGGCGACGAAATCATGAAGGACGACCAGGTGCTTTTCCACGGCAAGGCCGCAAAGGTCGAGTTCGTTGCCATTGCTACGGACGACCCAGATCCAGCGGTGGCTTGGCACGTGCGAGAATCTGGCGGAGGGGTCATGGTTCTCGATCCAATGGTCTCCGGCCGCACCTTCGTTCCACGCGATCTGCTCGACGACGAAGATTTGGAGTTCGTGGGGCGTGGCTGAAACTCCTGTCCCGGCTACACCAGATAACCGCGTGAACCCACGAGATCGTGTTCTCAGCTTCTGGTCTCATATTCGCACCTCGCAGTTCTGGATGGTCGCTATCGCGCTTTTTCTGCGCGTGGGCTGGATCATTGTTGGCCACACCTACAAGTTTAAGCCCGCCGAAGATAATTTCGGCTTCGGTTGGGAGATGGGACGGATCGGCGCCGCCATCGCATCCGGGCGCGGATTCAGCGATGCTTTTGGCGCGCAGACCGGGCCCACCGCATGGGAACCGCCGCTTTACCCGTACCTGACTGCCGGCGTGTTTCACTTCTTCGGCATCTATTCGAGAGCTTCGGCGTTTATTCTGCTCACCATCAATAGCATTTTTTCCGCGCTGACCTGCGTCCCAATTTTCCTCATCGCGCGAAGGATATTCTCTGAGAAAGTGGCCGTCGGCTCGGCCTGGACGTGGGCTCTTCTGCCCTACGTGATGTTCTGGTGCACGCGCTGGGTGTGGGAGACAAGTTTTTCCGCCCTGTTATTAGCCGTGATTTTCTGGTTGGCATTGACCATGGAAGATCGCAACGGCGTGAAACCTTGGATCGAATTCGGCTTGCTCTGGGGAATCGCTGCGCTGAACAGCACGGTGCTGATCGCCTTCCTGCCCGTCTCGGGATTGTGGGCCTGGTATCACCGCGCCAAGCGGGGGAAGCCTTCGCTGGCCGGAATCGTGCTGGCTTCTTTGGTTTTCGTCGCATGCGTCACTCCCTGGACGGTGCGCAACTATCGAACCTTCGGCAAGTTCATCTTCATCCGCGATAACCTCGGCGCGGAGCTCCGCCTCGGCAACGGCCCCGGCGCCGACGGGACATGGATGCAGTACCTGCATCCGACGCAGGATATCTTCGCTATGCGCCAGTACACTTCCATGGGCGAACTGGCCTATATCGAGAGGCGCAAACAGCAGGCGCTCGATTACATCAAGGCCGATTATCCCCGCTTCGCTGTCCTTTGCCTTAAGCGCTTCATCTATTTCTGGGCCGGCCCGCCGCGGCTTGCGCAAATCTGGTGGCTCGCTGAGGTAAAGAATTCGCTCTTTCTGGCCTCGTCGGTGTTGATGTTCTGGGGACTGGGACGCGCTCTGCGCCAGCACAAACCGGGCGCGTGGCTGCTGTTCTGGCTGATTTTGCTATATCCCGCGATCTACTACGTGGTCTATCCCGGCCAGCGTTATCGCCATCCCATTGAGCCCGAGATGACGATGCTTGGGATTTACCTGCTGACCGAAGCCGGGAAGAAGAATCAGGGCGAGAACCGCTCCAAGCAGCAGGCAACGTAAGATCTGGCTCCTCTTCCGGAAAAAGGCGGAACATTCCCATGTCAGCTATCGTACATTCTTACGAGGGAGCAGAGCTCTGGCCGCAGGCAGTGGGTATCGATATGAAAGCTGTTGTCTGCCACACATACGGTGCGCCCGACGTTCTCAGGTGTGAAGAGGTCGTAAAGCCCATCGCCGGCGAGAATGAGGTCCTGATCAAAGTTCGCGCGGCTTCGCTCAATCCCCTTGACTACGGCCTGATGAGAGGCAAGCCATACATCATCCGCGTATTTTCCGGGCTGCGTAAACCAAAAGTCACAAGACCGGGGCGCGATGTCGCCGGCCAGGTCGAAGCGGTTGGCAGGAACGTAGCCCAGATCAAACCAGGCGACGCGGTGTTCGGAGTCTGCACCGCGGGAAGCTGGGGCGATAAAGCCGGCGGGGCTTTTGCCGAGTATGCGTGTACTTCCGAGTCGGCATTGGCCATCAAACCCGACAACGTGACGTTTGAGCAAGCGGCTTCTTCACCGGTAGCGGCACTCACCGCGTTGCAGGGACTTCGCGACAAGGGACACATTCATCCGGGGCAGAAAGTTCTGATTAACGGTGCCGGCGGCGGGGTGGGCACGTTCGCGGTGCAGATCGCCAAGTCTTTCGGCGCAACTGTGACCGGCGTATGTAGTACGCGGAATGTGGAAATGGTCCGATCGATCGGCGCAGATCAGGTCATTGATTACACGCAAGAAGACTTCACCAAAAGTGATGAACGTTACGACCTGATTTTCGACTGCATTGCGAACCATTCTTTGTCAGCGCGCAGGAGCGTCTTAACTCGCAACGGCATATGCGTCATGGTCGGAGGGCCCCCTGATGGCCGGATGATCCGTGGTCTGGCTCGTTTGATCATAGCGCTCATTCTGTCGCGGTTCATGAGCCAGAAGTTCGTAACGTTCATGGCAAAATCGAACAAGGAGGACCTGATCGTCATCCACGAGCTCATGAAAACCGGCAAGGTAATACCCGTCATAGATAACTGTTACACGCTGAGTGAGGTGCCTGATGCTATCCGGTATCTCGAAGAACACCACGCTCGAGGAAAAGTGGTAATAACCTTGCCAGGCAACAGGCAGTGACAGGTAGAGAGCCGTCCACTTTCGGCTCTCACCAATTTGCGATCGCCGCGTCTAAGTCTTGAAACGGAGGAATGCAATGAACCGTCCACGCCAATTCCCCGCCCCGGCCGGAATCTTCCTAAGCGCCTGTGCCCTGTTCCTTCTCGCGCTCGCAGCGCACGCCTCTGATCGCCGCGGCGCATTCACTGAAGAATTTCATCAGACCTACGCCCTCACTCCCGACGGGCGCGTGGAACTCGACAACATCAATGGCGCGGTTCACATCTCCACCTGGGACCAGAACGAAGTCAAGGTCGATGCGCTGAAATACGCCGATTCGAAGGAACGCCTCGATCAGGCGCACATTGATATCGACTCCGGCAAAGACCATCTATCGATTCGCACCAAATACCCGGACCACGACCTGACCTTCAACTGGGGCTCGCACAACAATCCTGCCACCGTCGAATACACTCTGACCGTGCCGCGGGGGGCGCGCCTTGACGAAATCAAGCTGATCAATGGCTCGCTCGATGTCACAGGCGTAGCTGGTGAAGTGAACGCCTCTTGCATCAACGGCAGGCTGGAAGCGCACAATCTCGCGGGCCACACCGAACTCTCCACCATCAACGGCCATCTGGACGCCAAGTTTGACCAGCTACCCGGCTCCTCGCTCGAACTGAAGTCGGTGAATGGATCGGTCGAGCTGACGATTCCATCCGACTCCAACGCCGAAATCGAGGCCAGCACCGTATCCGGCGGGATCGAGAATGACTTCGGGCTGCATGTAAATCGTCGCAGCTTTGTTGGACATGACCTGCGCGGCGAACTCGGCAACGGCGGCACGCACATCAGACTGGAAAATGTAAATGGCCGGATCGAAGTCCGTCACGCTTCCGACGGGCGTGCTCTCAGCCCCGCGAAAGATTTGGGGCAGCGCGATAGCGATGACGATGACGACAGCAAAATCTGAACAAGCTAATAAATCGTATAGCCTGGCGCCGGAGTCCGCAGGTCAGGCTTCGTCGCCATCAGCAACAACGCGCCTTCACGTTTGAACGCCCGCAGGTCGTCGAGACTATGAAACGACTTCGTCTGGTAGTCATCGGGAGTCGGCGTGTCATCGGGAATTCGGCAGGCCTCAACGTTCTCGAAAGCGTGTTTCTTCAGCAGCTCGACGTATTCCTCCGCCGAACGCACGTGCACCGGAACCTTCAGCTTGTCCACCCACTGCAGCGAATACTGGTTGTCCTTGTATAGATTGATCAGGATGAATAACTTTCCCCGCGGCGCCATCACGCGAAACAATTCCATCAGCGCGCGATCCTGATCGGCATAGTAGTAAAACGATTCGACAGACAATACTTTATCGAAGAAATTTTCTTCCCACGGAATCTGCTGCGCCGTTCCCCAGACGTAGAGCACGTTGTCGAAATCTTTCGAAGCCGCACGCGCCTCGCGAATCATTTCGTCGGCCACATCGAGGCCCACGACCTGGCCGAAACCATCCGGCCCCTCGCCTACCAGCCGAGCCAGCAGTCGCGTAGCCCATCCCGAGCCGCAACCCAAGTCCAGCACGCGCTCACCCGGACGCAGGTTCATCCGGCGAATGGTCTTCGCTGTGATGTCGAAGTGATGGCTCTCCATCTTCGCGCCTTCGCCAGCCGCGGCCCAGCGATTGAATTCCTGTTGCAGCTTCTCGTCGGGAGTAAGGGATTTTTCAGGCATGTGAGGATTTTATCGCGTTGGCGGGTAGTGCTGTTAGTTCCTGGCTAGCCGTGGGCAGACGGTAGCAATCAAGTTCTCGGTTTTGCGCGCGTCCCTGCGCCCAGGATTCGACAAACAACCCCCAATCGTGAGCGCTATCGCCCTTTTTCCCAATAGTTATCGAGCCTAGGCGAAGGGCTCGTTGCCATTAAGTCACTCCGAGCGTAGAGTGCGATGTTGCGAAGGGGACCCATGACCCGTTCGTGGGCAACCGACAAATGAAAAACGTGGCTAAACTTGTATACATCCTCTGCATTGTTGGATTCTTTGCTTTGTTCCTGTTCTGGATTTCTTTCTATTTTCGGGACTTCCCAAATACTCCGCAGCCGCAACTTGGCCGAACTCGGCCTATTCATTATCATCAATTCGTGTTGTACCTAACCGAGCGAGAGGAATCTGAATACGTTTTCTCCATTCTTGTAGCTGCGGTTTTTCTCGCATCAGTTGCGATCGTTGAGTTTTTCGTCGATCCTTTCGACAGGCGCAAGCGGGCATCGCTGTCGAAAAGAGTCGGGCCCTAGAACCATCGCTCTCGGCATAAGTGAAGCACTTTCTATGGTGCCGGAACTTCGTCTGGCTCTCCCTCCATTTTTCACGGTTGGGAAACATCCCCATTCGCTCACAATGCCCAAACGGTTCCAAGGGGCAGTTTGGCGTAATCTGGGACCCCGCGCTACCGCTTCGTCTAGCTTCTACTCCTATGCCCACGCCTGTGGTACAGTTTTCCTCCTCATGGCGACACGCCCTCAGGACCCTCCCCCCAAGCCGGCCCCGGGATCACTTTACTGCCCAAATTGCGCGCAAGAGGTAAACGACCCTCTGACTTGCGGCGACTGCTCCGCCGTCATCTGCCGCCGCTGCGGGACGCCGCTGGAATCTCCCGACGAACTGGGAATCGGATGATGGAAACGCCCGCCGCAGCGCCCACTATTGAAAATCCCGCAAAGACCTCGCAACCCACTCTGGTTCGCGGGCTCAGCCTGCTCGACTCCGTGTTGCTGCTAGTCAGTGGCATCATCGGCTCGTCGATTTTTCTTACCGCGAAAGATATCGCTGGTCCGCTGCCACAGCCCATATTGTTTTTGCTGGTGTGGGTGATTGGCGGCGTGATTTCACTCTTCGGCTGCGTCGCCTTCGCTGAGCTCGGGTCGATGTTCCCCGAATCCGGCGGCCAGTACGTTTATCTGCGCGAAGCCTACGGCGACCTCGTCGCCTTCCTCTACGGGTGGATGCTGTTTGCGGTCGCCAATGGCGGCACGATCGCCGCGCTCTCCGTGGCCTCCGCGGCTTATACGGGACAAGTCTTCCCCATCGTCTCGCAAGAGCATGTCGTGGTTTCGCTCCTTGGAATCGCGATCACCCGCGCGCATCTGTTCGGCTTGCTGCTTATCGCCGTGCTTACTTATGTGAACGTCGTTGGCCTGCGCTGGGGCACGCTCTTGCAAAATCTTTCCACCTGGACCAAGTTCGCAGCCATGGCGGCTTTCGTCTTTCTCGGATTCGCCATCGGCAAGGGTGACTGGTCGCACTTCCGCTCCCATGGCGTCGGCCTCACCATGGGACTTCACCCCACGCAGTTGATCTCCGCCATGGGCATCGCGCTGATCGCAGTTTTCTGGGCCTATGACGGATGGGTATACATCACGTGGGTCGCGGGCGAGGTGAAGGAACCACGCCGCAATGTGCCCCTGGCCATGGTGTTGGGAGTGGTCGTCGTGGGTGCGATCTACATGGCGATGAACGTGACGTATCTTTACGCGTTGCCGCTCGGCGAGATCGCGCAACATGAAACCATCGCCCATGCTGCAGCCGCCGCTTTGTTTTCTCCGCACGCGGCGGTATGGCTCTCACTGATGATTGCCA
>CAWENU010000016.1:0-138635 GCA_963810355.1 uncultured Acidobacteriota bacterium
GAGGGCGAAGAAGGCCGAAGAAATCGACACAATCGATTACGTGTATCGCTTCGATCCCCACAATCCCAGCACCAAGCCGCCTCCCACCGACGCCGAGGCGGCGCGTAAGTCTCTGGAGGATGGCAACCGGATGTTCGCCCGGTGGATGTCCAGTTGCAGAACGGGCACTTTCACGCGGTGGGGATGAGCAGTGCCACGTCGTCCAGTGCAACGGGCTGGAAGTCGGCATGGTGCGGAAGGAGGGGGGAGTTCCCAAGCAAGCTCCCTTCGCCGTGGTGATCGGCTGTTCGGATGCCGGGGTGCCGACGGAGATGCTCTTCGGTCAGGGCTTCAACAACCTGTTCGTGATCCGGGTCGCCGGGAACTGCGGGGCGATGTCTGCGTGGGCAGCATCGATTTCGCGGTCGAGGCCCTGAGTGAGAGCGTCAAGGTCCTGGTCGTGCTGGGGCATAGCGGCTGCGGCGCGGTGACCGGTGCGGTCGACGCCTACTTACGGCCGCTGAAGTACTGGTCCAAGACCACCACTCCGGCCTTGCGATCGATCCTCCAGAAGATTTTCGTCTCGGTCCGAGAAGGGGCAACGTGCTGGAGACGGTCTGGGGTCCGGTGCGCGCGAGAAGCCGGGCTTTCGTGATGCCTTGATCGAGACGGCGGTAGGACTGAACGCCGCCGCAGGCGGCCTTTGCCCTGCGCCAGGAAGTGGAAGCCACCGGCCGCTGGGAGATCGAGGTGATCTACGGGGTCTACAACCTGTTCAACCACCAGGTCACGATGCCCCATAATCCGTTCGCGGCCCCATCAGACAAGAACGTCAACCTTGCCCACGCGCCGACCAACCCGAGAGAGTTCACGTCGCTGGCCCTCAAGATGGCGGAGATTCTCAAGCCTCACCAGGAAAGCACGAAGCCTCTCGCATCTGTGGAAAAGGAGATCGTTGTCCAGCTTTCCTCGTCCGCTGCGCAGGCGGATGGTCATCCTCAATCGCAGGACATTGACGACATCGCAAGGATGTCACGAGCGTACTTCCTTCACCGTCCGGCCGCGTGCGGCGAAGGTCTGCGAGCAATGACGCCTGCGCCGCGACCTGTCGAACGTGCTCGCCTGATCTCTCCCCCAGGCAAGTGATCATCCCGGTCCTCCCTCGTGCTGGGGTTCAGTGGCAGACATGCATACTTCTACCGTCCGCGACGACGCGTTGCTCGAATCCGCGACTCATGATGCCGACCTGCACACTCTGAGCGAGGTGATCGAGCACGCCGGCCACCTGCTGCCGGCCCAGGGGCCGATCACAGTCTTCATCCATCACAACACGCTCCATGCGTTCGAGGATCTGCCGTTCAACGAGGCGGTCAAGAAAGGGTGCACGTCTTCGGCGGCCAGCCCTATCTGAGCGAGGACAGATACCGCCAGGAATTGAGTGCGGGCGGATCCGGTTCGCCGAGTTGAAGGAGGTGCTGGAACAGGACCTGGGAGATCGGGCGGGGGAGAAGGTCCCCTGCTTCGGCACGCGGCTGGACCTGCGTCTGGCGATGCTCCAGAACCCCCTGCGTACCGGACCACGGACGAGCTGGTCTGGTATGTCGCCGAGGCGAACGCCCTGCGGCGGATCCGGCGGGAGGTCTCCGCCGCCGACCGTGTGCGGTTGATCGCCGAGACCCGAAGGTGGGTGATCAGGGATCTTCGCGGGTTCGACGAGACCAGCCGCAACGGCTCGTCGGAGCCCGCGGGCGATCGCCGCATTCCCGACAGTCTCGCCGAGCTTCTATTCCGCTTTGGCAGGTCGAAGATGGAGTATTGGAGCGACGAGGATTGGGAGGGTCTCACGCTGCAGGCCCTCTGGCGAGTGTGTTGCGATGGGGTTCGGGACATACCTGCGTTCGCCACACCGCCGCCCCTGGCGATCCGGCACCGGGACGTGCTGCTTGAAGCGACCGGCGTGGACACGGACTTGCTCGTCGACGATCGGCTGATCCCGTTCGGCGCCGCGTTCCTCGATCAGGGTTTCGCCCACTGGGAATTGCCCCGGCGTGACGAGGGGTTCTACCGCGCCTTCTGCTCCTTGTACCGCCTGCCCTGGGGACCGCCGGACCGCTGGATGGGCGGGCTTGCCGAAGAGGTTGGCCGCCTGCTGGACGAGGGGATCGGACCGCTGGAATCGGTCCTGGAATCACTCAGGATCCTCGGTGTCGCCAAGGAGGAGTGGGAGCGGTACCTGTCCGCCACGTTCCTGGTACTCCGGGGCTGGGCTGGCATGGTCCGCCAGATCGAGGCTCGCGGCGACCGCGTGGTTCGCCCCGTGCCCCAGGGCAGCCTTGTCGAGTTCCTGGCGATCCGGCTTCTGCTTGACCGATTCGCGGTGGCCTACACGGCCCGAACCTCACTCGGGATCAAGACTCCGGTCAGAGAGTTCTGGCGCCTGGCCCGCGGGTGGGTCGATCCGCAATGGCCGCACAGCGTCGAACAGCGGGCCTTCCCTGTGTTCCAACTGGCCCAGATCTCCGGTCTGTCACCCGATGTCCTCTACCGCCTGAACAAACAGGAATGGAGAACGATCCTCCAGGAAGTCGACTCCTTCAGCGGGCTCGAGCGCCGGCGGGTCTTCCACCTGGCCTACGAGCGGCGCTTCTACACGCAGACCGCGGACGCTGTCGCGCTGCATGTCCGTCACCCGGCCTCGACTCCAAGCCAGCCGAGGTTTCAGGCGATCTTCTGCCTCGACGAGCGCGAAGAGTCGATCCGCCGCCACATCGAGGAACTGGCTCCGGACGCGGCGACGTTCAGCACGGCAGGCTTCTTCTCGGTCGCGATGTACTATCGCGGTGTGGCCGATGCGCATTTCGTACCACTTTGCCCGGGCGTGATCCGTCCTGGGCACTGGGTCGTCGAGCGGGTGATCGACAGCGATGAACAGGCCCACCAGTTTCGCCAGAAGACGAGGTGCGCCCTGGGCATGGCGTCGTTCCGGTTCAACGTGGGCAGCCGGTCGCTGACCCTGGGAGCACTGCTCACAGCCGTGGTCGGCGTGCTGGCTTCGATACCCTTGGTCGCGCGCACCCTCTTCCCTCGGTACACGTCGCGGTTCAGTCGTACGCTGGGCCGGTTTGTCGGGTCCACGCCGTTGACCCGCCTGCAGCTCGAGCGGACCGATGGGGCACCGGGGCCCGAGACCGGGCATCTTGGCTACACCGTCGACGAGATGACGAAGATCGCGGAGAAGGTGCTTCGCGAGCTGGGCATGACCTCGGGGTTTTCCCGCCTGGTGTTCGTATTCGGCCACGGCTCGACCAGCTTGAACAACCCTCACGAGTCGGCCCACGACTGCGGCGCCTGCGGCGGGGCGCGGGGTGGTCCCAATGCGCGGGCACTGGCCCAGATGCTCAACGACTCGCGAATCCGGGAGCGGCTGGCACAGGGTGGGCTGTCGATTCCGGCGGAGACCTTCTTCATCGGCGGCATGCACAACACGAGCACCGAGACACTCACCTTCTACGATCTCGATCTGCTGCCGGAGTCGCATCGAAGCGAATTCGAGTCCGTCCAGCGGATTCTCGAGGCGGCGTGCGAACGCAACTCCCATGAGCGGAGCCGAAGGTTCCAATCGGCCCCGCTGTCGCTTTCGTTCGCCGGGGCGCGACAGCACGTGGAGACCAGGGCGGAAGATCTGGCGCAGGTCCGGCCCGAATGGGGGCACGCGACCAACGCCATCTGCATCGTGGGTCGGCGCGAGCGGACGCGCGGCCTCTTCCTCGACAGGCGAGCGTTTCTCACCTCCTACGATCCGACCCAGGACGACGCCGAAAACAACATCTTGACCAGAATCCTCCAGGCGGTCTTTCCGGTCTGCGCTGGTATCAATCTCGAGTATTACTTCTCCTACGTGGACAACACCGGCTGGGGAGCGGCACGAAGTTGCCGCACAACGTGGCCGCTCTGCTGGGCGTGATGGATGGCGCGGCCAGCGATCTGCGGACCGGCTTGCCCTGGCAGATGGTCGAGATTCACGAACCGGTGCGCATCCTCTTCATCATCGAGACGACGGTCGAGGCGATGCTCCAGATCATGGACCGGAACGAGGGCATTGGCAAGCTTTGCCGCAACCGCTGGGTCCGGCTTGCGGTGCTCGATCCCGCCACGGGTCAGCTTTCCCTCTTTCAGTTGGGCGGGTTCCGGCCGTACCAGCCCCAGGCCGGGGTCCTGCCCAAGGCGGCCTCGTCCGTGGACTGGTATCGCGGCTGGCGCGATCACCTGGAGTTCGCGGAGATCGAGGGTCAGCCTTGAACCCGCATTCTGGACCAAGGAAAAACCATGCTCACGATGGAACATGTCATGACGGTTTTGGGAGCGATTGTCATCGCCTCCCCCGTTCTGCTCGTATTCCTACTGGGGATCAGCTCGCTCCTGGACTGCAAGCTTTGGAGCAGACGACGACGACGGTCCTGCAGGCGGGGACGGTTTCGGGGCTGTTGGCGGCACTGGCGGTCCTGCTGGCCATGCTGATTCTGGGAACCCGCCATGTCCCGATCGAGCTGGGAGACTGGGTGGTGATCCCCGGCCAGTATCACTTCTCGATCAAGTTTGTCTTCGACCGGCTTTCGGTGCCGATGGCCATTCTCTCGTTCACGCTGTCCGGGACGATCGGCGCCTTCGCCAGCCGCTACATGCACCGAGATGCCGGTTACAACCGGTTCTTCGTCCTGTACACGCTGTTCGTGCTTGGCATGGTCGCCACATCGCTTGCGGGAACCATCGAGACGCTGTTCGCCGGCTGGGAACTGGTCGGGCTGTCCTCCGCGCTCTGGTAGCCTTTTTTCAGGAACGGAAGGCTCCCGCGCGGAACGGCCTGTGGGTCTGGACCATCTACCGGTTCTCGGACGCCGCGCTGTTGCTGGCCGCGGTGGCCACGCACCACCTGCGCGGAGAGGGCGACTTCGACAAGTTGCTGGGGACGGGCCTTTGGCCCGAGGTCGTGCCGAGCCTGACCGGCCACCAGGGCCTGCTCGTAGGGCTGCTCGTGCTGGTGGCCGCCGCAGGCAAATCGGCGCTGGTTCCATTTTCCGGATGGCTGCCGCGAGCCATGGAAGGACCGACCCCCTCCAGCGCCGTCTTCTACGGTGCGCTCTCGGTCCATCTGGGGGCGTTCCTGCTCTTGCGGGTCAGCCCGCTCCTGGATTCCTCGCCCTTGGTTTCCACGATGGTGGCACTGGTGGGCGTGACGACCGCTGTCTTCGCATATCTTGCAGGCAGCGTGCAGACCGACATCAAGTCGGCTCTCTCCTTTGCCTCTCTGTCCCAGGTAGGGATCATCGTGACGGAGATTGGCCTGGGTTTCCGCTACATCGCCTTGATTCACATCCTTGGCCACGCGTGCCTGCGGACACTCCAGTTCGTGAGGGCGCCGACGCTCTTGCATGATTACCATACGATGGAGAACGCCATCGGCGGGCACCTGCCCCGCGGTGGTGCGGCCTGGGCTGGCTCGACTTACCGATTCCGCGATTGGCTCTACCGCCTGGCACTCGAGCGAGGCTACCTGGACGCGATCTTGCGTGATTACGTGGCGGCTCCGATCGTGCAACTCTTCCGGTGGTTCGACACAATCGAGCGCCGGTGGACCGACTTCCTGGCGGGCGAGTCGTCGCGTGAGTCAGAGGAACACAAGCTCCACTTCGGGACGATCGAGGAGTTCTCATGAGGTTCCTGGAAGTGCCCTGGCTCGAATTCTCGATTGCGACCACGCTGATCGGGGCGCTCTGGGTCAGCCAGATCCGTGAGCCCTATCGTGCGGCACGGATGGGCTTGGTCTTCACCGGCATCGCTTTTGTTTTCGCGTTTCTGGCCTGGCTGGATTATTACGTCGGCATCGATACCGATTCCATCAGCCGCGCGAGCCTCGAGCCTTACATCTTCGGCCGCGAGGTGTTCGTTCTGGATGAGCTCAGCGCGCCTTTGGTGCCGGCCGTCGCCCTGCTGCATTTCCTGACTGCCCTGGCCACGCCTCGGAACAAGATGAGAAGGTTCTCGAATTCCTGGTCGCTGGTTTCGGAAGCGATCCGGCTGGCGATGTTCAGTTGCAAGGCGTCGTGGCTGCTGGTCGGCCTGCTGGCGGTCTGCACCGTTCCGCCTTACTTCGAGCTCAAGAACCGCGTCCGGCTGACGCGGGTGTATGTGCTGCACATGGGGCTTTTCGTGGGGCTGATGGTCGTAGGGTGGGCGGGGGTGGCAGCTCGCCGGCCGGTCCGCGCCGCCGACCTGGGCCACGGTTCTGTTGATGGCGGCCATCCTTGTGCGATGCGGCACCGTCCCGGCCCATTGCTGGGTGACGGACTGGTTCGAGCATACATCGTTTGGCATCGCCATGCTGTTCGTGACTCCTCTGGCCGGGGTTTACGCAGCGGTCCGTCTGGTTTTGCCGATCGCTCCCGACTGGGTGCTCCAGAGCATCGGACTGGCCTCGCTGGTGACGGCCGTTTACGCGGCGGGCATGGCGGTGATCCAGCGCGACTGTCGCCGCCTTTTTGCCAACCTGTTTCTGAGCCATGCGTCGCTCGTGCTGGTGGGTCTGGAGCTGCACACGGAGATCTCGCTGACTGCCTCGCTCTGCCTCTGGTTCTCGGTCATTCTCTCGCTCGGAGGGTTCGGACTCACGATTCGTGCCATGGAAGCTCGTTTCGGACGGCTTTCGCTCACCGAGTATCAGGGGCTCTATCAGCATTCCCCCGCGCTGGCGGTTTGCTTCCTGCTCACGGGCCTGGCGTGCGTGGGCTTCCCGGGTACACTCGGATTCATCTCGACCGAGCTGCTGGTGGATAGTGCGGTCGAGGTCAGCCCTTACGTGGGAATCGCGGTGGTGACGGCGGCCGCGCTCAACGGGATTGCAGTGGTCCGGGCCTACCTGCTGATATTCACCGGCGCGCGACACCACTCGACGGTCTTGCTCGGCATCGGCGATCGGGAACGATTCGCGGTACTGACATTCTCGGCCTTGATTCTCGGCGGCGGTTTTTTCCCGCAGCCAGGAGTCAGTACGCGCCACCGCGCGGCGGCCACGATTCTGGCGGAGCGCCGAAAGTGGTCGGGCCTTTCGGCCCCGGCTTCGGCGGCGATGCCGGAGGGTCGGCCGGAGTTCGGCCCGGCCCGGCCCGCCGTCACGCCCGTCGCCGCGGCGACGGGCATTGCGCGGTGAGGCGGATCCGCGGCGCCCGTGATTTGCAGCAAGGTCGCGCTGAACGGCGGCGATCCACCGGTACCAGACTCATTCCGCGGTCGTCCATTGAACGCCGATTTTCGCGGAGGCAATTTGCCTTTTTCGCACTCATTTTCTTGGGTGGTCAGGCCGGTTTTTCCACGGTTTTGACGGCACTTCTCGCTGAACACCACCGGCTCGAATGGGAAGGGTGATACTAACCCGAAGCGTGAGCGAGGGATGCCACAAGCCATTTGGGCGCACGGCACGCCCTCGCTCACGCTTCGGGTTGGTATGTGGGCCGACATACGCTGCGGGAATTGCTTGGCGGATGGCCAAGCTTCACTGCTGGTGGTGTTCACCGAGAAGTGTCGTTTTGACGGCAGAATCATCCCCAGCGTGGGCGTGGACGGCCACGGCCGGTTCACAGAAAATGGGGCTTCGTCGGCTGGAGTCAGTCCCTCGTCAGCCTGGGTTTTTAATCGTTTTACGCCCTTAAGGCGTCTGGCGATTAAAAACGGGGTTGAACAAGGTCATGGGACGCAATCTAATCGCTTGGGTATCAAAGACTTGTGGCCATCGGCAAGCCGATTCTGGAAGGATCAGGCCAGTGTCAGAAACGGTCAACAACCCAGATCCTGACTCTTTCCGACCCCAAAATCAGAGGTCAAGACCCCAAAACCCTAAGCAAACGCGCCCACAACCCCCCGCCGAAACAGGCTGGGCCGACAAAGCCGAAAGCCGCCCACCCCTCCGGGGGCCCGGTGGCTGGGAGGGCGATTGGTACCTCTGGCATGCCCCTGACGGCCTCAGGGCGGGAGCGGCCACCGGACTCGGATGCGTGCAAGCAGGCGCCCAGAAGTTGGGTGTCATAGAGGCAAGTTACGCCTCCGCGATAATCGGCGTTGTTGACCGCCCCCTCTTTCGGCGGGAAGGTACAACACAGCCTAAGGCTTAATCAGTACGGCGTGGGCGTCGATCTCCACTGAAGTTTGGATCGAATCCGCATCCTGGTTCCAGACGGCCCGGAACTCGGAACGCTCGAGCAGCCGGCGATGCAAGTGTATGTATATGCACTCTCGTTCGGTTCGCTGTGCGCCCACCGCTCAGTAAACCCTCGAGGCAACGCATCGGCCTATACCCCGGCAAAACCGGAAACGGTAGCGACTCCTGACTTCGCCGGTCGGCCAACCGCGGGTCTTGACGTGACGCGCGGATGGTCGGGGACTGGACTGGTTGGTCCCCAACGTCCCGGCTTCCCAAAAGCCCGCGACAAATGTGAAGGACCTGTGAAGATTCAACGACCGAAGACGAGGCTAGGATTACCCATCTTCACACTCGCAACTGACCGTGCTCCAGAGCCTTGCGTCGTCATAGTGGTCATGCGTTCCCCACGATTCTAGCCGCGTTCTCGGTCGTTGTGAAGATTGGCTTCGTTTGTCGCCCGTCGCCAGCCCCTGGACGAACGCAAGTCCCTTCCTCATATTGCTTTACCTCCTTGAGATTTTGGCTTCGTTCGGACACTTTTCAGCCCTAATGCGTTCGCCCGCCAGGCGTCTCGGACGCCGACCTTGCGGGTCGTGCCGGGCCTGACGGCTGCTGCCGATCGCGCTGCGTCCAGATTGCCAAGGAGCTGACCCGCCACTCTCAGTATCCGACACGCTGGGTCACTTTGTGCGCCGGAGACCTTGTTTTCGGAATTATCAAGCTTTTCCTCGCAGCACGCCGCCGCCCAGCCGTGGGGCGGAAGGAGCACCCACCTTATGGCACCAAGGCCAGATGGCCTTTTCGCCTGCCAGGAAACGCGGAGGCTGGAGCTTCGTAGGGCCTTCTTGCTCCTGATGAGCTCTCTGGTAAAATGTATAGGTGATCGGCCCATGCGTGCTGGTGTCATCGTGATGGCGTTGCGTCGCGTGGCTTCCCGCGACATCAAGAACCTGCAAGGGCCTGAGCCTTCGGTTCGTCCCTCTACTCCGCGTAGGTGATCGCTCGGCATGGCCAAGAAACCGTCTCCCGAAAAGCCCGCGCCGTCGAGCCTGCTTCCCGGCTTCCAGCACCTCATTCCGAGCACCGCGGCCGCTCCTCTGGCGGCCCACATTCGCCCGCTCTTCCTGCCCGACCTGGTTCAGCAAATCGCTCGCAACAAGCAGATCGACGCCCACCGCCGCGAGCAGGCCCATCCCACCTTCAGGAAATGGGCGAAAGACCTGAAACAAGGGGTCTTGCAACAACTGCACGAGACCCAGGTGGAACAGGACTTCAACCACGTCCTCCTGCGCGGGCTGGGCTACACGACCCAGTCCGACGTTGCGTCGGACCAGCCCTGGACGCTGACCCCGAAGTGGAACGTCCCCGGCTCGGGCGAGGTCGACGCGGCGCTGGGGAAGTTTCGGCTCGACGAGTCAGGTCGGTTGTCCGGCGAGCCGCTGGTCATGGTCGAGCTGAAGGGGGCGAAGGTTGACCTCGACCGGAAGATGCCCACGCGGAACATCACCCCCGTTCAGCAGGTCTGGAACTACCTCAACGCCTCCGAATCGGCGCAGTGGGCCATCGTCTGCAACTACGCCGAGATCCGGCTCTACAGCCGCCAGAAGTCGTCGAACCATCTGCACCGCGTGTTCCTGACCGAGCTGGACGACCCGGACAAGTTCGCCGAGTTCTACGCGATCTTCCATGCCGACAGCCTGCTGGGAACCGGCATGTTCGCCCAGAATACAGGCTGGCTGCTCCGCGAAACGGGCGAGCGGCAAGAGAAGGTGAGCGTGGAGCTGTACCGCGAATACGCGGAGCGCCGGGTCGAGCTGATCCAGGAGCTTCTGGCCAAGGGCGTGACCGAGCTGGACCGGGCGATCGAGGCGGCCCAGCGCCTGCTGGACCGGATCCTGTTCATCGCCTTCGCCGAGGATCGGGGCTTGCTTCCCGACCGGAACCTGCTCAAGCACACGTCCTTCGTGCGGGTTGCCGGCCTGACCGCGTGGCAGGCCTTTCAGCTCCTCTTCCGGTCGATCGACAAGGGCGACCCGCTCAACGGTATTCCCAAGTACAACGGCAACCTGTTCAAGCCCGACCCGATCCTCGACGACCTGGGTTTCGCCCTCGATAGCGGGAAATGGCCCCAGGTCTTCGTCATGATGGGCGAGTTCGACTATCGCAACGAGGTGACGGTCGACGTCCTGGGCCGGATCTTCGAGCGAAGCATCACCGACATCGAGGAGATCAAGGCGAAGAGCCTGGACCAGCACGCCGCAACCCTTGCCGACCGCCGCCGGAAGCCGGGAAGACGCAAGGAACAAGGCGTCTACTACACGGCCGATTACATCGTCAACTATCTGGTCTCGGCCGCACTCGATCCGCTTTGGGAGCAGGCCCGCACCGACCTGGCCAAGGAGCATGGCGTTGACCTGAGCAGCACCGCTCCTCCCAGCAGCAGTTTCCTGGGGGCGATGCTGACCTGGCTCGACGGTGTGACCGTGTGCGACCCGGCCTGCGGCTCGGGAGCCTTCCTGATCGCGGCCTACGACTGGTTCCTGAACCACCGTCTCAGCCTGCTCGACGACCTGAGCCACGTCGAGCCCGGCGATCCCGACTGCACCGGTAGCCACGACGACTGGATCGAGCGTTCGGCGCCCCTCATCCTCCAGAACAACCTCTATGGCGTGGACATCTCTCCCGAGTCAGTGGAGATCGCTCAGCTTTCCCTCTGGATCCGCACCGCCCGCCCGGGCCAGCCACTGACGGATCTATCCGCCCATATCCGCTGCGGCAACAGCGTGGTGGACGATCCGGCGGTCGATCCCAAAGCCTTTGACTGGAAGGCACAGTTCCCGAGCGTCTTCGAGCAGGGTGGATTCGACGCGGTTGTGGGCAATCCCCCTTATGTGAGACAAGAGCTGCTGAGCCCGATCAAGCCTTACCTCCAGAGACACTACCAGACCTACCATGGCGTGGCAGACTTGTACGTATACTTCTACGAGAGGGGATTCGAGATCCTCAAACCCGGCGGGAGGTTGGCCTTCGTGGTCACGAACAAATGGATGAAGGCCGGTTACGCGGAGCCGCTACGCAAGTTCTTTGGGGAGAGGACCTGGGTCGAGCAGGTCGTCGACTTCGGGCACGCCAAGCAGTTCTTCAAAGATGCGGACGTCTTTCCGTCGTTCCTGGTACTGCGTCGGCCGATCGAAGGCGCCAGACGAAACATCGCGAGGGTCTGTGTAATTCCACGGGACACAGTGCGAATCGACGAGTTGAAGAATCAGGTCGAGACGAAGGGGACGACACTGGACATGTCCAGCGTGTCAGGTGAAGGCTGGTCGCTCGAAGCCAACGAGGGGAAAGATCTACTAACCAAGATCCGGGCGCGGTACTCCACTGCGGGAATATCTCGGGTACTCCCCACTCAGCGGGATAAAGACGGGTTTTAACGAGGCGTTCCTCGTTGACTCTCTGACGAGGCAAGAGCTAATCAAGGGCGATCCGAAAGCCAGGGACCTCATCAAGCCCTATCTCCGCGGCCAGGACATCAGCCGTTGGAGTCCGCGTTGGGCCGGTCTGTGGATGATAGCCATGAAGTCGAGCGGCGATCACCCCTGGCCGTGGTCCGACAAGGGCGTCGAAGCCGAGAGCATCTTTCGACACGCTTATCCGACGATTTTTGCGCACTTGACGAGCTTCAGAGAGACCCTCGCGAGGAGGCAGGACCAGGGTCGCTATTGGTGGGAATTACGATCCTGTGCCTATTGGGAGGAATTTGCACGTCCCAAAATCACTTACCAGGAAATCACATGGCAGCTTAGGCGATTTACTCTCGGATTGCGCACACGGTACAGGTGAAGGCAGGCTTTTCAGGCTGAAATCCGAGTTCCGTTTGCAACCCGAGAGTAAACCGCGTAACTGGTGCTTCGATGCGAGGGGCACGCTCTGTAACAATACGGCTTATATCCTCCCGACGGAAGACAGGTGGTTGCTTGCGGTGATGAATTCGCCAGTGAGCTGGTGGTACGCGTGGCGCACAGCCGTGCGAGGCAAGGATGAGGCGCTGCGATTCATCAAAGAGTTCGTCGTGACCCTCCCCATTGCCTCCCTGCCGAACCAGAATCGAGAGGAGGTCAACACGATGGTAGATGGCCTTCTCACGAGCGACTGATCTGCGCCTCGAGACGGAGCGGGCATGCTGGACTGGCTGAGGGTGGAGTACGAGATCAGCGAGCCGGGCACCAGGCTTCAGGATGTCGTGTCTCTCGATTCCGACTCGCTTGTCGCCGAGGTCCAGAGGGCACGCGGCAAGAAAAGCCGGCTCAGCGCGGCGGGTCTCCATAGTCTTCGAGACAAATACGTGCGCACGGTCGAGCCGTGTGCGTGGTGGCTGCGGAGGCCATGCAACTGGAATACCGCCTCCACGACCTGGTCAACGAGGCCTACGGCCTGAACCCGGAGGAAGTTCGCCTGATGTGGAAACAGCACCGCCGCGGATGCCGATACCCCGGCCAGCCTCCGTTTGATTCAAGACCGGGTGAAGCAAGATTATTGAAGAATGAGACCGCGTCATGGACAACCGGAACCGTCGCGCTGTCGGAACACCTCGAACGGGGTATCTCGGAGTCGCCGCCCTATTGACGGGTGTTCTCCTCTTGTCTCACCCTGGAGACTCATCAGCGGTCTGGTCTGACATCACACAGAGAGCGCGGTCGCCTGCCGAGGTGGGGAACACCGCGTTATGCACGGCTTGTACCATCGGGAGGCGGTTGTGAATCCTGACAGAATGGACCTCAGAGCGTGGAGCGGGTAAGCGGCCCGTCTTGGCGGAAGATGCGACCGCTGTTCGACCAAGTAAGCGGTCTTCTTCTGTCCGTGTCCTCGACAGCGCGGGGCGAGTCTGACGACCATCTACGTAAAGTATCTGGATCAAGAAACAGGGTCTCAGCCGTACGCAGTACTCTGGATTAAGAAGGCAAGCGAGATGGTGCTCGGACTGTGGCTCCCGAACGAGGCGACCCCGCCGTATTTCACGGAGGCTCCCCGCGGTTACGGCTATAAGGGTTTAACAAAGTATGTGTCCATCCACGAGAACGATGAAATCGCACCAGACCTCGCGGACTGGGTTAAGGTCGCCTACGCCCACGTTGCCGGGGCCGGTCGGGCATCCTGAGGGGCGTGATGTAGGTAATAAAACAATTGGTGTCGGTTCGGTTCTCAACGAAAACAGAACTGACACCAATAATCCGACTGCTTGCACCGCCTCGCAGAACCATGTTTGGTCGAAGAAGGTTAACAGCCAATGCCATGACCGCAAAGCGGCCGTGGAGGTAGAGGAATCTGGCTATCACGGCTAAATGTCTTCGATAGCGATCTTCCTGCCCGTTGATTCAGGTTGGCCACTTGGAGCCAGCTCGTCAGGTGGCCGGATGTCGACAGCCGGGCGGCCGACCCTCTCCAGCCAGGTCAGGCCGCAGGCTGTGATGCGGTGCATTCCGCCGGGTGCTCGCGCCACCTCGCCTGCTGACTTCATTGTGGCGAGACAGATCGATACTCTCTGGTCCAGCGCGAGGTCGGTCGTCCGCACTCACCACCGTCACGAGAATTCCGCCCTTGATGAGCCCGATGCAGTGTTCCGCGATGTCGCGGCGCCTTGCTCCCGATTCCCCCTGTTGACGCAGGAACGCGAGTATCTCGGGCTTCCACCGGCCCTCGCAGGCCCGGCCGAGGCCAACTGGATCGCCACTGCATTCGCGGGGCCGGTTGCGGTAGTTCCGGTGGAAGCCTTTAGGGTAGACCTCCAGACCCGGTGGTCGTTTCTTCTTCCGTCCCCGCCGGCAAAACGATTCGACATCTTCCTCTTGAGACAGCATGAACTCGCAGGAAGTTGACGCCTCGGTACTCGCACGTCTGGTAGATGCTCAGCAGCACCAGGTAGTCGGAGAGCCCGCCCTCCGTCATCTGGCCGTCAAAGATTCTGCGGTACTCGGCGAACGCCTTGATCGCGTGCTCGGCGTTGTTGTTGTTCCACGGCACCCCGTCGTGGTCCAGAAAGGTGAACAGCTTCCCCTCGTTCTTGAGAAGCCGTTTCTGGTAGCCCTCCGCCAACTCCGAGCGGTAGACGCGGGTCTCCACAGCACGGAAGAATCGGCCGACCTCGGCTTGGTGTCTGTGCAGGTGACGTTTCTTCAGGCCGTAGCGGTCGATCGTATCGACGATGGACCGCAGCAGCTTCCCGAAATCTCGCGGCAAGTGTCTTGAACTCCTCGTCGTAGGGGTTGCCCTTCAGGTCGTTGTTGAAGTCCCGGATGAGGTGGACGAGGCACTTCTGCTGCTCGCAGGGCAGCGATTCGTAGCCCGCATAGAAATCGGTGACGAGCACGCCCTTGAAATCGCGGAGCAGTTCCAGAAGGAAATCCGCCTCCCGGTTGGGCCTGTACATGTAGACGACATCCTCCATGTTCGTCAGTGCCCAGACGTATCCCTTGCCCTTTTGCAGGTTGGCGTGCGTCTCGTCGGCGTGGGCCAGCCCGCCCCCGACGATCCTCGCCAGGATTCGCCTCCATGTCGCCCGGTAGCGTTGGCCATGAGAGCCTTGATCCTGTGGAGATCCTGCTCCAGTCCGACACTCAGGCCGAAGCAGTCCTCGAACATCGTCTCCAGATGCGTGAAAGCTGACCCGGTGGACGATGTGCTGGTACATCGCCCAGCTCTTCAGCCCGTGCTGGTATTTGTCCATGCCTCCTGTACCGTTTCGGAAGGAACAGTCGTTTGCAGTCCTCGCACTGGTGGCGGGCCGCGGTGCAGCGGATCACATGCCGGCGGATGCCCCCAGCGGTGAACTTCAGGTCGTAGGCGAGTTTGGAGTGCATTTCGTTGTGGAGTCGGGTGATCTGCTTTCCCTTGCAGCGAGGGCAGGTACTGCTCTTGATCTCGATTTCCCTGTTCACCGGCAGTTTTGCTCCCTTCCCCCTCTCGCGCTGCCTCAGGCAGGCCCTCCTGACCGCCTTGCTGGTGCGGAGGAAGACCTTCTCCCTCTGGTAATCGAAGTACGCACAGCTGTTGACGTGGTCGAGATCCTGGAGGGCGAACTTGGAGCTGCGCCACTGACGGCGGCTTGAACGGGGCGGTGACCTCGTCCGCCCAGGCGACGGCGGGGACGGAGGACGGCGCATACCACCCCTGTCTCCCCGGCTTCGTGCGGCCTCGCCGATAGCTTGGACGAACTCTGTCACCTTCTTCAAGGCAGCACAGTCCTCCGCGTTGTAGGTCAGCAGCTTGTCCTTCCAGACGGGCTCCCTGGCCTGCTCCCAGCGTGCCCGCCACACCAGGCTCTGCAACCCGGAGGCGTTCTCGTCCGTCCAGGTGCAGCCCAGGTAGCGGCCGATCTCCTTCAGCCCGTTGGAGAAGGTGGGGAAGTACACGCTGGCGTGGATAGCGGACAGCACGTTCACGGCCTTGGCCAGGATCCGATCGACGAGCCTCTTCCTCTTCACCACCTTCCTCATCCGCTTCAGCAGCTTCCTCTCGTAGCTGCCGTAGTGGAAGAGGGCGAAGTCCTCGTCGGCCCTCCAGCAGGTCCAGGAAGGCGTCGAACGCCTGCACCTCCTGGTCCGGCCGTCCGCCCAGAACGAGTGCATCTTCTGGCTGTCGCCCTCGACGACGAGGACGCCCAGCAGGTAGGCGAAGCTGCCGTCCTCGTTGCCCTCGGCGTCGAAGAAGACCTGCACCGGCTTGCGTGGGATGTCCGGCGTGCCGTAGACATGGACCTTCTTCTCGCGGATGGCCAGAGCCTGCAAGGCGGCGTAGTGGTTGTAGCTCGTTCGCTTGACCCGCTTGCCCCTCTTCCGGGGGCGGAACGTGCAGGACAGCTGCGTCAGGGTGAAGATGCCCTTGCGGTTGTACCTCTTCAACTCCTTCTCACCCACGCCCCCGAGCAGGCTGATGTCGTCCGCCTCCTCCGCCTGCTTGCGGCACCGCTGCCGGAACTCGCAGAGCTGGCAGTGCCTGTTGAGCGTCAGCCTCGGCGGTTCGCCGCCCGCCTGGAGCCGCTTGACCTCGTCCAGGACCTGCTCCGCCTGGCGGTAGAGCTTCGCGTCCAGGCGGACCTTGCCCAGCCGGCCATCGGGGCCACGGGCGACCAGCCCGACGGCGGGCCGCAGCCCCTGCACGCGGGCGAGGACCAGCCCGAGCACGGCAAGCAGCAGTTTCCGCGGCCGGCCGACCTTGTCCCCGTGGTTGTGCAGGACGGGCAGGTAGTGGTGGTCGCCCAGCTTCGAGGCCCCGTCCGCCCGCTTCAGGGCGTCGAGGCGGAGCGACATGCCGTCGTCCTCAAGGGTGGCATCCACCAGCAGCGGTGCTCCCTGCTTCAGCGTCGCGGCGGTGACGGCGGTCCCTCGGCAGGCGTCGCCCTCCGCCGAAGCGGGCGACGAGCCTGGCGAGGGCACGCCTCCCGCGACGCCAGGCTGGCCGCCGTCTGGTCATCGCCTCGTAGTCCGACTTGGTGCCGGTCTCGCCGGCGAGCTTCAGGTGCCCCTTGGTCTTGCAGTTCAGATACCCTTCCAGGATCTCGTTCGTGATCTTCATGGCCGCGTCCCTCCACGGATGCTCTTCTCCGGCAGGGCGTGACGACGCCCGTCGCCTTCCGGTCGATCGTGCTGAAGGTTGCCTGTTGGCCTGGGAGATGGCGGCTCCTGGGTGCCGCTGTTTCGTCGGCCAGGCGAACGCATCGTCATTGTAGGCCGAGGGCCACTTCCTGGCAAGGCGGTGGTTGGCGGTGGGCGGACAGGGGTTCTTGGCTGGCCGACGACGGGTTCGAGGGTCCGCCTTCCAGAGGATCTCTTCGGCTTATGTGGCATTCCAGGTTGATGTTGCTCGTATGAGAGGCGAGGGAGAGGTCAGGCGCCACATAATGAACTCCACAACATTATGCGAGATGAACCGGGCTCTGGTCTGGGGCGACTGCCACATATAGGCGTCGAAGGAGCCCTCGGTGACGTAGCGGTAGATGGCGACTTCCTTGTTCTCGTTGCCCTGACGCAGGATGCGGCCGTCGCGTTGTTCGACCTCGGCCGGTTTCCACGGCGCGTCGAGGTGATGCAGCGCCACCAGGCGTTTCTGAACTTGGTGCCGGTGCCCATTTTCTGGGTGCTGCCGATCAGCACGCGGATGAAGCCTTGCCTTACCTTCTCGAAGAGCGACTGCTTCTTGGCGTCGGATTCGGCGTCGCCGATGGCGGCGATCTGGTCGCGGGGGATGCCGCGTGCGACGAGCTTCCCCACGATCTCTTCGTAGGGCGAATACCCCCACGGGGTAGGATTGACGCCCATGTCGGGGCGGATAAGGGGCGGGAGTCTTTTTCAGGCTAGGAAGCCGTCTTACGGGGCCGGCCCCGTGGGCGTACGGTGGGTCATTCAGGCCACGCACCAACGAATGGGATAAATGGGGCAAATAGGCACAAAGTGCGTCCTGGAGGGCACGTCTGGCCGCGCATCCGTATTTGGGACAAAGGGTTCTCGCTGGCAAGGAGACGGAAACTGGGACGCGATTAGTATTGACAGCAATCCGCTGTTCAGGGCCGAAGCAACTGATTGCGTCCCGGTTTCCAACCCCACGTGCAAGCAGGCCCCCAGAAGTTGGATGTCATAGAGGCAAGTTACGCCTCCGCGATAATCGGCGAATAATAAACGTTTCGAATTCGGGATTCGCGGAAGGGTCTCGGCAGCCTTAATCATTGCCAAGGCGGTCGTGCTCACCTTTCCGGTGGCCTGATTGCTATCTGTCGACCCGGAAGGGCCCCGGGACCTGCTGGAAGCCATGCCGTCCGGGGGGGGCTTACCTCGAGCCACAGGCTGAATGATCATCGGAAAGAGAGAGCGACCAGGTTCCGGCTGACCCGCCAAGCCGTGGCGAGGGGGGCGGCAGCAATGACACGGGCGATGCCGCCGGCTCGACCAGGGACAGCTCATGAGGAAGATCATTGAGGGCGTCCGATCGTTTCAGGAGCACAAGTTCAAGGAGAACCAGGACCTTTTTCTGGTTCTGGCTCATGGCCAGAGCCCTCGTTATCTTGTTATCACCTGCTCCGATTCCCGTGTCGTTCCGAACTTGATCACCGGACTTGGCCCGGGTGAGATCTTCGTCATTCGCAATGCCGGCAACATCGTTCCTCCTCCCACCGCGGGACCATCCGGCGAGGCGGCGTCGATCGAGTTTGCCGTCGACGGGCTCAAGGTCAAGCATATCATCGTGTGCGGGCATTCCGATTGCGGGGCCATGACCTCCTTGCTCAATCGGGAGGGTCTCGAACGGTTGCCGGCGGTTGCGGGCTTCCTGCACTTCGCGAGCCGGCGCGGAGAATCGTCAAGACAAGGTATCCCCGGCTTGCAGGGAGACGACCAGGTCACCCAGGTCGTGAAGGAGAACGTCCTGATCCAGCTCGGAGCACCTGCGGAGCATGGGCTCCGTTTCGGTCGCGATCCGACGCCGCGAGCTGCAGGTTCACGGTTGGGTTTTCATGATCGAGACCGGCGAGGTTCTGTCGTATGACGCGACGTCCAAGCAGTTCATCCCGCTGGAGTGATGGCTAAGACCAAGAGGCCGCAGCCAGATTTCCGGCGCGAGATCTGATGAACACAAGTTGTCCTCCCTTGGCTCGCTCCATTCTCAATGTGATCGGCCGCACTCCGCTTCTCGAGCTGACTCGAAGCGTCGAGAGCCGCGGTTTTGTCGGGCCGGCTGCTCGTGAAGCTGGAGTATTTCAGCCCTGGTGGGAATGAAAGACAGGATCGCTCTGGAGATCATCCGCGAAGCCCGGGCCTCGGGAGAGCTGCCCCCGGGCAGACCGTCGTCGAGCTGACCAGCGGCAACACCGGCACGGGTCTGGCGGTGGTCTGCCGCGCAGTCGGGTATCCCTTCGTCGCTTTGATCTACGCGGTAATTCTGTCGAGCGGGTTCGCCAGATGGAGGCGTTCGGGGCGGAGGTCATTATCGTTGAACAGGCCGAGGGAGCCGTGGACGGCCAGGTCTCGGGCGAGGACCTCGCGAGTTGTCGAGGGAGCAAGCCGCGGAAATCGTGTCGCGGCGCGGCGCGGCTTCCGCGTCGATCAGTTCCGCCGCCAAGGCAACATCCTGGCCCATGAGCGGCACGCGGGGCCCAAGAGTCTGGGCACAATCCCAGGGACAGATTTGACGTCTTCCTGGACATGGTCGGAACCGGCGGCTCGTCGCCGGATGCGGCTCCGGTCGCTGCGCGGCCTCGACCCCACGGTCCGAACGTACGCCGTCGAACCGGCCGGCGCCGCGGTCCTGGGCGGAGGCTGCGTGAGCAACCCGCGGCACCGCATCCAAGGAGCCGGTTATGCGCGAACCGATCTTGACCTGTTCGACAAGACAATCGCATTTCTCGCCTGCGACAGCGGGCTCGAGTACTTGAGCACGGATCTTTTCCCCTGAGTGGCGCGAGGCTTCAGGAGAAAGGACTGGCGTCGCTTTCGAGCGTCCGCCAGTGAACGAAATGGAGGTCGTCTCCGTGCCTCTTTTTTCTAGCCTGGATTCCCACGGAGGAAGAACGCCCTAACGAAAATGCGTCGGCTCTTCCAGAAAACCCTGGTGTTTTCGCTCTCTCCGCGCCATGATCATTATGTGGCTCCAAGAGTTATAGGGGGGTCAGCCACGAGGTCAGCGATCACTTATCTATTCATTATTCGTTGATCAGTGGTCGGTTCGTCCAGGAAAAATTGGGATTCGGCGATCATAGCGTCGCATCAGTATGCCTTTCCGCATCGAGTTGACTCGGTGGAATGGGGTACCTTAATTCCATGATTCTCTAACGTGAGCGAGAACAGAACCAATTGAGAAAGTGACACAAACACCTTGAAAACAAGGAGAAAGTCAACATCTACCGGCAATGATATAATTGCTAGTATCGTACTATCGTTAGCAGTTTCCCCTCCATGGGAATCCAGGCTAGGATGGCAAAGTTAACTGGAGACACTGTTGCTCCAACTTCGCGAGATAGGCGGCCGGGTCATGGCGGAACGCCGTTGCTTCCGCCGCCCCTCCAACTCCGCTCGCAGCTCTTGCCAGCCCTCCACATAGCCCGGACGCAACACCAAGGCTTCCTCCGGCCGGAGCCGCGTCGGCAGCCCGGTCACCGCACCAGCCCATCACGACCAGACCCGGCGAGGCCCGCTCGACCACTGGACCGACGCTCGTGGTAGCGATGGCTGCCGAAGGTGTGCTCAGGTCGTTGTTCGTCGTCGGCAGGTCCGCCGCGTCGTAGCGCCGAAACAAGCCCGGCCAGTAGCTCCGGGTCACCTTCAGGAATTGCTTCAACCCCGCCCTCACCGAGGGCTCGCCCGTCGTCGTCGCCGCCCGGCGTGGTCCGCACCAGCAGTTGCACCAGCCGTCGCCGCACCTTCTTCGTCGGCAACCCCTCCTCGTTCTTGAGGATACGGGCCACGCATGGACCCATTTGTAGGCCTCCCGCACCGCCGGCCACAGGGCGGCCGTCTCCTCCGGCCCGCCCGCAGCAACTGCCGCAGCCGACTCGAACCCCCGGGCAAGCCTCCCGCCAGGGACGCCACATGGTCCAAGCTGGCGGCGATCCGGCTCAGCCGATCGTGCAACTTCAGCCCGGCGGCCGCCAGCGGCGGCAGCCCATCGTCGGTCAAGGCAGCGCACACCGCGGCGAGGTCGCCCCGCACGACCTCCGCTGCCGCGTCGTCCTCCCCCTCCTCCGCCTCCTTCTCCGCCCTGCACTGGATCGGCCGGATGCCCCGGACTCGCATCTTCAATTCCTTCTTGGCGTGGCGATCCGCCTCAGAGATCGGCTTGGCCGCCTCGCGGAGATAGTGATGTCGACGTCGTGCGCTTGGCATTGGATGTTCAACGCGGAGGTCTTGGGATCGTGGCCGAAGCGGATCGTGCCGTTTTGATGAGCGACGCCTGCAAGCGGGATGCGGTTCCCGAGGAACAGGTTCCTTGCGAAGAGTCCTTGATGGCAGTCATGCCCATGGACACTGCACTTCGTCTGCTGCTTCATCAACTCTTTGAGCTTCACTATCAGCCGGCGGTGCGCTTCTTCGTTATTGGGCGTGTACTGCAAAACGATCTGTCCGTCGCGATCAAGAGTCACGCGGTTGTTCGGATCGGGTAGATCTTCCGAAGTCAGCCAGAAGCTGAGCGAGTGGTCCGCCATGAGGTCCAGAGTCCAGCCGGGCGCGATCGCCGGAGCTCCGGCAGATAGTGCAGCGCTGTCGAGTTTGGCGACGAAGGAGAAATGACCCATCGGATAGTTCCACTCTTTGGAGCCGAAGTAGAAATCGTTCACGGCGAGGGTCTTTTGATAGAGGGTCGGATTCGGGCACTTAGACAGCGCCAGCATGACCGAGTTGACATGCCCCATGTAGTGGCGGCCCACAACGTCAGAACTGTTCGCCAAACCACGAGGATGCTTTTCATTCGCCGACCGCAGCAGCAACGCGGCGGAATTGATAGCGCCGCACGAGACGACGACGAGGTCCGCAGAGTACGAAGTGGGCGTTCCATCCCGCTTCACGATTACGCGCGAGACTTCGCGGCCCGACGGATCGGTTTCCAACCGTTCGACATAGGCGTTGGTTTGAAGAGTGACATTGGGGAATCGCAACGCTGGATCAACACAGACGACCTGTGCGTCGGATTTTGCGTCGACCAGGCACGAGTAGCCATCGCAGGTATCACAGCGAATACATTTACTGGCTGTTGGATTTTGTTCATCGAGCTGGAGACCCAGCGGAGTATGAAAGGGCTTAAGCCCTAGGCGTTCGAAGTCGTCGCTGAGCGCCTGAATGCGCGGCTCATGACTGATCGCTGGGTGCGGGTACGGTCCGCTGGCGAAAGGCTCCGTGGGGTCTTCGCCTCGGCGGCCATGAACGTGGTAAAGCCGCTCGGCCTTCTGATAGTAAGGCTCAAGATCCTCATAGGAGATGGGCCAGGCCGGCGAGATGCCGCCGAAATGGCGGATTTCGCCGAAGTCTTCCTTGCGAAACCGGAACAAGGCAGCACCATAGAATTTCGTGTTCCCACCAACGTAATAGTTGGTGTGCGGATGAAGAGCATTGCCATTCTTGTCTCGCCACTCCTCTTTGGTGTGATACTTGGCCTCGACATTCACAGCGCGGGAATCCCAGTTGGCTTTCTCGCGACGCACGTAGTCGCCGCGCTCGAGGATCAGGATGCTTTTCCCGGTGGAAGCCAGGGCGTGGGCGAGCGTCCCGCCGCCGGCGCCGGTTCCGATGATGATCACGTCATAGTGGTTGCCGTTGGCCATTGCTGTTTCCCTTTCTTACCGAAATGCTGTGAGTTACTTCCCTGAAGCCGTAGCCCGATCGTTCTTCAGCTCCGAATACGTGCATCGAAAGATGCATCGCTCGGAATTGTCGTGATGCAACTTCGCGCAGTGCACAGCTCTGTTTGAGCGAACGGCGACAAACAGCTCCGCCGCGAGCAGCATTCCAATCGGGGGCGCAACGAAGTAGAGCCACAAACTATCGAACGAATTTGCGAACACGGCCGATCCGAATGTCCGCGCGGGATTCATACTCATACCCGAAAGCGGCGACTCAAAGATGATGTATGCGGCGGTCAAGCTCGCGGCGAACAGTGGCGTATAGCGACTCAGGCCCTCGCTGTTGGAGACCGTCAAGACGGTCAGGGCCAAGACAAACGAGATTACGGCCTCGGCGGCGAACGCCGCCGTCCATCCAGCCGGACCCGGCTGCGTGACGGCAAAGCGTACTGCGCGGTTCGAAACTGCCATCCCCAGGAACAGAGAGGCGCCCGCGACGCCCGTAATTCCGCCTAGGAATTGCGCGACCCCGTAAAAGAGAGCGTCTACCGGTTCAATCTTCTTGAGCCTGAGGAACGTCAAGGTGAGCGCAGGGTTCATGTGTGCGCCGGAGCGTTTCCCCCAAGCCGAATAAATGATGAAGACTGCAGTGGCAGCCATCGCCAAGCCGCCAAGCAAGCGGCGAGCAAAAGGATCAGGAATGGCTTGGCGGACAGGAGAACCCGAGTATTCCAGTAAAACAGCAAAGAAACAGGCCGACATCATGAACAGGGCGAGCTCCGCCGCTTCCATCAGATATTCCGGCCAGTGAAGTGCCAAAGCCGCGGCCAGACCATCTTTGGTACTGTGGGAGCGGACACTGGAAGGAGTCACGGAATCGAGCCGGCGATCCGTTTGGTCTTGTTGCAACGATGTTTTGGCGTCAGTCACGCGGAATGGGATACCCAGGTTCGCTAGAAGTGACAGGAAGCTGCGGAGATTCTTACAGGCAAAGTCCTGAAAAATAGTTGCGACCTCGAGCACTTTCCTGCATCCGATAGCGCAGTCCAGACGTTATTCCTGTAAGACATGGTAGGTCGCTCGCTTGGATCAGCGCCCGGTTTGATGCCCGTGTCATGCGTAAAACGATGATTTATTTCGACTTAGGATTGGGTCATCGCTGATGGATGCGCCAAAGCTAAATTTGGACGCCACCGAAGCGGAACTCATTCAGCGCGTGTGCGATGGCGATAAGGAAGCGTTCTACTCCTTGGTCGAGCCGTGCGAGCGCGGCGTCTTCACCGCAGCTATGTCCATCCTGAACAACTCCGCTGACGCTGAGGAAGTCGCGCAGGAAGCCGTCCTTAAAGCATTCGCGGCGTTGCCCCGCTTCCGCAGGGAATCGAAGTTCAGCACCTGGCTGATTCAGATCACCATCAACGAAGCGCGTCTGAAGCTACGCAAAGATCGCAGGCACCTCTACGAATCCATCGATGAGCCCGAAGGCGACGACGAACGCGATTACTTTCCCAAGGATTTCGCGGACTGGCGTGAAATTCCCTCCGAGGAACTGCAACGCAAACAGCTGCGAGAGGCGCTCCGGGAGGCGCTCGATGCCCTTCCTCAGAAGTATCGTGAAGTCCTGATTTTGAGAGACATTCAGCACCTAAGTATCCAGGAGACGGCACAGGTATTGGGCATCACGGAAGGCAGCGTCAAGACGCGGCTGTTACGTGCGCGGTTCCAGATGCGCGATGCTTTGGCTCCCGGAATTGATGGGAGTTGGAGTACAGGCAAGTTTGAGTACGAAAAGGTTCGGCCGTGGTAGGCTGGCACGTGCCCGTGAAACCAAATAGGCCATACTGTATCTAATGAACGTGATTGAAATCAGCTGCCTGGAGGTTTGGCGAGAGATCTCCAATTTTCTCGACGGGGAGGTCGACGCGGAACTACGCGCCCGCATGGAGGCCCACTTCAAGCGCTGCGCGCATTGCAGCGCGGTTTTGGATGGCACTAGAAATGTCGTGAAATTGGTGGGCGACGGAATCGAATACCAAATGCCCGCGGGATTCAGCAAGCGGCTGCACGACAAGATCAAACAGAAATAGCCTCGTATCTTCCGGTAAATCAAAGGCATCGGTGCAGACGCGGTGCTGAGCAATTAAGCTGAGGCTTGCTGGTTTTTCTCTTCGCTCAAGAACCAGTGGCTCGAAAAACCGTTCAGCTCCTCTTTCACATCGCTGTTCGTGAAGAACATCTTGATCTTCCAATTGCCGTCTCCGTCTTTACGCCATAGTTCGAAGTAACGCTGACGTTTCCGGATCGGCGTTCCGCCCGATTTCGGCGTGAGGACGAACTCATGCCAGCCGTAGTCGTGACCCGAACTTCCATTCACAACAATGTCGATGATGATTGGCGTCATTTCCACCGAATACCCAGCGAAGAGCTTCGCAAGCCTCGCACGCAACGCAGAAACCGCCGCGAATCCGTATTTGCTCGGCTCACCCTCCGACATATCGGAGAAGCCGCCTTGATCGAAGACCGCCAGAATGCGATCTACATCGCCGGTCTTATACCCTTCTCGGAACTCGGTCTTGGCTACATTGATTGCATAGATGTCAGACACAGTAGAGCCTCCCAAGGACAGTCTGGTGTACAAGCAACGAGGTGATCCATCCAATGCCGCGGTGCCCCTTTCGGATTCAACAATTTGGATGAGACCTGAGGTAGGCCTTCGCAATTTCCTTAGCTCGCCGCCGCAGCCTTGTGCTCCGCCGTCGACGGCGCAATACCGAAACCCGCCGGGGCCGGGATCCCAAATTCCTTACACATCAGCCGGATGATCCCATAGTGATAGAGCGCCTGCCCGACGCAATAGGCTAACTCGCAGCTGATGTTGGAGTCTCTCGCCACCGATGCTGCGGCGCCATGTCCCACGCCGCTCATCACTTTGCATCTGCGCTGCAGGGTTTCCTCGGTGTACGGCCTCAAAGCCCGCAACACGTCGCACGTGGCGACGCTTGCGTATCGCACGTCGCCCTGCAGCCTCGAACCCCCGTATATAGAACCGTAGTCGATTTCGCTGGCGCGCAATCCGCGCACCAGACTCTGAAACCGCTCCAGCACACTGCGATAGTGCGACCCGATCGCGGCGTGAGATGGCGCGCCCGCGCTGCGCGAGTATGTTCGGTCGCTGAGCTCAAAGAGCAGTCCCAGTCCTTGGAGCAGCACGTCCCTCGCAGCCTGCACCAATTCCGGCGTGCCTGTGACCATTTCTCTTCGTGTACCGAGGTCCTGAAGGGCCGAAGACGGGCTAAGCGTCATCATGCGAATCTCCGCGGCCACGTGCTACAGCTTGGTGGTGGCCGTCACAAGTGGGAGTTGGCCGGGGAGAAAAAGTTTCACGAGCCCCTCGATTTCAGGATCTGCCTCCTTGTTTCTTTTCTCACGGACACGAATCTGACGACGAAGCGAGCGACAAGGAGGCGCGACAGACATGGCGACACCGCAGAAAAGCCGTGACCCAACCAACACGGTCAGCCGACATGGACTCGGCAGAAAGGGCGACTGTCCCCTTGGGCCGCGAGACTTGCGGACCGCTAGAACTCGCTGAGCAGCACGAGTGCCTTGTCGCAAACGGCATCGGCGGCTTCGCATCGGGGACCAAAGCGGCATGCGGAATCACAAAACAACTCCGCTTCACATTTGTGAATCTCCCGGGAGCCACTTACATCCAAGGAGGCATGGTACAGAGCTCGACAGAGCCAGCAGCGACGGCTTCGGTGCTATAGTGATGGACATTACCAGGCAGCTATCCTTACCTTGGGGCTTTCTTACTCTTGAGCGCGGCCGATCCACACCGATTACCCTCGTCCATCGTGCGCGAGGACGAGCCGAAGCTCGTAGCCGCGGCCCAGCGTGGCGAGACTACGGCATTTGAAGAGCTTGTGAACCGATACGAAAGCAAAATCTTGCGCCTGACAAAGAACATTACCGGCAGTCAAGAAGACGCCGAAGATGCCATGCAGGACGCTTTCCTAAACGCGTACGCGCATCTTGACGGCTTTCAAGGCGACTCGCGTTTCTACACCTGGCTCGTGCGAATCGCCGCGAACGAAGCGCTTATGCGGCTTCGCAAGCGCCGGCCTCAGCTCTCGCTCGACGAGCCCATCGAAGGCGACACCGATCTTCTGTCGCGAGAGTTGGAAGACTGGAGGCCAAGCCCAGAGCACGAATACCAACAAGCCGAGATGCAAAACATTCTGGCCGATGTCATCGACAAGCTTGAGCCTGAATACCGCATCGTCCTGGTCTTGCGCGACCTCGAAGAACTGAACACGCAGGAAACCGCCGACGCCCTCGGCATCTCCGCAACAGCTGTTAAATCGCGGCTCTTGCGGGCACGCCTCAAACTCCGGGCCAGGCTGAACCGCTACTTCCGTCAAGGTGCGCCAAATTGAATTGCAAAGGGGTCATTCGCGAGATTTCGAATTACATCGACGGGGAGCTCGAGCCCGCCACAAAGCAGGAACTCGAGCGACACCTCGCGCATTGCGAAGACTGCTCGATGATCCTGGACCAGACGAAGAAGAGCATCGAGATTCTCTGCGACTCCGAACCGATTCCGATACCGCCGGATCTGCATTCGCGTCTTCACGCTGCGCTGCGCGACAAGCTTCGAAAAAAGCCCGACTGAACCGGCGACGCAAGCTAATCGCTGCCTTCGTCACCCTCCGATCTGGTATCATCCGCTCATAGCTTTTCAGCGTAATTCGGGTCGGCGCCGTTTTTTTATATGCGCCAAGCTTAGCTCAACGACGGAGATCGTGTATGTCTTGGTTGCCTCCTACGCCGGCGGAAAACGCCAGCCCCGAAACCAAACGGATTTATGAATTTCTCGGCACCAATTGGGGCTTCGTCCCGAACTACTTTCAGGCGCTCGGCCACGTCCCGCAACTCCTGCAGGATCAGGTGAATCTATTCACCCACGTAATGTTTCAAGAAGGCGCGTTGCCGAAAATCGTTAAAGAGCAAGTAGCTTTGGTTGTCAGCGGAATTAATCTCTCGAACTATTGCCTCGCCGCTCACCTCGAGATTCTGGGCCGGCTCGGGATCGAGAAGAAGCAGTCCCGCAAGCTCGCCCTCGACTACACCAGCGCCGACGTCACGCCTGAAGTGATGGAGTTGTTCCAATTTGCCGCCAAGCTCACGCGGCAGCCCGGCGACATCGAGAAGCCCGACTTCGATCGCCTCCGCCTGGCCGGTTGGAGCGACGCCGCGATACTTGAAACCATCCTGGTCACTTCCCTCTACGCCTGCGCTAACCGCTTCTCCGCGGGAATCGGCCTCGTCGCGGACTTTTAACTCCTCCGGCTCATTAATCGCAGAAAAACTTTGAAGCTTTTTTGAGCTTCGCGTATCCACTGGAGGTATGAGCCACCTTTTTCATCGCATTCGACAGTTACACGATCACTTCTTTCACCTCGTGGAGTACCTCCGATCTCCGTTCTTGCTCTTTGTCAGGCTCTATTGGGGCTGGCAGCTGGCGCAGAGCGGCTGGGGAAAACTCCACAATCTGACCAACGTCACCGACTTTTTCGCGAGCCTCAACCTGCCCTTTCCGGGCCAGACTGCTCTCGCGATCTCCTGCGTCGAGTTCTTCGGCGGAATCTTCTTCGCCCTGGGTTTGCTCTCGCGCACAACCGCACTCATCCTCACCGTAAACATGTTCATGGCCTACCTCACCGCCGACCGCGACGCGTTGCTGTCGATTTTTTCCGACCCCGACAAGTTCTACGCGGCAGCGCCCTACACGTTCCTTGTTGCGAGCGGCATCGTCCTTCTCTTCGGCCCTGGCAAGATTGCGCTCGACTCTCTGCTGGGTTCATCCGCCACGGGTCCAGCACTGGGGGAGACTCGCTCGGTGCCAAGCTCCATCAGTTGAGTGCGGTAACGTCTTATGGCAATTCACGAGCAATCGAAGGCTAGTTAGTTTCTTTCTGGAGCGAACGAGTATGAACCGCCTGTTACGCCGGGTCTGGATCGGGTTGACAGCAGGAGTGTTGGCAGCTGTCCCGCTAGCCATGACCTTGCCTCACCCGATGGTCGGCTTTCTTCTAGGCGCTCTTGTCGGCGCATGCTATTCGGCGAGCCTGGAGCCGACACGCGGCATATACGTTGACAACCTTATGGCTGGAGCAGCGCTCGGCGTGCCCCTGTGGGGGCTGCTCAGCGTGACTGCGATGCCCCTGTTCTCGGGTCACATACCCGAATGGAATGCGGAGCAAATGCGAAGCCATTTTCCGGCTCTGGTCGGATGGGTGATCTACGGAGCGTTGCTCGGCCTTCTGACGCAAGCCCTTAGCGATCTTGCTTCGAGTGTGTGGCGGCCCGAAGTCGGCCCGACAGCACCGGAAAAGAAAAAAACGCACATCGTTATCCTCGGTGGCGGATTTGCTGGAATGCACACGGCGGAGTGTCTCGAGGAACAGCTCCGCGCGAATCCAAACGCCGAGCTGACGCTGATCAGCGAAACGAATGCCCTTCTTTTTACTCCGATGCTGGCAGAGGTGGCCGGTGGCAGTCTCGAGCCCACGCATATCAGCACGCCTCTGCGCAGTAGTTTGCACCGGACGCAGTTTATTCGGGGTCGCATTGCGAAGGTCGATCTCGATAGCCATTGTATCTCCCTATCGGCCGATCCAGCAGGAAATGAAAGTTCCTCTCAAAGAGAAATCCTCTATGACCACTTGGTTTTCGCTCTTGGCGCCGTCTCAAATTACCTGGGTATGGCCAACCTGGAGAGATACTCCTTCAACTTCAAGAGCCTGCTCGATGCCATCCGCATTCGCAATCACGTCATCGAGATGTTTGAGCGCGCGGACCGAGAGGGCGATCCGTCTCAGCGGCGCGCATTGCTGACTTTCGTGATCGCCGGTGGGGGCTTCGCCGGCGCCGAACTTGCCGGCGCATTGAACGACTACACGCATGGAATCTTGGCCGACTATCCCAAGTTGCGGAGCGAAGAGCTCCGCGTTGTCCTCGTCCACTCGCGTGATCGCATTCTTCCGGAGCTCAGCGAGTCGCTCGCCCGCTACGCACAAGAAAGGATGGAAGCGCGCGGCGTCGTTTTCCGCCTCAACACGCGACTCGTCGATGCCGGCCCCGGCACGGTGACGCTTAGCGACGGTGAAATTCGCGCTGAGACTCTCGTCTGGACCGCCGGCACGGCGCCTAATCCGCTCGTGCAGTCTTTGCCGCTAGGGAAAGACAAACGCCATGCGCTGACCGTCGACCGTACCCTGGCCGTACCTGGCAAACCTGGACTTTGGGCCCTTGGTGATTGCGCCGCGGTCGTTGAGGGGAAAACGGATAAGCCCTGCCCTCCTACTGCGCAGTTCGCTTTGCGCGAAGCGCGAACCGTCGCCAGGAACATTCGGGCGCAGATCGAGGGGCGTCCGCTGGAAGAATTTCACTTCGATTCTCTGGGTGCGCTCTGCGTTGTCGGACACCAAACCGCATGCGCCGAGCTCGCCGTGCCGTTTGCTCGAAGCAAGTCGATGCGATTCTCGGGCTTGCTCGCCTGGCTCATGTGGCGCGGAATCTATCTCTCAAAGCTGCCGGGACTCGAGCGAAAAATTCGCGTTCTCACGGACTGGGCGGTCGAACTGTTTTTCCCGCGCGACATCGTGCAAACCATCGAATTGAAATAGGAGCAACACAATGGTGGAGCCCCATAACGCAATGGCTATTCAACTGGATTCTAACGTGAAGACGTTGTCGCCGCGCGCAACCACCGTGGTGATTGGACTCTTGATCGGCGCTCTGGGCGGCACACTGCAGGGCCTGTTGCTGGCGAGCTCAGTCGGTCAGTCACTCCTAGGTGGTGTTCTGTTCGGTGCGACCTTTGGTCTGTTTTTCGCTAAGCGAGCTACAAGCGCTGGAGCGGGATTGATTTGGGGATTGGCTTTCGCCGTTCTTGTTTGGATCGTGTTTCCCGCCGGCGTACTGCCACTCCTGGCTGGGGCGGCCTCGCAATTGATGCTGACAGATGCCCGCGAACAGTTTCCCCAACTCGTCGCACTACTAATTTGCCTTGGTGCCCCAGTGGGCCTTGCAGTGGGTCTTTGGTCCGAGCTTCGCACGAACACTAGCGATACCAAGTTCAATTGGCGGAGGGCCATCGTCGCGGGAGGTCTTGCGGGAACCCTCGGCGGTTTGATTTTTGGGCGGTGGGTTTCATCGGGCGACTATTTCCCGCTGCTAGCGGGCTACGGCGCGCTGAATTTCTCGCGCGCCACAATCATCCTGTTGCATTTCGGTGTCGCCGCGTTCATTGGCGTGACTTTCGGCTTGCTGTTCCAACGCGACGTTCGCGGCTACGGCTCATGTATGGGTTGGGGACTCGGCTACGCAATTTTCTGGTGGTTTCTCGCGCAGCTTCACGCTCCTTCCTCTGGCCGCGCATAAACCACTCGACTGGTCAGCAGACCATGCCAGCTTCGTCTTCGGCTCCTTGGTTGGCCACATTCTATACGGACTGATCTTAGGAGTTGCCTACGCCACGCTCGATCGTTTTTGGGTACGCCTTTTCATTCAATCAGATCCACTGAACCGCGAAGTCGGCGGAGTCGGTGTCCGCGTTTTGCGATCGCTGAGTTGGGGCGCCTTTGCGGGGCTGCCAGGAGGCATCGTCGCGAGTCCAGTTCTTTTGGCTACTCACGCGCTGCCAAAGATCGTTGGATTGGATACGAGCCTTACCGGATTTCGAGGGCTGCTCTTCCATCTCCTGGTTAGCGCCGCAATTGGCATGACCTACGGCCTTCTGTTTCGCAATGAAGCGTCGAGCCTCGGCCTTGGCGTGGCTTGGGGATGGCTCTTTGGCCTCATCTGGTGGTTTGTGGGACCAATGACCCTTCTGCCGTTGCTGCTCACGGGCGTATGCGACTGGAGTACCGATGCAGCTTCGGCGCTGCTCCCGTCTTTGATGGGTCACCTGATTTATGGCGCGACGACTGCGCTTGCATTCCTGGTGATGGAGCGGCGGTATACTCGCTGGCTCCTCCTCGACCCGCGCATCGCAGCCCGCGAAGCCAAGCGGGTTCGACCGGTCGGCACTCCCGCACCAGCCCTCTGGCTTTTTGCCCTAGCCTTAGGCGTCCTCCTGCCCATTCTTTTGGGCTGACGGTACCGACGGTCTCAAATCGCAAAGCGCGCGAACTCCGGATGCGAAAAACCTGAGATCGGAAACCGCCCTGCAGCAAATCACAAGGTTGATGCGCCGAGATTCCGGCATCGGAACGATCGCAATTGCAGCTAGTTAGGACTTAGACTCCACCTTTTGATGCAACCGATGGCAGCCGTCCAGTCGCCTCCAGCAGCTTCGCTTGGCGCAACCGAAGGCCTTGATGTTAAAACTCAGCAGTGCCCTCACCGGACGCTGCCCAAAAACCCCAGTTCTAGCCGGATCGCAAGTGATTGATTCTGCGCACTCCGAATTCACAGTCTTGGATGCCCACAAAGAGTTGTTTTTTGGGCGCTTACGCCGGCCGGTGGGCAGCTCCAAACATCATCGCCATTTGACCAAAATTTTCGCCCATCGCCCTGTGCGCTTGTGCGCAAATCATTGCAGGTTGCATTCTGCTTATTCTGTAACTTTTTCCACGAACCGCTGCACAGAAACAACGACTTGGGAACGCCTGAAGCTGTGGCGGTCTTCTTGTTTTGTAACATTTCCGGCCGTCTTTCAGAATGCCGGCACGAAAAGCGTAGAGCGTGGCCGTGGACCGCGCCAGAATGGGCCGCCTTCGCGTGCGGGGCCTGGGGGATGGATCGTTGAAGTACAACGACATCGGCCGGGTGTTCCATTTGCCGAAGAACTCTTTAAATGTGCGATTTGGGCAATTCGATTCGAACTGGACCTTCCCTTCACACAGGCGCGCAGCCCTTACCTGATTGCATAACAGTGTCGGCTCCCTCGAGCTGAGTACACTTTGGTTGCTTGACGACCAGAGGCTCGGGAGGAAGGAGCCGAACATGTTGATAGGCGTAGATTATCACCCGGGCTTTCAACAGATTGCATTTTTGGTGGAGGAGACCGGCGAATATAGCGAGCGACGATTGAATCACAGCGATGGGGAGGCCGAGAAGTTCTATCGAGACCTGCAGCTGCGAGGAGTCCACGTGCGAGTGGGCATGGAAGCAACTGGATATTCCCGCTGGTTCGAGCGCCTGCTGGCAGAGCTGGGTTTTGAGGTGTGGATCGGCGATCCCGCGGAGATCAAGGCCAAGCGCGTCAAGAGGCAAAAGACCGACCGCAAAGATGCGCAACTGCTGCTGAAGCTGATGATGGAAGATCGTTTTCCGCGGATCTGGGTACCCAGTCCGGAAAATCGTGATGTGCGTCAACTGCTGTGGCACCGGCATCGGCCGGTGCAGATGCGCACGCGGATCATGAATCAGCGACAGGCTCTGGCGATGAATGAGGGCCGGCGCTGGAAATCCAAGCTGTGGTGCGAACAGGGACGAGCAGAACTGGAGAAGCTGGCGTTGGCTCCGTGGGCCAGTCGGCGCCGACGCGAGTTGTTGGAGCTGCTGGACCGGATGAATCCGACCATCGAGGAGTTAACCGCAGCCGCGGAGCAGGAAGCCGGAAGCCCGAGGCCTTGCGGCTGATGACTCATCCTGGCGTGGGCCCGCTTACGGCCCTGGCCTACGTGTTGATCATGGGAACTCCGAGCCGATTCCGTCGTGGCAAGCAGCTCGGCAACTACGTGGGGATGATTCCCAGCGAGGACTCCAGTGGCGGCAAGCAACGGCTGGGGCACATCAGCAAGCAAGGCAACTCGTTGCTGCGCTTCTTACTCGTGGAGGCGGCGCAAGCCGCGGCACGGAATAATCCAGAGTGGCGACGTCCGTACCTGCACTTGGCGATGCGTCGGCACAAGAGCATCGCCAAGGTCGCGATGGGACGCAGGCTGGGAGTGCGTTTGTACTGGCTAAAGACAAGTCACAGCTCGAAGCGTTCTCCCAGGAAGGCCAGCGCAAGTTTCAATTCGTGGACTACGGCCCCCCGGCGTTCATCGTGTCCTCGAAAAAGCTCCGGACGATCCGGCCGTTGATCTATATGTGTTTTCAGTTGTGAATCCGCTGGCATCCGTCGGTAAAGAGCGCTCCGAAGCTGTGGACTTTGTCATGCCGAAACATCTGGCGCAGCAGTTTGCCAATTCCGAGATCACCAACCAGCAACTGATTGACAAGAGCCAAGTGCTCGTTAATGGCGTGAGAATAGCCCTCAATCTACAGCTGGTCGAATGAGCAAATGAGCAATGCGAGGCCAAGACGAAGCTCTGCGTCTCGCATCTTCTACAAAGACAGCATCGCTTCGCTATCTATGCCATCGTCGAGGTTCCTTGGCTGTCGTGCCTCGGCAGTGACCTGCTCCCCGTTTTTGGTCCAGTCCTAAGTTAGCATTCCGGGGTTCCTGCACATCCGATCCGGCCAACGCCGGGGCCATAGCGACGACCGGCGTGGGGGAGACGCCGGTCGCGCGGCGCTAGTGCGCGAACTGTTCCGGCGTCAGATACCTTAGCGAACTATGCGGGCGCACGGTGTTGTAATCCACCCGCCAGGCTTCGATCACCTCCCGTGCGTGTCGCAGATCCACGAACCAGTTCTGGTTCAAGCATTCATCGCGGAACTTCCCGTTGAAGCTTTCGATGAACGCGTTCTGCGTGGGCTTGCCGCGCTCAATAAAATGCAGCGCCACCTGATTCTGATAGGCCCACTGATCCACGACGCGGCTGGTGAACTCCGTTCCGTTGTCTACCTGGATCGCCGCCGGTGTTCCGCGTCGTTCCCGCAACGACTCCAGATACTCGCACCACGCGCAGACCGGGCAGTGACGTATCGGGCTCGATCCGCAGGGCTTCCCGTGTGTAGCCATCCATCAGGTTCAGCGTGCGGAATTTCCGCCCGCCGGCGAGTTCGTCATGCGTGTAGTCCATGGTCCACATCTCATTCGCTCGCGTGGGAAGCACCAACGGCACTCGCGCTTCGGCTCGAAATCGCTTGCGCCTCTTACGCTGCATCGCCAAGCCCTTCCTCCCGGTACAGCCGATACACTCGCTTGTGGTTGACTCGCCACCGCAGCGTTCCATCCTCGCTCTTCTCCCGTCGCAGGAAAATGTACAGCCGCCGATAGCCGAAGCGCGGCCGCTCGGCTGCCAACTCGACGCAGCCGAGCCCGCAACGCCGCTTCGTTCCGTTCTCTTCGCTGGTAACGCCAGCTCCCGCGGTGCATCCCGATCAGCCCACAGGCGCGTCGCTCGCTGAGTCTTGCTTCTTCGCCGCACGACACGCACCGCTTCTCGCTTCGCCCGCGGGCCTACCACTTTTTTGACAGCACCACCTTCAGCGCGTCGAGGTCCAGCGCCTGCTGCGCCACGATCTTCTTCAGCCGTCCGTTCTCTTCCTCCAGCTGACGCAGTCGCCGGGATCTCGTTCACTTCCAGACCCCCGTATTTCGCCTTCCAGTGGTAGAACGTGGCATCACTGATACCGATCCGGCGGCAGAGATCCTTCACCGCGAACTCCGCCTCGGCTTCTTTCAACACCCCGACGATCTGCTCTTCACTGAACCGACTTCTTCTTCATAGCGCTTCTCCTCTCGTGGTCTTATACCCGGAGAAGCTAAATTTTGGCTGGACTAAATTTCGGGGAGCAGGTCACTGGTACCGAACCAATTTGCGACTCCTCTCAGGGATTCCCTTCCCTCGCCGAAAAGAAGCTGGATCAAATTACCAGCGAGGATGCAACCGGTTTTGCCGCGCATCGCCAGGGCAAACACATGCAGGTATCCAGCATTAATAGTTCCCTCCGCGTGCTCCGGCGCTTGCTGCGCCTTGCCGTGCAATGGGGTGTGATTCCCGCTTGCCCCAAAATCAACCTCTTGCGTGGCGAACGGCACCGAGAACGTGTGGTTACGCCGATGGAGGAACTCAAATATATTGCCGCCGCCCCTGAGCCTTTGTGCTCGATTGCGACGGCACTCATTGACACTGGAATGCGTCCAGAAGAACGCTTTCGTCTTCGCTGGGAATCTTTAACGTGGTCTAACGGACGGCACGGCTCACTCTTGGTCACGCACGGCAAGACATCGGCAGCGCGTCGAATGCTTCCGATGACGCCAAGAGTGAGAGCGATTAGAAGCCAAATGGAACGCCCGCCGAGAATCCTCTGGAAGGATGGGTTTGGTCGGCACAGACAGCCAGTGGACACGTCGAACCGAGCACGCTTAAGAAGCAACACACCCGAACGTTCAAGGCACTCGCAGAGGAAGCGAAAAGGAACAGCGAGGAACCTATCGCCGCCTTTGTTCTGTACACGCTTCGGCACACTTTTCTAACGCGCTTGGGATCGTCGGGTGTAACGTTGGACATTAGCGCGAATCGCTGGGCATTCCTCAATTCAGATGAGCAGTCGGTACGTGCGTCCATCCGAGGATTCGGTGCTCGATGCCCTGACCGCAATGCATCCTCAGACTGGTGCAGCGAGAACAAAATCCAAGCATTTGCTCCCAAAAGGACTGTAGCGGAAAATGTAGCGGGCGCTGGTTTAGATGGAGTGGCAAGGGCGAGCAGGTGGAAGTGACGCAACCCGTATTTCCAAGTACTTACCAAGCCTCTCCACCCCCTAAGCAGAGGGTCGCCAGTTCGAGTCTGGCCGGGCGCGCCACTTCATCTATGAGCGACCAGTCTCGGTGGAACTCGAAATTGCAACCGCAGGTGCGATCTGGATCCCGTAACGTTCACCGACCCGTCTTAGCTTCGATTGAAGCTCGGTGCGGTCATAACCCCGAATGAAAATTTCCGGGTGTTCAGAACAGCGGCTTCGGGAGCACGGAGGATGAAATCGATGGCGCGGGCTAAGTCGGCGCCGACGGAGTGGGAGGCCCTGATGAGTTGCCGTTCGGACTTTTCGCAAGTCAGCTCGCCCACTTCGAGGAGGCCGGTGAGACGATGGGCTCGTATCTCGCGAAACATGTAGTGACTGACTTCGCTGGCTGAGTAGCTCCGAACACCTTGGCCAACTACATCTGCCGTGTGCAGAAAGGGCGTAGACCGCGGTACCCTCCCGCAACCGCATTCGAAGCAGTGATTGCGGACTCTTGGGCGATTCACGATGCGACCCGGAAGTAGAATGTCACCGCACCGCAAGGTTCCCGGCCATCTCCAGCGCCGCGCCTGTTTCGGTCCTCAGTTCTTCTTGCGTTCCATCGTGAAGTCGAAGAACAATGCGAGCCTGCGCCAAGCTGTCGTTCACAACTTCAAACTGTCCCGAACAGTTGGTCTTGAGGTATGGAAGGCGGTGCACAAAACCTTCCCGTCCACGGATATCTACTTCCAGCTGGACACCTGACCCTGCGGAACCTCGCAACATCCAAACCAGTTCGCGAGGGTCGCGCACATCTTCGCGCAAACTGCGAAACGTATAGATTTGCCCGTTATGCCACAGAACGGCTTTGCGAAAATAGAGGCCCAGGGGCAGGTCATAGACGAGCGCTTCGAAGGTCGAGCCAAGATTTTGCGCTCCAGGAAAGTGCAGGTGCGTCCAAGTCCAGAAACGGCGGTGGCGATAGCCGCAATTGTGACCCTGCATCCCATAGCCAAGGGGCTCGCCTCGAAAAGAACGGCGATCGAGGTCTATCTGGCCAGAGAAGAGTGCATTAGAATGCGGCGTGCGCGAAAAACCGATCCAGCCGACGCTGCTCAGATTCACGTGGAACGACGAACGGTAGCACAAGTTCCAAGTAATGCGCCGACCCCCGGTTTCTATAATTCCGTGGCATTCGTTTTCGGTGATGCGGTTTTCGCCCATTTCCAGACGAAACGGACTGGCGCTGCGTTGGCTTAGACGAAGATCCTTGAGCCGAAATCCCTGGATCCAAGTTTGCGGCTCTCCCTCGCGCGGGAACCAAGTTGCCCAGACTTGGGCCGGATATCCCTGGGGATTTGCGGGACAACCGCCGCGGCCTGGGTTCAGTAACAAATAGCGGAGCCACCACGCACCGCTGCCATCAGCCAAGCCGATCCGCAAAAACCACACCTCGTACCGTCGGCGCATCGAAAGCCTTGAATAAGGCTCATTTAGAGTTTTCATGCAGTTCATCCGGTTGATCGTTTACGTCTGGGTGCGCGACGGGGGCGTTGCCCTTCTGAGCCGGGCGCGTTTCCAGTTCTCGACGTGTCGGCGGAGCCTTTCCGCACTATTTCGTGTCGGCGCACAGGGCATGGCGTGTAGACTCTAGGGTCTTGATCAACGACTCTTTAGGGAGTGTCTGGATGATGGGTTCCAAAATCCATCCCAGCCCGAAGGGCACATCACGGGACAGCGAAACGGCTCGGCACTCAAGGCACACACCACCGTCCCGTTCTTGGAATCTCCAGTAGGAGTTGAGGCGCCATAGGAATCCGTGGCCCGTGTCGGGGGGCAGCACTGTCTCATTCGGGCTTCCGGCGTTCTCCACTTCAGCTGTCCGTGTGGTGTACGAGCGACAGACCCAGCGTGTGGCGTCCAGGGCACGATAGTGTACCTCATGATCCGTATCGAGGACCACTGTCAGGATTTTCTTTTTGAGCAGGCGTAAATAGATTTGAAAATCATTCTTGTGATGATTTATCAGCTTTGAGTCAATCACCTCCGGCTTGTAGATATTCTTATGATTATCGTAATCCTGGATGAGTGCCAATGTCTCTTTGAGATTCGTACCCGGGAGGAACGCGGCGCCGATCCAGTCATGGATTAAACCATTCGGCACTTTGAAAGGCGCCCCACCCGACCAGAATTGCGCCACAATTCGCCCTCGGTAAACCTGTTGAGCCCTCTCCGAATTCGCGTCAGACCAAAGGAAGGAGTGGCTCCTGAGTAGGGTCTTCTTCATATCCGCTTCGGCCTTGCGAATGTATGTCTCAAAGGCCTCTAGGGTCTGAGGCTCCAACAGCGTCGGCTTTGCACTCTGCGCCATTTCACTTCACGTATCGCGAATCAAAGACTAAGTATCAGACAGCTTCGAGGAGCGTGGCTGTGCGTCAGACTCGGCGTTTGCGTTTGAATTCGCGGCGTGCTGGTTTCTTACGCTGCGCCAGGCGCGCCTGCAATTCGTCAATCCGGCGGCGGAGTTGTTCGACTTCTCCACCCCCCGGCGCCGGTGGCCACGCCTCGCCTGGCAGCAAGTTGCGTACGAAATCGAGCGGGCTCGAGACGGCATTCTTCGCTTCCGAGACACCGGTGTTAACGGTGTTTCCGGCCTTTTGGTAAAGGTCGAGTGCGTTTTTCAGATACCAGGTCAAGAAATCGTGAGTGGCCTTGTCGGAGGCCCTGACCAGTTGCGTCAAGAGTTGCATCGGCAGGGCGATCTGCCGCTGCTTGGCATCCTCAACGATGATTTGCGTCATGATGATGTGGGTCAGGTCCTTGCCGGTGCGCCCGTCCACCACCCGGACGTCAATGCCATCGCGGACCATGCGCGCAATGTCCTTTAGCTTCACGTAGCGGCTGCTAACGGTATTGTAAAGACGCCGGTCGCTGTATTTGCGGATGAGAACTTCCGGGTTTTTCATGGCTTCCCCCCAACTGCAGGTGGTGCAACCTAAGCTCAAGAAATAGCTTGACACGAGGTAGGCGGGGACGTACAGTGTAGTTGGATACTGCATCGCAGTATACCTCACCGAGAGGAGAACGATCATGACCACAAAAGGAAAGAAAACTCCGCGAGCCGCCCCGCCCACTAATCCACTGACGGATTGGGCCCGGCAAGGCTTTGGGAGTTTTATGGCCGCGCAGAGGATTCTGCTGGGGCTGGCAGCGCAAGAGAATGCGCTTTTGATCGGCATGGCGCGGGAGCAGTTTGGCAAAGGGGGATTCCGGCCGGGAACCGCACTGGCGGGAATTGCTGACGATGGCGTGAGAAGTTTCGCCGCCGCCGGGAAAATCTTGCTGGACTTGACTGCCGGTGAGACCGGCTTGGTGGTGGAGGGGATGAAGGAAGGGCTACCGCTTCCCCTGGCCGCGCGTGTTGTCGCAGACGTGGCCCGGCACCGCGCAGACACGTTGATCGGGCTGCAGAAGCAGTATTTGGATGCGGCCGCGGAAGAGACTCACGCGGCAGCGGAATCGTATCGAGAAGGAAAAGAGCTGCAGGCCGGCGCGCGCATCGCGGAGTTGGCACGGCGTGGCCTGGAAAGCTTCATTCAGAGTGAGAAGAAGTTTTTGGACCTGGCCGCTAAGGAAGTGACTGAAGCGATCAGGGAGAACAAGCGAAGTGTGAAGCCGCCGCGTGAACCGGTGAAGGTGTTGACGGAGTTGACGCGGGACGGAGCCGAGAAGTACATGGAAGCGCAGAAGAAGCTTGTAGATCTGGCCATCAAGCAGATGGAGAAGATCGGAACGGGCAAGGGCGATCACAAAGAAGCGACGCGGAAGCCGGCGCCGGCGATGTTGGGAGAACTGACAGAGAAGAGCGTACACAATCTGGTGACGGCCGAGAAGTCGCTGCTGGACCTAGCCATGAAACCACCGAACGGGATGGGTAAGGAAGAGACCCACAAGGCTGGCCCACGGGCGCGGGGCAGGAGAGTGCATGTGGGAGGGCACAAGACAGCGGGACGAACACATGTTGCCGTTCCGGCCTGATCCCACGGGCGATGGGTGAGAAGCACGTGAGTTGAACGGCTGCGCTGGGTCCTGCCCGAAACGGCAGGACTCGGTGGCAGCCGGTTAACCGGTTCGCAAGTTAAAAAGCAAATCGTGCCTGTGATGCGAACTTCCTTTGGATAGACTGAGAGACACAATGAAACCCCGTCGACGCTTGCGGCGAAAGGAGCTAGAAGCGGGACCATCATCCATGTGGCATGAGTGGTTAGCCGGGGTTGAGCTGGCTTTCCTGCGGTTTTCCCCAATCTTCTGGGGATACGGGGTCCCGCATGGGGATGGATCAGCGGTTGTGCTGGTTCCGGGATTTTTGGGAACAGACTTTTATTTGTCGACATTCGCCGGATGGCTGCGCAGGATCGGTTACGAGTCTTTCTATTCGGGAATCCAGTTGAATGCCGATTGCCCGAACCTCCTAATCCGGCGACACCTCTACGAAACCATCGAACAAGCCTGCAAATCGAGCCGCGGGAAAATTCACCTGATCGGTCACAGCCTCGGGGGCTCGATTGCCCTGGCCGCCGCGGAGCAGATGCCTGATCGCGTCGCTTCGGTAATCACGTTAGGGGCACCGATCCGCGGCCTCCAGGCCCATGCTTCGATTCTGCGCGCCGCCGACCTTGTGCGGCAACAAATCCTCGAACGGCATGGCCGCGGCGTGTTGCCGACATGCTACACTGCGCGGTGCACCTGTGATTTCGTCGCGTCGCTGCTGGGAGATTTCCCGAAATCGGTACGCCAGACCGCGATCTTTAGCAAGACGGACGGCCTCTTGAATTGGCGTATATGCCGGACGGGCGACCCGAAGGTCGATTTTGAAGTTTCCTCAACGCACATCGGAATGGTGTTCAGCCCGCTCGTGTACAGTATCGTAGCCCAACGTCTCGCCGAGAATTGACCGCGCTAGTTTCCTAGGAACAGTAGCAAGAGTCTGTTCGTGCCATAAAAATAAGAGCCTTGATTTTGTAAGTTCCGTTGCGATCGCCGAAAAGGATGCAGCGTGAACGTATCTTCGGCAAAATCCCAGAACAAACTGGCGAATCCCTGCGGCGCCTCGTCGGTGCATCCGATTTTGCACATATGACTGAGGACACTGCGGACTGTGCGCTAGATCACATCAGCAAAAGGCGCGTAAGACTAGGGTCAGTACTGTAAGTGGGCATTAGTTAGGAGCGTGGGATGCCCGCCCGATCAAAGCGCAAGATTGTTGGTAGTGACAGTGAAGCTCGTTCCGGCGTTCGGACGACGCTGCGACCAGCAGATTCCCCATTCGCCACGAAAGACAGCACGGACCGGGGTTTAAGCCACTACAAGCGGCAAGGAATGCAAAGCGTGCCTGGGAGTGACGCTGCAGCGATCTCGATTGGATGTGCTTTCGCGGTGAGCATCGCGCGGAGAGGTCCTCCGAAGTAGGAGAGGTTGGCGAGGATGTTGGAAATGATCCAATCACCAGTGCAAACAGGGTACTGGCTGAATCCCTGGCTAGACCTCTTCTTGCTCATACACGTTCTTGGCGTCGCGTCTTTTTCCTATATCGTGGCGAAGCGGCTGGCGCCACTCTTTCGGGGCGCACGAGATTTTCGTTTCGATCGGCCCTGGATTCGATTCGAAAGACTTTTGAAATTCTGGCTGGGGCAGTGGAAGCATCCGCGCTACATGACCGCGGGAATCATTCATATTTTTATTTTTGCGGGTTTCCTTGTCCTTGCGATTCGCGCCTTCGCTTTGCTGATTCTCGGATTTACCGACAATTTGGTGATTCCCGGCTTGTCGGGAAGGGTGGGCCATTTCTACGAAGTCACTACGGACTACGCCGCAACGATTGTTTTCCTGGCCATAATCGTGGCCGGGATTCGCCGGGTGGTCTTCAAACCCGCACGTTATGCGGTACCGGCCAAGTTTGGCAAAGGTCACAATGCCGATGCCATCTTTCTGCTGGCGTTGATCGCCATTCTGATGGTGGCAGATAGCCTTTTTGAGGCCACGAAAGGCACCAGTCCTTCTCAGGCAGGCCAAGGCGCTGAAATTGTCTCTGTCCTGTCACTGCCGTGGTTATTGAAGAGTGCGTTCGTCTCCACTTCGTTGTCGACACTCAGGAATCTCCATTTTGGAGCCACATTTCTCCACCAAGTGACATTTTACTTTTTGCTGTGCTACCGGCCGTTTGGAATGCAGTTCCACGTGGAGACGTCGCTGTTCAATATCTATTTTGCAAAGCTGGACCGAGGAACTGTAAAGCCCGTGAAATGGGGAGTCCCCGATGAACGTCTCGATCAGGTGAAATCCTTCGGCGTGAAGAAGTTCGAAGACTTCACGTGGAAGCACATGCTGGACTTTTATTCCTGCGCGGACTGCGGGCGGTGCTCGGACAACTGCCCGGCCAATGCGGTGGGCCGACCGCTGTCGCCCCGATTCTTGACCATCAAGGCGAGGGACTACTGTTTCCAGCACTTTCCGGTTCTCGGAAAGGCGACGAATAGCCAGCCACTCATTGGCGGCATTTATTCCGCGGACGAGATCTGGTCTTGCACCACCTGCGGCGCATGCGAGGAAGAATGCCCGCTGCTGGTGGAGTACATCGACAAGATCGTGGATTTGCGGCGAGGCATGATCGACGAAGGAAATGTGCCTCAGACCCTGCAAAAGCCGCTTAAGGCGCTGGAAAGCCGGGGAAATCCATACGGCAAGATGGAGAAGAAAAGAGCGGATTGGGCAAGCGGCAAAGAGCTCCAGCAAACCTGCAAGGTCAAGATCCTGAATGGGAACAGTTGCGCGGATACTTTGTATTTTGTCGATAGCATCACTTCCTACGATGACCGGATTCAGAGCATTGGGCGGGCCACGGCAAAGATTCTCAACCATGTCGGAGAAAATTTCGGAATCCTAGGCGCGGCCGAAAAGGACAGCGGTCATGAAGTGCGGAGGTTCGGCGAAGAAACGCTGTACATGGCTTTGCGAGACCACAATGTGGCGGCCATCAAAGAATCCGGAGTTCAACGCATCGTCACTGCCGACCCCCATGCCTACAACGCGCTAAAGAACGACTACAAGGATGTCCCGCGGGTGGAGCACATCAGTCAGGTGATCGCTAGAGAAGTGAAGACCGGCAAGATCAAATTCAGTCCGGTGAGGAACGGAGACGTCTATACCTACCACGACCCGTGCTATCTGGGGCGGCACAACCAGATTTACGACGACCCAAGAGCGGTGCTCGATGGCATTCCCGGTTTGAAGAGAGTGGAGATGAGCAGGTCTCGAGATCGCTCCTTCTGCTGCGGTGGTGGCGGGCTGACATTGTTCTACGAGCCGAAAGAAGAACAGAGGATGGGCGTAAAAAGAGTCCAGATGGCCGCGGAAGCCGGCGCGAACGTGATCGTGACGGCCTGTCCGTACTGCATGGTGAACCTAGAAGATGCGATCAAGGTCGCGGGCCTGGAAGGGAAGATGAGCGCCATCGACCTGGCGGAGCTGGTCGACAAACAGATGGTGAGCGAAAGCCCGAAGGTGATGTAAACGATTTTGGGCCCAGATCAATTTTGGGGGAATAAGCATGGAAATTCTAACTTGCATAAGAAGAGTGCCCGACACTTCCGAAAACGAAGTCGAACTCGACAGCGCCGCGAACGATATCCAACGCGACGACCTGGTGTATTCGGTGAATGAGGCGGACAACTATGCGGTCGAAGAAGCCATACAAATGGTCGAAAAAGCCGGTGGAAGCGTTACGGTCGTCACGGTTGGCGGCGACGAGGACGAAGAAGTCCTGCGCAGAGAGCTGGCCATGGGCGCGAACAAGGGAGTGCTGATTTCGGACGAAGCCTTTGGCGGATCAGACGGCAAGGGCATCGCAACAATCCTCAAAGCATTTGTGAAGAAGGGTCACTACGACCTGATCTTGACCGGAGTGCAGGCTGAGGATGGCGGCGCCCAGGTCGGTGGGATGCTGGCGGCACTGCTGGATTATCCGTTCGCTTCCCTGGTGAATTCCATTGAAGTGCTCAGAGACGGAAAACTGAAGATCACTCGGGAAATCGAGGGCGGAATCAAAGAGATCAATGAGATCGATCTCCCGTGCGTGCTCTCGATTCAAACGGGCATTAATGAGCCTCGATACGTCGGCATGCGGGGCATCCGTCAAGTCGCTTCCGTGAACATCCCCGCCCTCAGCGCGTCGGATCTGGGTATCGATGCAAGGGCGGTAGGAGAGGCGGCGGCGAAAGTGAAACGAGAGGACTACTTCGTGCCGGCCTTGGGCAAGGGAGCCGAGATGCTGCAAGGCAGCAGGGAAGAGGTTATCGGGAAACTCGTACAACTACTAAAGGACAAGGGAGGGCTGAGATAATGACTCAGATCTTTGCCTACATTATTCACAAAAACGGAGTGGCCGACGAAACCGCGGGTGAGCTCATTGCAGCCGCGAAGAAGATTGATGCCGCAGCCTCACTCACGGCTGTTGTCACCGGCTGGGGAGCAGAACTCGATGCCGTTTGCACGGCTCTAAGCGCTTCGTACAGTGAAATCTGGAAAATCGCGAACGAGGCCATTGCCTACCCCAATGCGGAACTAGTGCGGAACGCGCTGGTGAGAATCCTGCCCCACGACGGCATCCTGCTGGTCCCGCATGCGCACTTCGGAGTGGATCTGTCCCCGGGTCTTTCCATCAAGATGAATTCCGCTTTTGTCTCCGATGTGGTGAGCATCGAAGGCCTGGAGGGAACCCATCTGACGATGGTCCGCCAGGAATTCGGGGGGCAGATCAGCGCTCACGTGCGTTGTGATATTTCCGCGGGGGCGGTGATTAACATCCGACCGGGAGCATACAAGCCGGTGGAAAGTGCTCCTACATCGTCGCGGCTGGTCGATAAATCATCTGAGGTTGGCGGGCTGACGGCGCGACGGCGCGTTCTTGAGACAGTGGTCGCGGAATCGGGTGATGTGGACATTAGCAAGCAGCCCGTCCTGGTCTCCATTGGGCGAGGCATCCAAGAACAAGCGAACGTGGTGATCGCCCAGGATCTGGCCGACGCGATGGGTGCGGCGTTGAGCTGCTCGCGACCTGTTGTCGATGCCAAATGGTTGCCGAAGTCCCGCCAGGTGGGGTCATCCGGCCAGACTGTTAAGCCGAAAGTCTATTTAGCCTGCGGCATTAGCGGTTCGTTCCAACACCTGGTCGGCATCAAAGGCAATCCGTTCTTGGTGGCCATCAACAAGAATCCCAAAGCCCCTATCTTTCAAGTGGCAGATGTAGGGATCGTTGTCGACATGCTGGAATTCTTGCCGGAGTTAACAACCAAGATCCGCGAACTATCAGCCGTTTCGGCTTAAGGGAGCACCGCCCATGATTGCGAAGAAAACACTGAAATTGAGTTTGAAATCACTTCACGATTTCGCGAAGAAGCGGCTTCCGGACCAGGAGCTCTTGGATTTGGACGCCCGCGACGAGTGTCCGCTGGAGGTCGTCCGCTATATGTGCAGCCCGGACAAACTGGGCATTCAACTCTTGTTCGTTCCCGAGGAGTTCGGCGGAATGGGCGGCGGCGCGTTTGATGTGTATTGCATTTGCGAAGAGATGGCGCGAATCGATCTGGGTGTTGCCACGGCCGTGCTGGCCACATTTCTCGGCAGCGACCCGATCACCGTCGGCGCCACTCTGGAACAGAAGAAACAGTGGCTGACGCGCATCGCGGAAGAGGGATTGTTGTTCGCCTACGGCGCCACGGAGCCGGAAGCCGGCAGCGACCTGGCAGCGCTTCGCACAACAGCCGACCGAGTTATAAAAGACGGCCGCGTCGTTGGTTACAAAATCAATGGCAGCAAGCAATGGATCAGCAACGGCGGAATTGCCGATGCTTACACCGTTTTAGCGAACACACCGGGCGGTCCGAGCTGGTTCATCGTTGAAAAGGGTGTGCCGGGTTTCACCCACGATGAACCGGAAGACAAACACGGCATTCGCCTGAGCAACACTGCGGCGCTCGCGTTCAACGATGTGTATGTCGATGCGGACCGGCTCGTCGGCGGTGTGGAAGGCCAGGGATTGAATCAGGCGCAGGCGGTGTTCGGGTACACGCGCCTGATGGTTGCGACGTTCGGTCTGGGGGCTGGCTGGGCAGCACTCGATCGCGCGATTCCGTACTCGAGCAAGCGAATCCAAGCCGGAGCGCCGCTTTCGGAGAAACAGGGATATACGCATAAGCTAATTGTCCCACACGTAGCGCGGCTGGAAGCCAGCCGAGCCTTCATCGAGGAAACTGCCGAACGCATCGACGCGAGCGAAGGGAGCTTGAACACCGAAGGGGCCATCGCGAAGTACATGGCAACCGAAGCGGGGAACCTGGCCGCTGACGCCAGTATCCAGGCTCTGGGTGGCTACGGCTACACCCATGAATACATGGTGGAGAAGATCAAGCGTGACGTGCGCATCACCACGATTTACGAAGGTACCTCCGAGATTATGGAGATGACCATCAGCCGCGACCGCTGGCAGTTTCATCTGAAAACACGCGGGCAGCATTATCACGAACAGGCCCGCGGGCTTGAAGCCCTGCACGCCCGGCATCCGAATGTGGGCGCGAACACCGCGGCGCTGGCTTTGCATGCTTTGGCCGAGGTGATGGAGAAAGCGCGTGTCGCGCACCTGACACGTCACCAACATATTCTTTTGCGCCTAGGTGAATTGATCGCTTACGCCGAGTGTGCGGGGTGTCTCTCCCGCCGTGCCGCTCGAATGGCGGAAGGCAAGCTCAATGAAAAGGCCAATGGGCGCTTTGACACGACAGCGCTGGCGGCTCTGAGTCGAATCTTCGCTCGCGAAGCGGCCCTCAAGATAGCCGAAGAGGGATTGCGCTGGGTAAGCGGAGCCGGCGGCGTGGAGGATGCGGACATGCCAGCTTTTGAAGCGAGTTTAGGACTGCCCGCGATTCATCGCGCGCAGGCCGGTCTGATTTCGGACATGGATTTTATGGCGGACGTAATTTACGGCCGCGCGGCGAAGCGCACAGGATTAGCCGCATAGCTTGAAAGATGTGGGAATTGGCATCCCGCCGCCATCCAATGGCCAGGTGCCGATCCCCATCGAGAAGGAGCGTCATCATGGAGAATACAGCTCATCGAGCGATCGCCATCGTGGGGGCGGGAGCTCTTCTACCCGATGCAACCAACGTTGCGGCTTTCTGGGAGAACGTAAAGAACGGCCGCTACAGCATTAGCGATGTTTCGCCGGACCGCTGGGACCCGTCGCTTTACTACGATGCGGACCCGAGCGTACCGGATAAGAGCTATTCAAAGATTGGCGGCTGGGTGCGCGAGTTTACGTGGGATCCCGTGAAGTGGCACCTGCCGATCCCACCGCGCGTCGTTGATGCCATGGATGGAACACAGAAATGGGCCATCGCCTGCACGCGAGAGGCGCTCGAAGACTACGGCTATCCCAAGCGGCCGCTGAACCCCGATCGCACGGCAGTAATACTCGGCAATGCGATGGCGGGCGAACGCCACTATTTCACAGCGTTGCGAGTTTACTTTCCGGAATATTCCCAGGAGTTAGAAGCGAGCGCCAGCTTTGCCGCGCTGCCAGAGACCGTGCGCCAAGAAATCAGCCGCGAATTGCACGACCGCATGGCCAAACATCTTCCCGAAATTACGGAAGATAGCATGCCCGGAGAATTGGCAAATTGCATTTCCGGCCGCATTGCAAACGTCTTCAACTTTCACGGCCCCAATTATGTGGTGGACGCGGCGTGCGCTTCGGCGATGGCGGCGATCAGTTCGGCGGCAGAAGGTTTGATTGAAAATGAGTACGACGCGGTCATCACCGGTGGAATTGACCGCAACATGGGCGCGTCTACCTTTGTAAAGTTCTGCAAGATTGGCGCGCTCTCTGCGACCGGCACCCGTCCCTATGCGGAGGGAGCGGACGGCTTCGTGATGGGCGAAGGCGGGGCGATCTTCGTACTGAAGCGGCTGGCCGATGCCGAACGTGACGGCGACAAGATCTATGCGGTACTACGCGGAATTGGTGGATCCAGCGACGGCAAAGGAAAAGGCATCACCGCGCCCAATCCGATCGGCCAAAAACTGGCCATTGAGCGCGCCTGGCAAAATGCCGGTCTCTCTCCTGCCACCGTGACCTACATTGAAGGTCACGGCACCTCTACGCGTGTGGGCGACGTTGTCGAAGTGCAAAGCATGGCGGATGTACTCAGCAGTTTTCATCTTCCTGCACGCTCGGTGGCGCTTGGCTCAGTCAAATCGAACATCGGGCATCTCAAAGGTGCCGCAGGTGCCGCGGGGTTGCTGAAGACTGCTTTGGCGCTTCGCGACAAAGTTCTTCCGCCTAGCGTACACTGCGAGCATCCCAATCCTGATATCGACTTCGCGCACACGCCACTTTACGTCAATACCACACTGAAACCGTGGACCGTGCCCGCGGATGGCACGCGGCGTGCCGGCGTTAGCGCGTTTGGCTTTGGGGGCACGAATTTTCACGCGGTCCTCGAGGAATATGTTCCGCACAAGCTCAGCGGCAACGGCAAGACGTCGTTCTCGGTCAGCGAGGTACCGACTACCGTGGGAAGCGCCGGAAGTGTGAGTGCGAAAAATATTTCCAGCACTGCTTATGCCGAATCCGCCTACAAAGCGCCGCTGCGCGGCGCGCTGGTGATCGGCGCCGCCTCCGAGGCCGAACTTGCCGAGCGCCTGCGTGTGATTCAGAAGGACGCTGAAGCAGGTCGCAAGCCTGCGCTGGCCCCTCCAGCGGAATCCGATCTGCGCGCTCCCGAACGCTTGGCGATCGATTATGGCGAAGCTGCTGACCTGGCGGAGAAGTCCGCGAAAGCGCTCAAGGCGCTGGCGGCCAACCAAGCGGCGATCTGGAAACCTCTGCGTGCGCAAGGCATTTTCCGCGGACGGGGTCCCGCGCCCAAGGTAGCCTTTCTATATACGGGCCAAGGCTCGCAGTACGTCAACATGCTCCAGGGATTGCGCGCCGCTGAACCGATCGTGGCCGAAACATTTGCCGAAGCCGATCGCGTCATGACGCCGCTGCTGGGAAAGCCACTCAGCGATTTTATTTTCGTCGATCAGGCCGATCCGAATGCCGTCACCAAGGCGGAAGAAGACCTGCGGCAGACCGCTCTTACTCAGCCAGCCGTGCTCGCGACCGATCTCGCGTTGACGCGACTCTTGGCCGCCTATGGCATCGCGCCCGACATGGCCATGGGACACAGCCTGGGTGAATATGGGGCGTTGGTTGCCGCAGGCGGGCTGCCATTCGAAGACGCCTTGGAAGCCGTCAGCGCGCGTGGCCGCGAAATGACCCGCGTGTCGTGGGAAGATAACGGCCGGATGGCGGCTATTTTTGCGCCGCTGGATGAAATCGAGCGACTGCTGAAGACGGTTCAGGGCTACGTGGTGATTGCGAATATCAACAGCGAACACCAGGCGGTGATTGGAGGCACCAGCAAAGCCGTCGAGCAAGCCATAGAAATTTTCCTGAAGGCAGGCTACAACGCAGTGCCGTTGACAGTCAGCCATGCGTTCCACACTTCTATTGTCGCTTCCGCGAGCGAGCCGCTGCGGCGGACCCTCGAGCGCCTGCACCTGCAATCGCCGCGCCTCCCGATTGTGGCTAACGTAAGCGGTGAGTTCTATCCCACGGGCGCGGGCGTCGTGCCGCGGATGTTGGACATTCTCGCGCAGCAGGTCGCTTCTCCAGTGCAATTCGTGAAGGGTCTGCACACGCTGCACGATGCGGGCGCGCGCGTCTTCGTGGAAGTTGGGCCGAAAAAAGCGTTGCAGGGATTTGTCGATGATGTTCTCGGTGAGCACAGTGATGTGGTTTCACTTTTCACCAATCATCCAAAACTCGGGGACGCCGTAGCTTTTAACCAGGCGCTGTGCGGTCTGTATGCAGCGGGATTGGGCCGGGGAGTCGCCGAAACCCAAGCGAAGTCAGTAGCCACAGTGTCCGCTTCCGCTTTACCTGCGGAATCCCCTAGACCAGCTGCATCGCTAGCGGCTGCGGCAAGCGCCGCAATTACACCGTCGGCGCCGTTGAGCGCCGATCGCTATGTCGAGCTTGGTCATTTGTTTGCCGACACTCTTGAGCGAGGCTGGCAGATTTGGCGCGGCCAGAATGGTAACCAGACGAGTCTCCCCGTGGTGATTACTGGAGCGGCTTTGGGCCTTCCTGGAACGGAACACATCTTCGATGACGCCAACATCGGCCGCATCCTGCGCGGCGATCAATTTATAAATCTGGTTCCCGCGCGCTTGCGTCAAGCCATGCTGGACAAACACATAACCCGCCTGGTGAAGAGTGAGAACGGTGGGCCAACCTTCGAAACAATCAGTAATGTGGCCGACGTCATCAAGCTGGCAGGCCGCGGAGGAGCTTTTGATCTTGAAGAGGAATTCGGCGTGTCCGCCGAGCGCGTGGCAGCCCTCGATCGCACTACCCGTCTAGCCATCGCGGTGGGCATCGACGCGCTACGAGACGCCGGCATCCCGCTGGTCATGCGATACAAGACCACCAGCAAAGGCACGCAGTTGCCAGAGCGCTGGGGGTTGCCGGACACTCTACGCGACGACACCGGTGTGGTTTTCGCATCGGCTTTCCCTGGTTACGATTCGTTCGCGGATGAAATGTCACGGTATTACACGGACCATGCTCGCCGCGAGCAGCTAGGAACTCTGCAAAGCTTGCTCGCGCGGGCGGTTGAATCGAATGGTCATTCTGACGTGGCGCAAGAATTGAACCGCCGTATCGACGAGTTGCGCGCCGCGATTGAAAAAGAGCCTTATGTTTTCGACCGGCGATTCCTTTTTAGAACTCTCTCCATGGGCCATTCGCAATTTGCCGAATTCATCGGCGCCCGTGGACCTAACACGCAAGTCAACGCCGCATGCGCGAGCACTACGCAGGCCTTGGCACTGGCAGAGGACTGGATCCGCGCCGGGCGTTGCCGCCGCGTGATTGTCATCTCGGCGGACGACGTCACTTCTGACCATTTAATGGAGTGGGTAGGCGCAGGCTTTCTGGCCAGCGGAGCAGCAGCGACCGATGATGTGGTCGAGGACGCCGCCATTCCGTTCGACCGCCGCCGGCATGGCATGATCGTAGGCATGGGCGCCGCGGCTCTCGTAGTCGAGAGCGCGGAAGCAGCGCGGGAGCGCGGAATTCAGCCCATTTGCGAAGTGTTGAGCACGGTCACAGCCAACAGCGCGTTCCACGGCACTCGCCTGGATGTCCAGCACATCGGTCAGGTGATGGAGGATCTTGTAGCCCAGGCCGAAGCGCACAGCCGTATTTCTCGCCATCAAATCGCACCACGAACGGTGTTCGTTTCTCACGAAACGTACACGCCCGCGCGTGGCGGCAGCGCCGCGGCGGAGATCCATGCCTTGCGTCACGTCTTTGGCAGCGCCGCAGACCAGATCGTGATCGCCAACACCAAAGGCTTGACCGGGCATGCGATGGGAACGGGCATCGAAGATGTCGTCGCCATCAAGGCGCTGGAAACGGGATACGTGCCACCCGTCGCGAACTTTAAGGAAATCGATCCTGAATTGGGTGCATTGCATTTGTCTAAGGGCGGTATCTATCCCGTCGAGTATGCGCTTCGCCTAGGCGCCGGCTTCGGCTCTCAAATCAGCATGTCGCTATTGCATTGGGTAGCGGCGAAAGATGGAGTGCGCCCCAGCCCTACTGCTCTGGGCTATGCGTATCGCATTGCCGATCCGAATGCGTGGAACAAGTGGCTTGGCCAGGTGGCGGGCCGTCTGCCGGCGGAATTGGAAGTGGTTCACCGCACCCTGCGTGTGCGAGATCAGGGATCGGCGTCGCGCTCTGTGGAAGCCGTTCCGGAGTCTCGGCCCCAGCCCGCGCCAAAGGCTATCCCCCAGGAACCGTCGGCTGCCGCAGTTGCGGTGGTTGCGCGACCTGCGTTGACGGCGTCACGCAGTGAGGTCGCCGAATCGAAGAGGGTAGTTCAAGCGGTCTCACCCACACCTTCAACCCCGCCAATAGCCGCTGTTGGGGCCGACCCGGTGAAAGAGCGAGTACTGAGCTTAGTGGCTGTGAAAACCGGTTACCCGGTCGACATGCTCGATTTGGACTTGGATCTTGAAGCGGATTTGGGCGTTGATACGGTCAAACAGGCAGAGGTGTTTGCCGCCATACGCGAGGTCTACAACATACCGCGGGACGAAAACCGCAAGTTGCGCGATTATCCAACTCTGGCACATGTCATCCGGTTCGTGTATGACAAACGGCCAGACCTAGTCGGCGGCGCACCGCCCTCACAAGAGCTGGAAGTGAAGGAGCAGATCAAACCGATCGCGCCATCGATTGCGATCCCTTCAGCGAAAGGTAGTGCCCAGGATCAAGTCAAGGAACGCATTCTGGCCTTGGTCGTCGAAAAGACTGGCTATCCGAAAGACATGCTGGACTTGGATCTGGATCTCGAAGCCGATCTAGGAGTTGACACTGTGAAGCAGGCGGAGATGTTCGCCGCAATCCGTGAAATCTACAACATCCCGCGTGACGAGACCCGCAAGCTGCGCGATTACCCCACACTGGCACATGTCATCCGCTTCGTCTTTGAGAAGCGCCCGGATTTGGCTAGTTTGGCTCCGGCGCAGACGGTAGCCGAACCAAGTGAGGAAGTCAAACCAACCTCATCGTCGCATGCGGTCGTTCCAGCAGAAGCTCGCCCCACCGAACCAGTCAAAGAACGCATCCTGGCCTTGGTCGTCGAAAAGACTGGCTATCCGAAAGACATGCTGGACTTGGATCTGGATCTCGAAGCCGATCTAGGAGTCGACACTGTGAAGCAGGCGGAGATGTTCGCCGCAATCCGTGAAATCTACAACATCCCGCGTGACGAGACCCGCAAGCTGCGCGATTACCCGACCTTGGCGCATGTCATTCGCTTCGTGTATGAGAAGCGCCCGGATTTGGCCCGCTCCGCTAAGTTGCCATTGATCGGCGAGTCGATCGCGCCCGTGGCCATCCCCACCCCGGCCCAAACAAACGCGGACGATATTATTAAGGAAAAAGTCCTGGAGATCGTGGCCGAGAAGACCGGCTATCCCAAAGACATGTTGGACCTAGAACTGGATCTGGAAGCGGACCTCGGCATCGACACCGTCAAACAGGCAGAGATGTTCGCATCAGTGCGCGCGGCTTTCCACATTCCGCGTGATGAGAATCTCAAACTGCGCGAATTCCCAACGCTTGCTCACGTGATCAAGTTTGCGCGCGATAGATCGCCAGACGCAACCCGCACGGCCGCTCCGAGCTCTCCCGCCGTTCAAGTAAATCTTGTACGAACGAGCGAGCGGCTCGAGGCATCTCCGTCGCCAGCTTCGAGAAAGATTGCGCGCGAGCGCGCGGTCGTCGCCTCTTTGGATGCTGCAAACCTCATCCCACGCCGGGTACCGGTGCCCAATTTGCGCCCGGCGCTCAAACTCTGCAAACCAACGGGCGTCACACTTGGAACGGGCCGCCGCGTCGTGATTATGCCGGACAAGAATGGAGTGGGCGAGGCTCTGGCGCAGCGATTGCAAGGCGACGGTGTCGAAGTTCTTAGGATCGTGAATCCTGGCGACGCAGACGCTCTCACCAGCCTCCTCAAGAACTGGCTGGCCGCCGGTCCCGTGCACGGAGTCTACTGGCTCCCAGCATTGGACAACGAGGGAGCTCTTAGCGCGATGGACCTGACTACTTGGCATGAAGCACTTCAAGTGCGGATCAAGTCGCTTTATGCCACGATGCGCATTCTGTACGACCAAATTGCCGCTCCGGGCACGTTCTTCGTGACGGCCACGCGGCTCGGCGGACAGCACGGCTACGATGATGCCGGAGCGGTCGCGCCACTGGGTGGCGCGGTCGTGGGCTTTACCAAAACTTACAAGCGCGAGCGATCGGAAGCGCTGGTCAAAGCAATCGATTTCGAAGCGAAACGGCCAGCTACAGAAATTGCCGAACTTCTGATCGAAGAAACTTTGCGCGACCCTGGTGCCGTAGAGATCGGCTACAAAGGCGGGCAGCGTTGGACAATTGGATTGCAAGAGCAGCCCGCGGCCGACAGCCAGCCCGGCATGACACTGGACAAGGCAACCACTTTTCTGATAACTGGCGCGGCTGGAAGTATCGTCTCGGCCATCACCGCCGACTTGGCAGCCGCTTCCGGCGGCACCTTCTACCTCCTCGACTTGGTACCGGCTCCGGATCCGAATGATCCCGACCTCAAGCGCTTCGTGAGCGACCGGGAAGGGCTCAAGCGAGATCTCTTCGTGCGCATGCAGGCTCGCGGCGAGCGAGCCACTCCAGCGTTGGTTGAAAAGGAGCTGGCGGTCTTGGAGCGCGCGCAAGCTGCACGGAGCGCGATCGACGCCGTGCACGCAGCCGACGGCACGGCCCACTATTTCAGCGTGAATCTCACGGACGCGGACGCCGTCGCCAAAGTCATCAAACAAGTGCGCGAACTCAGCGGACATATTGATGTGCTGCTCCACGCCGCTGGCGTAGAGCGAAGCCACTTCCTGCCGGATAAGGACACGCGTGAATTCGACGCGGTGTTCGACGTCAAGAGCGATGGTTGGTTCAATCTGCTGCATGCGATCGGAGACATGCCTCTCGGAGCAACGGTCGTGTTCAGCTCGATTGCGAGCCGCTTCGGTAATGCAGGACAGGCAGATTACAGTTCAGCAAACGATCTGTTGTGCAAAATCACGTCGAGCTTCCGCACGACCCGGCCGGCCACGCGTGGCATCGCCATTGACTGGACCGCGTGGGGCGGCATCGGGATGGCCACGCGCGGCTCAATCCCGAAAATGATGGAGCTCGCTGGCATAGACATGTTGCCGCCCAATGCGGGCGTTCCATTGATCCGCCGGGAATTGACCGCGGGGGGGACGCACGGTGAAATCGTCATTGGCCAGCGCCTCGGAGTTTTACTGAAGGAATGGGATTCCACCGGTGGTCTGGATCTTGAAGCAACCCAGGCCGCAATCGAGAAGGACTCACCGGCTCACGGACCGATGATCGGCTCGATCACCGGGATGAGCCTCTACGACGGCCTCACCATCGAGACGACGCTCGATCCCACGATGCAACCGTTCTTGCACGATCATCAAATTGACGGCACCCCGGTGCTGCCCGGTGTAATGGGCATCGAGGCCTTTGCAGAGGCGGCCCGATGGATGCTTCCCGGCTGGAACGTTGCGGCCTTGGAAGACGTGAGCTTTCACGTGCCGTTTAAGTTTTACCGGAACGAGCCGCGCACGTTGACAATCCAGGCCTTATTTTATCCAGAGCATGAGGCGATGGTCGTGGATTGCCGGTTGCTCGGTCGCCGACCTCTCCCGAACCAGGCGGAGCCACAAGTGACCACTCACTTCTCGGCCCGCGTGCGGCTAACTAAACAGGTCCCGGAAACTCTGACCGGGCCGGCACCTGGCGGGCCGCTAGGGTCGATCATTGAAGCCGCAGACATCTATCGCATTTATTTCCACGGACCAGCTTATCAAGTCCTGGAGCGGGCGTGGCGTGAAGGAGACCGCATCATTGGACAGTTGACGGAAAATCTGCCCAACCATCATTACCCGCTCGAGCAGCCGATGCTTATGTCGCCCCGGCTGATCGAGCTCTGCTTCCAAACCGCCGGGCTTTTGGAAATGAGCGCGCAGGGGCGCATGGGTCTGCCGCAACACATTCATCAAGTCTGCGTGCGGCGCGCGCCGAATGGAGCCGAACGCGGCTTATATGCCGTAATCACTTCCAATCCGGAGCAGGAAAGCTTCGACGCGGAGGTCGTGGATGCGTCAGGAAACCAGTATGTACACTTGAGCGGCTACCGGACGATTGCAATCCCCAACAGCGTCGATGCTGAACCGCTTAAGGCTCTGCAAGCCGTGGCCGTGCAGGAATTGTAGCTTCTCGCAGTGAGAGCTACCGATTCGAGGCGTTATGTCGCAAGAATTTCAACGGGTGGCCATCGTAAATCGCGGTGAAGCCGCCATGCGATTTATCCATGCGGTGCGGGAGTTCAATCGCGAGCGAGGCACGTCGTTGTGCACCATCGCGCTCTATACCGAGCCTGACCGCAATGCCATGTTCGTCCGTGAGGCGGACGAAGCCGTATGCCTTGGCGCCGCCCAGATCATCGACCCCAGCAGCAAACAACCCAAGAGCAGTTACGTTGATTATAAAGTACTCGAACGGGCACTGCGGGCAGCGCGCGCGGATGCGGTCTGGGTGGGGTGGGGCTTCGTGGCCGAGCACGCAGAATTCGCGGACCTTTGCCGAGAGATGGGAATCGTATTCATTGGCCCGGATGGCGACGTGATGCGACGGCTCGGCGACAAGATTTCCTCGAAGCGTCTGGCCGAGGAAGAGCGGATTCCGATCGCGCGTTGGAGCGGGGGGCCCGTAGAAACACTCGACGACGCCTTCCGCCATGCCGAAAACCTGGGCTATCCCCTTCTCATCAAGGCCACCGCCGGGGGTGGCGGTCACGGCATTCGCCGTGTGAACTCAGCGAGTCAACTCCCGAAAGCCTTTGACGGCGCTCGTGCTGAAGCGCACAAAGCATTCGGGGACCCCACGGTTTTTATGGAGGAACTCATTCAGGGCGCCCGTCACGTCGAGGTGCAGATTATCGCCGACCACGAAGGGACTACCTGGGCCGTAGGCGTGCGCGATTGCACGATCCAGCGGCGTCACCAGAAAATCCTCGAAGAGGCTCCTTCGCCCGCACTTTCTTCCGAACAGGATCAGGCGCTTCGTGACGCCGCGGTGCGCTTGAGCAAAGCTGCTGGTTATCACAACGCTGGCACTGTGGAATTCTTATACGAACCCGACAGCCGGCGCCTTTTGTTTATGGAAATGAATACCCGGCTGCAGGTCGAACATCCGGTTACGGAATGCACAACCGGCCTCGATCTCGTCAAACTTCAGATTCACATCGCGCGCGGTGGCCGCTTGCAGGGAGAAGCGCCACGCACAACGGGTCACGCCATCGAGGTGCGCTTGAATGCGGAAGATCCGGACAATGGTTTTGCTCCAGCGGCTGGCGCCATTGAACGATTCAGGATTCTGACTGGTCCCGGAGTTCGTGTTGACACGGGCGTGGCGGAAGGCGACGCCGTGCCGGCAGACTTCGACTCCATGATCGCCAAGATCATCGCCTACGGTCAGAATCGCAAAGAAGCACTGTCCCGGCTCCAACGGGCGCTACGTGGGAGCGTTGTCGTGGTCAAAGGCGGAGCGAGCAACAAATCGTTTCTCTTGGAGTTGCTGAACCGTCCGGAGGTGCAAAGCGGGAAAGTGGACATCGGGTGGATGGAACGCCTGGTTGCAAGTGACGAGCACCTGTCCAGGAGTTACGCCGATGTCGCTCTGCTGCAGGCGGCGATTGCAACGTACGATGCGGAATTGGCGGTGGAGCAAACCCAGTTTTATGCATCAGCCGTGCGTGGGCGGCCGCAAGTCCGGAACGAAGTTGGCGGGACCGTTTCACTGCGTCATCGAGGGCACTCCTACTCCCTTAAGGTTTATCGCCTTGGTCCCCACCACCACCGTGTGGAAGCAGAAGGCTCGCGCATCGATGTCCACAGCAGTCGTCTGGGCCAGTTTGAGTATTGGCTTACCTGTTTTGGGCGGCGCTTCAACGTTGTCTCTGTCGTGCAAGGTTTGAGCTTCCAGATCGAGGTGAACGGCGTCGCGCATCGGATTGAGCGCGATGATGGTGGCATCGTGCACGCGTCAGCACCCGCAGTCGTCGTCTCTATTGCTGTGACGCCGGGTGATACAGTTTCGGCAGGCGACCGATTGGCGGTGCTGGAAGCCATGAAAATGGAGATGCAGGTTGTCGCTCCATTCTCCGGAAAAGTCCGGCATGTGTTCGCGATACCAAACGTTCAGGTGGACACCGGGACCCCGCTCGTGCAGATCGAAGCTGTCAGCGGCAAGGATTCCTCAGTACCCACGGAGCGATGTGTGCTGGGAGCGTCACTCGTCTCGGCGGAGAACCGCGAAGACAGCCATTCTCGCGGCCACCAAAACCTGGAAGACCTTCGGCAACTGATGCTGGGCTTTGATGTTGATCCCTCGCAGACAGCGCGGCTGCTGGCCGAATGGGGTCACCCTTGTGAGCTGCCTGCCGATGCCGCAGAAATAAGGCAGTGCGAGGACGAGATCCTCCAGATCTTCGTGGACATCTGCTATCTATTCCATCGCGAACCTGAGATGGACGATCCGAACAACGGCGAAGCACCTAGTCCTGAGGCCTACCTCTTTTCCTACTTGCGTATGCTCGAGACCCGCGGTGAGGGGCTCCCGCCCGCGTTCGTAGATGCGCTCCGTCGCGCGCTCGCTCACTACGGAGTGAGGACGCTGGATCGTTCGCCCGAATTGGAAGAGAGTCTGCTCTGGATCTATAAATCGCACCAGCGCATCGAGCAGCAAGTAGCCCTCGTTCTGGGTGTGCTCGAACGGCGCCTGGGGTGCCTGGAATCTTTGTCGGCGCTGGAGGGGAATTCCTTCCGGATGCTTCTCGACCGACTGATCTCCATGACCCGAGGACAATTCCCTGCCATCAGCGACCTGGCCAGAGAGCTACGCTATCGCTGCTTCGATCAGCCGCTGTTCGTGCGGGCGCGCGAACAGGTCTATGCGCAAGCAGAGGAGCACCTGGCCCACCTTGCCGCCAACCCGGCAGGTGACGACCGCCACGAGAGAATACAGGCGCTGGTCGAATGCCCCCAACCTTTGGTGACCTTGCTCGCCGGCCGTTTTACCACCGCAGACGTGGACCTCAGCCATTTGATGTTGGAGGTTCTCACCGAAGATACTATCGGATTCAAACGCTAGAGGGCCTTCGCCCGACTGCGGCGAACGGTCAGCGCTGTGTGTTAGCTGAGTACAAGGAGGAGGGAAAACGGATCCATCTCTTCACCACCTATGCGGAGTACTCCTGGGCTTGCGGAGCAGCGCGCGCGCTGTTTCCACTGATTGAGGAAATACCGGCGGACCATGAAGTGGTCATCGATTTTTACGTTTGCCATCCGCGAGCGTTTGGCGATCCGGAGACCACGCAGCAGGAAATTCACGCGATGCTCAACCAAGCAGGCTTTCCCCGTGCCATCCGCCGCATCGTAGTTGCCGTAGCCGGCCCGGTCGTGGCCCGGGTATGGGCGGCATGCAGCATTTCACTTATCGCCTCTGCGGGAAACCTATGAAGAGGAAAAGCTCTACCGCGGACTCCATCCTATGATGGGCAACGGCTGCATCTGTGGCGATTCAGCAATTTCAATATTGAGCGGCTGCCGTCGGTCGAAGATATCTATCTCTTCCATGCGGTGGCCCGGGAAAACCCTAAGGATGAACGGCTATTTGCTGTCGCGGAGGTGCGTGATCTGACGCCCATTTGCGGATGAGCGGTGGCCGCATCGTGCAACTGCCGCATCTGGAGCGCATGTTCTCAGAAGCACTGGCGGGCATTCGGCTGTTTCTGTCGCGCCGCTCGCCCCACGACCGTCTCTATTGGAATAGCGTATTTTCTTTACGTGTGGCCCCCACTCTGATATGAAGCCCGATGAATTCCATGACATCGTGCAAGACTGGCTCCCGCGACCGACGGCCTGGGATTGGAACAGGTGGTGCTGTGCGCGCGCATTCCCAATCCGAGACCGGCGAGTTGCGCGATATGGTGTTGCGCATCTCGAGGTCGGCCGGCAGCGGTTTTCTCACCACCTTCCAGCCTGCCGGCAAAATGCTTCCACTGAACCCATTGACCGAGTACGACCAGAAAGTCGTCCGGATGCGTCAGCGTGGAATGACCTACCCTTACGAAATCATCAAAATGCTCACCCCGGCACCGGAGGACACGCGGCGGAATTCCCACCGGGCGATTTTGTCGAGCACGATCTCAACGCAGAAGGTCGACTGGTGCCTGTCGATCGGCCTTATGGCAAGAACAAATCGAATATCATCGTGGGCATCATCCGCAATTACACCGTCAGGTATCCCGAGGGAATGACGCGGGTCTTATTGATGGGGGATCCCAGTAAGGATCTGGAGCCATCGCGGAACCCGAATGCCGGCGCATCATTGCGGCTCTAGAGCTTGCCGAGACAGATGCGCGTGCCACTGGAATGGTTTCCGATTTCGGCAGGTGCGAAGATCTCGATGGACAGCGGCGTCGAGAACATGGATTGGATCGCCCGCGTCCTACGTCGCTTGGTGGAGTTCACGCAAGCCGGCGGGGAAGTGAATCTAGTCATTAACGGGATCAATGTCGGCGCGCAGCCCTACTGGAACGCCGAGGCAACCATGCTCATGCACACCCGGGGCATTTTGATCATGACGCCAGAAGGCGGCGATGGTGCTTACTGGCAAGCGAGCGCTGGACTACTCCGGTAGTGTGTCGGCGGAAGACAACCAAGGGATCGGTGGCTACGATCGCATTATGGGTCTCAATGGCCAGGCACAGTACTGGGCCAGAGACATCGATGAAGCGTGCCACATCCTATTCCGCCACTATGAGCACACCTACGTCGCGCCGGGCGAACGGTTCCCCCGGAAGGCCGTGACGACCGATCCCGTCGACCGCGACGTTCAGGTTTATCCACATGGGAAGACGCGCGGGGACGGCTTCACCCGCGTCGGCGAGATTTTCTCAGACGCGACAAACCCGGGGCGAAAGAAATCCTTCGATATTCGCACCGTGATGATGGCGGTCGTGGACCAGGACTATCCTCCGCTGGAGCGCTGGGCCGGCATGCGTGCTGCGGAAACAGCGGTAGTCTGGGACGCGCATCTCGGCGGATATCCTGTCTGCCTCATCGGCATTGAATCGCGGCCGGTGCGCCGATTGGGATTTGTCCCTGCCGACGGACCGGATCAATGGTGCGCTGGCACTCTTTTTCCGCAAGCTTCTAAGAAAGTGGCTCGGGCGATCAACGCCGCAAGCAACAACCGGCCGGTGGTGATGCTGGCTAATTTGTCGGGATTTGATGGATCACCGGAGTCCATGCGCAAGCTGCAACTGGAATACGGTGCCGAAATCGGAAGAGCCGTGGTGAATTTCAAGGGCCCCATGGTGTTTTGCGTAATCTCCCGCTATCACGGGGGTGCGTATGTGGTTTTCTCACGAGCGCTGAATGAACATCTCGAAGTCGTGGCCTTGGAAGGAACCTATGCGTCCGTCATTGGTGGTGCACCAGCGGCCGCCGTTGTTTTCGCCGGTGAAGTCGACTCTAGGACCCGCAAAGACCCGCGTCTCCAAACGCTAAGCCAAGCAATCGCGCAGGCCGAAAGCGCGGATAAGCGCCGGCTGCGAAACGAATGGGACGAACTTTTCAAGGTCGTTCACTCCGAGAAGCTGGGGGACGTCGCTGGGGAGTTTGACCGCGTGCACAACGTGCATCGAGCTCTGGGTGTGGGTGCGCTGCATCATATTCTCCCGCCCGCGAACCTTCGTCCGTACCTCATTCATGCCGTCGAACGAGGCGTTGATGGCGCGAAAGTATTGGAATCCAGGAGACAGGAAGGCGCGAGGCCTGGAGTGGAAGTAGTCGCAGCCGTCGCTAGGTCTTCTTGATGCACGTTTATTGGTTGGAACAGACCGAAGCGGATGTGCCCGCGGGAGAGGAATGGCTCAGCGCGAGCGAGGCAATTCGTTTGAATGCCATCCCTTTTGCCAAACGGCGCAACGACTGGCGGCTGGGCCGTTGGACGGCGAAGAGCGCCTGTGCGGCGTACCTGAAGGCTCCCGCGAATCCGCAAGCTTTTAGGGAAATAGAAATACGCCCGGCGCCTACCGGCGCGCCAGACTTGTTTTTCAAAAACAGTCCAGCGTCCCTTACGATTAGCCTTAGCCACTGCGTCGGGACCGCGCTTTGCGCCATCGCGCCATCCGGCGCGGCCTTGGGTTGTGATCTCGAGGTAGTCGAGCCACGGAGCGACGCTTTTCTCGCGGACTATTTCACGGCCGAAGAGCAAGCGCTTGTTGCGCACGCTCCTGCGGTGGACCGCTCCCTGCTCCTGGCTCTACTCTGGAGCGGCAAGGAGAGCGCTCTCAAGGCACTGCGTGAGGGGCTACGTTTGGACACCAGGTGCGTGATCGTCGACCCCGCCGATGGGCTGAAGCCCGGCAGTGAACACGCAGAAGAATTTGTGGATGATTCCTTCGTCGGCGTTAAGTCGTCATCCGACCGCAATGGCTGGCGTGCGCTGCAGGTTCGCCATACGGAAGGCCAAATTTACCAGGGCTGGTGGCAGCACACCGGAAACCTTGTGCGTACTGTGGTGGCTGCTCCGCCGCCCAACCTGCCGATTTTCCTAGCTCAGAAATACTGCCGTAGCTAGACGAAAAAACCGGGTTTAGGACTATGATGGCACAATCGTTTCCTGCTGGAGACTGGCTTTATGTTTGACCCGCAAATCGCCTATTTTTCGATGGAGATTGCGGTGGATCCTCGGTTGCCTACTTACGCTGGCGGCCTGGGGGTCCTGGCGGGAGACACGTTGCGTTCCGCAGCGGACCTAGCTCTGCCGATGGCTGGCGTGACACTCCTTCACCGCCAGGGATATTTCCACCAGCAAATAGATGCCAAAGGTCGGCAATCTGAGCGCCCCGAAGCGTGGCGTCCCGAAGACGTTTTGGAGCGCCTTGAGCCCACTGTCACTATCTGGCGTGGCGAACATCCAGTGAAAATTCAGGCTTGGTGCTACTGGATTACGGGTGTCACAGGATATAAAGTGCCGGTCTATTTTTTGGATACCCATGTACAGGATAACTCGGAATGGGACCGAACCCTCACCAACAATCTTTACGGTGGCGATGATCGCTATAGGCTCTGCCAGGAAGCGGTCCTAGGCATTGGAGGTGTGCGTTTATTGCGGAGTTTGGGACACCACCAAATTTCGCGCTTCCACATGAACGAAGGCCATGCCGCCTTACTCACGGTAGCGCTCCTGGAGGAGAACGTTGGAAGGGCTAATCTAGCCTCTGCCACCGAGGCCGAAATCGAGAAGGTGCGGAATCAATGTGTTTTTACCACTCATACGCCGATTCCAGCTGCCTTCGACCAATTCCCTCTTGGGTTGGTCGAAGAAATCCTCGGCCCGGATTGCGTCGGCATTCTTGAATCCACCCGTTGCTGCCTCTTCGGCAACCTGAACATGACTTTCCTCGCCCTGCGTTGCTCGCGCTACGTCAATGGCGTGGCCATGCGGCACGGAGAAATCTCGCACGACATGTTCCCGGACTATCCCATTCACGCCATCACCAACGGAGTTCACGCGGCAACTTGGATTTCCAATCCGTTTCAAGAACTTTACGACCGCCACATTCCCGAGTGGCGCCACGACAATCTTTACTTACGCTACGCCATTGGGATCAATGTCACGGAGATTCAGCAGGCTCATGCTTCAGCAAAACGCGAGATGATTCAGGCGATCGCAAACGCTACGGGAGTGCAGTTTTCTGAAACCGTGGCCACGATTGGCTTTGCTCGCCGAGCCGCTGCCTACAAGCGGGCAGATCTACTTTTCACGGACCTAGAAAGACTTCGCGCTATCCGTCAGCAAGTGGGCCCATTGCAGATCGTATATGGTGGAAAGGCGCATCCCCGGGATCTGGACGGAAAAGCTGTCATCCGCGCGGTGTTCGAGGCTGCGGCCGCTCTGCGCGACTCCATCCCGGTAGTCTATCTCGAAGACTACGATATGCGCTGGGCACGGCTTCTGACAAGCGGCGTGGATCTTTGGCTTAACACCCCGCACCGCCCCTTCGAGGCATCCGGAACGAGCGGAATGAAGGCCGCCATGAACGGGGTGCCGAGCCTAAGCGTGCTCGATGGTTGGTGGGTTGAAGGACACTTCGAAGGCGTGACCGGGTGGTCCATTGGCTTCGACCACGATGGAAACCAGCAGCCGGTCGAACTCAACTCCATGTACGAAAAGCTACAATATGTCATCCTGCCCATGTTTTATGAACGCCCCTGGAAATATGCGGAAGTCATGCGCTCCGCTATCGCTGTCAATGGATCCTTTTTTAACGCCCAGCGCATGGTGTCCCAATACCTCCTGAATGCCTATCGTCTCGAAGACACCACAGACAAGAAACCCGCACCAGAACAGGCAGCAACTTCGGACAAGGCCGCTGCGCGTCCCGCCTAGCCGGTCGTGACTTCACCGGTACAGGACAAACGATCAACGCGGCGCATCCGGTAGTGTGCGATCTCATCCTCGACGCCCTGCGTTACTGGGTCATGGAAATGCATGTTGATGGGTTCCGTTTCGATCTCGCCTCTGTCCTGGGCCGCGACCGCGGCGGCCACGTCCGGGCCGACGCCCCTTTGCTTGAGCGTATCGCTGAAGACCCGATCCTGCGCGACGCAAAGCTGATCGCAGAGGCTTGGGATGCCGCCGGCGCGTATCAGGTGGGAAGCTTCTCCGACCTCCGCTGGGCGGAATGGAATGGCCGTTTTCGCGACGACGTGCGCCGGTTCTGGCGAGGCGACGAAGGCATGATAGTCCATTTCGCCAGCCGGATCTGTGGAAGCTCAGATCTCTACGATGCATCGGGTAAAGGACCGGGGTGCAGCATCAACTTTGTCATTTGTCACGATGGGTTCACGCTCAACCACTTGGTCAGCTACTCGCGTAAACAGAATGATGCCAATGGAGAGCACAATAGCGATGGACACTCTGAGAACCACAGTGCGAACTATGGAATCGAGGGCGCGGTCGACGATCCGGCAGTCGAAATGGTGCGCGTCCGCCAAATTAAGAACTTCTTGCTGACAATGGCCGTCTCTCGAGGTGTACCAATGCTGCTGGGAGGTGACGAGTTCCGCCTCAGCCAGCGAGGAAACAATAACGCCTACTGTCAGGACAACGAGATCAGTTGGGTCGATTGGTCGTTGCTGCAGCGGAACAGCGAAATTGTTCAGTTTGCTCGCGGCGTGTTTGCGCTTCGGCGGGCGAACCCGGTGTTGCGACAGGAAGCTTTCTACTCAGACGGGGAGATCTCTTGGTTCAATCCTTCCGGGAAGACCCCGGACTGGTTCGATCCCCACCAAAAATGCCTGGCGTGCTTGATTCGCAGCCCAGACGTGGCCGACCTGTTCTTGATGTTCAACGCCGAAAGCGAAGCAGTTACCTTCGACGTGCCCTCGGCGCGTTCCCCTCGTCTTTGGCGCCTCGGCGCCGACACGGCTGATCCTTCCCCACTCGGTTTCTACAGCCCGGAGAAGAAGTCGCGCTCGCGAATCCCGCGAGCTACCTTGTTCAATCTCGTTCCAGTGTGATTCTGCTTGCGCGCTGACCGATCAATATGGAGTGGTCGGCCTCGGCCTGGACGTTTCATCTGCGTTGGCACCCCTAAGGCCCCTCCCCTACGGGAAACGTTGCTCCAGGATTTGAAGTTCGGCGTTCGCATGCTGGTGAAAGATTGCGGCTTCACGGCCGTCGCCGTCCTGACCTTAGCTCTCGGCATTTGTGCCACCAACACCATCTTCAGTTAAATTGCCTCCACCCTGCTCAATCCCATTCCCGGCGTCACGCACATCGGCGACCTGGTTACCGTCCCTGAAGGGACGGTTAGTGAATATCCTACCCCTCCATTTTCTTATCCGGATTACGTGGACCTGCGCGACCATAAACGGAGCTTCCCCAGCCTGCTGGCCTATCAGATTTATTTCTCAAAGCCAACTTTCACGATCAACATTCTCGATGTCTCACTGACGGGAAAACTGCCGGAGATTGTCACGAACGATCCTACGCAAATTCCGTTTAGACGAGGAAACGACAAACATTTCAGGCGCCTCGAATTTCATACCGGCACGATATTGTCGCTGTTGACCTCAGGAACCATACTTGCCACTAAGCGGTAATGTAAGATCGCTGTCACGATCTGACCGTGAGCACTGGGCACGGCGCGGTGCTCACCACTTCGAACGCTGTTGTGCGTGGCATATGTCCGGCTAGGCTTTTCCGCTTCTTTGCCCCCATCACAATGAGGTCCGCTTGTGTGTCTTGTCTCACCCGCAGAATCTCCTCGACCGGTTTGCCGTACGCTACCCTGAAATCGACCGGGCTGTTCTCGCCGTGTGTATCCTTCACGAGTTCTCTCATTTGGCGCTGAATGGTCTCCTCTGGGAGACCCGCCGTTTGCTCAGATCCGCTCGAAACGTGCAGCACCGTAAGCTTGGACTTGTGCTCCTGGGCCAAAGACAGAGCAAAAGCGGCTTCCTTTTGTGCCCCCGGCCCGAAGTCCGTGGCAAACAATACATGCTCGAATTCCGCCTCAAACAGGGGTTCCGAAGGCGCGACTGGTCCGACGGTCAACATTGGAACGCTTAAATGCCGAAACATTTGTTCGGAGTTCGAACCGAGGAAGATTTTTTGCACGCTCCCCATTCCCTGTGTTCCAGCAACTACGAGGTTAACGCCATACTTCTCGATGAGTCTCTGGATCGTGAGCCACAGCGTACCTTCCTCGATCACGATATCGTGTGACACATTGGTAAGGCGGCCCGACCGCGCTAGTTTGGCCATGGCTTCCTTGGCTTCCCGGCGGTATCTCTGCTCTCTCGCAGTTGCGACGTCTGGAGCCATCATGGGGTATTCATAGAGTGAGATAACATGCGTCACGTAGACGTGCGATCCGTAGTGCCGCGCCAGCGAGAGGGCATACTCGAGAGCGCGGTCCGAAGCCGGTGAAAAATCCGTTGCCAGCAGAATTTTGTCCAGCGAAATCTTGGTTTCTGGAACAGTCTTGACCGTAGCTTTTGTTCCTATGTCTTCCACAATGTGTTGTTCGTGAATCATGTTTAGCTACCTTTCCGGAAAAGTGTTTCCCAAAGTCTGCATCTTGCCCACTGTGCCTTTTTTCTGCATTAGTCTGGTCCAGAGGACTTATCACTCGCGGTGATCAACATTACTTTTCGTTGTGATGCGGATCACCTTCATTTCGGAGTGCTTGGGATATGGTTTCCGTCGGACTATGCTGGCAAAACCGCAGACGTATAACTACATCATTGTCGGCGCGGGCTCCGCAGGCTGCGTGGTCGCGGCGCGGTTGACGGAACTGTCGCAGTCGTGCGCCCTGCTGCTCGAAGCAGGCGGCCCTGGTGAGAGGCGCCACCCGGCTACCGGTTGGAGCTCCGCGAAGTGACGAAGCGAGGCACCGTGGAGAATCGGAACAACTCGGCGGCGAACCGTTGCATCAGCAAACGGGATCCGTTTCTGCGGGAGGACAAACCCAGCGGAGAAAGTCGGTGCCGTCCCACAAGCGGCGCTGGAAACAATTGCTGAGATATGCGACCGTCACTGTAACCATGCGCTACACGCACACAAATTTCGACTCGAAAAAAGTGGTGGTCGCAGGGCTTTCTGGTCTCGGTGACAATTTGGCGACAGTTGCAGCAAAATGCTTTTTTCGATGGCATCGGCGCTAATTAACAGCTTGGCCGAAACTTCTAGGTCTATTTTACTCTCGGGAAAGACGAGTGGCCTTCCGAACAGTATCGCTATCATCGACAACCAGGATGGATTTTTGCGTCGCCCTCCGCAACGCTTGAGGGCTAAGAATCCCAGCAAACCCTAACCTACAGGCTCCGTCTGCTTCATTCAATATAGCGGTTACTGTAGGAATCGCCCGCCGCACGGCAAGCCTTCCGTCAGGTGACGCAGGTCACAAATGGGAGTGACTCGAGTCACGGTAGCTGAAAGCTTTATGGCACAAGGTATTTAAGTAAGGAGATAACGAAAAATGGCCGCCGCCTTGACGACTGTGCTGCCGTTGAAAGAGAAGCGAACGCTCGGATTTGTCGTTTCAGAATCCAGCAGTCCCAATGACTGTGGGCGCAACCTGAGCGATTGCTCGACTGGCTATGGCATTCCGCGTTCATCTTAGGCTTCGCGGGCAAAGACTCGTTACATGTTCAGAGACAACCGAGACAGCTAGGCACAGGTGGCAGCAATGATCAAGAGCGAAGTAGTGGAGCAGGGGTTTCAACACCCGCTCGCCGCAGAAAACCTTAGTGAAGAACGGATCGCCTACCTAGAGAAACTGGTCAGTCATGCTAGAACCGCCGCTGTCGTGTTTACCCAATTTACACAGGAGGATGTTGATCGCATCGTTAAGTCGATGGTCCTGGCTGGCTTGGAACAAGCTCAACATCTCGCCCGCCTGGCCGTCGAGGAAACCAAGCTCGGGGTCATGGAAGACAAGTTCATCAAGAACATGGTGGCCACGGAATTCGCCTACAATCACATCAAGGATAAACGTACCGTTGGCATCATTCGCGAGTTTCCGGAGCGCAATCTCGTCGAGATGGCTGAACCGATCGGGGTCATCTTCGCGATCACGCCGATTACGAACCCCACTTCCACAGTGCTCTTCAAATGCATCATGGCCATCAAGACGCGCAACGCGGTAATTTTCAGTCCCCATCCAAACTCCTGGCGTTGTTGCTCCGAGGCCGTGAAGATCATGTATGAGGCCGCGTTGAAGCATGGCGCACCCGAAGGGGTTTTTTCCTGCCTGGAATCACACACCATGCAGGACAACGCCTACCTAATGCGGCACAAGGACGTCGGCCTGATTGATGCCACCGGTGGGCCGAGTGCAGTCAAAGCCGCTTATAGCTCCGGCAAACCAGCCCTGGGTGTAGGGCCGGGCAACACGCCGGTCTATTTGGAAAAAACGGCGGACCTGAACACGGCCGTGGTGGACATCATCGTCTCCAAAACCTTCGATAACGGAACCATCTGTGCCTCAGAGCAAACCGTGGTGATCGACGATGAGGTTTATGACCTCGTGCTGAAGAAATTTGCGGAACTGGGCGCGCACATCTGCGATGAGAAAGAGACGGAACTGCTGGAACGCACGGTAATCGACCCTAAGACTGGGTTTATGCAACCCATGGCACTCGGGCAGAAGGCCACCGATATCGCGCGTCTCGTCGGTCTTTCAGTGAAGCCGAGCACCAAACTCCTGATTGCGGAGATTCAAGGCGTAGGGCGCGAACATCCTCTGTCGGTTGAGAAGCTGTTCCCGCTGCTCTCGGTCTATCGAGCCAAATCCGTCGATGAGGCGCTCAGGGTGTGCATCGACGTGAATCATGCCGGTGGGCTTGGACATACAGCGGTCATTTTCTCCCGCAATGATGAGGTCATCCGCAAGTTCGGTGAGGTGATGAACGCTGGTCGCATCATTGTGAACTCGCCAGGCTCAGTCGGAGCGGTGGGTGGCGTTTACAACGATCTAGTGCCCACCTTCTCCTTCGGATGTGGCACCGGCGGCGGCAACAGCACCACCGATAACGTAAGTATCTATCACTACCTCAATATCAAGCGTCTGGCTCGGAGGACACAAGCCCATATGTGGTTCCGAGTTCCCAATCAGATTTATTTCAACATGAATGCGGTCGAAAATGTACGCCAGTTCCGGTCGCGCTCTACCATCATCATTACTAATCCGGTATTAGAGCAAATCGGTTACGTGGATCTTGTTCGGCGCTACATTCCAGAGGGAACCCACGTCCACGTCTCGGTCATTCCCGATGCGGAGCCTGACCTCAAGGTGGTCATGCAAGGCGTGGAGGCGCTCAATTTCTACAAAGCCGACCAAATCATCGCGCTGGGCGGCGGGTCAGTGATCGATGCGGCCAAAATCATGAAACTCAAGTACGAGTCGCCGGAGGCTGACCTGGAAGAGTTGGCCGTACCTTTTCTGGATCTGCGCAAGCGCGTGATCCAATACCCGACCGAGAAAATTATGCGCGCGCGGCTGATTGCCATCCCCACCACCAGCGGAACGGGAAGCGAAATCACTCCCTTTGCCGTCCTGACCGACAAAGAGCGCAGGCGCAAGGTGACCCTCGCCGACTACTCGCTGAGCCCGGACGTGGCCATCGTTGATCCGCAATTTATTATGTCCATGCCGAAGATCCTTACCGCCGATACCGGCATCGACTGCTTGACCCACGCTTTGGAGGCAGGAGTTTCCAGCTACGCTTCAGCCTACACCGACTCCAACGCCATGCAGGCGATCCGGCTCGTGTTCAAGTACTTGCCTATCGCTTATGAGCATCCAGGCGATGAAGAAGCGCGCTGCATGATGCACAATGCCGCCTGTATTGCGGCGATGGCGTTTTCCAACGCGTCGGTGGGCGTGAATCACGCGCTGGCGCACGCCTTCGGGGCGCGGTTCGGCGTCGCCCACGGCCGGGCTAATGCGCTCATGTTGCCGCACGTCATTGCATATAATGCGTCCGTGCCCACTAAGTTCCTGCCGTCGCCGTACCAGAAGGGGTATGTCGCGCACAAGAAATACGCCACCGTCGCGGATTTACTGGGCTTGGGAGGCCACACGATTGCGGAAAAGGTGAAGAAACTGGTGGCGGCGACAGAACACTTACTCGACCAATTGGGGTTCCCGCGTTCGATCGCCGACCTGGGAATCTCGAAGGAAGAATTCGAGCGGGCAATGCCTGATCTGACCAAGCTTGCCTTTGACGATCCATCCTGGCGCTCGAATCCCCGTATGCCACTGATGAGCGAATTGGCCGAGCTGTTTTGGAAGGCTTATCAGGGGCGAGGCCTGGCGAAGGTGGCTACGAAGCATCTCAGCAGCAAACCGCGTAGCGAATGGTGGTGCGTTATGGCAATGACCGCCGTGTGGTTCAAGATTGATGAAGGGTACGTTGTCCAAGCATTGCAACAGGCCGGAGAAAAACTGGACTGTGTCGAGGACGAAGTGATTTTGGATTTCTCTTCCGTGCGCCGGGTCGATCCGAGTGCACTCCGACTGATGGAAGAGTTCGCCCGCATCGCGGACGACAAAGGCCTTAGGGTCGTGCTTGTTCGGCGTCAACGTCGGTGTTTACAAAGTGCTCAAGCTGGTGAGGTTGGCGTCGCGATTTTCTTTCGCGAATTGAGATACAGCGACTGTTTGGCGACTGAAGCTCGGCAAAGAAGGAGATTGGCCATGCAGAGCGACGCGCAGGGTAATGTACAGAGTGACCGCCTTTCCTGGGGTGACACTGTTTTCCTCCATCTCGAACGCGCGGGCATGCCCCTCAACGTGGCCTGCGTCTGCGTGTCTTGAGGGTGAGGTCCCTTTCAAGGCTTGCGTCCAGTTCGTCGAGTCGAAGCTGCCGCTGCTTCCCCGCTACCTCAAACGGTTGGTGGCCCCACCACTTGATATTGGCCTTCCGAGCTGGGAATATGACCCAACCTTCGACATCCGCAGACACGTGCGTGAGGTGACGCTCAAGCACGGTTCCGACGCAGAGTTGAAGACGCTTGCGGGGAAGATTCTGAGCACCGTGATGGACCGGGAGCACCCGCTATGGGATATGACCTTTGTGCATGGGCTGAAAGGTGATCGCAGTGGGCTTATCTTCCGGCTGCACCACTGCCTCGCCGATGGCATCGCCGGCGTTGGGATCATGAATGTGCTCATGGATGCGAGCCCAGTGGCGCCTCGTCTTCCCAAACGAAAACTTCGGCTGCGAATCCCGCCGCCGCGTGACCTCTTGACTTCGATAGCGAGCGGCTGCGTCGATTCCTATTCTGATTTCGTCAACGAATTCTCGCCGCGCTGACGGATGCATCGAGTATGGTCGGCGCGCCTCGTCGCCAATGGCGGAAACCCTCCATGGACGAGTTCACCCATCTTCTCCCGGAACTCAGCGCGTCCACCGAGCGACTGCGGTTCAACGCTCTCTACCGCGGACCGCAGAAATTCACCTGCACCGAAATTTCACTGGCGGAAATCAAGGCCATCCGCCACAACTGCGGGACCAGCGTGAATGATGTCATTCTCGCTCTTGTGACCGCGACCATCCGCCGCTACCTCCAATTGCATGGCGACCACGTTAAGGGGCGGCTGCTTCGCTTGATGGTTCCGGTCAATCTGCGCGGCAGTGAGAGTCCGGGCGAATTGGGAAACCGCATCTCCCTGGTCCCGGTCACCCTTCCCCTGGATATTCGCAACCCTCGGAAGCTGCTCGATGCCGTCCATAAGAGAACGGATTTTCTTAAACGCGTGCATGCCGCCGAATTGGTTAGTGTGGCCGGTGGTTTGATCAGCATGTTCCCGAATGCGGCCCAGGCGCTAGGCGGCCACATACTGAGTCGGTTGCCGTTTACTCCTTTTAACATGGTTTGCACGAACGTGCCGGGACCGCAGTATCCGCTGTACCTCCTCGGCCACAAGATCCTGCACTGCTATCCCTATGTCCCCGTCGGCGGCGAGATGGCTCTCAACTGCGCCATCTTAACCTACAACGGCACGGCATATTTCGGATTCAGTGGAGATGTGCACGCTGCGCCCGATCTGCGGCTTTTGGAAACCCTTCTGAAGTTGAGTTTCCGGAGTTGCGAGAAGCCGCCGGGGTCAGACCCCCACGTAAGGATGAAAAAAAGAAGAGCAGAGGGTGCGCACGAACGAGAAAATTGCATCGGCCCCGTCGCCCGTCTCGGCCTCAGGGTCTGCATCCACTCCCCTTCGACCTCTCGCTTCGGTCGAATCAGCAACAGCACCAGAGCCTCCAGATGCGGAGAAAAAAGTCTTGAGACGATTGATCGCTTAGGAAAGCAGCAATCGCAAAATTTCGCACACCGTAACAACCAATTCGATTTCGATTTTATCGTCGAGCTGCCGCTAGCACACGAACAGATTGCCGAGTTCAGGGGTACGACGCGGGGAACTGTGAGCCGAACGCTTAGCGAGTTCAAGAGCCGCCACCTCGTCGTGGCAGTTCGGTAAGGGCCGAGCGCCGTTTCGTCTGCATTCAACCTGAAACTGCAGAAATTCTGAGAGGCACGAGTTCGTTTTTTCTGACGTAAGGCAGACCACCGTTTTCGGACCGTACCGCGAGAACTCTGACCATGCTAACGCAGGCTGACGAACGGACGGACCCGCTCCGTCCTCTTTCCTTTTTCCTACTTTGCTCAAGGAGTGCCGAGAATCGCGCCCGCAGCGAGGGAGGCATCATCATCATTCTTGGATCGTGGCTCGCGTTCCAGCTCCAGTTCCTTGATGGTCTTGCGCAGCCAAGCCGCCACAGCTACTTCCGTTTCCTCGTGAGTTCCCAGGCGGTAGTACGTATCGATAGTGAATCCTTCCGCGTTTAGGGCAATATGCCGGCACGGGATCTTCTCACCACGGCAATCCACGGGAACGAGACGGATTAACACGCACTCGCTGCAGGGTCGGGGGTTTTGCGTTTTGCCGTGATTCCGGCAGGTCGGCGAGTCCTCGAAGATGAATCGCGACCTCCACGGCGCTTCGGGAGAGTGCTGGTATCCGCCTTTCTCCAGGAATTCAAGTTCTTGCTTGAGCACCGTCAAGAGGTCGCGATCATCGTTCGCCATGACGTCCTCGGCTAGTGATACAGGTTCATGCGTAGCGGGCTTTCGGGACGGTCCACGACCATTTCCGGGTGCTCTCGCCTAAAGGTTTCGGCGATGTGGCAACTCCAGCAGATCGGCCGATGGGTCTTCATGGCCTCCTGCAGGAACTCGGCAGGAATCTCGTTCCACAGCACACTCTTCCGTTCCTCATTCAACAGGGCGGGCGGGTGGCTGTGCCAGTTGATTTCGCCGAAGGGTTTTTGACAAAACACGCACTTCTGGCCGTGATACCAGCCGTTGGCGATGGTCTCAACCAGGCAGGCCTCGGGCGCTTCGTCAATCTGCGCCAGGCATCCTTGCGGGCAGTTTTGGCGTTCCGGCCAACGGGAGCATGCACGCAGCTGGAGTTTCGGCGTTCCCACAGTCGTGTTCAAGGCTGCCTTTGTTGCGTCCACCTCTACCGCGGCAGGGCAGTGATTCTCGGGGCACGAAACAATTCTCTTTCCTCGAAACGTACGGTACACGTCAAAGGCCAGCGCGAGTCGATAAATGCCATACGTTGCGATTAGAGTTCCCACGGGAATCAGAAAATACGTTGTCAGTGTCATAATTCCTCCAACGAGGCCAACGGCTTATTGGCTGAGCCTGAACACTACGGTTACGATCAAGCGCACCGGGACCGGCTGGTCGTTCAGGTAGGTGGGTTCGTACTTCCATTCGCGTACGGCGTTCAGCGCCGCGTCAATCAACAGTGGCGGGCCCGAAACCACTTGCATCTCAACCACCTTGCCCGTGGAATCGATCACGGCGTCGATCGATACGGTGCCTTGTATGTGTGCTTGCCTGGCCAAAACTGGATAGGTCGGGTCGATCCGCGCGATGAGTCGCGGTGCTTTAACGTGTCCGCCCACGCGAAGCGGCGCGGTCGGCGGAGGGGCTTTCGTCACGGGCGGCGGAATATATGTGCGCGATGCCCCGGAAATAACGCTTCCGATTACCCCACCCATCTGTCCGCCGGGAACGCCACCGGGCACGCCCCCTGCGCTGGCGATATCGGGTTCCAAAGGCTGCTCTTTGAGCATTACGATCTTTTGTGGGATGAACTTTGGTGCGAGCAGTTTGCCGTCCGAGAGCACTCGCCGGGGAGCCGGCGCGACCTTCGCTACGCTTTGCGCCATTGGGGCCGGTGGCGGAGGTGGCGGGGGCGCCACCAGCAACGTTTGCGCGAACCTCTTCAGGTCAATCGTATCCGTGAAATAGAGTGACGGCAGGATCAGCGCCATCAGGACCGCCGCATGAAAGACGACCGATATAACCAAGTCCTGCGTGCGGCGTTGAGGGCGAGTCGAGCTCATCTCCAACAAGGCTTCGGAAAACAAGTCGTTTCTGCGCAGTACTGCGGCGTCGGCGATCGTCGCACAAGTCGCCATGCGAGGATCCCGCGGAGCTTGGATGTCGATAAAGTCTTGCTTGGCTGCCAGTTCAGGTGTTGCTGTCGTTAGATTGGTGGCCATTCCCGTGACCTCGGTTCATGTGCAAGTCTGGCCGCCGGAGGCACAGGTTTGCCGTGACGCCAGTTACTCAGCGTGGTGACGGGAATCACAAGAGCCTCGGAGCGCAAGCTAAGACGGAGCCAATTCGGGATACAACGCAGGCTTGGAAAACAATGAAGGCCCTCAAAATGTGGCGGAAAGTGGGAATGGGACTCTTTTGAGAAATAGGGTGAAATGGGTGTGGGATTTCAAGTTTTGCTATGATGTTTTGGCACCGGGGGCGAAAAGGGTCCGGTGATCTTCCCGGCCTTCAAAGCCGGGACAACTAAGTTGCGGCATGCTGCATGGAGATTCGGGGAGTTGGGATGTGCGGCGTTAAGGTTTGCGTTTTCAACGGCCTGCAAAGACCTTAGCAGTGAACGGTAAACCCTCAACGAAACGGTGTGTTCATGCAAATCACAAGTCGGAGCATGGGCCGCTCCTGGGGACGCTCAAACACGGGCGCGAGACCCCTATAAGCGCGCCGGGGCAAGACATTTGCCACGCTCTGTGGACATTCCCTACTCTCAATGGACCCGCGTCCAGAACTGATGTCCCCTCGCAACAGCTCATTAAAGCATGCGTAAGCGGCGGACGCTCACGCCAGGGGTTGACGGGCAGAGACTCCAGACACGGTCGCCACCGTAGATTCGGGCGGCAAGGCGACGTCAAACTGATCCGCTTCGGTCGAACCTGCCAGAGCTGTCGTCGATGAATTGCCGTTGGAGACGAGTTGCGCAATTTCGTCAAAATAGCCCGTGCCAACGAAGCGTTGATGGGTGACGGCGCGGTAGCCGTGTTCCTGCGCGGCAAATTCTTCCTCCTGAAGTCTCGAATAAGCGGTCATTCCGGACTGGGCGTAACCCCGCGCAAGATGGAACATAGACATGTTGAGCGCATGGAAGCCGGCTAACGTGACAAACTGGAATTTGTAGCCCATCGCGCCGAGCTTCCGCTGGAAATTCGCGATGGCCTCGCCGTCGAGTTTCTTCTTCCAGTTGAACGAAGGCGAGCAATTATAGGCCAGAAGTTTGCCGGGGAATTTCGCGTGGATGGCGTCAGCGAATTTTGTGCGCTTCGGCCACATCTGGTGTGGACGTTTCGCACCAGAGCATGTCGGCGTAAGGCGCGTAAGCCAGGCCACGAGCGATGGCCGCGTCAATCCCGCCACGGAACTGGTAGAAGCCCTCTGGCGTGCGCTTCCCGGTAATGAATTCCCGATCGCGTGAATCGGCATCGGATAGCAACAGACCGGCGGAATTGGCGTCGGTGCGCGCGACGAGAATCGTGGGCACGCCGCAAACGTCAGCAGCCAGGCGGGCGGCGATGAGCTTCTCGATAAACTCGCGCGGTGGGCACGACAACTTTGCCGCCCAGATGACCGCATTTCTTTGCGGACGATAGCTGGTCCTCGAAGTGGACAGCAGCCGCACCCGCTTCGATCATGGCTTTCATCAGTTCGTAAGCGTTCAGCGAGCCGCCAAAGCCGGCTTCCGCGTCGGCGACGATCGGCGCCAGCCAATGTGTGCCTGAGCTTTTCCCTTCTGCGGATTCGATTTGATCGGCGCGTAACAGGGCGCGGTTAATACGCTTGACCAGATTGGGAGCGCTGTCGCACGGATAGAGACTCTGGTCGGGATAGACGTCGCCGACTGTAGTTCGCGTCGGCCGCAACTTGCCAGCCACTGCCATAGATGGCTTTCAGTCCGGCTTGCACCATTTCAATGGCTTGGTTCCCGGTCATGGCACCCAGCGCTGGCACATAGGCTTCGCTGTGCATCAGACTCCAGAGCCGCACGGCGCCCAAGCGCGCCAGCGTGTATTCAATCTGGACGGAGCCGCGCAGGCGCAGCACATCTGAATAAGAGTATGGTCGCGTGACGCCGCGCCATCGGGGATTAGTCGTCCACTCCGCGTGACGAGCGCTATCGTTGCCGGCGGTGTCCTAGGCTCTGTTCGTGAGCAATTGCGTCTCCTTGCGTTCAGTTTTTTGCGACTGCATCAGGCCGGGTTGAACTCACGCTCGCAAATCATTTTTTCGCTGATGTCGCGGCCTCGCGGAGCCTCGCTTGCGCCGGCGCGTCGTCCGGCGTTTCACACAAGAGGCGATCAAGTTCTTCTTCGAAGAGTAGCTCGATGACTTGCGGCGTATGGCGAACCGGCATACCAATTTCATCGAGAATTCGGACTCGATCCGAATGCATCATGCGCTGGACAATCATCAGGCGATAGATGCGATCTGTGGCAAGGTCTTCCATGTAGCCGTCCAGAAGGCTCGCGCCTTTGCCACTGAGAACCCCGTTTCGGTAGCGAATCACGGTGCGAATCGCGGCGCGCGTTCCCGCAAGCGTGCGGCTTCCGACGGATGTGGGAAGCGGGCGGAGATCGGGATGGGCATTGGCATTCGCCGGACGCGATTGAAGCTGATTTGGAAATGGAAATTGAGAGACTGCGATCTCATTCTGGTCGGGATGGCCGGTCCAAGCGCCGTCCATCAACGAAACGGATTCGTTCTTCTTATCCTCGGCGAGGACCTTCAGCGCGCGAGCATTCAACTTGGCATCTTCCCGGCTAGGATAGAGAGCGGTCATCCCGCCGATCGCCAGAATGCCGTGCTTGTGGCAGATTTCCGGCAGGAGACGACGCAGATTCTGGAAAAACGCAACGTCGTGCGGAATGCTATTGCGATCGGGAAGCACCCATTCCGGGTTTCCCAGATTAAAATGAATCAGGCTGGCCATATAGTCCCAGCGGCCGAGATTGAGGCCTAGGATATGGTCGCGCAGATTCCAGGCGAACTCTTCCATCTGAAAAGCAAGAGGGTGCGATTCAACCAAGGCCATACACTTGATGGCATTCGCAAGGCAGGCCCTTGAGACGCGCAACCATCTGGAAAAGATCGCGCCACCATAGTGCCTCGTCTGCGGATTCCGATTTCGGAATGTAGATGCATAGAGGATGCTTGAGCGCGCTGAAGTCAACCTGATGAGCGATCATGGCAACGTCAAATAGTGGCGCAGGTAATAGTTCGCCGGAGAGAACGCCGGCCTGATGAAGATGCAGACCGCGCGGGCGTGTGAAAATGACAGTGGAACTGGGATTAATCGAGACGCTTTTGTCGCGTTTACGATCGAAGTACGTAAGACGGCCGGTCAGTGCGGCGAGAATGTTTTTGATTCCGCGCGCGTTGTGTTCCCAGGTGTTCGCGGTTGAATCCTCGAGGTCGAGCATAACTCCGGGGGCGCCGGAATTGAGCATTTTCACAACGAGATCGGCTTCATCGGCAGGGCCGGTCATTTGATTCCGCTGGTCGGCACACCACTGAGGAAGTTCCACGCGCCAGGCGTTGGTAGTGGCGACCGAAGGCGGTAAGTAGTTCGGAAGCTTGCCGAGATGGGCCTCGGCAAGGGCATGCTGGCGAAGGGCAACGAGATGGCGCTGGCGAGCAGAGAGCGCCCTGTTCAGAGGCTCAAGGAATTCGAGAAAGCCAGGCGGGAGGTCCCGAGCTGCATCGAACCCCGCGGGAGCGGCATTGACTGGAAGGATGCGGTTCGACGGGGACCCAGGCCCAAGTGGTGCCCTTGCCGTTGTATTCGTTGCAGCCATATTCTGAATCTCTTCTTTCCGTATCCTACTCGTATCGAATCCTGCTGTTCCCATACGCATGTTGGATTAGACTCCAGGTGCGTTTCGCAGTCAAAATGACTGGTCCAATTCGGATCAGTGATCAGTTTGGGCCACTATTTTCCGCCGATGTTTCCGAATTTGTGAAACTACGGTGATCGTAAGAGACTAAGCGAATCGCTCGTCCTGCGCTTTTTGGCATGACATGAGTGCAGGACCCTGGTTCCAAAAACAAAGGCAGCGCGTCTTCTTTGAGAGATAACCCAAAAGCGCACCGGGAAATACCTGACGAGTTCCTAAAACAGCTGCGCGACGATCTCGCCTGGCGCAGGATCGACAGCGGTCTCAAATGCCTTGCGGCCCATATAGAATTCGTCGAATCGTGCGACTTGCCCCAGAAAAATGCCGCTGTCCTGGTAGGTTATTTTGCCCAATGGGTGGATGTCGGATTTTCCGGAAAAGAGTTGTTAAAGACTCTTTTGGCGCGTTTTTCCAGTGCCTTTCCCGAAACACTTACGTTGTTGGAATACGCTCACCTCAAAATGGCCGAGGGACTTGTGGCCATGTCAGAGGAAGAGTTTGGAAAAGCCATCAAATGTTTTGAGATGGTCCTCGCACTGGAGCCCGAAATCAGCGATAAACAAATGATCTCCATCACCCATTTTTGGATGGCACGATGTCTGCGGCGGCACGGCCGATATGACGATGCTCTCGGATATGTGGCCAAGGCGAAAGAACTCGCCTTGCGATTGAAGTACCCCAAAATGGCCGCGGTCATGCAGGTATTGGAAGGATGGATCGCTTTCCAGGAAGGCCAACCCGAAGCCGCGGTCAAGATTCTCGGCGAAGCCCAAGATATGTTGGCAGACACCGATGATTACCTGACTCTCGGAAACATTAGCTCCGCCTACGGGAGAATCGCTCGGCGACAAGGCAATTCCGAGCGTGCACTCTCCAAGTTTGAAAATGCGATTCAGCAATACGGCAAGCGGGATCCCTATAATCGTAATCTTGCGAGGTCTTTTGTAAACATTGCTTTTGTGAAAAGGCTGCTTGCGCTTCAGCTCGTCAATAAGATCGATACGGAAGCAGCAAAGTTCAGGAGAAAGCGCAAAGCCACCGCGTCCGTTGCGTTTCCGAAGCTCCGGGGGCGGGAGCAACTTACGCTGCTACGTAAGGAAGCGTTCGACCATCTGGTCAAGGCTCAAGCGATCTATGACCGCTATGACGACCACCGAGGCAAAGGCAATGTCCACGTTACTCTTGGATATTTGAACTTGGACAGTGGAGAGCTCGATCGCGCTGCGGCCGAGGGGGCCGCGGCTTTCCGCCTGGGTGAGGAGAAAAAGGACAGCATTCTGAAGGCCCGGGCACGAATGTTGCAGTCCGCTGTGGAATGCGCAAATCTCGAGGAACAGATTGAGAAAGAATCAAGTGTTGTCCCGACCTCCCAGCTCGCGTGCGAATTCGCCCGGGAAGCTCTGGAGTTCGCCAAGCACACCCAGAATCGCCGCCTCATTGCAAAGGCGCACATCGTATTAGGTTTAGCGTTTTGTCTGGGTTACCCGGAGGACTTGGAAGCGGCTCGGCAATGTGCTGAAGCAGGGACGACGCTGCTCAAACCTGCACAACAGGATTACGTCTGGATGGAACTTCAGAGTCTGAAGCGGAAGCTTCGAGGAATTGGCAACATCAACGCAATGCTCAGGGAATGGTCTCAAGGAATTGTCGGCAACAAATCGTTCCAACAGGTGAGCGAGGAATTTGCGGCGCTGGTGATTCCAAAGGTGTGGAGGCGGGAGGGGTGCAAAGTAGCTCGTGTGGCAATGCGTCTGTCGATTTCACCAAAGAAGGTTCGGAGAATATTGCGAGACCAAGGATTACTGAAGGGCGCCGAACGCGGGTGTTGAACGCTTGGCAAGAGTTGCCGAAGGTATTCGCGCATGGGAGCTATTTGCGGTGTGAGAATAAATGGAATATCAGGAAACGACGCGGGCTCGTCCTGAACGATAGTGTCCCCATGAGAGCGCTCAGCTTAGATAGCCCCAGAAGTACATGATCGTTTCATTCAAGTGACACCTCCCCTGCAGACAAATCGTCCCTACAGAAATGTAGCGCATGACTATTCTCGGATTCGCGTTCCCGTCCTTGCGTTCCGCGCCGATTTCAGCTTGATTTCTTCGCCTCAGATCAGGTTTGCCTGTCAACGCCAATGCAACAACGCATCCCCCACCGCGCCGATGTCCAGCGACAACTGCCGCTCCGGACGCGAGCAATCCAAATCCGTATTCGCCTGATACAGGTCCTGCACCGGCGTCCGATACGGCGGATCGTTGACGCCGATCTGCAAAAATAGCGGTCCGCCTTTCATGTTCTCCAGCGTCGTCACTCCATCTTTGGTCCACAACGATTGATTCTCGCCGTTCACCAGAATGTCGTAAGCCCTCGAAGACGCCTTCTTCGCCGTGTACCCCACGCGAATGCTGATCGTGCAAGCGCCACTTCGCGCTGGCTCGACCCTGTCCCCCTTTCCCACCTGCACCTGCGCCAACATCTGCGAATGTATCGACGCCGCCATTCCCAATGCCGCTTTTCCCAGCGGCTGCTTCTCAAACGGCCGGCTCCCGTTCGTTCGCGCCATCGCCGAATAAATATTTCGCCCTTGCCGCACGGTGTTCGATGCGGAACCCCCATAATCCAGGCCACCCTTGACCGCATCGAGCAATGCGTCGTTCCGGCTCACCTTCACGCTGTAGGTTGACGGCGAACCTATTTCTTTCGCATTCTGCGCATCCAGCAACTTGGCTTCCACGTGCAAAATAAAATCGCCCTTTTGCGGCTTGTCGGTGGGCAGCAGCGTCGTCACCAAAATGCTGTCTACTCCGGTGGACTGCGTGTATTCCAGCATCGATTCCGGAATCAACGGGCTGTACAGCCCTCCGGGATTCAGCAGCACAATTTCAAACGGCGCCCCAGCCAATTTGTCGTACACCATCGCCGTCAGGTTCTGCGCAAACTGCTGCCCGAACGAATCCCCCGAAGTGTCAAACGTCGGCATGATCCCCACAATTCTCTTGCCACCATTCCCTTGCGCTTCCGCCCATCCGCCGCCGAGCAACAGCAAACACACACCTAACATTCGTGCGAATTTCATTCCAGCCCTCCCAATCCGTATTTATGTAGGCGCCGGACTTTAGTCCGGCCGGCCCACATCATGTCGCCGACCCTGGCGACCTCAGTGCGGCGCAGGTGCCGGCGTCGATGCTTTCTTGACCGCAGGTTTCGCCGCAGGTTTCGCCGGCTCCGACGTCGTAGTCGCCCTGCCACTGTCCGGACCTCCGGTAGCCCGGGCAACGACTTCCGCCGCGCTCGCCACACCCACGCTTCCCTGCACCACATTCAGCGAATCGACATTCTTCGTGCTCACCACCGACGCGGGCGGCATATACCAGCTCTTATCGCCGATCAGCAGAAAGTAGTCATAAATGATGTACATGTTCCCTGGTAGCTGTCCCATATGCTGACGCTGATACAACGCAACATAAGTCTTCAGCTCCTTCTTAATCTGCTCCTGCAATCCAGGATCGTTCTGTGAAATCTGAAACAGCGCTTCTTCCAAATGCGGTTCTGCATAAGCGCCCCGGTCCGCATCGTATTGAATCGCTTGCAGGAATTCGCTCATCGCCTGCTGTTTATCTTCCGGCGTTCGCCCGGTGGCGATCATCACCTGCCCGAGATAGTAATGCGCACGCGGATCGTTCGACCGCAATTTCACCGCCTGATCCAAATCATCCCGCGCCTCATCGTACAGATCGTAGTCCAGTGCGCTCACCCCGTTATCTCGTTTCAGCGCCGACATCAGCAATTGAAACTCCGGCCCCGAACTCACCAGTCCCTTCTTCGCTCGCGCTTCCAAATCCGCTTTGTACGCGGTTGTAATCAGTCGAGTGATTTGCGCCTGGCGCTCCCGAGTCCGCTCGGGCTTGCCGATGAATCCCAGTCCCACCCGGCTGTCCCGCCCCACCAGGTTGTCGAGTCGCGCATACATTCTCGGGATTTCGCGCGCGTCATAATTTTGCTCCAGCATATATTTCAGTCCCGCCTCATCCGCTTCATCCTCATAGATTGCGGACCATTCGGTCGGCTGAAATCGATTCCGGAACAATAATCCCCCGGCGATTCCTCCAGCCGCGCCGATCGCGCCTCCGATCAAAGCCCCGGAATAGCCACCGGCCGCTCCACCAATCGCCGCGCCACCCACCGCTGAGGCGACCCCAAAGATCGCTCGCTTCTTCCCGACTTCCGCGGACTTCTCGTGATCGAATTCCTCTTCCAGAATCTCGTTGCGAATCGTGTTGTACGTGTGCCTCTTCTCCACGTGTGCGATCTCATGGCCCAGCACGTAAGCCAGTTGCGCCTCGCTGTCCAGCATGGAGACCAATCCCGTCGATATATAAATCGTTCCAGTCGTCAGCGCTTCCGCTCGCGGCACCGGATCCAGCAGCAACCGGAACGAATACAAATTCGGCGACCCCTGCGGCACAATCTTCTGCCCCAGCGAGTTCACATACCGCACCAGAATCGGATTGTTGTACAACTCCCCAAAGTTCTGCCGGAACGTGGCCAACTCGGTGACCGACAATTGCCCCGCCCTGGACGACTGGTTCACGTTAAACGCAAACTCCATGTCCGCCCGCCGGTGCGCGTCCCACGTATCCTGGATTCTCTTGATCACCTCAGGGCGCTGCGCGATCTCCGCCAATTTCTTCTTGTCTTTATCGTTGTACTCCGTCGCCGTCTGCCCGAACAACGGCAAGATCGTAAACAGCAGCGTGAACTGCATCGTCGCAAATCGGACGAAAGCCGATGGCCGAATCATTGGACTCCTCCTGTCTTCCCGCAAACCAAATGGTATTCGAGCGCCGTGCGTTCTTTTTTGGAAATTCCGGCAAAACGCGCTCGGAGAGACTACTCGCAACTAATACCCCACCGCCATCTTTGTCAAGCAAAATGCTTTCATTTCACGATGACAAGACACGCATGTTCCACTACAATCTGCTCACTGATTAAGTCCCATTAAGCGAGTCCACTTCATGAGTCCGGTCCGGTGAATTCGATGCGCATCGGTGCATGCCTTTCGCTGACTTTGTTCTGCGTCGCCCTGCTTTTTTCCTCCACCGCCGCGGATATTGCCGAACCCATCACTCTCGAAATCCCCCAAATGCAATTGCAGTTGGAACCCAACAGCGCCGCCGTCATCGCTTCCGTCGATTTCGACCAACTCCTGATCCACATCGCAAAAAGCCCCACGCAAGTAAGTCCCGGCTCGCTGTTCACCAGGATCAATACGCAAGCCGCCAACATGATCATGACCACCACGACCACATCCGACGGTATCCTCTGCAAGCTGGATTTAAGCCATCACGAAGGCTTCCATCTCCAACCAGGCCGCAACTCCGTCGAGTTTTCCTTCACCGATCTCAGAACCCGCGTCCACTACGCTTCCTTCCTCCTGCAAACCTCCGACACCCCGGCAACTCGCGACCACAAGCGCCCCTCGATCACTCCTGATCGCCCGGTAGCTGGCGCCGATAAATTCGCCGTGGTCGTAGGTATCGCCCGTTACTCCGACACCGCCGGCGGCATCACCAGCCTCCAATTCGCCGACCGCGACGCCCAGGATTTCCGCGACTTTCTGCTCTCTCCCGACGGCGGCTCGTTTCCCAAAGACAATATCCGCCTCCTTCTCAACGACGACGCCACGTCGCAAAATGTTCGCAGCGCCCTCTTCACTTTTCTGACCAAGGCCCAGCCGCAAGACGAAGTGGTCCTCTATATAGCAGGCCACGGCGCGCCAGATCCCAACGATCCGCGTAATTTATATCTTCTAACCTACGACACAAAGATCGATGACATGGGCGGCACCGCCTTTCCCATGTACCAGCTTCAGGACGTCTTCACCCGCGTCATCAAAGCGAAACGCGTCGTCACCTTCGCCGACACCTGCCACAGCTACGGCTTCAGCGGCGCCAGCGCCCACGGCAAAAAATCCAACAACCTGGTCAACCAATATCTATCCCGCTTCGCCAACGATTCCGATCGCGCCGTAATCACCGCCAGCGACATCAGCCAGCTCTCCTACGAATCCGACAAATGGGGTGGCGGCCACGGCGTCTTCACCTTCTTCCTCCTGAAAGGTTTGCACGGCGAAGCCGACTACAACAAAGACGGCACCGTCACCGCAGGCGAGTTGTTCGCCTACATCCACGACAGCGTAGACAAAGCCACCGAAGGCAACCAAAGCCCCATGGCCCTCCCAGGCCTGGCCGAACATCTCCCCCTCTCAGGCGTGGGCCTGCGCAAATCCCAACACGCCGCAGCAATGTTCCCCTCCAGCACCGTTCCGAACCGTCGGCTGTTTTTGAACTTGCCGATCTTTTTGAACTTGCCGATCTTTGTAGGGGCGGGGCTTGCCCCGCCCGGCTGTAGCCACATCGCATTTGCTACCGCCACGCAAGCCGCCGCAGGGGCCGGGTGCCCCAGGTTCGGTTTGTGAACCTGGGTCCCGCATTTGACTCTCCGGGCGGCCCACCCTTTGCGCCTTTCAAAGGGTGGGGCTTTCCACAACCTCACTCCCAAACTGCTATCCCGACCGCAGCGGCCTGGCCTCTTCTTAGGCGCGTTTTCCGCGCGCCGGCCTACCCTGAGCTTCGAGGGGTCCGCGGAGTGGAGGGATCCCGGCAACCATCGCCTCTCAGCGACCCCAAATGAATCCATCACCAACCCCAACTCACTCCGAATCCCGAACCTCCCTCCGCGTCTGGACAACAATCTCTGCCCTAGCACTGATTCTCACCGTCGCAATCTTCGCCGCCGACCGCCTGGGCCTGCTCCACAAACTGGACCTACAGACCTTCGATCTACTCGTAGCAGCCCAACGTCCCGCGCCCCCTAGCGAAAACGTCCTCAATGTAGACTTCGACGAGTCCTTCGTTCGCCGAAATAACGCCTTCCCCATCCCCCGCCTTCTCCTGGCCGAGGTGATCCACAAAATCGCAACGGGCAAGCCCTCAGCCATCGGCATCGACGTCATCCTCGATGTGCCCCGCGCCACAGCAGACGATGCAAAATTGGCCAGCGAAATCGAGGACGCTGGCAACGTAATCCTGGTCAGCGAATACGGTTTCGCCGACCACCCCCGCAACGAACCTCTCCCCATCTTCAAAAAAGCAGCCGCAGGCGTAGCCTTCGGCGACTTGGTCCTCGACGACGACGGCGCAGTCCGCCGCATGTTTCTCCGCATCACCACCCCGGATTACAAAGCGCTCTCCCTGCCGGTGGCCCTGGCCGACTACGCCACTGACCAGCATCTCCGGCCCGGCGGTCGCGGCTTCGTTTTGTTCGGCGCTACAAAGCTTCCCCTGGCCTCGGCCCAGCCCGACACCGCCTGGATAAGCTCGTACTCTTCACCGCCCACACGGGTAATCCCGGTGGAGTCGGTGCTGTCCGCCACCTCCGACTCCTCCATTTTCAACGGAAAAATTGTCCTGGTAGGTCAGTCCAGTGAAATGGGCAAAGATCTTTTCGCCACTCCCACCGCGCGCGGCACCCCCTTGATGGTCGAACACTCCATCGTTTCCGGCGCGGCAATCCACGGAGCCGCCACAGCAACAATCTTAGACAAAAACTTCCTGCGCACGGTTCATTCCTTCCCGCGCTTTGCGATGGGTTTTGTGCTCGCCCTCGGCGTGATCGCCATCGCTTTCCACCAACGCTGGTACCTGGCTGTCGCTTTCTGCCTGGCGCTACTCGCCATCGTGGCCGTTGCCGCCAGCCTGCTTTTCTCAAACCATCTTTGGTTTCCTTTCGTTTCCATCGAAGCCTGTCTCGTCGCAGCCCTTCCCGCCGGCCTGGGCTACCGCTCGGTGGAAGAGCGCCGCCTCAAAATCGCCATGGAAGCCGAGCGCCGCCAGCTCATGGGCCTATTCGAGCGTTACGTCTCCGCCGACGTCGCTGCTGAAATCTGGAAAAATCGCGACAACATTGTTCTAGCTGGCGAAGAGCGCGTAACCACCATCCTCTTCTCCGACATCCGCAGCTTCACCGCCATGACCGCGGGCGTCCCATCCCAGGAAGTCCTGGCATGGCTAAACCGCTACCTCACCGCCATGGGCGACGTCATCAAGCAAAACCGCGGCTTCCTCAACAAATTCATCGGCGACGGCATCATGGTTATTTTCGGCGCCCCGCTAACCGAAGGCACTCAGGAGGACGCCTGCCGCGCCGTCCGCTGCGCTGTCGAAATGCTAGCTCGTGTGGACCTATGGAACGCCACCAAATCTCCCGCCGATCCCACTCTGAAGATCGGCATCGGCATTCACACCGGCCAAGTCACCGCGGGCAACGTAGGCTCCCCAGACCGCCTGGAATATTCCGTAATCGGCGAAGCTGTAAACCTAGCCTCCCGCCTCGAATCCCTGACCAAAGACTTCAAGACTTCGCTGGTCCTGAGCCCCGCAACCTGGGAACAAGTCCGCGAGCAATTCCCCACCACCGCACTGGGCCAAGCCCAAGTCCGCGGCTTCACAACACCAATTCCGCTATATAGTGTGAAATCATCGAAGGAGGAGCCGCCTGCGCCATAGCCGACGGACCTGGGGTTGTTTCTTCTGCGGGTGCCCATGTTTCGGTTTTTGAAACCTGGGTCTTGGGGTTTCACCGTGAGGGATTCCAGTGGGGAATACTCAGGCAATTGTGATCGTGCTTGGCGTCATAACTATCTGATTACCGCCCTCCCCCTGCTTTTTTGTAAGTATTGATTCTAAAGGCTGTTAAAGCTGTTTGTTTTGATAGACTTTTGTAAGTATTGATTTTAATTGACTTACCTGCGTCCTGCATTTACGTCGACCCGAAGCGAGATTCCTTATTCTTAAGGGATTCAAACCAACGATCGGTTGGCCAGGCCTTGCCCAGAGGGAGAAAAAGCAGATCCCTCACCCCGCAAAGGCGCGGGGATTCGGGATGACGGCTGCTTGGTTCCAATTGCCGCGCCGGAGGGTGGCGATGGGTGGATTGAGGCGTACAACGTGGCGAGCAGGATACTTAAGAGAGAAAGGGCGCCTGGTGTGCCGGCGATCGGTCGTAATTTTACCTGAGAGTCATTATATCACGTGGATAGCAGAGGTCAAGAGTAAGTTTCACGTTGTGTGGGTAACGCGCTGCGTGTGCCGAGTTCCCGTCATTTTGGGGATTTGTCGGCGCGGGCGAAGTCGGATTCGGAGAGGGACTTAGTGGCGGGGATTTGGGCGTAGATAGCGCCGCGTTGGTCGTAGAGTTCGGGATGGTTGGGGTATTTGGCGATCAGGTCGTCATAGGCGCCCAAGGCGTCGAACCAAAGGCGGTGGTCGGTGAAGATTTTGGCGCGGGCTAAGCCGGATTGGAACGGGTCGCCTGCCGGGATGGCGGCGACGGCTTTGTCGATGGCTTGGCGTTCTTCGGCGGAGACTACCTCGAATTCCGAAGGTTCGCTAGCCAACGGGTTTGGCAGGACCTGGACGCGCCAGTAGTAGGTCTGGCCGGGCGCGAATTTTGCGGCGGCGGAATCCAGGCGGTAATGGGTTTCCCTTAGTTGCTGGTGCACCAGTTGGGTTTCGTCTTCGTCGGTAATGATGAGGATGTAGCCTTCGTTGTGACCGGAGAAGGACCAGTCGAAAGTGGCGGCTGCGCCGTAGAATTTCGCGCGGTGGGGAGCCAGGAGAACCGCCGACGGGATTGCCGCGGTGCGGCTACCGCCTAGCATGGTGGTGACTTTCTTTTCGGATTTGGGGTCGGAGATGTCGAAGCCGGAGAGGTCGGCGTCCAGGACTTTGCGTTTGGGCTTGGCGGCGGGGTCGGGCGTGGCGGATTTTGTATCGGTTTTGGCTTGGGGTTGCTGTTGGGCGCGGCTGGAGGAGTTTACAAGCAGGGTAAGCGCGCAGACGAACAAAAAATTTCTCATGGATGAACCTCTTCGTGGATAGGCATATGCGAATCGCGATTCATAGATGGCAAGGATTCTAGGATTGGCCGAGAAATTCCGCCAGCAGCATATGGAAATGGTGCACGCCATTTTCGCGCTTCACGGAATAACGCCCGCGGTCGTAGGTCGCGGAGTGCAGATCCCCGCTGTACGCTGTCGCAGAGCCCAATGTCTTCCTGCTGGACTTCGTCGCTGAAGGCGATGGCCTTCTTGATGCGTTCTTGATTTTTCGCGGACGCAACGTCGTGAAAAAACCATTCAAAGATGGTCAGCGTTTTGTCCTGCGAAAGCGGCACGATCAAGTTGGTCGAAACATTGTCGGGATAAATGTTCAGCATCAAGTTGGGAAAAATCCAGAAGTACAGAGCCTCCTGCGGACCGCTCCCTGGCACATAAAAGCGCGTCGCCAGCAATCGTCCGGCTTCATCGCGCGGATCGGCGCAAACTGCTGCGAGTGATAGCGAAACGTATCCGTGCGATATTGCGCGTAATCGATTTCGCGCATCAACCCGGGATGCGCGATAGGGATGTGATAGCCCTCGAGATAGTTATCGACGTACACCTTCCAGTTGCAGTGGATCACGTAGTCGCGCCGCTCCGCAAATTGCAGACCCGCAAACTGAAATCCGCGCGCCTGCTCGGGAATATCTCCGAGATACGCCGAAAGCGGCTCGGCGCCGCGGATCGAAATTCACAAAAATAAACTGTTCCCAGGTTTCCAAGCGCAGCGGCACCATGCCCATGGTGCTGCGATCGAAAAATTCAACGCCTTCGACATCCGGCGTCCCGATCAATCGGCCATCCAGAGTGTAGGTCCAGCCGTGGTAGTGCGCAGCGCAGCACATTTTTGCAGCCGCTGCCCAGCGCGATGGGTCCAGCGCGGTGGCGGCAAACATTGCTGAAGGCGCGAAGCGTGTCCCTGCTTGTCGCGCACCACCACAATCGGCTCGCCTGCGACCTCCGCTGTGAAAAAAGTCTCCGCGATCGGCAATCGTGCGCAGCAAGCCGTCCACTTCGCCGCAGGCGTGGCTCGAGCGTGCCGACAAGTTGCCAGGTGCGCTGAAAAATCCGCGCGCTTCTCAATCTCCAGAATCGAGGGATCGGTGTAGAACCGCGAAGCCAGCGTCTGCGCGCACTCGATCTGTTCGTTTACGTCCAGATGCAAAGGATTAGTGGTCATCGCCTACCACTTTGGGAGGGCTTGCCGCTGCGGCCGACGGAGGGCTGGGCTTAAGCCCGGCGCCTGACTCAGCCTCCATACGCCCACAGTCGTTAAAACTTGCGCGTTTCCTGGCGCGACCAGCGCTCTACGACGATCTTCGATTCCGTATAAAACTCCACGGCGTCGCGGCCTTGGCCGTGCAAAATGCCAAAGAAGCTTTCCTTCCATCCACTGAACGGGAAATAGGCCATGGGAGCCGCCACGCCAATGTTGATGCCAATGTTTCCCGCCGGAGCTTCGTAGCGGAATTTGCGCGCCGCTGCGCCGCTGGTGGTGAAGAGCGAGGCCTGGTTACCGTAGGGGCTGCTTGGCCAAAAATTCCATCGCTTCGTCAATGGAATTGGCATGAACCAAACTGAGCACGGGGCCAAAAATCTCGGTGTTGGCGAGACTGGCTGGTCGCCGGCAAACCGTCCAGACACTGTCGGCGTAAGAAAATTGCCGGCCTTCATGATTCGGCACCTTGGCGTTGCGCCCGTCTAGAATGGGTTTCGCGCCTTCGTCCACGCCTTGGCCGATCAGCGACTCGATGCGCTGCTTGCTCTCTCGGCTGATCACCGGCCCCATCTGCATGCCGGCGTCGAGGCCATTGCCGATGCGAATCTTCGACGCCGCGTCGGCGATGGAGTCGCCGAAACGTTCTTCTGTGCTTCGCCGATGGTCACCGCGACGGATACCGCAAGGCAGCGCTGTCCCGCGCACCGAAACGCGCTATCGCTGATGATCTGGGTCGCGAGTTCCATGTCCGCGTCGGGCAACACGATCACATGATTTTTCGCGCCACCCTGGCACTGCATGCGTTTGCCGCTGGCCGCCGCACGCGCGTAAACATGCTCGCGCCACCGGCGTGGAGCCCACGAAGCTGATCGCGCGGACTTGCGGATGGTCGCACAGCGCATTCACCACATCGTGACCGCCGTTCACGAGATTGACAACGCCCTTGGGCAGTCCGGTTTTCTCCACCAGCTCCATTACATAATGCATGGTCAGCGGAACGCGTTCAGACGGCTTGAGCACGAAGGTATTTCCGCAGGCGATGGCATAGGGCAAAAACCAGAACGAAATCATCCCCGGAAAATTGAACGGTACAATCGCGGCCACGACTCCCAGGGGCTGGCGTATCTGCATTTCGTCCACGCCCGGCGTGACGTCCTCGAGGTTGTAGCCCTGCATCATCATCGGAATGCCGCAGGCCACTTCGACGTTCTCGATACCGCGCCGCATCTCGGCTTTGGCTTCGGCAAAGGTCTTGCCGTTTTCCCGGGTGATCAAGCGCGCAATCTCATCGATGTGTTCTTCCAGCAAATTTTTGAGTTTGAAGAGATATTGGACGCGTTCACCCGGAGGAGTGCGGCGCCAGGCGGGAAACGCATCGGCAGCGGCCTGCACCGCGGCATTCACTTCGGTGACGGTGGAGAGTGGCGTGTGCGCCAGGACTTCGGCGGTCGCCGGGTTGGCGACGTCCACATATTCGGTGGCCGCAGATCGGTGCCAGCCGCCAGCAACGTAATTCTGCAAGTCGATAGCCTGTGTTGTCGTTGCGCTGCTCATGTCTAGCTCCTCGTTCTCTTTCTAACCCGCGCAATCTCTTCTGCGCAAAATACTGCTGGAAGGCACAGCTTACCAAACAACGTAAGGTTTAACACCGTTGAGGTTGGGCGCGACAGGCGTGCGACATGCGGAGGATGATCGCAGGGACGCGGCACTGCTTTACGCTGAGTTCCGAAAGTTTCGACGAAGGGTACGATGACCCTTGCAGGCTGCGGAAAAATGCAACAAAACGAGGAAAAAGCTTTCTTCAGGGGCTGAAGCCCGCTGAGAGCACGCAGTTTACGTCGGCGCCCCGAGGCTCAGGATGAACTAAAGCACCGACCTCCTGAAGAAAGAGGCTTTTTCCGCAGCCTGCTAGAGCTTTACTTGCGGATCAAAGCCAGTGCTTCGTAAGCGGCGCCAAGCAACGGAGCGGACTCGTTCAGCACCACCGATACTGGAATATTGGCGAGCAGATTCTCGAACTTCCACTTGTCCTTAAATGCGGCGACGAATCTTCCGTCTTTCATCTTCTCAATGATTTTGACGGCGATGCCGCCGGCCACGTAAACCCCGCCTAGTGCCAGCACCTTGAGCGCAAGATTCCCGGCCTCCGCGCCGTAGATGGAGGTCCACAAATCGAGTGTCTCCACGCAGACCGGGCAAGTTTTGGCCAGCCCTTTGCTCGTGATTTCCGGCGCGGGATCCGTGTCGGGATCCTCGAAGGAATGGTGCTTCACTTCCGGCGCGAGAAATTCATGAAGGGTGCGGAAACCGCGGCCCGAAAGAATCAGCTCCCAGCTGACCTGCGGATAGCGGCGGCGCATGAAACGCAACAACTCGATCTGTTGTTCCGTATGTGGCGCAAAATCGGAATGGCCGCCCTCGGAGGGGGCAATGCGATAGCGCGTTCCATCCCAAACCAGGAAGGATTGCCCGAGCCCGGTGCCCGCCGCCAGCAACGCCATGGTGCCGCCTGGCTCGGGTCTTCCCGCATTCAATACGGTGAATTCTTCAGGGGCGAGGTGTTCGATGCTGTGTCCCGTGGCCCCAAGATCATTCAACAGCACGATATTTTCGACGTTTAATTCCTGCTCCAGAATCTTTGCGTCCACGGTCCAGGGAAGATTGGTCGCCCGAACGTGATTTTCGATCACCGGTCCGGCTACTCCAAAGCCCGCCGCGACGACGCGATCGGCAGACAAATGGGACGCCGCTTGTCGCGAAAATTCCTTCACGATCAGCTCGAATTTCGCGAACTCCTTGCTGGCAAAGCGCTGCTTGAAAACAGTCGTGAGCTTCCCGTTTTTTTCCGAGAAAAGCGCAAGGTTGCACTTCGTGCCGCCTACGTCACCGGCAAGGATCACCTTTCCCCCTGTTCCTAGTTCGTTACTTCGCGCTGTATGTTTATGCGCTTGCAGCTGTGGCTATGAATTGAACCACTGTCGGCCTTCGCGTTCCAGCAGAACATCGGATTCGCGCGGGCCCCAGCTTCCGGACGGGTACTGCGGTACGTTCGCGGTCTTTGCCGCGCTCCAAACATCCAGAATGGGATCGACCAGCGCCCAAGCGGCCTCGACGCTGTCGCCCCGGTCGAATAGCGTGGCGTCGCCGCGCACGCAATCGCCGAGTAGCGTTGCATACGCGCTGCGCGCGCCATCGCCAAAGCCTTCGCGGTAACTGAAATTCATGGTGACATTACCGATAGCCATGTCGGGTCCGGGCTTCTTGGCCCCAAACGATACAGAAATTCCCTCGTCGGGTTGAATGTTGAGGACCAGGCGATTGGCCTCGACGTCGCGCTCGCGAAATACGATATGTGGCGCGCGCTTGAACTGAATCACAATCTCGGTGGTACGTTTCGCCATGCGCTTGCCGGTGCGCAAATAAAATGGAACGCCCGCCCACCGCCAGTTGTCGATCAACACTTGCGCGGCAACGAAGGTCTCCGTGCGTGACGCGGGGCTGACGCCGGGTTCGGAGCGGTACCCGGGAACGGACTTGCCGTCAATTTGGCCAGCGGCATATTGTCCGCGCACCACGGACTGCGCGACCATTCCGAGATCGAAGGGCCGGATGGACTGCAGGACCTTAAGTTTTTCGTTCCTCACCGCGGTGGCGTCAAAGGATGCCGGAGGTTCCACCGCGACCAGTGACGTGAGTTGCAAGACGTGGCTCTGAATCATGTCGCGCAGCGCGCCGGTGGTTTCGTAAAATCCGCCGCGCCTTTCCACGCCCAGGGTCTCCGCGGCGGTGATTTGGACATGATCGACATAGTTGCGGTTCCAGAGCGGCTCGAAAATCCCGTTGCTGAAACGCAGCACCAATAAATTCTGTACGGTGTCTTTTCCGAGGTAGTGGTCGATCCGGTAGATCTGCTGCTCCTCAAAGACGTTCAGCACGATTTGGTTCAACTCTTTTGCGGAAGCCAGATCGCGGCCGAAGGGCTTTTCAATGATGATGCGCACCCAGGAATCGGCACAAGTAGGCCGCGCGAGTCCCGCTTTGCCAAGCTGCTCAATGATGTCCTTATATACCTCGGGAGGAGTGGAAAGGTAGAAGAGCCGATTGCCTGCCAGTTCTTTTTTGGACTCTAATTCCTTCAGGCGCTCCGCGAGCTTAGCGAAATCTTCGGGTTTGCCGTATTCCCCCGCGTGGTAATAAAGGTTGGACGCAAATTCCTCCCATTTCTTGGGATCGATCGGTCCGATTTCCGACATGTTTTTGGCGGCGTCCCCGAGGGAGTTTCGAAAGCTTTCATCGTTCATGGGCGTGCGTGCGTAGCCCACGATGGCATACCGAGGACCCAAGGAGCCGTGGCTCGCCAGGTCGAACATGGCGGGGATCACCTTGCGCTTGGCGAGGTCACCGGAGGCACCAAACAAAACCACGGTGCAGGCATCACAGCCATTTCCGCCTCCCGAACGATTTACATTCATGGTCTGGGTCTCCCCTCGGCTGGTTTACGGCTTTCTGGTGAATTAACGGCGGCTGACACTATACCTCAACGCCGTACTTTTGCAGATCACAGCGGAGTTGCTGGGCGTTCTGATAATGGATTGCATTGATGCCCAATCGCCGAGGGGCCTCGAGATTCAGAGGGCGGTCATCGATGAACACGCATTGCTCCGGCGGCCGCTGGGTTACCTCGAGGGCCACGCGAAAAATCATCTCTTCAGGCTTGCGCGAATGCACGTAACAGGAACTGAAGAAGACCAGAAAATCGCGGCGCAAATCAAAAGCCTCAATGCGGTATTGATTGAGCTCCAGCGGTTCATTATTGATGGCTCCGATGAAGTATTTGCCGGATTGCGCGACCTGCTTCAGGATCGCTCTGGATTGGGGAAATTCCTTGGACTGCGAGAACATGAACGCCGTGAACTCTTCCCGGGTAAACGATCGCGTGCGGTAAAAGAGCGTGCGGTCAAGATACTCGTCCAAAGTGATGTGCCCGGAATCAAAGGCGGGAAAAGAAAGTTCGTGGCGATCCTGGAACTCTTCCCAATCCAAATGAAACACATTGGCGGCTTCGCGCCGCGAGCCGCGATCCCAGCCGTTGGTCAGGATCACACCACCGATATCGAAAAACAATGTAGTGATTTTGGACACGTCCGCAACACCTCGCCTGAAAGCATTCCTTAAATACGTTTGTTCGGTAAGCCGCCCGCGACCCTCGATTCAGGTGGACTCCGCGAGCGTGACCTAGCAGGCTGCGGAAAAATGCAGCAAAAAGAAGAAAAAGCTTTCTTCAGGGGCTGAAGCCCGTTGAGACCACGCAGTTTACGTCGGCGCTAAAGCACCGACCTCCTGAAGAAAAAGACGGTTTCCGCAGCCTGCTAGAGCTTTTGAACCAAGTGCTCGAGTTCTGTCAAGCCTTGCTCCAGACCCTGAGTGCAGTGCAGTTGCATGACCAGCATGCGCCGCAACTCCAAGGACTCGAAGTCGCTCAGCGCCAGAGCCAATTGTAGTTGTCCAAAGGTATATCCAGCGCCAGGGATGGCGATATCCTCCACCTGTTCGGTGGTAAGAATCAAGAACAGTCCGCGTGACGGGCCGCCCTTGTATACTTGCTCGAAATTACGAAGATACCGAGGGCCGGAACTCAGTAATACGGGAATTTGCAGCCGCAAAGCGAGCTGTTCGCGCAATCGGCCGAGCGCGGCATCTGTTGCGGGCTGATTGCCGGCATAAGTTATGATCGCCAGATATCCATCGGCTTCCCGCGCTTCCAGGAAAGTTCGTAAGGCCTCGGAGAGATTCAAAGTCGAAATCTGCAGCCGCGTTTCGGCTTCCGCGTAGAGTTCAATTCCCTTCTCGCGGACCCTGGCGGTACGCGCCGGCCATTGGTGTTTGGTCGAGAATATCTCAAGTAGGGTGGAGACTCTTGCTCGGGTCTCTTGCACATCCGGCTCATCAAATGGATTCACATTCAGCGGAACGCATGCCATCGCCGTGGCGATTTCCCACTTGAAGGTCTCCGCACCTAACTCGTCGGGGTTATTTATCTCGATCGACACGGTTGGCAGCCCGGCCTTCCTTAGGAGCGTCTCGAATTCGTTGACCTCGGAGTTGTCGTCGTCGCGCATGGCTAGAATCGCGGCACTGAAGCCCCGGCGGTAAATTTCGAGCCATCTGGGAGGATCGTTACATACCGGAAGCAATCCACGCCCGTGCTTGCACATGCTCGCGCCAACCAGCTGACCTATGCGGTAGGTTAAATTGCGGGTGCTGGTGGTGCCCAGAAGAAGAAGCTTGTGGCCGCCATCCAGCGCGCCGGCGGCGAGGAAAGCAGCAAGTCCCAGGGCTGGATTTTTGTCGGCAGGAGCCGACTGGCGGCAGGCGTCGCGCATGGCGGCGGCCTGGGACACGAAGGCTTGCGGGTCGCAGTTCCAAACCGCGGAGAGTAGCAGTCCGAAATGAATCAAAGACGAATAACGGCCCTTGATGCCGGGTGAATCCATGAAGGTGGCGAGAAATCCGTAGTCTTTCGCCAACGATGAAAGATACGAGTCCTGTTCGGTCACCGCGACGAAGCGCCGGCCCGGGTCGCTCACGCCTTGCGCTTTGAGCCGGTTCAAGAAATAGAGCAGGAGCGCGTGGGTCTCAATCCTCTTCCCGGACTTGCTGGCGACAACGAACAGAGCCTTTGCAAAGTCGAGTTGTTTATCGACGGCGCGAATTGCCCCGGGGTCGGTGCTGTCCAAAAGGAATACTCTTCCATATCGTTTCTCCGCGTGAGTGTTTAGCAAAGTTTCCGCGGCCAGATTGGAATCACCCATGGCAATGAGGACCACGTCCTGAAAGCCTTCTTGTTTTGTGGTAGCCGCCAATTGTGTGACGCGTTCCATGTACGCGCCGATGTGGTCTGGCAAATCGAGCCAGGCCAGATTCGCGCGTATGGATCGCTTTTGGCTTTCGGGGCCCGGCCACAGGGCCACATCTTTTGCCCATAACCGATCCACGGCTTTGGCGGCGACCAAATTGTCAAACTCGCGGCGCCAAGCCACAGCCAGTTTACCTGGGTAAAGTATTTGACTAGGCAATAACGAAATCCTCTCCTAAAGGGTATAGACATCTTAGCGTAGCGCTCGAGGCGACGCCAAACGCTCTGCCCTTTGATTGAGCGCCTGGTGCCGCACTGCTTACCCCCGAAGTGGAATTTCTGGGCTGCTTGGGGTATCGTCAAAATTCAAGGGATGCGCTTTCGGTTTGGCATCCATCCAGGCGTTGCTTGCGCCGACACAGACAAGAGTGTCTGTGCTACTGTTTTCCAGGAGCCCCGATGGCTAATGAATCTTGCGAACCGACGCCGGCGCCGAGCGGACCCGTCAAGCCCGGCACGCGCATGGTGCACTGCGTGAAGTTTGGAAGAGAGATGCCGGGGCTCGATCGCGTCCCCTGGAAAGGGGAACTCGGCAAGCGGGTGTACGAGAGCGTGTCGAAGGATGCCTGGAAGCTGTGGATTGAGCATTCGAAGATGGTGATGAACGAATACCGACTTAACCCGCTCGATGCGAACTCGCAGAAAATCATGGAAGAACAGATGGAGCAGTTTTTCTTTGGTGAGGGATCGAAGCTTCCGGAAGGTTACGTGGCGCCCAAGGCCAAGGGCTGATTTTTGGCGGAGTGCGTTGCAGGCCAGTTTTTGTTTAGCTCATCCTCAGTCAGTGCAATCGGTTCCTAGCTGACCATGCCTCCGGTGGCGGGGTGTTCTACCGGGAGTCGCGGGGTGATGGTAAATCGCAATTTTGCATGCGCGGCTCGAAGGGCACTCTCGGCTTCTTCGGGTGATTCCGCCCGCGAAAACAAAAACCCCAGATAAGTTGAGCCCTCCGGCCACGCCGCGATGTAATCGTGGAGGCGCGCGGTAATCTGTAACTCGCTGACGCCCGCGGTTGTGCGGGCCTGGTCGGCGCCGTCCACTTTTTCGAAAATTCCGCTTCGCGGGACCGGAATCATCATCACGGCTGAGGCTTCGGAGTCGCGGGGCCAATCGGCTCCTGGCAAACCAAGCGCGTGGCGGAGCAACAACTCTTCCAGGCCGATCAGGCCGGCGTCCTCCGGATGCTGGAACTGCAGGGCGCGCGCGCAAAGCCCGCCAATCGGACGCGGGGCAACCTCCAGCGGCCACACTCCTCGTTCATTGATGCGAAATTCCGCGTGGATAGGGCCTTGCGTCAGGCCCAAGGCCCGCACGGCATCCCGAGCGCACCGTTCAATGTCGCGCAGTTGCGATTCCGGGAGGCGTGAGGGCGTCACATAAATTGACTCTTCAAAGAATGGGCCTTCCAGCGGATCGGGCTTGTCAAAGATCGCGAGCACCCGGAGCCGGCCATCGGTCAATAAACCTTCCACGGCCACTTCTGTGCCGGGGATATAGCCCTCGACAATCACTTGATCCAGATTCGCTTCGCGCGTCGCCAAAATTTCCGGCGATGCCATCAGCTTTCGGATTCTTTCCGCGGCCGCCACAAATTCCTCGCGGGTGTTGGCGCGGATGACTCCCTGACTGGCCGAAAGCGACAGCGGCTTAAGCAGACACGGATAGGAAATGCCGAGAAGCGCCGGCTCCGGCGCGGGATGCAACGCTACGGTGCGAAACCAAGTCCCAGGCAATCCTGCGCCGCGAAACACTTCGCGGGTGCGCAATTTGCTGCGGCACGCCTGGACGGCAGTGGGATGGTTGTAAAGAAGAGCTAAACCGCGAGCAACGTAGGCCGCGGCGACGGCGGGCCGATCGCCAAACGTCAGGATTCCATCGACGGCCTGTGCGTTAGCGCGGATCGACTCCAAGACTGCGTATGCCGCCGCATCCGGCGACTCGAAATGGACAGCTATCGCGCGATCGCCCCAGGGATCGTCCAGTTGGTGGCACCGGTCGGTCACGAAGAGGAGATCCACGGCGAGTTTGCGGGCAGCGTCGTCGAGGCTGCGGGTTTGGTATCCGAGCTTGTTTGCAAAAACTAGCATTCGCTTGCGCTTCACTGGTGGTGCCTTTCTCTGAAGGGATGCGCTTGCCGCGGCGGCTAGGGACCTACGAGCTCGGCTTGGTTCGCCAGGCTGAAGCCCGGCGCCTACATTTCAGACGAAGCCGTCGGCGCCTAGGGTCGCTGGCTCGGCGGGCTTCTTCGTTGCGCCTCCAATCGAAACTAACTGCTCTTTTGTGGGCTCGGCGCAGCAATACCAGGGCTCACTTAAGAACGGCACCACCACGCCGGAAAGCCCTGCCAACTCCGGCGCCTCAATTTTGGCTGCGGCATGGGCCGCCGTCCAGATTCTTGCGAACGCTACGGACCGCGATTCCTTTTTCCGGTCTGCGTCTGCGGCAATCGCCTGCACGATCTCGTTCAGTTTGTCCATCTGGGCGTCGGAATTCTTCCACGGATAGACCAGCGACTCGGCGTCGAAGGCTCCAACGCCACGGCGCACTTCCTCCAATTCCAGCAGGCGCGAGCCTTCGGGAATCAGCAAGCGAATTCCTAGCTGGATCGGTGCCACGTTCTCGACCAGCTCTTCCGCCACCAGGACGCGCAGCAGATCAAGGTAGCCTTCCCGCGTCGTCCATGGTGTAAATGCAACGAATGTCGGGTGCAGCGTCATCTTCAGCGAGCGAAACGTTCGCGCGACGTGCAAAAAATCTTTCCGTGTGTGGCCTTTGTTGAGACGCTGTAGGATTTTGTCGTCCACGGATTCCACCGCGCTGATCACAAACAGGCAGCCCGTTTCGCGCAGCGTCGTTAAATGCCGTTCGTACTTGCGCAAGTGCTCGATTTTGATGGTGACATCGTAGGTCACATCCGGAAATTCCGAATGAAATGTGGTAACCAGCTCCAACGCATGGCGCGGCCCGTTGAAAAAGTCTGGATCGCCGAAGGAGATATGCTGGGCGCCGGCTGCTACTTGTTGCCGTACATCCGCCATCACCACTTCGCGGTTCACAATGCGGAACACGCCGTTATATACGGGTACAATTGGGCAATGGCGGCAGAGATGTTTGCAGCCGCGGCTGGCCTCGGTCGATCCGACTACGCGATAGCTGCCGCCCGGAATAATCAGATGAGCGTATTTCGCTAGCGCGGGCATCCCCGTCCGGTCGGGCACCTCAAATGCCAGGCGGTCCAGTGACACGACAGGTTCAAGCTGCGCCGGGCGGTCGGCGAGTGCGACTCTCTTGTTCCGCGTTGCGGATTCTTCAGAGGCCTGTTCGCTCTGATTCTGGAAGGGCGGCTTTTCTCCGCCGTTGCTCTGCGCACTCATCCGCTCGGCCAAACTAACCAACGAGCCCTCAAACTCTCCGCCCAAGATTGTTCGCGCTCCCAGCGTCCGCAAATACTCCGCATTCATTGGCGCATAGAGACCGTAGCAGCAAACATGGGCACCAGGATTTTGCTGGCGCAACGAGGGAATCAGCTTCGCCGCTAATCGCGTTGCGGTATGCATCGGCAAATAAATGGCGATCAACGCAGCCGCGCGGACCACATTTTGGTCCAATTCCTGACGCGTTAAATCAAAGCACGCTACCTCGTGCCCGCGCTTGCGCAACCATGCCGCTGGCGACACCACGCCAAAAGGCTGGCGGCCCAACTCATAGGTCGAAATCAGCACGATCTTCATCGATCCAAGTATACCTTCGAGACTCTATAGGGGCCGTCTTCTTGCCCTGAGCCCCGAAGGGCGAGACGGCGGGTTTAGATTCAACACGCTTACCAGCGCGAGGCCGGAGGGCTGGTTCTGCTTGGGGTGCAATGGGCACGTACGTAAACGTCGCGTGGAGATTGGCAGAGACAGTTGGGCGGAGCTGGATCTAAACCCCGCCCTCTCGGAGAGGGCGGCTACAGGACGAGTCATCCGGCATCGCTCATTTTCCGACGGGTACGCGCAACTTGTCGGAAGCAAACTGAATTGGTCCGGTGAAGGACGTGCGAATCGATTTCCGCACCGCGTTCTCTTGCCCCAACACGTCGGGCGCAAGATGGCTCAGCATCAGACTCTTTGCGGCGCTGTCGCGGGCGGCTTGGCCAATTTTCTTCGGTGGCGTGTGCAGGGCGTATAACTGTGAGGGCGAATCCGGCGGGTCCAGCACCGCACAGTTAAAAATCAGCAAATCCGCGTTTCTGGCCAGCTGCACAAGATTCGGCAGCGCGGATGCATCCATATCGCCGGAGAAAACGACCACCACGCCTTTGTAGGAAATCCGATAGGCCACCGATGGACAGTCGTCGTGATGGGTGGCAATCTCTTCGACCACCAAACCGTTGTCGTCGACAATCTTGCTGCTCGGGGAATCGAGACGAATCGGCAGATCGCGAACGACAAAAGATTCGCGGGCGCCGAATGTTTTTTGATAGGCAAACGCGCCGTCGCGGCCCACCAACAAGTCAACAAATCGCGAGGTCTTGGGAAACAGGCCTGCGCCGTCGGGGCCAAAAATGTGGTACGCGATAGGTCCGTCGCTGGTCAGCGCGCGCTCGTTGAAAAAGGCGGCGAGATCCGCGCTGTGATCGATGTGCAGATGCGTCAGCAAGACTGTGTCTACTTTTCCGACATCCAGGTCCAATTCTCCAATCCGCAGGAACGCTCCCGGACCGGCGTCCACCAAAATTCGCGGTTCGCCCTCGACCTCCACGATGAAACTCGACCCGCCCCTGCCGAAGGCGCGCGGCCCGCCGGATCCCAGCACCACGACTTCCAGTGCGGACTTTGCAACAGCCGCGGGCAAGCAAACCGGGAATAGGGCGACGAAAACCGCCGCTAGCGTCAGCAACTTCATCCTAGTTCTCATGTTCTTGATTCTCTCGTAGGGCGCGGTCGCTATCAAAACAGAGAGAGTTGGGCGGCCGACGCGCTAAGCTTAGCGCTTTTCCGTGGCAAGGGTCACACTCTGGATGCCAGCCGTCGGATGGCGTCGAGTGTTATGGCCACGTCGGAATACCGAACCGTGGCGTCCATCGGTAATAGCAGGAGAACTTCAATGCGGCGCGGGCGGTGAAGGCTTTGCGGCGCACGCCTGGGCGCGACCCAAAAGGAATTCGCGTTCGCGGCTGTTTTGTGTGAGCGAGGCGGCGCGTTGAAACTCTGCCAGCGCTTCGGCGAAGCGGCCCAGCTTAAACAAAAAGTCGCCGCGGACGCTGGGCAACAGATGGTAGGCCTTCAGCGAGGGTTCCGATGCAATCGCATCGATGATTTCGAGGCCCGCCGCTGGACCGAAGGCCATGGCGACCGCGACGGCGCGATTCAGCTCGACGACCGGCGAGGGCATCAGTTGCGCCAGGGCGTCGTAGAGTGCCGCGATGCGCGCCCAATCCGTCTCCGCGGCGGTGCGCGCTCTGGCGTGACACGCGGCGATGGCGGCCTGCAGCGCGTATGGGCCAAGTCCCCCGCCAAGTTCCTCAGCGCGCTGCAGCGCCGCGAGGCCACGGCGAATCAAGACGTGGTCCCAACGGGTGCGATCCTGATCGAGCAGCAAGATGGGTTCGCCCTTCGGGCCGACGCGGGCATGTGCTCGCGAGGCCTGGATCTCCATCAACGCCACCAGCCCATGCACCTCCGCGACGTTCGGAACCAAACCTGCCAGAATCCGCCCCAGCCGCAGTGCATCTTCGCAGAGCGCAGGGCGCATCCAGTCTTCGCCGGCCGTCGCCGAATAGCCTTCATTGAAGATGAGGTAGATCACTTCGAGCACGGACGACAAGCGGGCCGCAAGGTCCGGCCCGCGCGGCACCTCGAAAGGAACGCGCGCCTCGGTGAGTGTTCGCTTGGCGCGGACGATGCGCTGCGCGACGGTGGGCTCGGGTACCAGGAAGGCGCGGGCAATTTCCTGAGTGGTCAGGCCACCGAGGAGACGAAGGGTGAGCGAAACGCGACCTTCGGTGGAGAGCACCGGGTGACAGGAGACGAAAACAAGACGCAAGAGATCGTCTTCGATATCGTGATCCAGATTTGCGGTGTCGAAATTCGCCATGGCCACGTCCTGCTGCGACTTCAGCTCGCGACCCAGTTCCTCGTGCTTGCGTTCAAGCAGCTTGCTGCGACGAAAGTGATCGATGGCGCGATTCTTTGCGGTGGCCATCAGCCATGCGCCCGGATTATCCGGCACGCCTGACTCCGGCCACCGCTCCAATGCGACGACCAGCGCGTCTTGAGCGAGCTCTTCAGCGACGCCAACGTCGCGAACGATGCGAGCAAGCCCGGCGATGAGCCTGGCCGACTCGATCCTCCACACAGCATCGATGGCGCGATGGGTATCAGCGACGGACACGGGGAGCCCTCCTGCCTGGAGGCCATCTCATAGATGTCGAGACAGAAAGAGAAAAATTTCCTCAGGGGCTAAAGCCGGATTTTGCGTGCCGTTAAATGTCGGAGCTAAAGCTCCGACCCCCCTGAGATGCATCTGTGAGATGACTCCTAGCAAGTTCAGGCTAAGCAAGAGACCTTGGGAGTGCAAGCGACACCGTGTTTCAGATGTGGTCCGTCAGGATTTCGCTGCGCTCTGTGCCTGCGGCGCTTCGTACAGTTGCCGAAGCTCACACTCGCCATCGCCCACGTAATTCAGGAAATTCTTGACGTGTGCGATGGCTTCTTCCTTGGAGTTCGCCTGAATGATGGCCAAGCCGCCGACCACTTCCTTGGACTCGCTGAACGGCCCGTCGGTCACGTTGGTATTGCCGTTAGACCGCCGGACGCGCGCGCCCATTGCGGTGGGCATGCAGCCTTCGACGGCAAGCAAATAGCCCGCCTTCATGCCTTCCTCGACCAGCTTTCCCATGTTGCACATTTCCTCTTCCGATGGGGGCCTGCCTTTTTCTACGGATTTGTACATGCTTAGGAATTTCATGACGATCTCCTTGGTAAATATAGGTTCGGCGTTAAATTGCCGGGAGTTGCGCAACGCTCAAGAATTGCCTCTCTACAGGGCGACGAACGAAGCCCTCCGGAATCGACACGAGAAACGCATCATTTTTCTCCGCCCTGGTGAGGGCGCGATCGAATGCATGCTTGAGAAAAACATGAAAGAAAATGCACACGACCGTATTGTTCGGCAAGCCTGGCCGCCACCCCAGCACTTCGCCGTCAAGTGCGACCGGTTGTGTCCGCGGTGCGATCTCGCGGTTCAACAGCTCGTCCCAAAGGTGCCAGAACAGTGGCGCGGCCACGCTTTGGGCGACTTCATACGCTTGATCCGGGAATTCAACGGCATTCCGCAGGCCGGGCGCGAATGCGGCGGAAACAACCAGCAACGCGGGAATCAATATTTTTTTCATCGATCTGCCCTCCCTACCTTTGAATTCGCCGCCACAACGCCGGAGCACCTGCCGCAGCTACTTCTTTTTCTCCAACTGTTTGCCTAACTCGCGCGCACGATCTACGGCTTCGCTGGGGCCGAAATCATCCATCTCGAAAAATTGGCGTATCTCGATCTCGCTATCCTGGTTTGGACCGTGCGGCGCAGGCGCGCGCTTCGCAAACTCGATGGCCTCTTCCCGCGACTTCACCTGAATGATCCAGTAGCCGCCAATGAGTTCCTTGGCCTCGGTGAACGGGCCGTCAATCACCGTGGGCTTCCCGCCGGAAAATCGGACGCGCGCGCCCTTGGAAGTGGGCTTGAGCCCGGCCATGTCCAAGAGCACGCCCGCTTTCATCAATTCTTCGTTGTATTTGCCCATCGCCGAAAGTAGCTCTTCGCTCGGCATGACGCCCGCTTCGGTATCCTTGTTGGCCTTGACAATCATCATGAATCGCATCGGCGCGTCTCCTTTGTGTGGGGCCGGGACCTGGGTTTGCTCCGGCTACTAGCGGCTGAATCCTGCCGCTACACTAACGTCGAACGAGGCCCCTCGAAATCGACAGGCACGGGGCTTTTTATTGAAGGGATTTGGCTCAGGCCTGTAACGCCGTCGAAAGACAAGGGTTGCTAACACCGCGCACCACTCATCGCCAGCGTGAAGCTGGGGCCGGACTCGATGGGGAAGAAATCGATATCCCTTCGCTCGCCGCATGATCTTTCTTTTTCGGCTATCATAGAGTGGCGAACCCCGGGAAAGGACCGCCGAATGGCCATCTCCGCAGGCAATTCTTTTAGGACGCGCGACACTCTGAATGTCGGCGCGCAAGCTTTCCAAATTCATCGGCTTGAAGTGCTTGAAAAGCAGGGCGTCGCCACGCTTGCGAAATTGCCTTTTTCTTTGCGCGTTCTGCTGGAGAATCTGCTGCGCTTTGAAGATGGACGCACCGTTCACCCCGAAGAGATTCGGTTCCTGGCTGGGTGGACTCCTAACGGCGCGCAAAAAGAAATCGCGTTTATGCCCGCGCGTGTGTTACTGCAGGATTTTACCGGCGTGCCTGCCGTCGTGGATTTCGCCACCATGCGCGAAGCTATGAAGCGCATGGGCGGCGATCCGAATCGCATCAATCCGCTGTTCCCCGCCGAGTTGGTGATTGACCATTCCGTGCAGGTGGACAGCTTTGGCACGCGCCAATGCTTTTGGCTTGAACGCGGAACTGGAATTTCAGCGGAACGTCGAGCGTTATGCTTTCTTGCGGTGGGGCCAGGCCGCGTTTCAGAATTTCAAGGTGGTCCCGCCGGACACCGGAATCTGTCACCAAGTTAATCTGGAATACCTTGCGCGCGTGGTGTGCGCGATGCCCAGCGGCAACAAGCTCGAGGCGTATCCCGATTCCGTGGTGGGCACGGATTCGCATACCACCATGGTCAACGCTCTGGGCGTGTTCGGATGGGGTGTCGGCGGGATCGAAGCGGAAGCCGCCATGCTGGGCCAGCCCTCTTCGATGCTCATTCCGGAGGTCGTAGGCTTCCGTTTGCATGGCAAGCTCAGCGAAGGCGCGACGGCCACCGACCTGGTCCTCACCGTCACCGAAATGCTGCGCAAAAAAGGCGTCGTCGGCAAATTCGTGGAGTTCTATGGCACTGGGCTTTCCAGCCTGAGCGTTCCCGATCGCGCCACGATCGCCAACATGGCGCCGGAATACGGCGCGACCATGGGCTTTTTCCCGGTCGATGCGGAGACCCTGGCGTACCTGCAATTCACCGGGCGTTCTCACGATCAGATCGCGTTGGTCGAAGCGTATGCAAAGAACAGTTCCTGTTCCGCACGGACTCGACCCCCGAGCCTTTGTTCAGCGACAAGCTGGAACTTGATCTTGCGAGCGTGGAGTCGACGGTTGCTGGGCCGAAGCGCCCGCAGGATCGCGTCCCGCTGCGCCAGGCGAAGTCTTCTTCACGAAGGTGGTGGAAGGCGCGCCGGATAAGCACGTCGCAGTGCGGAACAACGGCGATTCCATCGATCTTTCCAGCGGCGCGGTGGTCATTGCCGCAATCACGAGTTGCACCAATACTTCGAATCCATCAGTGATGCTCGGTGCGGGTTTGCTAGCCAAAAAGGCCGTTGAGCGAGGCTTGCAGATCAAGCCTTGGGTGAAGACTAGTCTCGCGCCTGGTTCCAAAGTTGTTACGGACTACCTTGCGGCCTCCGGCCTCAATGTGTTTCTCGATAAGCTCAAATTCAACCTTGTCGGCTATGGCTGCACCACCTGCATCGGCAACAGCGGGCCGCTTCCGGACGCGATCGGCGCGGCCATCAAGGACAACAATCTCGTTGCGGTCGCGGTGCTCAGCGGTAATCGCAATTTTGAAGGTCGCATTCACCCGCTGGTGCGCGCGAACTATCTGGCTTCGCCTCCGCTGGTGGTGGCTTACGCGCTTGCCGGCCGCATGGATATCGACCTCACGACCGAACCGCTGGGCGAGGGCTCAGATGGCAAGTCGTTTTTTTACGGGATATTTGGCCCACGCCCCAGGAAATCGAATCGACAGTGCGCGCTTCGGTTACTACCGCCATGTACCTCAAGCAGTACGGCGAAGTTTTTGAGGGCGACGCGCACTGGAAATCGATGAAAGTTCCCGAAGGCGATCTTTACCAGTGGGACCCAAAGTCGACCTACATCAAGCATGCCGCCCTATTTTGAAAACATGCCGAAGACGCCGCCGGCGCTCGCGGATATTCACGACGCTCGCGTGCTCGCTATTCTGGGTGACAGCGTTACTACCGATCACATTTCGCCTGCGGGCTCCATCCCGGTCGATTCTCCTGCCGGGAAATATCTTGTCGCTAACGGTGTGAAGCCGCACGAATTCAATTCTTATGGCGCGCGCCGCGGCAATCATGAAGTCATGGTTCGCGGCACATTCGCGAACATTCGCTTGCGGAATCAACTCGCTCCGGGCACTGAAGGCGGCTGGACGTTATATCTGCCGGGCGGGGAGAAAATGAGCATCTATGACGCCGCCGTGAAATACCGCGAGGCTGGGGTGCCGCTGGTGGTGATCGCCGGAAAAGAATACGGGTCGGGGTCGTCGCGCGACTGGGCCGCGAAAGGCACTCGCCTGCTCGGCGCGCGCGCGGTGATTGCCGAAAGCTACGAACGCATCCACCGCAGCAACCTGATTGGCATGGGCATCCTCCCGCTGGAATTCCAGCGAGGCGAAACGCGCGAATCGCTTGGTTTGACTGGCCACGAAACTTTCTCTATGGAAGGCGTCGCGTCGTTGGTCCCCGGAAAAACCATAGCCGTCCGCGCGAAATCCGACGAGGGTAAGGAAAGACAATTTACAGCTACCGCTCGCGTCGACACGCCCGAAGAAGTCTCCTACTACCGGCACGGCGGCATTCTGCAATACGTCCTCCGCCAAATGCTCTAGCGCGGCATCCGGACGGGGAAAAAGACTGAACACAGAGGGCTCAGAGGAAAGAGCACAGAGTTCACGGAGCCAACGAGGCGTCTGCCCGCCTTGCTTGACAGATCGGCTTTCACGACAACGCCGGCCCAGCCGCCACAATTTTGCCGCTAGGCCGCGGCGGTTTTCCTGAGGGCGCGGAACTGGCTCTTGACGTGGACGAGTAAGACGGCGCCGAGCGCGACCGAGACCAGGCTGGCTGTTTGGGCGTTGCTCATGCCGAAGAAGGAACGCGGGTTGATGCGGATGAACTCGATCAAAAATCGGGCGATGCCGGTGAGAATTAGATACAGCGAGAAAATTTCGCCCTTGGCCATGGGTACGCGCAGGAATTTTGCGCCAATGCGCCAGAGGATGGCGGCGATCGCCAGCCAGATGAAAAATTCGTAGAGCGGCGTCGGATGGACGCGCTGCGTTGTGGGCACCACGCCGTTGGGAAAACTCATACCCCAGGGAAGCGACGTGGGCATGCCATAGTCGCCGTCGCCAGAAAGCAGGCAGCCGATGCGGCCGATGGCGTAGCCGACGCAAGCGGCCGGCGAACAGATGTCCAGAAACTCAAGCACGGGAATCTTCGACCGGCGCGCCAGAATGAGCAGCGCTACGAATCCACCGAGGAATCCTCCAAACCAGGCGAATCCAAAGCGGCTGAAAAGCTGTGGCCATGGATCGGCGAAAAATTCGCCTGGGCTTTCGAGCACATGGTAAAGCCGCGCGCCTACCAGGCCTGCGATGCCCGCGATTCCAATCACGAGGAAGCCCTCGTCGTTGTAACCGCGCTTCATGAAACTGACTCCACCGAGTTTGGTTCGGCGCCGGTCGAAGTCGGCCTGTAGAACGTAGGCGGAGACGAAAAGAGCGGTGGCGACCATGAGGCCGAAAGTGGGAATCGTGAGCGGGCCTAAGTGGAGGAAAGGGATCATCGGTGGTCCAAGAAAGAGTATACATGGGCCGGCGGAGAGGCGAAGTCGTCGGCCGGGTGATTCATCGTTGAAAACCTGCTCGCGCTCGCAATTGCTTTAAGTTCGGGTAAACGCGTCATTGGCGTTTCAGCGTGGCATTCGTGGGGTGGGCTGTACTCTGGTACAGCTGTCCGCGCGTACTATTGACCGCGATTGAGACGAACGTTACTAAGTCGGTAGGTCGTATCGTCTTATGAGACTCACCAGTAGTACCTCCTTGCTTGCTAAAGCTCTCAAACGCGGGCGGTCGGTTTTGAACCGGCACGGCTACGACATTCATCCGGTGGACTCCCGCTGCTGGGAAGACCAGAGAGCGTTGCTCGGCAATCATAAGGACACGTTAATCTTCGACGTAGGCGCGAACTGCGGACAAACGGCGTGGCAATACAGAAATCTGTTCCCGAACGCCGAAATTTATTGTTTTGAGCCGCAGCCAGATTTGTGTCGCGGACTCGAAAATCGTTTTCGAGACGATCCTAAGATATCGGTGTACGCTTGCGCGGTCGGAGCGACGGAAGGAACGGCCGATTTTTATTTGAATGCGAAGCGCGCAACAAGTTCGCTGCTTGCTCCCGATGTTGCCCACCTCTCACCGAGCTACGTCCCGATGCTGCGAAATGAAGAGATATGCCCCGTGAAAGTGATCACGGTCGACTCCTTTGCCTCCTCCAAGAACCTGCGACACATTGATTTGCTGAAGATGGATATTCAGGGAGGGGAGTACGAGGCTCTGCACGGTGCGAGAGAGCTTCTGGCGAACAGCGCAATCGACCTGATTTATTCGGAAGCATTTTTCGTCCCGATGTATGCGAACCAGCCTCTGTTCGGGGATCTGGTGAGCTATCTAGCCAAATGGAACTATCGGCTTCACTTGGTCTACAACCAAAACATTAACGGAATCTCCGGGCGACCCCTTCAAGCGGATGCTGTCTTTGTCTCGCCCCAATTGCAACAGACCTCTGTAGAACGGCTACGAACCTCCTGGATAAGCTAGCTCCGACCGATCGGATGTGATGCTTTGTGATCCGGCGGAATGTGGTACTTTCTGGCCTGCGTCGTCAGTTGGAGGACATGCGATGAGGCCAGCGGGGTCGTGGCGGTTTGTGACGTTCGTGGTGTTGCTACTCTGTGGGAGCGTTTGTGTTGCGGCGGAGCAGTACCCCGTCATCTACGAGCATGACGTCAAGGCGGCGATGCGCGACGGCGTTCTGCTTCGTGCTGATATTTATCGCCCGCAAGCGGAGGGAAAATTTCCGGTACTGCTGCAGCGCACGCCCTACGACAAACGCAATTTTGCTTTTGGATTGAGGGCTGCGGCACGGGGATATGTCGTGGTGATCCAGGACGTGCGCGGAAGGTACGCGTCGGACGGCGAATGGTACGCGTTCAAGAACGAAATCAACGATGGCTACGATACGATCGAGTGGGCTGCGGCGCTTCCTTATTCGAACGGCAAGGTGGGAATGTTCGGCGGATCTTACGTGGGCGCGACGCAGATGCTGGCGGCGATCACGCATCCGCCGCACCTTGCGGGAATTTGTCCGGTGGTTACCTCCAGCAACTATCACTCAAGTTGGACCTATCAGGGAGGCGCTTTCGAGCAGTGGTTCAACGAATCCTGGACCTCGGGGCTGGCGCAAGACACTTTGAACCGCAAGGTGAAAGAAGCGACCAACCCGGTAGAGGGGATGTGGGAACTACCGCTGGTGGAATATCCCCTGTTCAACTTGCACGGGCATGCGACGGCGACTGCTTCGCTCGCGCCTTACTTTTTGGATTGGATCGCTCACCCCAACTACGACGACTACTGGAAGCGCATGTCCATTGAAGAGCATTTCGGCGACATCACCGTTCCGGCGTTGCACATCGCCGCCTGGTACGACATTTTTCTTGGCGGGTCGCTGCGGAACTACCTGGGAATTCGGGAGCATGGCGGAAATGATGCGGCGCGAAGTGGCCAGCAGCTCTTGGTGGTGGTCGGCGGGCACTCCGGAAGCGGCCGCAAGGTCGGGGAGGTGGATTTCGGTCCAGACGGTGCGTTCAAAGAGGATGACGCGATCGTGGATTGGTACGACTTCTTGTTCAAGGGCGTGCAGAACCGGTTCGCTTCCGGCAAACCGGTGAAACTTTTCGTGATGGGAGCAAATCAGTGGCGCGAAGAAGAGGCTTGGCCGCTGGCGCGAGCTCATGAGACGAAATATTTCCTGCACTCGACTGGCGCGGCTAATTCGTCGCGCGGAAACGGAACCCTTTCGATCACGGCGCCGGGCAAAGAAACGGCGGACCAATATGTCTACGATCCCGGGAAGCCGGTGCCGACGGTCGGAGGCCCGCTGTGCTGCGATGGGGAGCATTGGCCGCCCGGTCCGCGCGATCAGCGCGGGGTCGAAGCTCGTGATGACGTCCTGGTGTATTCGACGCCGGCCCTGCCGCAGGATACGGAGGTCACCGGGCCGGTGAGTGTCGAACTCTACGCCAAGTCATCGGCACCGGACACGGATTTCACCGCAAAGCTGGTGGACGTCTGGCCGGATGGTTTCGCGCAAAATCTGACGGAGGGGATTCTGCGCGCACGCTATCGCGAGTCGCAGGAAAATCCGACGATGATCACGCCGGGGCAGGTTTACAAGTTCACAATCGATCTGTGGGCCACCAGCAACGTTTTCAAACGCGGCCACACCTTGCGCCTGGAAATCTCCAGCAGCAATTTTCCACGCTTCGATCGCAATCTGAACACCGGAGAGCAACGCATGATTATGATCGACCGGAAGGATTCGGAGCTGGCGTTCACCAAGGCTACGAACGTGATTTTGCACGATGCGGAGCACCCGTCCGTCTTAATTTTACCGGTCGTTGCATCGAAGTGAGATTGATGCGCGGCGATAGTGAAGGATAGCGCCAAGCAAGAGCCAGAACGCGAGGGCAATATATTCGGCAGCGGTGAAGTGGCCGGGGGAGATCGGGAGAAATTTCATCAGCACCAGCGCGAAGGCGGCGATGGCGCCGAACGTGGCGATGATGCGGAGTTTGACGGGAGGAGTCGGAGCGGGCTGGAAGCCGGCGCTACCAGTGCTGCGACGGTCGTTAGCGTCGCGGCGAAGTACCAGGAGCAAGGAGACGCAGGAGGCTAGCCAGCCATAGGCGGCGGCTGCGGAACCAACTTCGGTTACGGGGACGAGGATGGCGTCGCCGAGGAAGAGAGCCACGAGCGTGCCCGCGCCGATGATGAGGATTGCGTTGCTTGGCGTCTGGAAAAGCGGATGAATGCGCGAGAGCGGCGTAGGGATGGAGCCGTTGCGGCTGAAGGCGAAGATCATGCGTGTGGAAGCGGCGAAGTTGCCGTTGAAGCATTGGAAGAGGCCGAACATGGCCATGACGAGGATGAGCTGTACCGGCCAATGCTTGCCAATGCCGTGCTCGAAGGCGATGGCGGTGGCGAAACGTTTGCTCAGGAGGCTTTGCCACGGGGCGATGTACGAGACCGCGGCGACCGAGAACGCATAAAAGGAGACGCCGACCCCTAGCGCCATGGCGATAGCGGTCATGTAGGTTTTGCCACGCAGGTCGGGATTCGCTTCTTCGGCGTACTTGGGCACGGACTCGAAACCCGTGAGGAAGTACGGGACGATCTGGAGCGTGAGCAGGATCGAAACTAATGGGGTGGCGTTAAAGACGGGACGAAGATTCGCCGGGGAGCCTCGGACAGCGCTGATAGCCACAAGAGCTAGAAAGATCAAGAGAACAATCGTCGTCATGCCCTTCTGGAAGTTGGCGCTCAGGCGGATGCCGCGGTAGTTGATCGTGGTCAGGAAAATGGTGAGCGCGATGCCCAAGATCAAGCGGAGCAGGAAGACCGGCTGGCCCGCGACCCGATAGACCTCAATCGAATCCAGCTGGGGGAAAATATAGGCGGCAATTTTGCCCAGGGCGATGGCTTCCCAGGGGCAGACGATGAAGTAGGCGAGCAGCATGATCCAGCCGGTGAAATAGCTGACAATCGGTGGAAAGACTTGGGCGGTGTAGGCGGCTTCACCTGCGGCGTCGGGTAGGCGGAGCACCCATTGGCCGTAGACGTAACCTACCGGTAGGAGAATGATTCCACCCAGGACGAAACCCAGGATTGCGCCGAGCGGGCCGCCTCGGCCTAGCCAGTCGTCCATTAGGACGAGCCAGCCTGTGCCGATCATGGTTCCGAAAGCTAAGGCGAAATAATCGTGCAGGCGGAGCTTGCGGGCTAGGGTGGGCATCTAGAGGACGCAGAGAAGTTCGTAGAGGAGGTTGGCGGCCAAGAGACTGGTTAGTTCGCCGGCGTCGAATGGAGGAGAGACTTCGACCAAGTCGCAGCCGATGATGTTAAGGCCTCGTAGAGCGCGGACCAGTTGGAGGATTTGGATGCTGGTGAAACCACCTATTTGCGGGGTGCCTGTGCCCGGCGCGTAAGCTCGGGTCGACCGAATCAATGTCGAGGGTGACATAGACGGGTTTGTTCCGGAAGGCTTTCAGGTGGCGGAGAACTTGTGTCATTCCCTTTTCGTGGAATTCCTCGGCGGTGACCATGCGGACCTTGTGTTCGCGGGCGAAATCGAAATCGTCTTCGCCGTAGACCTGTCCGCGCAGACCTATTTGCAGGACGCCGCCGTCATTTAGCAGACCTTCTTCAAAAGCGCGGCGAAAAGGCGTGCCGTGGGAATATTTGCTGCCGAAATATTCGTCCCAGAGATCGTTGTGGGCGTCGAACTGGACGAGGCTTACGGGGCCGCCGTGTTTTTTGGCGATGGCGCGGAGGATGGGGAGGCTGATGGAGTGGTCGCCGCCAACGCAGGCGGTGCGGGCTCCGGCGGCTAGGATTGGGGCGATGCCTTGCTCGATGCGGTGGAAGGTATCTTCAATCGAGAGAGGATTGATGGGGAGATCGCCGAAGTCGGCGACTCGATATTTCTCGAAGGGATTTAGTTTCAGGACGGGATTCCACGGACGAATAATGGCAGATTGCACGCGGATGTAGCGGGTCCGAAACGCGGGCCGGGTCGATAGGTGGTGCCGCCGTCGAAGGGCACGCCAATGATGGCAATGTCGAGTTCTTCAGCCTGCGTGATGTGCGGGAGGCGCATAAAGGTGGGGATACCCGTGAAGCGCGCGTACTCGAGGGCGTCGACGGGCTGCGGATGCGGGAGGCGATAGGCACGAGTGGGCTTTTGTTTTGGCATGAACCGGGCATGTTAGGTGCCGAGTGCGGCGAAGTCAACGCGAGGCGAACGAGCCTGGGCGTTCACATCGCTTTCACTTGGGAGTAACACGAGCGGAGTATTTCTAAGCGCGGGAAGCTTTCGTTCTGATGATTCCAAATATCTTGCGGTTGAAAATGCAGGTGTCACTGGGGGTGTGCATTCTCTGCGCCCTGGGTACAGATCGGGCATGTGCGCAGGGTGGCGGCGTGCGCGGTGCAGCAGCGAGTGCGTCCACTGCCGGGTGTTTTCGAGGGAGCGAAGGCGCCGAAGTCCCGCAGCCCGAGGATTTGCACAGTGTCAATGGCGTGTTGAAGGTGGAGTTGGCATTTCGGAGTTATGTGGATGGGAGTGGGAACAAGCGATATTGCTATATAACCTCCGGTGGTGGAGTTTCTCCTACCTTGCGTGTAAATCCGGGCGATACGCTGATTTTGAATCTAAAGAATGAGGCGCGCGTTCAGGATCCGGCGAACCGTGGCGCGCCAAGTAGTGCGGGGATTCACGGTTCGATGGAAATGAGCGCCGGGAGCCGCGGATGGGGCGAGCGGGGCGGCACGGGACACTTGTGCGGGCGGACCGATGATGGCCTCGGCGACCAACTTGCATTTTCACGGGTTGGCGATTCCCGCGGCATGCCATGCGGATGAAACGCTGAAGACGTTGGTCGAGCCGACAGACGCGCCTTTCGAATATCGATTTCAGATTCCGGAAAGCCAGCCGCCGGGATTGTACTGGTATCACCCGCATGTACATGGGATCAGCAGGTTCCAGCTTCTCGGCGGGGCGTCGGGAGCGTTGATCGTTGAGGGCATCGAGCGAGTGAATCGGCAACTGGCGGGTTTACCGGAGCGCGTGTTTGTAGTGCGCGACGAAAATCTGGTGCATCCAGAGGCCGAGCCGCCGGGACTGAGTCTGGCGACCCAGGTACGGATGAGAGATCCCGAAGGCGACATGCTGAACAGCCGGGACCGGCGAGGGGAAGCCAGCAAAGGACTTGTCCATCAACTATGTGCCAGTGCCGTATCCGAAGTATCCCCCGGCGGTTATTCGCATGAAGGCGTCACGGAAGGAATTGTGGCGAGTGGCAAATGCTTCCGCGATTACCTATTTGAATTTGCAGGTGTTGTTCAATAGCGTGCCGCAACCGCTGGGAATCGTGGGGCTGGATGGAGCGCCGCTGGCGGGAGGCGGCGACCCCTCGCGCACGACGCTGCGCGTCAGCCATGTCGTTGTGCCGCCAGGCGGGCGCGTGGAATTTGTGGTGAACGGGCCCGCCGCAGGCGTGGACGCGAGTTTGGTGACGCGCGGGGTGGACACCGGGCCGATGGGCGAGAACGATCCGCTGCGAGCTCTGGCGACCATTGCGGTGTCGGCGGACGCTCCGGAGCCGCCGGCGGTCCTGGCGGAGAATCCGGCTCCACTGCCTGCGGCGAAGGAGGCGTGGCTAGGAAGTGTTACGCCGGTGCGCGAGAGAAGGCTTTATTTTTCGGAGAAGCAGGAGAATCCGAACGATCCGAACAGTCCGACGACATTTTTCGTTACGGTGGAGGGGCAGACGCCAAAGGCTTTCGATCCGGCGTCGGGAATTCCCAACATGGTGGCGCAGCAAGGAACCGTGGAAGACTGGACGATTGAAAACCGGACGCAGGAATTTCACGCATTTCACATTCATCAGATTCATTTTCTGATGACGCAATGGAATGGACGGAAGGTCGATGAGCCGTTCTTGCGGGACACGATGAACCTGGAATATTGGGATGGAAGAAGCGCGACTTATCCGAGTATCAAGCTGCGGATGGACTTTAGGGATGCGAATGCGGCGGGGATTCTGCCGTATCACTGTCATTTGTTGGAACACCAGGATGGGGGAATGATGGGGATTTTACTTGTGGAGCCGGCGGCTGCGAAGCAGAGTGCGACGCAGTAAATGGAATTGCGTTCGAAACGAGGCGCGAATATTTTTGGAGTAGAGACAAATTTTTCACAACGTGCCATCAGTTTTTGACTTCGCATTCATCAGACGCTAACAAAAGCAGATTAAAAATCTGAGCGCGGGAAAGTGGCCCGCGACGCCATGGGACGTGCGTCCACCCGTCTTCACGTCTCATCCCATTTCTAAAGTTGTCTTCGAAAAACTGAGGTTCCATCAAAGGAGCAAGTGAATGATGAAACGGAAGCACCCTAAGCACGTTTGTGCCTTGGCCGCGATTGCGTCGCTCTCGCTCTTGACCCCGGCGGGAACGTGGGCGCAGTCCGGACCTGAGACGAATACACCGATCAAGCACGTGGTCGTCATTTTTCAGGAGAACATTTCGTTCGATCACTACTTTGCGACCTATCCTCACGCCGCGAATTCCAACGGCGAGACCAAATTTCACGCAAGAGCTGGAACGCCGACCGTTAATAACCTGGAATCGGCCGGGTTGCTCACCAACAACCCGAACTCGGTGAACCCGTTCCGGTTGTCGCCGGCGGATGCGGTTACCTGCGACCAGGATCACGACTACGGCGACGAGCAGAAAGCCTTTGACGCGGGTTTGATGGACAAGTTTCCGGAGTCGGTGGGCAGCGGCGGTCCTGGCTGCAACGATGTCGGAATGGGCACGGGAATCGTGATGGGCTATTTTGACGGCAACACGGTGACCGGTTTGTGGAATTACGCGCAGCACTTTTCGATGAGCGACAACTCGTTCGGCACGGACTTCGGTCCCTCGTCGGTCGGCGCCATCAACCTGATTTCGGGGAACACCAACGGAGCAACACTGGTGCCGCTGAAGCCGAATGGAAGCGCGGCAAGCGGAGCAGGAAACATCGGGGGCGGGGGAACAACCGGTGCGCTGATCGGAGACCCTCGGCCCGGATTTGACGATTGCTCGAACACGACACCTGGATTGGCGAACTCGGCCCAAATCACAATGACCGGCAAGAACATCGGAGACTTGCTGAACGCGCAAGGCTTGACATGGGGCTGGTTCCAAGGCGGATTCAAGTCGACCAGCAAGGATTCGATGGGGCGCGCGGTCTGCGGAGCGCACCACGTCGGACTGGCGGGCGACGATGCAACGACGCAATCGAGCGATGGGGACTACATTCCTCACCACTCGCCATTCCAGTACTACAAGCAGACCAGCAATCCACATCACCTGTCGCCGACGTCGCCACTATCGGTGGGGACAACAGACCAGGCCAACCACAACTACGACCTCAGCGACTTCTGGGCGGCCGTGAACGCAGGGAATCTGCCAGCGGTCAGCTTCCTGAAAGCGGGCGCGTGGCAGGATGGACATCCAGGGTATTCGGACCCGATCGACGAGCAATACTTCATCGTGAGCACCATCAATAACCTGGAAAATACGCCGTTCTGGAAGTCGACGGCAGTGATCATTCTGTATGACGACTCGGATGGCTGGTACGACCACCAGATCGGCCCGATCATCGGGCAGTCCAACGTGACCGACGACAATCTAACCGCTCCGGGCAGCTGCGGAGTGGCAAAGGCGATCGACGCCAAGGGAGACATCCAGAACGGTCGCTGCGGGTACGGGCCGCGGCAACCGCTGATCGCGATTTCTCCTTATGCGAAGGTGAACTTCGTGGATCATTCCACGACCGATCAATCTTCGGTGATTCGCTTTATCGAAGATAACTGGGGTCTGCCGCGAATTGGCAACGGATCGCGCGATGCGGTTGCGGGTTCGTTGTTGAACATGTTCGACTTCACGATGGACGGCACGCACAAGGTCTTCCTCGACCCCAACTCGGGAGTCGTGACGAAGATCGAGTAATCGTTGCGGTTGTAACTTTTTGAAGGATGGCCGTTGGGCGAAGGCCCGTTCCGCTGTGTGGAGCGGGCCTTCTTCTTTGGATGGGATCCGAAAGACTGGAGGCTCGCGGGTCCGGAGGGGGTCCTTTTTTGGCCAGCGCAGGTGGAGAGACAAACCCGCAATGCCCGGCCTCATTAAGCTGCGCCACTACAAAACTTGAGCAGCTGTACTACACTGCAGGCTTATGAACGACCGAAAACTGATTAAAGAAGCGGCTCGGCTCGCCGAACCTTTTTGTATCAGGAAGGGTAGCAAGTTCCGCTTGAAGGATTTCGACCCCGGGGAAACAAAGGGAGTGAGATCCAAGAAACACGCTGAGAAACTGATTGAACAGAGCAGCGCCTTAGCGAGCGAGATGCAAGAGAAGCTCTACGCGCAGGATCGCTGGGCGCTGCTGCTGATTTTTCAAGGGATGGACGCCGCGGGCAAGGACGGCGCCATCAAGCACGTGATGTCCGGCGTGAATCCACAAGGCTGCGACGTCCATGCGTTTAAGACGCCGACCAGCGAAGAACTGAATCATGATTTTCTGTGGCGCTGCCGCAATGTAATGCCCGAGCGGGGAAAGATCGGGATTTTTAATCGCTCGTACTATGAGGAGCTGTTGATCGTTCGCGTGCACCCCATGCTGCTGAGGAACGAGCGTCTCCCGGACCGGCTGGTGACAAAGCACATCTGGACCGAAAGGTACGAAGATATTAACGCCTTCGAGCGGTATTTGACGCGCAACGGGACGGTGATTCGGAAGTTCTTCTTTCACATCTCGAAAGAAGAACAGAAGAAGCGGTTTCTGGAGCGGCTGGAAGACTCCCAAAAAAATTGGAAATTCTCAATGGATGACATCAAGGAGCGCGGCTTCTGGAAAGACTACAGAGAAGTGTACGAGGAGGTGGTTCAGAACACAGCCACAAAACATGCGCCGTGGTACGTCGTGCCCTCTGATAATAAGTGGTTTACGCGGCTGGTGGTAGCGTCGGCGATTGTGGAGGCGCTTAGCGAACTGAATTTGGCGTTTCCGGACGTCGACAAAAAGAAGAGAAAGGAACTCGACGAAATACGCGACAGGCTGCTCGCGGAGAAGGACTGATCGCGCGGCAGCGATCGCTGCAAAAATTCAGAGTCGCGTGGCGTTTATTTTGGTGAATAGTGGTAACGCAGATCCGGCGGAAGCCGGTCGGAGCGCTGCCTCGTGTTGTAATCCAACTGATACTGCTGGTGTTCGGCGTCAGCAGGATAGTCTTTGCCCACAGGATAGGGATAAGAAAGCAATGAATGGCGCGGGAGTGGTTCGACCGTAAAGGCGTGCGCCGCGTAGAAGTCCAGATCTTTCTCGAAGCCGTCGGCATAAAAGAAGTAATCGCGCACCCAGCCAGCCGGCAACGCTGCAAGCTTGCGCGGATCGAAATCGAGCTTCACGCCTTCGCCGGAGCCAAAAACCACAAAACGGTCATCGGAGCGGCCTAGCAAGTCGTGCACATCTCCGTAACGCGTGTAATTGCCGGCGGCGTGCGCGTATGGACCGGTCATACTGCGCTGCGTGTACGAGTAGGTGGTATCGCTTGCGGGCGTCAGCCGGGTCTCGCGTGGATATCCCAGATACTCAAGTGCGGCGTTTGCGAGCGGGACTTCCGCGACCCACACGTCACGCGCATCGGGAGTCTGGTCGATACGAATCGCGTCCCAGTAGATTTTCAAATTGTTGACGATGCGAATGCGCCGCGTCCCATGCGGCAGCTTTCCAGTCAAGTCCGTAACCATCGTTCGTTCGAGACCCGCAGGGAAGCCCATGTCGTCGACCACGCGGATCCATTTTCCGTGAGCGTCCTGCGCTTCGACATAAGGCGCAATCACCTTAATGCCCGCTTGATCGGCGGAATACATGGAGGTCGCGGTGAAATAGTCGGTGTAGCCGTCGAGGATCAGGCGGAGCGGCTTGTTCACGTCCCAGGTGCCGAGATCGAGCTCAAGGTAGTGAAGCTTCGCGAAGCCGGCGAAGGGCAACTCTTCGAAACCGGTGACGTACCTACGATCGCGCTTGGCAATCAGAGCCAGCACATCCTTGCCACGATCATCCCATGCACCCACCGGCACACGAGCGTCTTTGCTAGCGATGACACGGAATTCCGGAAAAGGCGGGGCGCTGACAAATCTTTCGTTCGGGTAAACGTCGTACGCCGCTGGATGATCGATGGCCAGAAGTCGAACTTGATCGAGATAAACGGTTTCCTCCATCGGCTCCATGAAGCGGAAGCTGAGGAGACCGTCGCGAGGACGAACACTGCGCGCATCGACCTTTAAATATTCATCGGGATCGGGAACATCGCGTTCACCCGGTGCGATCCAATGGCCGACAACGCCGGGACCAATCATGTCCGCGATGAATTCAAATTCGCGGCCATTCCAGGAAAATAGAACTGGGCAGGAGCTGCCGCGGCGATCCAGCTCCGCGATGCTCTGCTCCTTTTTCGCCGCGAGATTGATTTCGTCCTGGGGTACGCCGGTGGGCCACAACAGGCGCACGACTTCCGCGTTCTTCTCGGTGTCAAGTCCGGCGAGAATCGACGGTGCGTTTTGGCCGAGATAGCCAGACGCGCCCGCCATTTCCCACTTTTGATAAAGAGCTCCCGCGTATAGTTCAACTTTTGTGCCGATCGCGCTCTTGTTGTCGTTGAGCGCCTTCAAGTCGATGCGCATCCATGAGTGTTGCGTGGCGCCTTCGCCGCGAAGCAAAAGTGGAGCCCCACCCAACTGCGTGACGATCAGATCGGGATTGCCGTCACCCGCAACGTCAGCAACAGCAATGGCTCGTGGCTGCGTCAGCTTCACAACATCCAGATGCACATCTTTCGTTACATCCGCCCAGCCGCTGGTGCCGAGATTCCGGAGCAAGCGTAACTCCCCACCGCTCGCAGTTTCCCCTACCGCGACTAGATCGAGCCAGCCGTCATTGTCGTAATCAATCGCGGAAAGTCCCCAGCCGCGTTCCCACGGCACGTCAGGCAACTTCACACGCTCGAGCCGTTTGCCCTCGACGTTGCGCCACAAACTAACTCCGGGCGCGCCTGCGTGGGTGAAAGCCAAATCCATCCAGCCATCTTTGTCGAAGTCGAAAGCGATCACGCCGACCGCTGGCGGAAGATTTTCCTTCTTGAAGTCGATCGCGGCAGAGGACGTGAATTTCCCCTCGCGCGGGTTCAAGTAAATCGAGGCGCCCGCCGATCCTCCCGCGAACACAAAATCGATGGCGCGATCGTTGTTGAAATCGGTGGTGACGAGCCCGGCACCGGTCGCGTCGAAATTGAGGCCGGTCTCTGCTGAGACGTCGGTGAAGGTGCTGTTGCCGTTGTTACGCCAGGGAGTGTTGTGAGCTTTTGTTTCGGATGCCCCGGAGGCCGTGGGCTGTGTGGTTATGTACAGATCGAGGTCGCCGTCGTGATCGTAATCGACGAAGGTCACGCCGACGCAACCTTTTTCGCGGCGAATACCCACCGCTTCGGTAACGTCCTCAAACTTGCCGTTTCCCTTGTTGTGCAGGAGGTGAACGCCATCGCTCATGCAGACCGCAAGATCGGCGTGGCCATCGTTGTCGAAATCGCCGGCGGCACAGCCCAGACCGCTGCCTCGCAGATCGAGGCCCGCCGCCATCGTGACATCCGCGAAGCGCCCGCCGCCAAGATTGTGGAGTAATCGGCTCGTTCCATCAGCCGTCGCGCTTACCAGGAAGAGATCGGGCTTGCCGTCGCCGTCGTAATCGATGAAGCAGGCTCCCGCACTTGGTCCCGGCGGTGTGGCTCCGCCGCTCGCAGGAGCTGCGACGACGGGCTGCTCCTGGAACGCCACCTTGATCGCGGCGGGGGCGGACGCTATCGGGCTGCGCGCGAGTTCCGCGAGTGAGTAGCGCCCTTGATCTCCATAGCCAGCGCCGAATGGAGTACCCAAATGCTCCGTTGTAATTTTCTGAAATCGAGCCAGGTGCTCGCGCGCGGCAGCCGCGTCACCTTTCCGTTGATACGCGCGGGCAAGTCCGAACTCTGCCGACGCATGAAATGGATAGGCAGCGAGCGCTTTCTGAAAAGCGGCGATGGCATCATCGTAGCGCTGCGCCTGTGATTGTAAATAGCCGACAAAATAAAAGCCGTCCGCTTCAGGCGTAAGTTCCGTGACGTGCTGGAAAGCGGCAATGCCCTTTTCCGTTTCGCTGGCATCCTTATATACAAGTCCGAGGTTGTACCAGGCGTACGGATCTTGCGGAAGCTGGCGAGCAGCTTCCTCGAGGGCCGCGCGGGCCGCTTCAAGTTTTTGCTGGCTGAGTAGCGCCACGCCCAGGTTGAGGCGGGCGACGGCGAACTTTGGATCGGCGGTCAGCGCCTGCTCAAATTTCTTCTGAGCATCTGCAAATTTCTGCTGATTCATATAAGCAACGCCCAGCGTATTGAACCGCAGCGCGTCCGTCGCGCCGGCGGCCGTGTTCTGCGTGGCGGTCGATTTGGCGGAAGGCGCTTCCTGAGCGCGCGCGGATCGGGAGCGCAATGCGAACGTAGCGACGGCACAAATCGATAAAATGCATGCGATCACGAACAAACTCGTGCGCGGGATGGATCTTGGCATCGGCAAGGTCTTTCTTTAGTCGCGAATAAAGCACTCGATGGCACTCGGCGACGGAGTATCCGCTTAATTCTCCCGGCTCCTCACCGAACCGTCAATTCATTTCGCTGAAGCACGCATGATCTGCGAGACTTGACCGCCGCAGCTTCGAGACGTAGATTCGCCAGGCAAAATCTATGAACTTTTCGCCCTTTTCGACGATTTCAGACACTACAGCGGCCATTCGCACGCGAGCAATTTCGATCACGGAACTTGTCGAGACGACCCTCGAACGAATTGTCACGCTCGACCCGAAGCTGCGCGCATTTGCGAACCTCGACGCGGAAGGCGCCAGGGCACAAGCGAGGAGGGCGGACTCCGCGATAACGCGGAACGACGCGCTCGGCGCGCTCCACGGCGTGCCGGTCACCATTAAAGGCAACATCGACGTGGCAGGATTGCGTTGCCCGGCTGGCTCGCTGCTCCGCAAAGACTACGTGGCGCAACACGATGCGCCGTTGGTAGCACGCCTACGTGCGGCCGGCGCGATCATCCTCGGCAATACGAATACCCCCGAATTCCTGATGGCCTACGAGAGCGATAACCTGCTAATCGGAAAAACCAGCAACCCTTGGGATCTCTCGCGAAGCGCGGGCGGCTCCAGCGGCGGTGAAGCAGCCGCGATTGCCTCCGGATGCTCATTCGGCGGAGTCGGAAGCGATGGCGGCGGCTCCATCCGCGTTCCAGCACATTTTTCGGGCATCTGTGGATTAAAGCCCACTCCAGGTCGCGTGCCGTCGACCGGACATTTTCCGCCGGGTGAGGGTTTACTCTCCTGGCTCGGCGTCGTAGGACCGATGGCGCGAACGATCGCCGATGTCCGCGCTCTGTTCCAAGTATTGGCGGGACCCGATCCCGGCGACGCCTTGTCAGCGCCGGTGCCGCTTTCAAACATGAATGGCAGCACGCGGTTGAAAGGTCTACGCGTCGGTCTGCTGGAGAGCAGCGCGCTTCCCAAAGCTTCTCCGGAAACAGAGGCGGCCGTGCAAAAGGCGGCGGCCCTCCTGGCGGACGAGGGATTTTCCGTCGAACTCGTTTCAACTCTCCGGACTCGATCGAGCCCTCGACCTCTGGTGGTTTTTCTTCGGGCCGGTCGTCGCGCATCTGTTCGGTCCAACGGTCGAAGGCCACGAAGAACAACTCAGCCCGATTCTCCGCGAGTATCTCGACTACGCCGCGCCCGAAAGCCCTATTACGCTCGACTCACTCTTTTCCGCCTGCGCTGCTCGCGACAACATCCGCGCCGAAATCCTCAGGCAATTGCAGGACGTCCCCATCCTGCTCTCCCCGGTTTCCACGTCCCCCGCATTTCGTCACGGCGAAGGAACGTATCACCCAGACTCCCCGCACTGCTATCGCACATCCATGCGCCATTCGCAGTGGCTGAACCTTGCAGGTTGTCCAGGCGCCTCCGTTCCCGTCGGAATTTCCCTGGAAGGTTTGCCCATCGGAGTGCAAGTGATTGGACGCCCGCACGAAGAAGAACTAGTGCTGGCAGTTGCCGAACGCATCGAACAAGCTCGCGGCCCGTGGCAAGCCCCACCGCTTAAATTTCCGTCGTAGGGGCGGGGCCTGCCCCGCCCGGCCGATGCGGCTTGGCGCAACCCGCGGCCCAAAAAGGCAACCGACGCCCCGAAGAACTCGCCTGATCGCGCGCGTCCACCAATCTAAGGCCCCACGCTATTGCGGAGGCTGCGCCAGCTCCGGATTCCGCACGCGATCTTCGTCCATCGCGCCAGGCTCCTTTTCCTTATCGTGCGAAGTATCAATCAACGCCTTGGCAGCGATCATCTCCTTCTGGGCCTCCTCCGCGTCGTCCCAGTTTCATCAGAATCCGCCCGCGCATGAAGTGTACGTTCTGGCTATCCGGCGCAAGTCGTACCGCTCGATCAATCTCCGGCAGTGCCTGTTCATACTTATCCTGCCGCACATGGATCTTAGCCAATCCGAACAGCGACCCGGGCATCCTCGGGTTGCACCGCAACGCCTCCTCAAACTCCATCTGGGCTTCCGCATCCCTTCCCACTTTCAAATAAAACTCGCCCAACTGCTCGTAAATATCAGCCGAACCCGGATCAATCGCGATCTCTTTGCGAAATTCCGCTTCCGCACGCTCGTTGTCGTTGACGCGCATATACGCGATCCCGAGTCCAAAGTGCAGGAACGGCATGTCCGGATTCACGCTCTCGGCGCGCTGCAACTCCACGAGGGCCTTGTCGGGTTCCTCACGGTTCAGATATGCCTTGCCCAAAATGAGATGAAACTCCGGGTTGTCGCGGCCCACGTCCACCAGGCGCGCCAAGGCCTTCTCGTCGAGTTCCTTCTGACCGGCATTGTGCGCCGCGATTCCCAAAACATAGAGGTACATGAAATTGTCGGAAGCCTGCGCCCAGAGCGGCTCCAAAACGGAAACCGCCTCGGCGTAATGCACGGTGAACACGTAGCAAAGCCCCAGCAGATAGCGCGCCTGGAAAGAGTTCGGCTGGTCCCGAACGACAGACGCCAGCGGCGCCACGGCTCCCGAATAGTCGCCGCGTCGATACTTGACCAACCCGATGTTTAGCCGTATTCCCGGCATGGCCGGCTCGAGCTTTTCCGCTTTCTGTAGCAGCGTCAGCGCGCGGTCCCAGTTTTCGCGACGCATCGCAATCACTCCCAGGTTTGAATAGGCCGCCCCCGCCAGGGGATCCGCGGCGATCACGTGGCGAAACGCAGCCTCCGCACCATCCAGATCCCCTCGGTTCAACGAAGCTTGGCCCTTGGCAAACCACGCTTGCGGATCAACATGAGCGCTTGCGACCGAGGGCGCTGCCTCTTGAGTTTCCGCCGGCGAGCGCGGACCTCCTCCGGCCCCGTTTGCAGATGCCGGAGCGCAAATTGCCAGGGGCAGCAGAAAAAAGGAACTCGCCAGTCCTGTGGAAATCCTCGAATTCATACACGTAGTGTCCCGTCCTGAACGCCTGAATTCAAGCCGCTTCTGACAATTACGGCCGTTTTCCGGGTCAACCAGCCCCAAAAATTCGCACTCCCCTCGTTATCTTGATGGGACCAATGCAAAAAATCGTGCTTGACAGCCACGCAGGAATGCCGTATTAACTCGTTTTAATAGCCAGGTGGGTGCTTGCTGTTCCGGTCGAGTGGTGGGGGCTGTACTCGATGAATTGTCTCCGGCGAGTGGCGACGCGGTGTTGCGCGCGACGGCAGGCGTTTCTTCCTCACGTTTCCAAGCTTTCAACTTAGAACTACCGGAGGTACTTAAAGTGAAGGGATATTCTCATCTGCGTCGCAATGGTGGTTCCCCTTATTACATCAGCAACTGCACGGCCCTGCGAATTCTTTTTTGCGCGATTCTAGTCTTGTGTCTTCCGTTTCTCGCAAGCGCGCAAGACACCGGCTCCATCAGCGGCACCGTCTCGGACAAGAGCGGCGCAGCCGTTGCCGCGCCGAAGTCACCATCACCAGCACTGCCGGAAGCCTGACTCGCTCCACCGTCTCGAATAGTGACGGCGCTTACGTCGCCGCCGGCTTGCCGGGCGCCAGCTACGACCTCAGCGTATCCGCGAAAGGCTTTCAGAAGTACACCGCTCATGGCGTGGTGTTGGACGTCGCGCAGAAGATCCGTGTGGACGTGCAACTAACCGTCGGCTCCGTTTCCGAAGAGGTGGTTGTCACCGGCGAGAGCGTCGCTCAGGTCGAGACCGCCTCCTCGGAAATCGGCACCACGATCAGCGGCAAACAAGTCAACCAGTTGGAGCTGAATGGCCGCAATTTCACCCAGCTCGTGACCCTCACTCCGGGCGTCGTAAGCCAGACCAACCAGGATGAAGGCACCGTCGGCGTTAACGGTAACGTCGCGTACAGCATGAATGGCGGCCGCACCGAGTACAACAACTGGGAGTTGGACGGCGGCGACAACATGGACAACGGCAGCAATTCCACGCTGAACGTCTATCCAAACATCGAAGCGATCGCCGAATTCAAGGTGTTGACTTCCACCTACGGCGCGCAGTATGGCCGCAACGGCTCCGGCACCATCGAAGTCGAGACCAAGTCCGGCGAGCAAGTCCTTCCATGGCAGCGTCTTCGAATACCTGCGCAATGACTTCTTCAACGCGAAACCATGGGAATCCGGCGGCGAACCAGGCGACCCCGACCCGCCGTACAAGAAGCACGACTTCGGCTATACCATCGGCGGCCCTATATACATTCCGCGACCACTACAACGCCGACAAGAGAAAGACTTTCTTCTTCTTTTCTCAGGAATGGCGTAGAGAGAAGAACCCCAACGCGATTACTCGAAACGTTCCATCCGTTGCCGAGCGCGGCGGCGATTTTCAGACCTGTGCCCGGGGAAGGATTGTCCGAACGTTCCGAATCCCGCGGCGGTGCCCATTAGCGCCGTTGGACAAGCGCTTGAAGCGCTCGATCCCCACGCCCGACAGCACGAATGCCGGCTTCCCTTCGTCTCGCTCAGACGGTCTCGCTCCCGACCACTTGGCGCGAAGAGCTAGTCCGCGTCGATCACAACATCACTGACAATACCGCTTGACGTTCCGCTACATCCACGATTCCTGGTCAACGGTCGTCGCTAATCCGCTTTGGGGCGTGGGAACTTCCAGCTTCAACAACATCAATACCAACTTCGTCGGCCCGGGATCGAGCTTTGTGGCGCGCCTCACCGCGAATGTGACGCCTACCCTGTTAAACGAATTCGTCGCTAGCTACACCGCGGATCACATTTTTCTTAATATCGTGAATGCCCCACCGCTTCCCGCCGGGTTTGCGATGGGCACGCTCTTCGACAACGGCTTCGGCGGCAAGCTGCCGGCCATTCAGCTGCAATCCAACACTGCGTATGGCGGCAGCTTCGGCCAAGAGCACCGGGTACTTCCCCTGGAACAACGCCAATCCCACGTACACCTACCGCGACAATGTGACTAAAATCGTTCGCACTCACACCCTTCAGTTCGGCGCTTATTTCGCCGCCGCGCAAAAGAATGAAGACAATAGCGTCGATGTTCAGGGCCTGCTGACTTTTGACACCTCATCCCCTATCAGCACGGGTAACTCTTTCGCGGATTTGCTGATGGGAAATATCGCCAGCTACAAGCAGTCCAACGCTACCGTTAAGTATCTACAACCGCTACAAGATCTTCGAGCCCTACTTCCAGGACGACTGGCGCGTCACTAAGAAATTAACCCTCAACCTCGGCTTGCGTGTGAGTCTCTTTGGTACGTACCGTGAGCGCTATCAGGATGCCTTTAACTTCGAACCCACCGCCTTTGTCGCGGGCGCCTCTCCCGTGATCGACTACAACGGAAACGCAACCGGCAGCGCAGGAGCCCTCACACCTGGCACCGGCAATCCGCTCAACGGCATTATCCAGTGCGGCGGTAAGGGAGGAACCTACGTCGTCCCGGGTTTCTCAGCGGCCACCGTCGGCCCATCCTCAAACGCCGGCTGTTTGTCGGGCCACCTCTTTAACCCCGCTCCCCGCTTGGGCTTCGCCTGGGACCCCAAGGGTGACGGCAAGATGGCCATCCGTGGCGGCTACGGCGTTTTCTTCGAACACACCAACGGCAATGAAGGTAATACCGAATCTCTGGAAAATTCACCGCCGGTCGCGCTCACCTCGACGCAGGCTAACGTCGTGGGATACGGCAATATCGGTGGTGGCGGACTACTCTTTCCATTGTCGGTTAATTCCATTCCCAACAAGGCCATCTGGCCCTACGTGCAGCAGTGGAACCTAAACGTTCAGAAAGAACTTCCATCTCACGTAGTTCTCTCGGTAGCCTACGTGGGCAGCAAGGGCACCCACTTGACCCTGGTGAACAACGCCAACCAACTCTTGCCGGTCCCGGCGGCTAGCAACCCCTTCGCACCGGGAACGCCGATTGATCCGGGCGGCGCGGATTGCGCAAACTTTACCACCAACGCCGCCGGTCTCCCCACTTCCGCCACGCTCGGTAACGGCACTCCCGTGCCAGCCGCAGCGTTGCCAAATCTGTGGGTTGCCTGCGGCAACAGCGCTGACGGGCTCCGCACTGCTTTCCCAGGCTTCAGCAATATTACGAAGCTCTATAACCAAGCCAACTCCGTCTACCACGCCCTCCAGGTCGGCGCGCAACGTACCGTAGGCGATTTGACTCTGAGCATGGCTTATACCTACAGCCATTCCATCGACGATTCCTCCGACCGCAGCGATACCGCCTTTGTGAACGCGTACGACATTGCCGCCAATCGCGCCAGTTCCACATTCGACATGCGTCATAACCTGACCGTCAGCTACGTCTACGGCTTGCCTTTCTTCAAGACGTCCGGCCTGACGCACACACTGCTTGGCGGGTGGCAGGTATCCGGCATCACCGTCGCCCAGGCTGGCCTTCCTTTTAGCGTGACCAACGGCACCACTTACGGCGACAACGCAGGCGTCGGCAACGGCGTAGGCACCGGCTCGCGCCCCGATCTCGTCGGCGACCCTCGGGCCAGCATACCGCAGAGGGAGTTCCCCGACGTCCGCGGGCCAGTCATCTACAATCCCGGGGCTTTCGGACTCCCGACCGGGCTCACCTTTGGCAACGTCGGGCGTAACACGTTGAACTACCCCGGCCGCTTGAACTTTGACGCCGGCCTTTCCAAGCGTTTCGCCATCACCGAACGCATGGGCTTCGACTTCAAATGGGAAATGTTCAACATGTTCAATCACACCCAATTCGACCAAATTAACAACCAATCCGAAGGTACAAACGGGATCGCCATGGACACTGCCACCCCGGGCGCGAACCTCGACAGCTCCAACTTTCTGCACCTGACCGGCGCGCATGCGCCACGCCGCATGCAATTCGGCTTGCGCTTTTACTTCTAACCAACTACACCCCATAACGAAGGCGGCTCTCGCAAGAGAGCCGCCTTTTTTTTCGCTCCCACTCCCGCGCAAGCCCCGAAAGGAGTACACTCTCTCCCGCCATGAACCGACGAACCTTCATCGAATCATCCATCGCCACCGCCATTATCAGCGCGGTCGCACGCCCCACATCGGCCGCTGCTGCCGTCCATCACATCGATCGCGTAGGTCTGCAGCTCTACACGGTCCGCAATCTCATGAAGCAAGACTTCGACGGCACCGTCGCGGGCGTCGCCAAGATTGGCTACAAAGAAGTCGAATTCGCCGGCTATTACGGAAAGTCTCCCAAGGAAGTCCGCGCCCTTCTCGATTCGACCGGCCTCACCTCGCCGTCCGCGCACCATCCCATGCAACCACCGCCAAACGCCGCAGAGAAAACGCTGGCCCTCGAAACGAATTTGCAGGAGATCATCGACGGCGCAAACATCATCGGCCAGAAATTTTTAGTCTGCCCCTATCTCGACGCAAAATCGCGCACCGCCGACGGCTACAAGCTCCTCGCCGAATCCTGCAACAAGGTTGGCGAAGCCACGAAAAAAGCCGGCATCCAATTCGCCTACCACAACCATTCCTTCGAATTTGAAAAAGTGGATGGCCTCGATGGAAAGCTCCCCTTCGATTACCTCCTGACGCAAACCGACCCCAAGTTCGTAAAAGTCGAAATGGATCTTTGCTGGATCACTGTCGGTGGCCAGGATCCCATCGCCTATTTCAACAAATACCCCGGCCGCTTCCCGCTCGTTCACGTGAAAGACTGGAGCAAAGATGGCTCCGCCTCGACCGATTATGAGGGCGCCGTGGGCCACCCCGTAGCCGGCCACCTGGCAAACGTCGGCAGCGGCTCCATCGACTGGAAAGATATCTTCGCCCACTCCAGCAAAGCCGGGATCGAACACTACTTCGTAGAAAACGACGCAGCCAAATCCCTAGCCGACCCCCAAGCCAGCTACGACTATCTCTCCAAACTCCAGTTCTAACTTCCGCCCTTGTAGGGGCCCAGGATTCCTGCGCCCCAAACGCCCAGGCCTCACGCGGGTGTTTCAGCCGCTGTTACTGCCCCACTTGATCTTCCGTCCTTCTCCATATGAATCACAGGCAATGACTCCCCACGATCCAAAGGCACCGTAATCCGCTTCACCGCCACATATCCCTTAACCCCGAACAATTTTGCCCCCGTCAAAGTCGCCCCCATCTCGTACCGCCGAAAGCCCGCCTCCCGCGCCGCCGTCTCGCAAGCCTCCAAGATCAGCGTCCCCACCCCACGCCGCGCCCACGCAGGATGCACAAAAAAAGCCCGAATCTTAGCCGCATCTTTCTCCGGATCCAGCAACGAATCCTCCCGCTGCGTCCAACGATCTCCTCCATAAAGCGTCTTCCGCTTACTCCACCCCCCACAACCAGCAATCCGAGGTAGCACAGACACTCCGGTCTGTGTTCCATGCAACCCAAGCGCAACAGTATCCGCAGCACCACACTCTTCGGCCACAAGATAGGTCCCATCGGCAATCAACTGACTATCCACGCCAAAAACAGTCCGCAGCGCTGCCTCCCTCTGCGCCACGGTATAATCCTCAGCCTGCAATTCCCGCACAGAAGCCTCAATCAACTCCCGCAAAACCGGCACATCCCCAGGCGTTGCTAGCCGAATCTGAATGCCCATCTCCGCGAACCTCCGCGTCCTGGCAAGTCAATCTCGCGAATTGTTTTCGCATTGGAAAAATCCACCCCATCCCATAGCCATAATGCGCCACCAATAAACCACACCAGCATCGCAACAAAAGGTGTCTCAACGGCAAACTCACCGTGGGGGAAGGCCCCAGAAAAAGTCTGCCGCGTCTGGTAGCACAGACACTCCTGTCTGTGTCCCCGTCAACCCCGGCATACCTATGTAGGCGCCGGGCTTTAGCCCAGCGCTGCGGTCCGCGCATACGTCAGGGCACGGCTTTAGCCGTGCCGCAATTACTCGACCTTCAACCCGGCTTCAGCCGCTGAGGTCTGATTTTTCGGCGCGGCGTCGCGATAATCAGGCAAGCTCCGATCCCGAGCCTTCATACCGTCTAACTTCTGGTTTCCGGTGCCGGCGGACAACCCGGAAACTCGTGCAACGAAGTATTCCCAATATATTGAAGATCGGCGATGCCGATTTTGCTGGTATAGAATCCGTCGCAAGTCATGTTACGAAGGATGGAGAAGAACGCGACGCCCGAGCTAAGACCCGGATTGCCCTTCGCATTCTTTCGGTAGGCGATCAGGTCCAAAACCTCTTTCCGCTGTTCGGGTGTGCTCTCTAGATACAACTTCCCGTAACGATCCACGCAGAAATTATCGAGCCACATCAATCCGCCACCGAGCTGCGTCTGGAACTTTTCATTCTCGCTGGTCAAGAGATCGATAAACTCCGGCGCCCCGGCTTCCACCGCTCCGCCGGAGCGCTCATCCTTGGGAATAATCGTGTCGCACAAAGAAGTCAGCGTTTCATACTGGTGCGCCGAAAAATACTTAGGCACATACTTGCCCGCAGCCGAAGCAGCCTTCTCCTTCTGTACGAGCCCATGCGCATACTCCGCCGCCTGCGCCGGAATCATCTGCAACACCGACCCAGCCGCCGCCCCAACCGCCAGCGACCTCAAAACATCCCGTCGCGAAACTCCCCGCAATCCCATCCTCTTCTCCGTGTACCCCGCGCCCTCTATAGTAAATTCCGCTGCTCTTCCACTTCTCGGCGAATCTCCGCGCCCTCTGCGTCTCTGCGTTATCTTTACGTCTTAGATGTTGCCCTTACCCGCCTCACTCAATAAGTACTCGGAAGTCCGCCAGGACAGCGCCATAATCGTCAAGGTAGGATTCTTGTCTGGATTCGTAACCAAAGACGCCCCATCCGTAACAAAGAGATTCTTTACATCGTGCGCCTGGCAATACCCATTCAACACCGACGTCTTCGGATCAGCCCCCATTCGCGCCGTCCCCACTTCGTGAATGATCTTTCCCCCCAGGTCAATCCCGAAGGCCCGAGGCCCCTCGATGGGCGCCTTCGTCAAGTACTGCCCGCCGGCCATCTCCACGATCGCCCGAAACGTTTCCTGCATATCCTTCGCCTGCCGCAATTCGTAATCCGACCACTTGAAATGGAACCGCAGCACCGGGATGCCGAATTCGTCCACGACATCCGGATCGATCTCGCAATAAGTATCCGGATTCGGAATCATCTCCCCGCGCCCGGCGAACCCGATGGTCGTGCCGTAGTCCTTGCGGGCTTTCCGTTTCAGTTCCACGCCGTATCCTTCTTCGCGATGGCAAAGATCGTCAAACATTCCGACGTTCGGCAAATCGCGGCCGCCGCCAAATTCAATATGGTAGCCGCGCGGAAAATCATTTTTGCGATCGAACTTCCACCACGGCATGTACATGTGCATCCCGCCGGTGCCGTCGTGGTTATGAGGCGTCATCTTCTCAAGCTGCGGAAAATATCCTTCGCCGCCGCTGCCCACCGAATCCATCAAATATTTCCCCACGGTTCCGGACGAATTCGCTAAACCATCCGGAAACGACGGCGACTTCGAGTTAAGCAGCAGCCGCGCCGACTCGCACGCACTAGCCGCCAGCACCACCGCGCGCGCGTTGATGCGCTTTTCGGAGCGCGTAGCCTTGTCGATGTACGACACGCCTTGCACTTTTCCATCCGCGCCGACCAGCACCTCGCGCGCCATCGCGTCGGTGATCAAGGTCAATTTGCCGGTCGCCATCGCCGGCGGAATCAGCACCTGGCTCGAGCTGAAATTCGACGCCGTAGTGCATCCCCGCCCGCATTGCCCGCAATAGTGGCAAGGCAGGCGCCCATTTACGGATTTTGTGAGAATCGCCAGCCGCGATGGAATGCAGATAATGTTGAGCTTGTCGCAGGCCTTCTTGACGATCAATTCGGTGCAGCGCGGCTTGGGTGGAGGCAGGAAAACGCCATCCGGCGCGCTCGAAACATTCTCTTTCGTCCCAAACACGCCGATGTAGCCTTCCACCTTATCGTAATACGGCGCGATATCGTCGTAGCTGATGGGCCAATCCGCGCCAAGTCCATCGCGCGTGTACGATTTGAAATCGATTGGAGAAAACCGCAGCGCGATTCGCCCCCAGTGATTGGTGCGTCCGCCCACAATCCGCGAACGAAACCACCGAAAATCCGATCCGGGCGCGGACGTGTAAGGCTCCCCTTCAATCTCCCAGGCACCGTTCGGCGCCAGAAACTCCCCGAAATTCTCTGCTGCGCGCCCGCCGACTCCAATTCCACGGTGCGGCAACTCGTACGGCCACATAAACATCTTGAAGTCTTTTTCCGGATGAACCGCCGGCCCAGCCTCCAGCATCGCCACGTTCAGGCCGCCTTCGGTCAGGATCTTCGCCGCCATCCCGCCACCGGCGCCGGAACCCACTACGATCACATCGTACGTCTTCGGCGAACGAATCACCTGCGCCATTCAGCGGCTCCCCGATTCCAGCGCTACGCCATCAATGTTGCTTTGTCTTACGCGCACAGCCAGGAATGGCTGTGCCACGGACTCTTTCGTTTCCATCACGTGCCGAGCAATTCGTTGCGCACATTCTTCAAGACCCACGCCGCCCGCTCGACGCCTACGGGTCCCGCCAGAATGGGATCCTCATTTTCAATACTAAGGATGCCTTCGTAACCGATATCCATGTACGCCTGCACGATCGACTTCCACAGCGCCGCGCCGTGTCCATATCCCACCGCGCGAAACGTTTCAGATGCTTCCGGCAGGCTCGCAACATCCGGCGCAAAATTCAGCACGCCGTACTTCGCCACGTTACCCGGGAACATCACGGTGTCCTTCATGTGCGCGTGGTAGATCGCGCCCTGCTTGCCGAGGAAATGAATCACTTCCACCGGATCGCAGCCCTGCCAGAACAGATGGCTTAGATCGTTATTCGCGCCAATCTCTTCGCCAACAGCTTCTCGTAGCTTCATCAGCGTTCGTGGATTGTACACCACAAAATTCGGGTGCATTTCCAGAGCGATCCTGCGAATTCCGTGATCGCGCGCGAATTTCGCGGCCTCTTTCCAGTAGGGAATAATCTTTTCTTTCCACTGCCAATCCAGCATTTCTCCATATTCAGGCGGCCAGCGATAGGTAATCCAGTTGGGCTGCGCGTCGGTCGGCGTGCCGCTGGGGCATCCGGAAAATGTCACGATCACTTTGATGTCCAGAATTTGCGCGAGCCGCACCGTTTTACGAAACGTGTCTGCGTCCTTCGCCGCGTGCTTCGCATCCGGATGCACCGGATTCCCGTGGCAACTCAAAGTCGCCACCTGAATTCCTTTGTCCTCGAATTTTTTCTTCCAAGCCTTCGCCTTCGCCGTATCCTCAATCAGTTCGTCGAGCGGGCAATGCAGGTTGTTCGGGTAGCCGCCCGTACCAATTTCCATCGCTTCCAGTCCCAGCGCGCTCACCGTGTCGAGCATTTGGTCCAGCGGCATTTTGCCGTACACCGGATCGAAGACGCCGATAGGAATCTTGCGCACAGACTTGTCAGCCCCACGAGGGCGCTCCGCGGTCTGGGAATTCAGTAGTCCACCGGAAAATTCCGAGCCATGATCCGAACCAGGATTCGAGCCGGAATTCCTTGCCGAGGAACCTGGAACCGCCGCGGCGAGGAGGGACCCTCCCGTTGCAGCGAGCAAGCTCCCCGTGGTTGCCGCGAGGAACTGCCTGCGGTCGACGCCCGCGCTTTTGCGTCCGCTGTTCATCTGTTTTTTCCCTCCGCGATGGCAAACAACCTGAAGTAAAACTGCCCGCGGCATTATACGCCGCTTTTGTCGGAGAAGAAGACGGGTGCCGCCGAGAGCCACCGAGCAGGGTAGCGCTGGTCTAAAACGCCGGCCCTAAACCCGCGCTCTCGGCCCTCGTTGCTGGCTAAACGGGGCGGCGCGGCGTTAAGGCGTTCAGCGCGGGGATGGAACGTGGCGCGACCAGCACGCGCACCGGAAGCTGCTTGCGATTGCGAAGGGCGTCCACGATCATTTCGATGGCCTGCCCGGTGTTGGGAGGAACGAATATGGTGGCGGCTAGCTGGCCGCTTTTTACCCAGGCCTGGCCCGTGTTGGGCAGGCCGTCGCACCCGATGAAGGGAAGTTTCAGCCAGCGGTCGCGTTCCACTTCGTTGGTCAATTCCTGGAAGGCCTTTCGCGCTCCCATGGCCATCGAATCATCCTGAGCGGCTACGACGTCGATGGTCGATTTCTGCGAAGTCGTGAGCTTCAGCCAGGAGCGCACGGCGCGCAGCGAACTCTCCTCGGTCCATTGCGCCTTGAGCATCACCGCTTGAATGTTCACCGGCTTGGTCTCCTGCATCCCAGCGGTGCGTTCTTTGGCCGCGGAATTTTCCGATGGGCCTTGTATATAAAGGACCGCGCCGCCTTTGGGCAGCAGGGCCGCGAGTTGGCGCCCTTGCAGCCTGCCAATCTCGCCGTGGTCAGAACTTATGCCGAACATCGGCGCGCTTGTGGATTTGCGAAGCTCGTCGAGATAGCTGGCGTCGCGATTGAGCACCGCCCAGCCAATCCCTCGTCCCCGGGCTGCTCGACGGATCGTACTGCTTCGGAGGCGAGGAGAGCGCCGGGGCGAGCTTCCTCTGTCACGACGGCACCGTCTGGACCACCGACAAGGACGGTCTGATCATGGATCTGCTCGCCGCCGAGATCACCGCGCGCACGGGCAAGGATCCGGGCGAGCACTATGGTGAGCTCACGGCGGAGTTCGGCGTGCCGTACTACACGCGCATCGACGCGCCGGCGACGCCGGCGCAGAAGGCCAAGCTGGCGAGACTGTCGCCGGAGGCCGTCGAGGCGTCGACGATCGCCGGCGATCCGATCATCACCAAACTGACTCGCGCCCCGGGCAATGGCGCCCCGATCGGCGGCCTGAAGGTCGTGGCTCAACGCGGCTGGTTCGCGGCCCGGCCCTCGGGCACCGAGAACCTCTACAAGATCTACGCCGAAAGCATCGTCGACCAGTCACACCTGGACACCATCGTGGCCGAGGCTCGCGCCATCGTCGACAGCGCCATGGGATCCTCCGCATGACCGACCGGGGCGCGGGCATCCCTCCCTTTCCGCCAGGATATCGCGCTTCGGGTGTGCTGCTGCATATCACATCGCTCCCTTCCGCCTACGGCATCGGCGATCTCGGACCGGGTGCGTTCGGATGGGTGGATCGCCTTCACGAGGCCGGGCAGAGCTGGTGGCAATCGCTGCCGCTGGGACCGACGGGGTATGCCGATTCACCGTATCAGTGCCTGTCGTCGTTCGCGGGCAATGAGCTGCTGATCAGCCCGGACGGCCTGATCGAGGACGAACTCTTGGGGCGGCCGATTGCGCGGGCCATGCGTTTTCGCCGACCGCCGTCGAATATGAGAAGGTCGTTCCGTTCAAGCTTCGCGTGTTCGAGACGGCGTGGAGTCGCTTCAGCGCCGGCGCCCGTCCGGATCTCCGACCATCTTATGAGCAGTTCTGTCAGGGCCACGGGCTCTGGCTGGACGACTACGCCCTGTTCCGCGCGCTGAAGGACAGGTACAAAGGCGGCTGCTATCTCGAGTGGCCGGTCGAGCTGGTCAGGCGCACCCCGGCTGCGCTGGATCAGGCGCGGCGCGAGCTGGCGAATCAGATCGAGCGCGTTCGCTTTGCTCAGTTTCTGCTCTCGCGGCAGGCGGAACGTCTCGCAGCAACACGCGCATGACAAGGGCGTGCAGTTGATCGGCGATCTGCCGTTCTTCGTTTCGCCCGACTCGAGCGACGTCTGGGCCAACCCGGAGCTCTTCTTGCTGGGCAAGGGATACCAGTTGAAGGTCGTCGCGGGCGTGCCTCCGGACTATTTCAGCGCGCAAGGGCAGCTCTGGGGCAATCCAGTCTACGATTGGGACGCTCTTCGTCAGAGCGAATATCGCTGGTGCGTCGACCGCCTTCGCGCGTTGCTTGCCCACGTGAACGTGATTCGGCTGGATCATTTCCGCGCCTTCGCGGCTGCCTGGCACGTGCCAGCGGGAGCCGCGACGGCACAGTCGGGCCAATGGGTCCGCGGCCCAGGCGCCGAGTTCTTCAAAGCCGTCGAGAAGGGCCTCGGCGCCCTGCCCTTCATCGCTGAAGACCTGGGGCTGATCACGCCCGACGTGACCGCGCTGCGCGATCAGTTCCGCCTGCCCGGCATGCGGGTCCTCCAGTTCGCCTTCGACGGCAAGGCGGACAACCCGTATCTGCCCCACAATTACGTTCCCAACACCGTTGTGTATACAGGGACCCACGACAATCCCACCACGCGCGGCTGGTATGAGGAGCTCTCAGACAAGCAACAGCAAAACGTGTGGAGCTATCTCCGGCGCTCCGGAGGCGTCGCGTCCGAGGAGGTGGCGCCAGCGCTGATGCACCTGGCGTGGGAATCCGTGGCAGCGCTCGCGATCGCGCCGCTTCAGGACCTGCTCAATCTGGGCAACGAGGCCCGGATGAACGTTCCGGGCCGGGCCGAGGGCAACTGGCGCTGGCGCTGCACGGAGGAGATGCTGTCCACGCGCGCGTTCGAATGGCTGCGAGATCTGACGAACATGTCGGGCCGCTCCCAAGGAGAATCCTAATCATGAATCGCGACACCGAGAACACTGCCAAAATACGCCGTTCGAATGTCAGGAGGCGATCATGGGAGCCGTAGGAGACTATATGCAAGCAACGCGACAACTTCATCGCGCGGGCCAGAGCCTGTGGCTGGACAACATCACACGCGATCTACTGACGAGCGGCACGCTCGAACGTTATATCGGCGAACTGTCCATCACGGGATTGACCTCGAACCCAACGATCTTCGATCAGGCGATCAAGCACGGTACCGGCTATGACGCCGGTATCCGCGAGCGGATGCGGGCGGGCAAGTCCGGTGAGGACCTGTTCTTCGAGATCGCACTGGAGGACCTCACCCGCGCCGCCGATCTGTTCCGTCCAATTCATGAGCGCACCGCAGGAGTGGATGGATGGGTCTCGCTCGAGGTGTCGCCGCTGCTGGCACATGCCGCGAAATCCACACTCGCCGAGGCGAAGGATTTGCATGCTCGCGCCGGCCGAGCCAACCTGTTCATCAAGATTCCCGGCACCACCGAGGGGCTGCCCGCGATCGAAAGAGGCAATATTTGCGGGCGTTCCGGTCAACGTGACGCTGCTTTTCTCATCCGAGCACTATGTCAGGGCAGCCGAGGCGTGGCTGCGCGGCATTGAGCGCAGGATCGAGGCCGGTCTCAATCCGGATGTGGGATCGGTGGCATCGCTGTTCATCAGTCGCTGGGA
>CAWENU010000017.1:0-73844 GCA_963810355.1 uncultured Acidobacteriota bacterium
TAAAGAGAACGAATCAGTGAGATTGTGACTGAAGCGGTAGCAAATCGCGCGGGGGAGAAGAAAGCTTCTCAAGGGACAATGGGACGAGTATTTAAACTCGAAGACACGCGGAACATCGGGATCATGGCGCACATCGACGCCGGAAAGACCACGTCGACCGAGCGCATCCTGTTCTATACCGGTGTGACCTACAAGATCGGTTCGGTGGATGAAGGCACCGCCACCATGGACTGGATGGAGCAGGAGCGCGAGCGCGGTATTACCATTACCAGCGCGGCGACGACCGCTTCGTGGGACCGTTTCGGCAAGAAATATCGCGTCAACATCATTGATACGCCAGGCCACGTGGACTTCACCGTCGAAGTCGAGCGTTCTTTGCGCGTGCTGGACGGCGCGGTCTGCGTGTTCGATTCCGTGGCGGGCGTACAGCCGCAATCCGAAACCGTGTGGCGCCAGGCCGACAAGTACCGCGTGCCGCGCATCTGCTTCGTGAACAAGATGGACCGCATGGGCGCGGATTTCGATCACGTGATCCGCACGATTCGCCAGCGCCTCGGTGCTCATCCCGTTCCGCTGCAATTCCCATTGGGCCGTGAAGATAATTTCATCGGCATCATCGATTTCATCGAGCAGAAAGTTGTCGTGTGGCTCGAAGAAACGCTGGGCGCGAAGTTCGAGGTCTTTGAAGTCGACAAATTGTGGGACAAGGCGTTCGTGGATTCGCGGCCGGATGTGGCCGCGGCGCTCAAAGGCGCGGCGATCGACAAGAAGTTCTACGACGAACATCGCAACAAGGTGATCGAGTATATCGCCGAGCACGACGATACCTTGATCGACAAATATCTGAACGGCGAAGTGCTGACCATCGACGAGATGCGCAAGTCGATTCGCAAATCAACGCTGGCGCTGAAGATTGTGCCGGTCCTGGCAGGCTCGGCGTTCAAGAACAAGGGCATTCAGCCTTTGCTGGATGCGGTCGTCGACTATCTGCCGTCGCCGACGGACGTGCCGCCCCTGGAAGGCACGAATCCTAACACCGATGAAGTCGAACTGCGGCGCGCGTCGGACGATGCGCCGTTCTCCGCGCTGGCGTTCAAGATCATGTCCGACCCTTTCGTCGGTCACGTGACCTACATTCGTGTTTATTCCGGCGTGCTCAAGTCGGGCAGCTACGTGTACAACTCTGGAAAGCGCACCCGCGAACGCATCAGCCGTTTGCTGCAGATGCATGCGAACAAGCGCGAAGAGATTGAAGAAGTATATGCCGGCGATATCTGCGCCTGCGTTGGGCTGAAGAGTGTCAATACCGGCGACACGCTGTGCGATGAGCAGAAGCCCGTCGTTCTGGAATCGATCGATTTCCCGGCGCCCGTGATTTCGGTGGCCATCGAGCCAAAGACCAAGGCTGACCAGGACAAGTTGGGCATCGCCATGCAACGCCTCGCACAGGAAGATCCCACTTTCCGTGTGTCCACGGAGCCTGATACCGGGCAAACATTGATTTCCGGCATGGGTGAGTTGCACCTCGAAATTATCGTGGATCGCATGCTGCGCGAATACAACGTGCAAGCGAACGTTGGCCGGCCGCAAGTCGCGTATCGCGAGACGGTTCGCAAAAAGGCCGAAGCCGAAGGCAAATACATCAAGCAGACCGGCGGACGCGGGCAATACGGTCACTGCGAAATCGTGCTGCATCCGATGCCCAGTGCGGCACACGAAAACATGCATGACATGTCTACGGACGAACTGGACGCCTTGGCCAAGGAAATCGTCGGCGGACCCGCGGGTAAATGGAAATTCGACAAGGAACACCGGTTTCTGTTTATCGACAAAATCGTTGGTGGATCGATTCCCCGCGAATTCATCGCGCCAATCGAAGCGGGAATCCGCGAAGCGCTGGATAACGGCATCCTGGCAGGCTTTCCGATGGTGGATATCGCCGCGGTGTTGGTGGACGGCAGTGCGCACGACGTAGACAGCTCGGAAATGGCGTTTAAGATCGCGGGTTCGATGGCTTTCAAAGCGGCTTGCGCGAAAGCCAAGCCGGTCTTGCTCGAGCCGATCATGAAGGTGGAAGTAGTCGTTCCGGAAGAATACATGGCGCCGGTATTTGGCGACCTGAACGCCAGGCGGTCCGAGATTCAGGGCACCGAAAACCGCTCGGGCTCGAACGTGATCCGGGTTCTGGTGCCACTGGCGCAAATGTTTGGTTATGCGACCGATTTGCGCAGCCGCACGCAGGGCCGCGCGACGTTCACCATGCACTTCTCGCACTATGCGGAGACGCCGCCGAACATTTCGGAAGAAGTGATTAAAAAGATTAAAGGTACGAAATAACGCTTGGGACGAGTTTCGCGGTACACGATTTACGAAATTCGATTGAGGAGCTGAGGGGACATGGCCAAGGAGAAATTCGAGCGCAACAAGCCGCACTGCAACATCGGGACCATTGGTCACATTGACCATGGCAAGACCACGTTGACGGCGGCGATTACCAAGGTGTTGAGCAAGCACAACCCCAAGGTGCAGTTCCGCGCGTTTGATTCGATCGACAACGCGCCGGAAGAGCGGGAGCGCGGAATCACCATCGCGGTGTCGCACGTGGAGTATGAAACGGCGAACCGGCACTACGCGCACATGGATTGCCCGGGTCACGCCGACTACATCAAGAACATGATCACCGGCGCGGCGCAGATGGATGGCGCGATCCTGGTGGTGGCGGCGACTGATGGACCGATGCCGCAGACGCGGGAACACATTTTGCTGGCGCGCCAAGTCGGTGTGCCGGCGATCGTGGTGTTCCTGAACAAGTGCGACATGGTGGAAGACGCCGAGCTCCTGGAACTCGTGGAGTTGGAAGTGCGCGAGTTGCTGAAGAGCTACCAGTTTCCGGGCGACACCATTGCCATGGTGCGCGGTTCGGCGCTGCAGGCGTTGAATGGCGACGCGAAGTGGGAAAAGGCCATCGACGATTTGATGGAAGCGGTGGACAAGAACGTGCCGCAGCCAGTGCGCGACATCGACAAGCCGTTCGCGATGCCGATCGAAGATATTTTCTCGATCTCGGGTCGCGGCACGGTGGTAACCGGTAGGGTGGAGCGCGGCAAGGTAAAGGTTGGCGAGGAAATCGAGATCGTGGGTTTCCGGCCGACGCAGAAGAAGGTTGTGACCGGCGTGGAAATGTTCCGCAAGCTGCTGGACGAAGGCTTGGCGGGCGACAACGTGGGCTTGCTGCTGCGCGGCACGGAAAAAGAAGACGTGGAGCGCGGGCAGGTGGTGTGCAAGCCGGGATCGATCACGCCGCACACCAAGTTCAAGGCCGAAGCGTACGTGTTGACCAAGGAAGAAGGCGGGCGGCACACGCCCTTTTTCACCGGCTACCGGCCGCAGTTCTACTTTCGGACGACGGACGTGACCGGCGACGTGAAGCTGCCAACGGGCGTTGAGATGGTGATGCCGGGGGACAACGTGAGCTGCGAAGTGAGCTTGATCACGCCAGTCGCGCTGGAGAAGGGCTTGCGCTTCGCGATTCGCGAAGGCGGCCACACGGTGGGCGCGGGCGCGGTTACGGAAATCATCGAGTAGTCGGAATGTAGGCGCCGGGCTTTAGCCCGGCGAGCCAGGATCAAAGCGAACCAGAAGGAAATCAGGGCAAGAGAGGGTTGTGGATTAATTAAATGAGACAAGGCGACAAAATTCGCATTCGTTTGAAAGCGTACGACCACCGGATTCTGGACCAATCCACGCGCGAAATCGTGGACACCGCAAAGCGAACCGGGGCCGATGTTGCGGGCCCGATTCCCCTGCCGACCACGATCAACCGTTGGACGGTATTGCGCTCTCCGCACGTGGACAAGAAATCGCGCGAGCAGTTCGAGATGCGCACCCACAAGCGGCTGATCGACATCCTGGAACCAACGCCGGACACCGTCGATGCGTTGATGAAGCTGGATTTGCCGCCAGGCGTGGACGTAGAAATCAAGGCGTTCGGCCACGCAGGGAAGTAGCACAGAGACCTTTGTCTGTGCGGTTGTTAACGCAGCACGAACGAAGCAAGACGCAGCCAATGTCCGCAAGCAGAGACAAGCTGCGAAAAAGAGAGAAGAGGCGATGGCGGTAAACGGGATTATCGGAATCAAGCTGGGAATGACGCAAGTCTTCCAGGACGACGGCACGCTAGTGGGTTGCACCGTTCTGCAAGCGGGGCCGTGCGTGGTAGTGCAGCGTCGCACAAAAACAAAAGACGGCTATGAAGCCGCGCAACTAGGACTCGTGGAATTCGTCAAGCCGCAACGCGTGAACAAAGCCATGACCGGGCACTACAAAAAGGCCGGTGTAGCCCCGATGAAGGTGCTGCAGGAGATCCGCATCGAAGAGTCGGCGGACGAAACCAAAGTCGGCGACCGTGTGCTGGTGGAGAATTTCAAGGCTGGCGAGCTCGTCGACGTCAGCGGCGTAAGCAAGGGCAAAGGCTTTGCCGGCGGCGTAAAGCGTTGGCACTACGCTGGCGGCGACGCGACGCACGGTTCGATGTTTCACCGCGCGCCGGGCGGCATTGGCGGCAGTTCGTTCCCGTCGCGCGTGTGGAAGAACCAGCATTTTCCGGGTCACATGGGCAACGAGCGAGTCACCGCGCGCAACTTGAAAGTCGTGAAAGTGGACAACGACGAAAACCTGCTGCTGGTCAAGGGATCAGTCCCGGGGCCCAGCGGAACGTACATTTTTATCAAGAAGATTCGCAAGACCATCAAGGCCAAGCAGGGCGGAAACAAGCAATAGTTTGCAGGGGCGTTCCGGCACATCGGAACGATTGAATCAGTGATGTTCAGATCGCGATAAGGAAACGAGATTATGCCGGTCGTGGATGTAATGAATCTGGAAGGCAAGAAGGTCGGGCAGGTGGAGCTCGCTGACGCGGTTTTTGGTGCGAAGGTGAATCAAAACCTGCTGCACGAAGCGTCGCGCTGGTACATGCGGGAAATCCGCCGAGGCACGCACAAGACCAAGGACAAGAGCGAAGTCAGCGGCGCAGGCCGCAAGCTCTGGCGGCAGAAGGGCACCGGCCGCGCTCGCGTCGGCTCCATCCGTTCGCCCCTCTGGCGGCATGGCGGAACGGTTCACGGACCGAAGCCGCGCGATTACAGCTACGCGCTGCCCAAGAAAATGCTGCTGGGCGCCCTGCGCTCGGCGCTTTCGGCGAAGCTTGCCGAGCAGAAATTGACGGTGGTAGACGAGTGGGCGCTCGAAACGCCGAAAACCAAAGCGTTGAGCGTCGCGCTCGGCAAGCTCAACCGACACGAAGTCGGCGTTGCTTGTCGCGTACGGCGAAAACCGCAACCTGGAACTCGCCAGTCGCAACCTGGAACGCGTGAAGCTGGTAGCGCCGAATGTTTTGCAGGCGTATGACCTGCTAAACCACGATTTGCTGTTGCTGTCGAAAGACGCGGTCGCGCGGTTGATTCGCACCCTGGATCCTGAATCAGCGGCAGCCGCAACTCCGCATGTCGAGACAATAGCTCCGGCGCCGGCTGTTAAGAAAGAAGCAGCGCCGAAAGCCAAGGCCAAGCCCGTGAAGAAAGCAGCGGCGAAGAAGGCCGCGAAGCCTGGAAAGAAGGGGAAGGAATAAGGTATGGCAGCCCCTCACTATCAAATTATTCGTCGGCCCATCATCACGGAAAAGGGACTCGGCGTGAAAGAGCTGTACCACACGGTGGTCTTCGAGGTTGCGGCGGGCGCGACCAAGACGGAGATCAAGGAAGCGGTGCAGCAAATTTTCAAGGTCGAAGTGGTCGACGATGTGCGCACCGCGCATTTCGTGGGCAAGATGCGGCGCCGCGGCCAGAGCGTCGGTTACCGCAAGGACTGGAAGAAAGCCTACGTCAAGCTCGCCGAAGGCGAAAAAATGATCGAGTACGCGGAGAATTTGTAGCGCCGAATTTACAGAGATTGAATTTGCACGACTCGGCCCAAGGCAGTAAGTAGTGAAGTTGAGGTTGCGCGGCAATCAAAGCTAGGAACGCGCAAAAAGGTAAGAGGTAGAGATGGGACTGAAAAGCTTTAATCCATACACGGCGTCGCGGCGGTTTATTACCGTCCTGGACAAGAGCCATATCACCAAAGAAACGCCGGAAAAGGCGTTGCTCGAGCCGAAAAAGCGCTCCGGCGGCCGCAACAATCACGGCGAAATCGTCATTTGGCACCGCGGCGGCGGTCACAAGAAACAGTACCGCCAGGTAGACTTCCGCCGCGACAAAGTCGGCGTCCCGGCGAAGGTCGCCGCGATCGAGTACGACCCGAATCGCAGCTCGAACATCGCGCTGCTGCACTATGCCGACGGCGAGAAGCGCTACATCCTGCACCCCGTGGGTCTGGAAGTCGGCGCGACCGTTTCCACCGGCGAAGGCGCCGACATTCTTCCGGGCAATGCGCTGCAGATCAGGCACATTCCTCCCGGCACGCAGGTGCACAACCTGGAACTCTATCCGGGGCGTGGCGGCCAGGTCGTCCGTTCGGCGGGCGGCGCGGCGCAGTTGCTCAGCAAAGAGGGCGATCTGGCTCTCGTGAAGATGCCGTCGGGCGAAGTGCGCAAGTTTTCCGTGGACTGCATGGCCACGGTTGGCCAGGTTGGCAACCTCGATCATGAGAATGAAACCTACGGCAAGGCCGGCCGCACGCGGTGGCACGGCGTGAAGCCCACCGTGCGCGGCGTGGCCATGAACCCGGTCGATCACCCGCACGGCGGTGGTGAAGGAAAGGTAAAGGGCAATCACCCGCAGACGCCTTGGGCCTTCCCGACGCTCGGCAAGAAGACGCGACACAACAAGCGCACCGATCGCCAGATTGTGCAACGACGGAAGTAAGCGTTTAGAAGCAAGAAGTGAGAAGCGAGAAACGAAGCAATAGATGCGAGAGCCGGACGGTGATGGCAGGCGGTCCGGTGAGAGCGCAAACGATGCGAGCGACACGCACAACACGAGCAGGACGCAGCGCAGGCCGGAGAACCCGCAGAGCGGCATTGCGCCGGGTGACCAAGCGGTCGAGACGCCGCGTAAAGCGGACGCCACCGAAGCGCGCGGTCGTAAAAAGCGCTAAGCCGGTGCGCCCGGTAAAGGTTGTGGTGCCTCCGCCGGAGCCAGTGCTGTACAAGCTGTGCAAGACCGGATGGGGCGTGATCGTGGAACGCATTCCGAACGCGCAAGGCACGCGCTTCGTCTGTCCGTTCTGCCCGAAATCGCACCGGGTACCCGGGCCGGTGCGTGGCTTCAAAAAGATGCGGCGGGCGCAATGGGTCCGCTTGCGCCGCGTGGAGGAATAAGGAATCGATGGCACGCTCACTGAAAAAGGGACCGTTTGTTGACGGCCACCTCCGCGAAAAGGTCGAAGGACTGAACACGCGGAACGAAAAGAAAGTCGTGAAGACATGGTCGCGGCGCTCGACCATCGTGCCGGACATGATCGGCCACACCATCGCCGTGCACAACGGCAAGAAATTCATTCCCGTGTATGTGACCGAGCAGATGATCGGGCACAAGCTGGGTGAGTTTGCGCCGACGCGCACATTCAAAGGTCATGCCGTAAAGGCTGCGCTCGAGCGTGCCGCGGGCCCGGCTCCGGCAGCGGGTGCAGGTGCACCAGCAGGAGGCGGCGCAGCACCGGCAGCGCCGAAGGGATAAGCCATGGCTGACGTGCAACACAGCAAGGCTTCCGCTCATCGAAGCGCAAGCGCTCGCGCAAGCACGTGCGCATGTCGCCGCAAAAGGCGCGCCTGGTGATCGATTTGATCCGCGGGCGGAAAGTGCAGGACGCGCTGCAGACCCTGCGGTACACGCCGAAGCGCGCGGCCAAGCACATCGAGAAAGTGCTGCGCAGCGCCATCGCCAACGCGGAACGCAAAGCGGAAGATGCCGGCGCGCCGCTCGACGTGGACGAACTGTTCGTGTCGAAGTGTTTCGTGAACGAAGGGCCGCGATGGAAGCGGTTGCGGCCGGCGCCGATGGGCCGCGCGTTCCGCTACCAGAAGCGCACCGCGCATTTGTGGGTCGGCGTGGCCGAGCATCACGTGGCCGCCGCCGAACGCGTTGCGCCGCCAATGAGGCGGAAGCCGAATCGCAAAAGGGCGTGCGCGGTACGGCGCGTCGTGTTCGCAAGGCCTTGACCGGCAAGCAGCAGCTCCGAAAGGGCAAGAAGTAGGCAAGGGCAAGAAGTAAGCCGCCGCGGCGAAACCGAAGCGGCTAGCAGTTGGCAGAAAGGGCAAGAAGCAAAGAAGAGGATGGCATGGGACAGAAAACACACCCGTACGGATTTCGCCTCGGCTACAACAAGCCGTGGAAGTCGCGCTGGTACGCCGACGCGACTACGCCGACCTGCTGCACGAAGACGTGAAGCTGCGGAGGAGTTGAAGGAAAAGCTCAAGAGCGCGGGCATCAGCTCGATCGACATCGAGCGCGCCGCCAACAAGCTGGTGGTGCGCATTTACACCGCGCGTCCGGGCATCATCATCGGCCGCAAAGGCGCGGAAATCGACAAGCTGAAGCAGGAAGTGCAGAAGCGCACCAAGCGCGAAGTGCACATCGACATCCAGGAAGTGCACCGTCCGGAACTGGACGCGACGTTGGTTGCAGAATCGATCGCGTTGCAGCTGGAAAAGCGCGTAGCCTTTCGCCGCGCCATGCGCAAAGCAGTGGATTCCGCTCTGCGTTTCGGCTGCAAGGGCATCAAGGTTCGCGTGGCCGGCCGCTTGAACGGCGCGGAAATCGCCCGCAAAGAGTGGTACCTGCAGGGCCGTTTGCCGCTGCAAACCCTGCGCGCGGACATCGATTTCGGCACCGCCGAAGCGCAACACCACCTACGGCGTGATCGGCGTGAAGTGCTGGGTTTACCAGGGCGAAAACGTTCCGAAGCGCGCCTCGAAGATTCAAGAAGAGCGCGAAGGCGAAACCGCGGTAGCGTAAACGAATTTGCAGGGGCGCAGCACTGCTGCGCCCAGCCGGAAAGATGTAGGCTACGCAGCAAAGGTAGTCGTGGCAAAGTATAGAGGAAAAGAGAACACGACGATGTTGATGCCGAAGAAAGTGAAGTACCGGAAAGCAGATGCGCGGCCGGCGCAACGGAAAAGCCTGGCGCGGCGGCGAATCTGGCGTTCGGCGAGTACGGCTTGAAGGCCATGGAAGCCGCGTGGATCACCGACCGCCAGATCGAAGCCTCGCGCGTCGCCATCACCCGCTTCATCAAGCGCGGCGGAAAATTGTGGATCCGAATTTTCCCGGACAAGCCCTTCACCAAGAAGCCCGCGGAAACCCGCATGGGCAAGGGCAAGGGCGCGCCGGAAGAGTGGGTTTGCGTGGTGAAGCCGGGACGCATCATGTTTGAAATGGCGGGCGTGGACGAAGCCACGGCGAAGGAAGCCATGGAACTCGCGGCCCACAAGCTGCCGATTCCCACAAAGTTCGTCATCTCGCGCGGGGAGCTTTTAATCATGGCTACGTAAAGCGCATCGACAAAATTCGCGAAGCCAGCAGCGAACGAACTCGCACGCGCAGCAGAAAGAGCTGTCCGAGCAGATTTTCCGGCTGCGCTTTCAGCTGACCACCGGGCAAGCCGAAGCGCTCAAGCGTTTGCGGGACTCGAAGAAAGATCTGGCGCGCGTGAAGACGCTGATTCGCGCACAAGGAATTGACGGCCACGCTACGCGACGCGAAAGGCTCCGTGCATTCTGCGCCGTGGCCAGCTCGAACGCGGCCCACGTTGCGGAAAAATCGGCATCCAAAAAGCGGTCGCACAGAGAGGAAGGCGTAATGGCAACTGAACCAGCAGAAGCCCGGCGGAAACGGCAACACCGAAGCGCGCGAGGAGCGGCAGGTGCTGACCGGCGAGGTGACGAGCGCGAAGATGGAAAAAACCATCGTCGTGGAAGTGCTAGCGCCTGGTGCAGCATCCCAAGTACCGCCGCGTGGTGCGCATCTCGAAGAAGTTTTACGCGCATGACGAAGAGCGCAAAGCCAAGCAGGGCGACACCGTGCGGATCGTGTCCGCGCGGCCGCTATCCCGACTGAAGCGCTGGCGGCTGGCAGAAGTGCTGACGCGAAACGCGTCGGCGGAATAAGCGGAACGGGAGAGAACCAAATGATTCAGATGCGAACTTGGCTGACCGTAGCCGACAATTCCGGAGCGCGCAAGCTGATGTGCATTTTGCCCGTGGGCGGCGACGCGGGCTTACAAGCGGGCTTCGGCGACGTCATCACCGCATCCGTGAAGGAAGCCACGCCTGAGAGCCAGGTCAAAAAGGGCTCGGTAGTGAAAGCCGTCGTCGTGCGCATGCGCAAGGAGCGCCGCCGCAAGGATGGCACCTACATCCGCTTCGACGACAACGCGGCGGTGCTGATCAACGATGCAAACGAGCCCGTTGGGACGCGCGTTTTCGGCCCGGTGGCGCGTGAGCTGCGCGAAAAGAAATTCACCAAGATTGTTTCGCTGGCTCCGGAGGTTTGGTAAGCCATGGCAATGCGACAGGCATAACGAACGGAGCGCAGCACCGATCCAGCGTGCGCAAGGGCGATAGGTGCGAGTAATGGCCGGCCGCGACGCGGGCAAGAGCGGCCGGGTGCTGTCGATCAACGCCAAGACCGAATCGCGTGGTGGTCGAGCACGCCGCATCATCAAGCGCCACACGCGCCCGAACCCGTCCAAGAACATCAAGGGCGGCATCGTGGAAAAAGAAGCCGCCATCAACGTTTCCAACGTCATGCTGGTCTGCGGCAGTTGCGGCAAGCACACCCGCATCGGCCACACCATTTTGCCGGACGGCAGCAAGGTCCGCAGTTGCAAGCGTTGCAACGCGACGCTCGATAAGTAGATTTGGTTTTGGACGAGTTAGAGCAGCAACGAATTCCGGAGACGGAAAAGAAGGCAATGAAGAATGAGCCGATTGCAGGAAAAATATCAGGAAGGAGACGGTCCCGGCGCTGATGAAGCATTTCGGCTGGAAGAACATGATGGCCGTGCCCAAGATCTCCAAGAAGGTCACCGTGAACATCGGTCTCGGCGAAGCCAGCCAGAACGCCAAGCTGCTGGACACCGCTGCGGTGGAACTCGGCCAGATCACCGGGCAGAAGCCCATGATCACCGGGCCAAAAAGTCCATTGCCAACTTCAAAATCCGCAAGGGTATGCCCATCGGCTGCGCGGTTACGCTGCGCGGCGACAAGATGTACGAATTCATCGACCGGCTGTGCAACGTGGTTCTGCCCCGCGTGCGCGATTTCCGCGGCTTGCCATCCAACGCATTCGACGGCCGCGGGAACTACACGCTGGGCCTGAAGGACCAGTTGGTGTTTCCGGAAATCGATTACACGCGCGTGGACAAAATCAAAGGCATGAACATCACGCTGACGACCAGCGGCACAACAACGACGAGGAAGGCCGCGAGCTGCTGAAGGGCCTGGGCTTCCCGCTGCGAGCTCCGGGGGTACAACAATAAATGGCACGAACAGCAAAAATCGCCAAGTCGCTGAAGAAGCCGAAATTCAAAGTTCGCGTGCGCAACCGTTGCCGCGTTTGCGGCCGCGCTCGCGGTTACATCCGCAAGTTCAAGATGTGCAGAATCTGCTTCCGCGGTATGGCGCTCAAGGGTGAAATTCCCGGCGTCACGAAAGCGAGCTGGTAGAGTAGCGCCAGGAAAGAAGAGCTCATGCAGACCGATCCGATAGCCGATTTTTTGACACGCATTCGCAACGCCGCGGCCGCCAAGCACCAGCGCGTCGACGTTCCGGTGTCCAAGCTGAAGACCGAAATCGCCCGCATCCTTAAGGAAGAGGGCTACATCTCGACCTTCAAGCTGGTGGACGAAAACAAGTCGCGCAAGCAGTTGCGCGTTTTCCTGAAGTACACGCCGGATCGCCGCAGCGTGATCACCGGCCTGAAGCGCATCTCCCGTCCCGGCGCGCGCCGCTACCTGGGCACGGCGGAAATTCGCCCGGTCGTTGGCGGGCTGGGCATCAGCATTATGACCACGCCGAAGGGCCTGATGAGCGGCCGTTCCGCCCGCAAAGCAAAAATCGGCGGCGAAATCTTGTGCGAGGTCTGGTAGGAAGTTTGACCGATTTGTAGTGGCGGGTCTTTAGACCCGTCGAACGAAAAAAGTTTGCCAAGGACGAGGAACAACGGATGTCACGTATAGGACGCAAACCAATTCCACTGCCGAGCGGCGTAAAAATCGCGCTGCAAAGCGAGCGATGTCGAAGTGCAAGGACCCAAGGGCAAGCTGCACGGTCGCCGCTCCCGCACGGCATCACCTTCGAGCAGAAGGACGGCGTTCTGAACGCCCTCCGCGCAACGGAAGAGCATCGCGCGCTGCACGGTCTGGCCCGCGCACTGGTGGCCAACGCCGTCACCGGCGTCACCACCGGCTTCAAAAAAGATCTGGACATCGTCGGCGTCGGCTACCGCGCGGAGCTCAAAGGCAAAATGGTCGCCTTCGCGCTCGGCAAGTCGCATCCCATCGAGTTTCACATTCCCGAGGGCATCCAGGTCGCCGTCGAGAAGCAAACGCACCTGGTCGTCAGCGGAGCGGACAAAGGTCAAGTCGGCCAGGTCGCCGCGGACATTCGCAAGCTGCGCCCACCCGACCCGTACAAGCAGAAGGGCGTGCGCATCTCGGGCGAACGCCTGAAGAAGAAGGCCGGTAAAGCAGGAGCAAAAGCCGGCGGAGCGTAATGTAGCCGCGGGTCTAAAGACCAGCGAATCTAAACGCCGCAAAAAGCGGCCGCGAGAATTTGAAGGAGAAGCAAAGTGGCAACGGCAAGAGTTCGCAACATCTCGAAAGATGCGCATCGGCGCCGCGTTCACGAACGCGTGCGCACCCGGGTCGCGGGCACGCACCGAGCGCCCGCGCCTGTGCGTCTACCGCTCGCTGGGACACATTTACACCCAGGTGATCGACGACCGCACCGGCCAGACCCTCGCGTCAGCCAGCTCGGTCGACAAGGAAACAAAAAAGAATCTCAAAGGCGGCGGCAACATCGCGGCGGCCAAAGTGATCGGCAAAGCAATCGCCGAACGCGCCAAAGCCGCAGGCGTAACAAAAGTAGTGTTCGACCGCGGCGGGTACAAGTACCACGGCCGCGTCAAGGCGCTCGCAGATGCGGCGCGGGAAGCGGGGTTACAGTTCTAAGCCTATGTCGAAGCAAATTTTGCGAGACAGTCTAGCGGTACGGCGCCTCCTCGAAGTCAATCCGTCCGACCTGAAGGATGATGTGATTGCCATCAATCGCGTCACCAAGGTCGTCAAGGGCGGCAAGAACCTCAGCTTCTCGGCGCTGGTGGTGGTCGGAGACAATCACGGCCACGCGGGTTTCGGCATGGGCAAAGCCCGCGAAGTGCCCATGGCCATCAAAAAGGCCATCGAGCAGGCGAAAAAGAATTTGATCAAGCTGAATCTCAAGGGCACCTCGATTCCGCACCAGGTTTTGGGAAGCTACGGTTCGGCGCAGGTGTTGCTGAAGCCGGCGGCCGAAGGCACCGGTGTGATTGCCGGCGGCCCCGTTCGCAAGGTGATGCAGGTGGCGGGCATTACCAACGTTTTGACCAAGTCGCTGGGCACCTCGAATCCGCACAACGTGGTGAAAGCCACCTTCGCGGCATTGCTCAGCTTGAAAGACATCGCTCAGGTTGCGGAAACGCGCTCGAAGACGGTGGACGAAATCCGCGGCAGGTATCCGAAAGCTGCTGTGGTTGAGAGCGGCTCATGACCACGGAAAAGAAGACCGGAACGGACAAGAAGGGCACCATCAAGATCAAGCAGGTCGTCAGCTTCATCGGCTCAACCGACGATATTCGGCAAGCGGTTCGCGGTTTGGGCCTGCGAAGAATGCATCAGGTAGTCGAGCGCGAGGACACGCCGTCAATCCGTGGCATGATCCACAAAGTGCGGCACCTGGTGGAAGTGGTGGAATAGGGAAATGGCGAAAAAAGAAACCAGAAGCGGACCCGCGAAGCGCGCGGACACCCGCGCACATCTTCAACCAGCAAGCGCTCGTTTAGCTTGTCGAACCTGCATCCGCCAAAGGGCTCGCGCATCAAGAAAGTTCGCGTTGGCCGCGGCATGGGTTCAAAGCTCGGCAAGACCGCTGGCGCCGGCAACAAAGGCCAGAAATCCCGCCGCGGCTATTCGCGCCGCCGCGGGTTTGAGGGCGGCCAGATGCCGTTGCACCGCCGCATGCCCAAGCGCGGATTTCACAATCCGTTTCGGCGTCACTTATTCCGTCCTGAACCTGGAAGAACTCAACGTTTTTCCGGCCGGCGAGACGGTAACGCCCGACCTGCTGCGCGCTCACGGCTTTATCCGCCGCAAGACCGACCGCATCAAGGTTCTCGGCGACGGCGAATTGACCACCAAGCTCGCAATTCACGCGCACGCATTCAGCGCGTCGGCGAAGGAAAAGATCACTGCGGCGGGTGGCACGTTCGAGGTTGTGGCGTAGAGTTAGACTAAGGGACACTAGGGAATAACGTAAGCGCATGAATCGATTCTTTGAAGCCTTCAAGAACCTCTTCCGCATCCCGGATTTGCGGAACCGTGTGCTCTTCACGCTAGCACTGCTAGCCGTGTATCGCATTGGTGCGCACATCCCCACGCCAGGCATCAATTGGCGCGTGCTGGAAACCATCTTCCAGCAGGGAGCAGGCTCGTTCCTGGGCATCTTCGATCTGTTCAGCGGCGGCAACCTGCGCCGGCTCACGATTTTCGCGCTCGGCATCATGCCGTACATCACCTCGTCGATTATCCTGCAACTGATGACCGTGGTGTTCCCGTACCTTGAAAAGCTGCAAAAAGAAGGCGAGCTCGGCCGCCGCAAAATCACGCAATACACGCGCTATCTCACAATCGTCCTCAGCATCATTCAATCGACGACCATCGCCACCGCCCTCCAAGCCCAAAGCTACGGCGGCGAATCGCTGGTGTTCCATCCCGGCCCGGCCTTCATTCTGATGACCATCCTCACCCTGACCACCGGTTCCGCCTTCATCATGTGGCTCGGCGAGCAGATCAGCGAACGCGGCATCGGCAACGGCATGTCGCTGATCATCTTCGTGGGCATCGTGGTCGGCCTCCCGCGCGGGATCTTGGACTTGTACGAAAAGGCGAAAACGCAAGCGTGGGGGCCGTTCACCCCACTGGCGCTGATCTTTCTCGTCGCACTGATGGTCGCGGTGGTCGCTTTCATCGTCTATGTCGAGGGCGGACAGCGTCGCATTCCAGTCCAATACGCCAAGCGCGTCGTCGGTCGCAGGGTCATGGGCGGACAATCCTCCTATCTCCCGTTGCGCGTCAATTCCGGCGGCGTGATCCCGCCGATTTTCGCAAGCTCCCTGCTGGCGTTTCCTGCCACCGCAGCGCTGATGTTCGGCACGAAGTATGCCTTCGTCAAAAGTTTCAGCCAGGTAATCGCCTTCGGCGAGCCGCTGTACAATCTCGTGTACATCGTTCTGATCATTCTGTTCGCGTTCTTCTACGTCGGCATCGTCTTCAATCCGACCGAGCTCGCCGACAACATGCGCAAGAACGGCGGATTCATCCCGGGCATCCGGCCGGGCCGCACCACCAGCGACCACGTCAGCCGGATCCTGAAGCGCCTCACATTCATCGGTGCAATTTATTTGGCGATCGTCTGCCTGCTCCCGGAATGGCTGATCACCGGTATTCACCTCGACCACATCGGCTGGGGCATCGGCGCGTGGTTCGACCGGCACTTCCCGGTCTGGTTCCTGAAAGGTCTTGGCGTGCAGTTTTATTTCGGCGGCACGTCTTTATTAATCGTAGTCGGCGTGGCGATGGACACCGTGCAGCAGCTTGAGGCACAACTCGTCATGCGCAACTACGAAGGGTTTGCTCGGAAGGGCCGGCTGCGCGGCCGGCGGTAATGAAGACCGGCGGAATCGCGGCGGATCCCCGCTGCGCCAAACCGTTGGATCGCGCGGTGATTTTTCTCGGGCCTCCGGGCGCCGGGAAAGGCACGCAAGCGAAAGAGCTCGCGCACAAGTTTAATGTGCCGCATCTTTCCACGGGCGACATGCTTCGCGATAACATCGTGCGAGGCACGCAGCTCGGGCAGTTGGCCAAGCCCATCATGGCGCGCGGCGAGTTGGTTCCCGACTCGCTGGTGCTCAAGATGGTCGCGGAACGCATCGAGAAGCCGGACTGCTGGCACGGTTTCGTCTTCGACGGCTTTCCGCGAACGGTGGCACAGGCGCAGTACCTGGGTGTCCTGCTGGCGCAACACGGCTATAAGCCACCGTTAGTGATTCACTTGGCGATCGATCCGGCGCTGGTACTGCGGCGAATCACCGGCAGGCGGACGTGCAAGGTTGGCGGCGAGATTTATAATATTTACGATCGCCCGCCAAAGGTCGCGGGAATTTGTGACGCCGACGGCGGCCAGCTCGAGCAGCGGCCCGACGATCACGAAAATATTGTCGCGCCGCGGCTGCAAGCGTACGAGAAGCAAACTGCCCCGCTGGTAGCGTATTACAAGCGGTTAGGCCGGCTGCACTCGGTGGACGCCTCGCAGAGCGTCCCGGAAGTTAAGCGCCGCATAGACGAGATCGTCTGCGCCGCGCTGTAGTGGCCGAATGTTAGGCGCCGGGCTTTAGCCCGGCAAACCAGAGTTTCGCCGCAAGATTCTGCCGTCTAAAGAACGGGCGCCCAAAAATTTTGTCTCCGGCAAAGCCGGACTTAGTGAACGAAGATGGCTATTCATTTGCGCAGTGCGGACGAGCTCGAAAAAATGCACGGCGCAGGCCTAATCGTTCACGAAGTCCTGACCGCGCTGCGAGCCATGGTTCGCCCAGGCCTGACGACGATGGACCTCGAGAAATTCGCCGAGGAAAAAATCGCCGGCAAGCCCGGCAAGCCGGCGTTTAAGGGCTACCGCGGGTTTCCGTGCGCGCTCTGTACGTCGGTGAATAGCGAGATCGTTCACGGCATCCCGTCGCCCAAGCGGAAACTTCGCGAAGGCGACATCGTCTCCATCGATTTCGGGATGGAAGTGAACGGCTACTTCGCGGATTCAGCGGTGACTGTCCCAGTCGGGCAGATCGCCCCGGAAACAGCGAAGCTGCTCGAAGTAACCCGCGAATCACTGGATCGCGCGATTGACAAGATGCGGGCCGGAAATCGGCTAGGCGATGTCGGCAACGCCGTCCAAAGCTGGGTCGAGCAGCATGGGTTCTCGGTGGTGCGGGAGTTTGTCGGGCACGGCATCGGCACCAGGATGCATGACGAGCCCAATCTCCCGAACTACGGCGACCCAGGCCGCGGTGCGCGATTGCAAGAGGGCATGGTCATCGCCGTCGAACCGATGGTGAACGCCGGAAAGCCCGATGTGCGCATGCGGGACGAATGGGTCGCGGAAACCGCGGACGGCCAGCCGTCAGCTCATTTCGAGCACACGGTAGCGGTCACCGCCAACGGCCCCTGGATCCTGACGCGGCCGAAAGAGGCAACCGGGCCAAGTTGGTGAAGGCAATTCGGTAGTGGCCGATCTTTAGATCGGCGCAGTTCACAGCAGGCAGGCATTTAGGAGCATATGGCGAAGCCGTTAGACGACAGCAAAAAGAAAGACGACTCGGGCAACTCGAAAGAGGACGCCATCGAAGTAATGGCCACGGTAATCGAGCCATTACCCAACGCCATGTTCCGCGTCGAACTGGAGAACAAGCATCGCGTGCTAGCGCATGTCTCCGGCAAGATGCGCAAGAATTTTATCCGTATCCTGGCCGGCGACAAGGTCGCAGTAGAACTTTCACCCTACGATCTGACCCGAGGCCGGATCGTGTATCGTTACAAATAAGGTTTCGGGTGGCACCTTTGGGTGCCGATGTAGGCGCCGGGCTTTAGCCCGGCCAGCAGTAAGATGCCGCAGTACAGAGGTTTAGGGGTTTGAATCCCCGCAGCATCTAATATGTAGGTATGTAGGGGCGGACGTCAGCCCGTCCAGGTTTGTAGTGGCCGATCTTTAGATCGGTCAACCCAAACCACAAGCAAAAGAATTGGGGAGCAAATGAAAGTACGAGCATCGGTAAAAAAGATTTGCGACAAATGTAAGGTCATCCACCGTCGCGGCGTCGTCCGGGTAATCTGCGCGAACCCGAAGCACAAGCAGCGTCAGGGATAAGAGGGAGAACACATGGCACGCATAGCAGGTATTGATCTTCCGGTCCAAAAGCGCCTGTACGTAGGCCTGACGTCGATCTACGGCATCGGCCAGGAGCGCGCGCGAAAGCTGGCCGCCAAGGCCAACGTAGATCCTTTGAAGAAAATCCGCGACTTGACTGAAGACGAAGTCAACCGTCTCCGCCAGGCTATCGAACAGGAAGGCCGGGTGGAAGGCGACCTCCGTAAAGAGGTCCAGATGAACATCCGCCGCCTGATCGAAATCCAGGCCTATCGCGGCATCCGGCACCGCCGCAATCTTCCGGTTCGCGGCCAGCGCACCCACACCAACGCGCGCACCCGTAAGGGTCCACGCCGCGGCGCGGTAGCAGCCAAGAAAAAGGTAACCGGCAAGAAGGGCTAATGTAGTGGCGGGTCTTTAGACCCGCCACTGTAGGGACGCAACATGATGCGCCCCGGCTCGGCAGGCAGTAAGCAGCAAAAGGTTTCTGTAGCCGACGGGCTTTAGCCCGTCGGCGAGTTTCCGAAACAAGCCGCAAGCGAGAAACGGAGCAAACGTGGCAAAAGAGCAGCAAAAAACAACGCCGGACGCCGGAGCAGCACCAGGAAAACCAGCGGCCGCAGCGACAAAACGCAAGAAAGAATTCAAGAAAAAGCGCGAGCGCCGCGTCATCCCGCACGGCCTGGTGCACATCGCTGCGTCGTTCAACAACACGCAGATCGCCATCACCGACACCGATGGCCGCACCGTCTGCTGGTCCTCCGCGGGCGCGATCGGCTTCAAGGGCTCGCGCAAAGGCACGCCTTACGCCGCCCAGCAAGCCAGCCTGGCCGCCGCAGGCATCGCTCGCGACCAGTACGGCATGAAGAGCGTCGAAGTCCGCGTAAAAGGCCCGGGCTCCGGCCGTGAATCCGCGGTACGCGCATTAGCCGCCGCAGGCCTGCACATCGTCGTAATCCGCGACGTCACGCCAATTCCGCACAACGGCTGCCGTCCGCCGAAGCGCCGCAGAGTTTGATTCGTTCGGCCAGGATTGGCCGCGAGATTAGAGTTCCGAAAGTTTTGGGAAGGGAGAATCGAAGTTGGCAAGACACCGAGATGCAGTCTGCCGCCTGTGCCGCCGGGAAGGGCAGAAGTTATTTTTAAAAGGACTCCGTTGCTTCACCGAGAAGTGCGCCATTGAAAAGCGCAACTTCGTTCCGGGACAGCACGGCCAGTCGCGGCGACCCAAAGTAGCCGGATACGGCCTGCAGTTGCGCGAAAAGCAAAAAATGAAGCGCACCTACGGCCTGCTGGAGCGCCAGTTCCGCAACTATTTCGAGAAAGCCGTGCGCCTCAAAGGGCCCACGGGCGAAAACCTGATCATCATGCTGGAGCGCCGTCTCGACAACGTCGTGTGGCGCGCGGGACTGGCCTCGTCCAGAGCGCAAGCCCGGCAGCTCGTCCTTCACGGCCACGTGCGCATCAACGGGAAGAAGGTCAACATCCCGTCGTACCTCGTGGTCGTCGGCGAAGAGATCGCCATGAAGGAAAAGATGCACCAGAACGCCATGATCCTCGAAGCCCGCAACGTGGCCCAGAGCCAGAGCGCCGTACCCTGGCTCGAGCAGGACCGCGAGCAATTCAAGGCCAAAGTAGTGGCCTTGCCGAAACGCGAAGACGTGCAAACACCCCCGTTCAACGAGCAACTGATCGTAGAACTCTATTCGAAGTATGCCGTGCAGGGTAAATGTAGCCGCCGGGCTTAAGCCCGGCGAATCCCAGTGTAGTGGCCGATCTTTAGATCGGTCAGGCCAAATTCTGGCGCAACAGAAATAAGCAGTCTTCGGCGGCCGATCACAAATCAGCCGTCAGGGGCGGCCGCACCGCGGCCCCCAGAAGGAAGGAACAAGATGTGGAAGGGTTTCCAAAAGCCAAAGCGTCTAGCATCCGAACTGGAATCGCTGACCGAAAAGTACGGCCGTTTCTCCGCGCAGCCTTTTGAGCGCGGCTGGGGCACCACCGTAGGAAACGCCCTCCGTCGAGCGTTGCTCAGCTCGATCGAAGGCGCAGCCATAACCGCCGTAAAAATCGAAGGCGTCCTGCACGAATTTTCGTCGATTCCCGGCGTGGTCGAAGACGCCACCGACATCATCCTCAATCTCAAGCAGGTCCCCATCAAGCTCAACACCGATCTGCCCAAAACGATCTATCTCAACGTGGAAGCTCCCGGGCCGGTAACCTCCGCCCAGATCGAAGAAGACGCCGACTTCGCGGTCCTCGACAAGAGCGTCTACATCGCCACCGTAAGCGAAGGTGGCAAGCTCCAGATCGAGATGCGCGTGAAAAACGGCCGCGGCTACGTAGCCGCCGACCGCAACTACGACGAAGACCTGCCCATCGGCTACATCCCGGTTGACTCCGTCCACTCGCCAGTCCGCAAGGTCAACTACTCGGTCGAAGCCGCACGTCTCGGCCAAATGACCGACTACGAAAAGCTGATGATCGAAGTCTGGACCAACGGCGCCATCACCCCGCAAGACTCCATCGGTCTCGCCGCCAAGCTGGTAAAAGACCACATGAGCATCTTCATCAATTTCGAAGAGCCCACCGAAATGGCCGAGCTCCCGCAGGAAATCACCAACGACCCGCGCCTCGAGCATCTCGACCGCAGCGTGGAAGAACTCGAACTCTCCGTGCGTTCCTACAATTGCCTGAAGAACGCCAACATCCAGACCATCCGCGAACTCGTGCAAAAGAGCGAAAACGAAATGCTGAAGACCAAAAACTTCGGCCGCAAATCGCTCAACGAGATCAAAGATATACTAGTGAAGATGGGCCTAAGCCTGGGCATGAAGTTCGACGAGCACGGCCGCATCATCTGGCCCCCGCTCCCGAGCCAAACCGCCCCGCCACCCCCAACAGAAGACATGGCCGGCCTGTAAGTAGCACAGGCACTCCTGCCTGTGTCCGAAGTAAACACAGGCGAGGTTGATCCGGAACATCACGAAGTAAGAGCATGCTGTCATTCTGAGGGCATCCGTCAAGGATGCCCGAAGAACCTCAACGTAAGTGGTAACAGAGAAGTAAGCAAAGCAAGACAAAGCAAGGCAAAGCAAAGTAAGGCAAAGCAAAGTAAGGCAAAGCAGACCGATTCTTTGGGGGTCGGAGCTTCAGCTCCGACATAAATAGGAGCTCTCAACGGGCTTTAGCCCCTGAGGAAACGCTCTTAGGTTTTTTCAAGGAACTAAAGGAACAAATAAATGCGCCACTTAAAATCAGGCTCCAAACTAGGCCGCAACCCCTGGCACCGCCGCGCCACCCTGCGCAACCTGGTCACCAATCTCTTCGAGCACGGCCGCATCACCACCACGCTGACCCGCGCCAAAGCCGCGCGCCCCGTAGCCGAGAAAATGATAACGCTAGGCAAGCGCGACACGCTGCAGTCCCGCCGCCAGGCCGCCTCCTACCTGATGACTCCGGAAATGACCCAAAAACTCTTCAGCGAAATCGCCCCCAAATTCGCCGACCGCGCCGGAGGCTACACCCGCATCATCGCCGCAGGCCACCGCGTAGGCGACAACGCCAAAGTAGCCATCCTCGAACTAGTCACCTACGAGCTAAAGAAAAAAGAAAAGAAAGAAAAAACCAAAAAAGAAGAACCCGCCGAAGAAGCCAAAAGCTAACCACCACCCCAAGGGGAGTGCACGCCTTCAGCCGTGGCGTAGCCGCACCAAAAAATCGATATAACGAAATCGCTTGTTCCGGCGCACCGGAACAAGCGATTTGTTTTTTCGGCTTGCTGATTTCTCATCCACTCCCTCCCTAACCGACACAACTACGGGCACGGGTCGACCACAAACACCCCACACGTCATTCCGAACGGAGCGGGCCGACTTTTTCTTCCCCATTCGCTTCCTGCGAATGGGTCGGCCCGCGCAGAGAGGAATCTCTCTTCCTCCCCGTACCACCCCATCCACCAACGTGTTTACTCGCTGGACTCAACTGACCCGACGGTCCATTGCCGACCGGCAAGCGCAGGACTACGTTGAAACATCAGTGCAGCCGGTAACGACCACGCGGCACCAGTCGCAGGGAGCACGCAATGAACAATCCCAGGACCCGTTTTTCTCTCCTATTGTTTGGCTTATCCGTGGCGTCGGCGTCCCTCATGGGCCAGCAATCCAAGCCCGCCGCCCCCAGACACATCGCGTGCTGGAAGCAAATCGGCATCTCCCCAGCGGTAATCCAGCAGCGCAAAGCCATCATGGAAGCCGCCAAGTCCAAGATCCAGGGCATCTGTGGAGACGACTCGCTGACCGCCGAACAAAAAAAGGAACAGATCCACCAAATCCATCAGGAAGCCGTGCAGCAAGCCGAAAGCCTGATCCCAGCAGCCCAAATGGAAGCCCTCAAAAAATGCCAGGCTGCCTACAGCACCGGAACACACCATGCCCGCACCACCACCCCATGCGGCGAACCACTGGAACCCGAGGAACCCACCACCACGGAGCCCAACTAAGCGTCGCGCCAGAACGGAAACTCCTGTTCAAAGCGAGCACTATCTCGTGGGTCGCCACCCTCGGCAGGTTTCGGGTGCCGCACCCTTGCTTTTCCAAGGGTGCGGGTTTTGACTGTTCTGCCCACACTCCCCGAGGCGCCCGTCAAGCTTTCTTCCCCCACAACCTCTTCGCTCTTAATGCTTTCGCGCTCATTCGAATGATGCCCAATAAAGTAATTGACAACTAATGTATATTCGTGATATTCTCCACCGTGTTTGCCCTCATACATCTCCGATCTTTTCCTCCTCCAGCTCTCTGTGTTCTCCGTGACCTCCGTGGCGAAATTCCGCCCTCCCTGTGGTCGAGGCCAGCATATGTCCCCTAGAATCAATACTTACGAAAGTCTATCAAAACAAACAACTTTAACTATCTTTAGAATGAATACTTACGAAAAACCCAGGGGAGGGGTATTACGGTTAACTAGGCAGGAAGGGCTAAGACGCCTACGAAAGTTCGGGAGTAGGCAGCGGCGCGGAAGGCTTGCGCAAACGGAACCACGCGAAGAGCGCCAGAAAGGCGAAGAATGCGCCGATAGAGTCGAGCAGGGAATCATACGGTGAAGCGGTGCGGCTCGCGACGAACGCCTGGTGGATCTCGTCAAGGCACGAGTAACACGCGGCGATCACCAGCGCCGTCAGTCCCCAGGACCAGTGCCAGCCTTTGCGCACGCCGCGGACGGCTCGATACAGCAGCAAGCAGAAAATAAAGTATTCGGTAAAGTGGGCGGACTTGCGAATGATGTGATGGATGAAATCGATCTGGTCGGCAGAGAACGACGGGAACATCCAGCGCAAGATCGGCTCGAAGAACCAGCCGGTATGTTGGGAGGAAAACGAATCCGTCGACATTATAAAGATAAAGCAGGCCCACAGAATGGCGGGCCACCAGGTGCGCAGCCATGTTGGGACCAGCAAACCGCCGAGACGCGGCTGCAGTTCGGGTACTTGTGGCGCGGGTCGCGGGTTGCGCCAGGGCTGTTCGGACACGGGTCTTGCTCTCCGGAGTACCAGTTCTTGGGGACAGCTTGCCGCGCAGAACAGACTCCTTCCGCGCTAAGGATTCAACATGTCCATTTTAACTCGTGAGGTCGGGGAAATGGTCATGAGGAAAAGCGATTGTTGCTATCGCGTCCGCTACCTACTCCATGCGGTAGTTGGGAGCTTCACGCGTGATGATCACGTCGTGGACATGGCTTTCGCGCAGCCCCGCAGAGGTGATGCGTACGAAGCGGCCGTTGGATTTGAGATCGGCAAGCGTTGGAGCGCCCACATAACCCATGCCGCTCTTGAGCCCGCCGACCAACTGGTCGGTAAGGGCGCCCAGCGATCCCTTATACGGCACGCGGCCTTCGACGCCTTCGGGAACGGACTTGCCGCGCTCGCGATCGGAGTCGTCTTGCACGGTGGCGTAGCGGTCGGAGCCGGCGTCCATGGCCGCCGTTGAACCCATGCCGCGGTAGGACTTGAAGGTGCGGCCCTGGTACAGGATGGTTTCGCCAGGCGATTCCTCGGTGCCGGCAAAGAGGCTGCCGATCATCACGCAGGACGCGCCAGCGGCGATGGCCTTGGTGATGTCGCCGGAAAATTTGATGCCGCCGTCGGCGATGATGGGGACGCCCGTGCCTTCGGCGGCGCGCGACGCTTCGATGATGGCGGTGAGTTGCGGAACGCCGGCGCCGGTGACCACCCGCGTGGTGCAGATCGATCCGGGACCAATGCCGACTTTCAGGCCGTCGATGCCCAGCGAGATCAAATCTTTTGCGCCTTCGTAGGTGGCGACGTTGCCTGCAATGACTTGGATTTCGGGCAGGCGATGCTTGATCGCTTTGATGGCTTCCATGACCCGCTGAGAATGGCCGTGGGCGGTATCGATCGCGAGAACATCTGCCTTGGTCTTGGCCATCTCGACGGCGCGCTCCAGGAAGTCGCCGGTGGCGCCGACCGCCGCTCCCACGCGCAGCCGGCCATGGTCGTCTTTCGCGGCGCGCGGATATTCCAGCTTTTTCTGGATGTCTTTTACGGTGATCAGGCCCTTGAGGTTGAAATCAGAATCGACGACCAGGAGTTTTTCGATGCGATGCTTCTGCAGGATGCGTTCAGCCTCATCCAGAGTGGTACCGACCGGAACGGTGATGAGATTGTCTTTCGTCATCACCGCGCTGACCAGTTGGTTGTGATTTTTCTCAAAGCGAAGATCGCGGTTGGTCAGGATGCCGGTAAGACGCGAGCCGCGCGTGACCGGAAGGCCAGAGATACGGTACTTCTCCATGATTTCGAGTGCCTGGCGCAGAGTGATGTCCGGCGAGATGGTGACCGGATCGACGATCATGCCGCTTTCCGAGCGCTTGACGCGGTCGACTTCTTCGGCCTGGCGATCAACGGTCATGTTGCGGTGAATAATGCCGATGCCGCCTTGGCGGGCGATCGCCATGGCCAAGTTGGACTCGGTGACGGTGTCCATCGCGGCCGAGGCCAGCGGAATATTCAGCGAGACCTTGCGCGTGAAGCAGGTGCGCGTATCTACCTCAATCGGCAAGATGGAGGACTTGCCGGGGAGCAGGAGCACGTCGTCAAAAGTAAGGCCTTCGGGAATAGGACCGTCGATCATTCCATCCTCGCATTCGGAAATTGGGCGCGGGCAGATTTCGCGCCCCAGGAGTGCACATAAAACAGCGCAGCCCAGCGGGTGCCCGCTGGGCTGTAAAAGAAATTCATCGAATCGAAAAAATGCGTCACCGTGAAACTCAATTGTAGCGGCAGGGGCGTTGAGGGTCAAGCCGCGGCGCAAGGTAGCGAAAATGAGCGCGTTCAGTTCCGCCGGCCGTTCGTTAAGGATTACTCGAAGGACTCGCGGCGAGTGCAGCGCCGAGTTCCTCGTACCTGCGGTCGCGTGCGTCTTGACTAGGCTCCCTGGCGACTATGACATCGAAGATGGGATAGAGAAATCGGCCGTACGTCTTGAGTATGGCGGCGTCGCGGGAGGCGATGGCGGCTTCGATGGATTTTTCGGTGGCCGGAGTGATGAGTTCGATGCGGCCGACGAAGACGCGCGCGAGTTGAGTGGGAGCAGGGCTGATGGATAGAGGAAGAATCGAGTCAATATATGCGCGGGGCAAAATATAGATGAGCCGGCTGCCTTCTTCAAACCAGGAGTCGCCCCAGGTTTCGAGCATCGCACGGGCTTCGTCACGATACAGACCCTGACTGGTTAGCAAGTCTTCGAGATCGGCGCGGAGAGACTCGAACGTGCCGCTGACCGATGGGGTTTCGAGAATCATGTGATCCGAAGGCGAGATGACTAAGTGATAGCCAAGCTTGTTGCCGCGGCGCTCAAAGACGATGAGCGCAGGAATGGGCTGCCCGGCCTGGTTGTCGAACAAGATTCCACCGGTGGGCAGAATCTTGGCGGACAGAGGAAGCGAAACGGTGGCGACGCCGCGATAGAAGAGAAATTTTTCGTATTGCTGGCCCGCCGGCGCTTGCACAGAGAGAGGATTCGCGGAGGTTTCGCGGGCGGCGTAGTAGCGGCTGGCAGCTTTCTCTCGAGGAAAGTCCGCACTGAGATTGGGTGTGACCGTGATGGAATCCCAAGTAATGCTGCCGTCGTCATGTGGCTCGTAGAGAGCATCAGAGGCGATGGGAGTGGAAGGCTGAAGGCGGCTCGCGTAAGGATACCACTCAGTAATGAAACCTTTGGAAAAGCAGACGTGCACGGAAACGGAGGTTTCCTGAGACGCGTAGAAATAGATGACTGGTGTCTCCATGCGGACCGTGCCGCGAAGAACGTTCTTGGGTGAGCCGCGAAAGTGCTCGACAAAACTGGGCAACTCTGGCGGCCCGACGAGATCGACCGGCAGCCATTCGACGGGTTGGCCGTCGACGCCGGCGATCGCGGTGAAGGTGCCCCATTCATGAGCGATGAGACCCGGATCGCCAGGCTGCTGCCTGCTGTGAAGAGGAATGGCAACTGCGAGAGCGAGTCCCACAGCCGCGACGAGTGCGAGTGGCAGCAGCCGCTGGCGCCGTGCGAGGGAAGCAACCGCGCCGCACAGAGCATCGGCCGCGGGTGTTTTCATGGCTTGGTCTCTCTGGCAGCGGCCGGCTTGTTCAGCAATTCGGCGACGGTTTCGCCGCGCTCGCCGATGAAATGGCTGGAGAGATTTTGCGCGAGGAGCGCGTCGGTTTTCGCGCCTGCCATCGCCTTTTCCACATGGTCGCGATGTTCCGAAGCTGGACCGGAGAGAGTGATGAGCGCAGCGGCGAACTCCATTTCGGGGTCATGGCTTCGAAGCTGGATGGCTTGCTTGACCAGAGCGTAACCGTCGATACCGCGAGCAGGATTCTGCGAAGGTTCGAGCCACTGCTTGTAGGTTTCGGCGAGATAGCCGACGTCAAAATAGTACAGGACGGGCGGCCCATCTGGCTGCGGAGCTTTCGTGCCCGCTGTAAGCCTGTTCAGGAGATCTTTTGCGGCGGCGGGATCTTTGCGAGCGTAGAGTGTGGCGCGGCGAAGCGTTTCCATGTGGACGAGAACGCTCGAATTCGTGGCCAGGATAGCGAATGTGTCGGAGGCGAGCTTGGAGGTGTCGTAGGTCTCGGTGCCGGTGAGCTTCCAATCGTGGCTGATCCAGGGCAGAGATTTCGCGGAGCCGATGTCAAGCGCGTGGCAGATGAGTGGTGGTCCGGCGAAGGCCACTCGGACGACCGTGATCAACAGTGCCAGGAGGCCTGCGGGGAAACGAAGGGAGCGAAGGGAACGCGTTCTCATGGGTTGCTGCTCCTTGCGAGTGCTTTGCGCTACATACAAGAAGACGCCGAGGAACTTGGAAGTGTTAACGACAACTCTTCCTGGAGGTGAGTTGGTTTGAAATTAGAGGGCAGTCGCTGAAGCGCTGGTCGAGGGCGATGTTTTACCAGCGGTACAACCGGCTGCGGCTCAGAATCTCGAATGCCGGGTGCTCCGCGGAAAAGGTGTGCATGGGTTGACGCCGGGCGGGGCAAGCCCCGCCCCTACAAAGGTGCGTGCTCGCGGCCGGTCCAGGATTGTTCCCAATGACGCCAGAGGGAAATGTCGCCGAGGTCGAACGCGTTCCACCAGGAATCGAGCATGGCGGCGTCGAGGCGAAGGATGCCTTCACGCGTAACTCCGGGCGGAGGAGGAGCGAGTGCGGCGAGGCGGTCGTAGACAGCGGTGCGCTCAGCGCTGTCGACGCGAGGCAGGAGGTGCCAGAGCGTGAAGGCGTCGCGCGCGCGGGCTTGGTGCAGCACGGTATCGAGGGTGGACTTGCGCATGGAGGGATTTAGCTCGACCGAATCCAGCTGCGCGAGCGCAGCGCGGAAAGCGTCGGAGGCGTCTTCAAAATAGGGAGTTCCCGGGCCGGACTGCACGTGCGTCGGGCAAGCGGCGCCGGCGGGGATGAAGGAGTCGTGGCCGTTGCTATGAAAACCCACCCAGCCGAGCGTGGTGCGCAGAATTCCGCTACCCGCATCGTCGATGTGCAGGGTGTACATACAGCCGAGGTCAATAGCGACGGCGGAAGGCGTATCTACGACGAATTGACCTGGCGGCGCCCAGATCGTTGCGTGGATGGTGCCGCGATCCAGTGCGATGCGTTTTCGGCCGGCACCGGACTGCAGCAGCCGGAGGCGCGTCATCGGCTCGACTTCCAGCCGGCCGATTTCCGCGACGGCGATAGTGGCTTTGGATAGAGCATCGGTTTCCAGTGATTCACCGAGTTTGAGTTGCGTGTTTTTTCCGGCAGGCCCGCCGGTTTCAGAGTCTTGCGATGCCGGCGTTACCTGGACATCCCAGCCATCGTGCGCAATCGCCGGAGTTCGGGGCGACCGCGCCAACCAGAGCGCGGATCCAATCGCGAAAACCACGAGCAGCGTCGCGGCAAATCTCGGTGTCCAGGCGCTTGCCGCAATCTCGGACCACCAACTCCACCTCCTCGCGGAGAGTTCGATTTGCGTGAACGAAGGGACTGGGCGATGGTGCTGGAAACGTCCGAGCGCGCGTTCGAGGTGCTGAATCTCGGGGTCTGGTGGGCCGGTGCCATCCCAGAGGTAGTTGTCTTGTGTAGTCCGGTCGTCGTATTCGTTTGTCATCTGCTTCAACCTATTTTCCGATGCCGATATTCTTTGCGCGGCTTGCTGGTGCGCGGCGCTGACCTAGTTTTTCGCGCAACTGCTGCATGCCACGATTCAAATTCACGCGAACCGAGCCGTGCGACAGGCCGGTCTTCGCGGCAATCTCGGGCCCGGTCATGCCCTCCACGAGTCGCAGAATCAGAGTCTCGCGATAAGCTTCCGGCAAACTGCGAACGCTCTCCAGAATCTCCGCGGCCTCGTTGGTTTGGGCTTGTTCGTCGGTCACGGCGCTTGCGTCCGCGGTTGACGAATCGCCGGTGCACTCGCGCTGTACGCGCGGCTGGCGGTAGTAATCCTTGGCGATATTTCTGGTAATGGCGGCCAGCCATGCGCCGAAGCGGTAGGACTCGCGCAAAGCGTGCAGACGGGGAAGAGCGCGCAGGAATACTTCATGAACGAGATCTTCTGCATCGAGTGCGGTACCTTGGCGAGCAAGATGCCATGCACCATGCGCGCGTAGCGTTGATACAGCTGCCCGAAGGCGTCGCGATGGCCTTCCTGGGAAAGCTTCACCAAGGCAGCGTCGGAATCGCCGCCACCGATTGGAATTTGGGTCGCGGTAGACAATTGTGTGTTCGTCAGGTCAAGGCCGCTCGCCATGTTGCGCTCATGTCACCGCGACACAATGCTGTGTAGGCACATTGCCGTGAAGTCTCACGGCCCTGAAGTATAGACGCGGCGATAACGTCGAGTGTTAACACGGTTGGTACGCTTTGCGAGAACATGACGCGTCGGACCGGGCGGGGCAAGCCCCGCCCTACAAAGTGCGCGTGCGTCGTCGGAAGTTGGCGCGTGGTTGGTGAAAGTGTGCGCGTAGGCGGTGATGGCCTCGGATGCGGCGGCACCTTGCGGGGACCGCAACCCTGCACTACAGTGAAGTGTCATGCCAAACGCGGAGTTCGTGCCGCACGCGCTGCTGAAGAGCGGCCATGCGATGACCATTGTGGCTGCCTTTGTGCCCAGGCACTTTTCGCTTCCTGAGGCGGAGGCACGGTTATTTCAGGTGGATTCATTCTCTCGTTTGCTGGGTAAGTGTCATTGGCAGGCGGGGAAGCTGCGGGATACGCCGGTGATGGTGATCGTACATGGGCTGGAGGGCTCGGCGGATTCGTATTACGTGCAGGGAATCGCGGAGAAGGCGTATCGTCGCGGGTTTCATGTGGTGCGGCTGAACCAGCGCAACTGCGGCGGAACCGAGAAGCTCACGCCCACCTTGTACAATTCCGCGATGAGCGGGGATTACCGGGCGGTGTTCGAGGAGCTTACGGCCGTCGATGGCTTCGAGAAGATTTTTTTCGCGGGGTACTCGATGGGCGGGAACCTGGTCACCAAAATGGCCGGGGAGTATGGCGATGAGGTTCCGCCGGAATTGCTGGGCGTGTGCTCGGTGTGTGCGGCAATCGATTTGTCGGCGTGCGCCGATGCGCTGGAGCGCAAGGACAATATCCTGTACCAGCGGCATTTTGTGAAGGGACTGATGTCGCGGTACACGCGCAAAGCGAAAATGTTTCCGGACCGGTATTCGCTAAATGGGTTCGGGCCGATTCGAACGGTGCGGGAGTTTGATGATGCGATTACCGCGCCGTGTTTTGGATTTGGCGGCGCCGAGGAATATTACGAGGCGGCGGGAGCGAAGAAGGTGATACCGCGGGTGCGCGTGCCGATGCTGATGATTACGGCGGAGGACGATCCGTTCGTGCCCTACGTTTCGTTTTTGGTGGCCGGGGCGGAGAAAAATCCCTGCATTCAATTCGTCGCGCCAGAGCATGGTGGGCATTGTGCCTTTATTTCGAATAAGAGCGGAATGGAGCGGTTCTGGGCGGAACAACGGATCGTGGAGTTCTGCGAAGGGATTTGGCGAACGAATGCGGCCACTCAGCCGAAGGGCTTTTCCAGAGAGACCGCGAAGCGTTGAGTGAGAAGTTGTGCCGGGCCCTCGGCGGCGATAACCATGTCGTCTTCGCAGCGCAGGCCAAATTCGCCCGGAATATAAATCCCCGGCTCGTTCGAAAAGGTCATGCCCGGCTCGAGAATGGTCTTGCTGCCCCGAACTAAATAGGGGTGTTCGTGGCCGTCGAGGCCAATGCCGTGGCCAGACGGTGGGTGAAGAACTTATAGTCGGGGCCATAGCTGGCGCTGGTGATGACCGAGCGGGCTGCATCGTCTACGCTGCCCGAGAGGCGGCCGGTGCGGGCCGCGTCGAGCGCCGCGTCCTGGGATTTGCGGACGATCTCGAAGGCGCGGGCGATTTTTTCGGACGGCTTGCCAAAGATGCTCGTGCGCGTTACGTCGGACTCGTAGCCCTCCACCTTGCATCCACCATCGATCAAGACGACGTCGCCCTCTTTCAATGTTTGGGGCTTCACCGTGCCGTGCGGGAGAGCGGCGGATGCACCTAAGAGAACGAGCGCGCCTCCTTGCAAGTCCATCTTTGCGAAGCCGCCTTCGACGAGTTGGGCGATGTCTTCCTGCGACATGCCCTCTTTGAGTGAGGCGAAGACCGCGCGGAACACGTCGAAGGTGGCGTCGCAAGCCAGCCGCATCAATTCGAGTTCGTGAGCGGACTTATGCGCGCGGCAGGCGATGGTAATGGGGTCGGCGGAAACGTACTCGAAGTTTGGCGCGGCATGCCGCAGATGGTCGGAAAACGTGAAGCCAACGGTTTCTTCGACGCCGATTCGTCCGGCGCGAATGCCGCGGTCCGCGAGGGCTGCGGCGGCTAGCGTTGTGGGGCTTTCATCCTCTTGCCAGGCGCGCACCTCAAAGGGGAAGTGCAATTTCTCGCGGAGGCGGCCTTCTTCGAATGCCGGTACGACGATGATGGGATTGCCGGTGCGGGGTACGACCAGGCCCAGTAGTCGTTCGCTCAATCCCCAACGGATACCGGTGAAATAGTAGAGCGAGGAGCCGGGGGCGAGGAAGAGAGCGTCGAAGCGAGCCGCGCCCGTGGGGGTTTGCGCGGCGGGCGACTGCGCTCCGGACATCAGCTCTTGAGCGTGTTCGAGGCGCTCGCCGAACTCGGCGGTCGTGATTGGTCGAACGCGGGGGCCTAGGGGCCGAAGAGTCGCGAACGCGGGCGGTAGGGCGCTTGATGGCGTCTGAATGCGGGCTGGCGGTCCGAAGGGGAGGGCACCCAACGAGGCGGCTGCGGTCCCGGTTAAGAAGTGGCGCCGCGACGGTTTGGAGTCGCGAAGCGGGGTAGGTATGCGCATGGCGGAAAGAGGTTTATCTGGCGAGATTACGCTGTGTCAAGCCGATTGTGGGAAGGTGCGGATGCGCGACGGGGTGCGCAAGGCGCGCTGCGGCTCTGTGACCAGGTGATTTTCGACCCTGGGGTATCGACTCTAAGCTGGAAGCAGCCTCAGCTTTGCTCGATTCTAAATTCCATAGCTTCTACGTAGGGTTATATCTGCTGGGAATTTGCCGGAAGACTGGTTGAAGATGAGGAGGGCGTGAACTCCTTTTAAGTATAGTAAAAACAGTCGTTTACGGAATTAGGAATCTAAATATCGCACCAGGTGCCAAGTGGAATTCTGCGGGATTCTTTGGAACGAGGATTGCACCCAATCAGTTACTAACCGCGAAATTGTGGGGCGCAACTGAGTTAGTTCCAGGTTATTTCGCTCGACGGCTCCTGCTCAACGGGGGATTTTACAAGAAATTAAGGGAGGGTTCGTAAAAATGACGTATCGGGGAATTTTGAGTTATTTAAGTGTCGCAGTATTGGTATTGAGTTTGGCTATCTGCGGCCAAGTGAACGCCCAGATCATCAGCGGCGACTTGGTCGGAACCGTATTGGATAAGACGGGCGCGGTGATCCCGGGCGCCAGGGTTGAGGCGACCAAGACGGACACCGGCGTCAAGTATGAAACCAAGGCGAATGACGCCGGTGAATACCGGTTCAACAATTTGCCGGTGGGCACTTATAGCATTTCCGCGTCGACCGCGAATTTTGCCACCACGACGATCAACAACTTTGTGGTTGAGCTGAATAAGACCAGCACCCTGCAGATCACGCTGGAAGTCAAGGGTGCGGTTACTTCGATTGAGGTCTCGGGCGCGGCGGCCGCGCTGGACACCACGACCGCTCAGTTGCAATCCACGTTCGAGGCGAAAGACATCGGGGATTCCGCGATTGCAAGCACGGGCGGAACCGGCAGTGGCGTATTGAATCTCTCGCTGCTCAGTGCTGGGGTGGCGACCGCCGGAGGTGTCGGGGTCGGAACGGGTCCGTCAGTGGGCGGACAACGTCCGCGCAACAATAATTTTACGATCGAGGGCGTGGACAATAACAACAAGTCCGTTACTGGACCGCTGGTTATGGTGCCGAACGACGCGGTAGCAGAGTTTTCTCTACTGCAGAACCAGTTTTCGCCCGAATTCGGCCATTCCTCTGGCGGCCAATTTAACACCGTCGTGAAGAGCGGGACGAATTCGTTTCACGGTTTAGCGTATGTTTACAACTCGAACCGTAACTACAACGCTTTCGACAGCCTGAACGCCATTCAGGGCTTCACTTCGAATCCACGATTTGACAACAACCGGTTCGGCGGTCAGATCGGTGGTCCTGTAGTGAAGAACAAGCTATTCTTTTTCGTGAACGCCGAATATGAACCATTTGGCCAGGCTGGAGGAGCGGGCGCGGTGTGCTCGCCGACGGCAGCCAGTTTAGCAGTCATAAATGCGACTCCTGGCTTGTCGGCGACCAACGTGGCGATCTTTGAAAAATATGTAGCCCCGGGCACGAACGCGAACGCAGGTTGCGCGCCGATGAACTGGGTAGGTGGCGCGCTTCCCGCGACGCTCCCGACTGCGGGTCTCGACGTCGTGGCCCCCAACTATACAAACTATAAGTTCATCACTACCAGCATGGATTATGATATTTCCAGTAAGGATCAGATCCGCGGGCGCTACATTTACAACAGCGCTGTCGGGATTGACAATAGCTCCGCTCTGCCGGCGTTTTTCCTGCCGCAACCCAATAAATTCCACTTGGTGACTATCAATGAGTACCACACATTTTCTCCAACGCTTACGAACGAGGTGCGTCTCGGATACAATCGATACGCGCAGATCGTCAACAGCGGCAGTTTCTCTTTCCCTGGGTTGGACAGCTTTCCCAACCTGCAACTCAATGATTTAGGACAATTGCAGATTGGGCCGGACCCGAACTCGCCTTCGGGCACCATCGTGAACACCTACCAGTTGGCGGAAGCTCTTACCTGGACAAAGAGTGCCCACACGCTGAAATTTGGTATTGAGGGCCGGAAGTACATTTCGCCGCAGACATTTACGCAGCGCGTGCGCGGCGACTATGAATACACCGAAACGCTTTCTTTTCTGCAAGATGCGGTCCCGGATTACCTGGCTGAACGCAGCAACGGGGATCCTGTTTATCATGCAGACCAATCTGCAATCTACTGGTACGTGAATGACAATTGGCGTATTCGCCGGAACCTGACCCTCAATCTCGGCCTGCGCTACGAATACACTACCATCCCGTTTACACAAAGATCGCAGAGTCTTAACGCGGCCGCCAGCGTTCCTGGTCTCATCAACTTCGCGGAGCCGCAAGCTGCGAAGAACAATTGGGGGCCGCGCGTGGGCTTCGCGTATTCCCCGGGCACGAGCGGGCGAACATCTATCCGCGCCGGAGCGGGTATTGCTTATGATGTTTTGTTCGATAACCTCGGGATCCTGTCTTTGCCGCCACAGCTTTCGTCAACGATCGACTGTGCGCCAGTAGGCAACGATGCTTGCCCAACGCCGTTTCTTGCGAGCGGCGGCATTCTGCCGGGTCCAGGTGGCTTCGCGACTTTCCCAACAATCGCCGATCAACGGGCCGCGACAGCAGCGTTCGTTCCCGTAGATCAGAAATCGCCGAAGTCGATTGACTGGACTTTGGGTGTTCAGCACACGTTTTGGTCTGACTTCACCGCGGAAGTTCGCTACGTAGGAACCCGCGGAATTCATTTGCCAGCTCAAGTTCGCCTGAATACCCAGGCGATCGTGACGCCGACTAATTTCCTGCCCACCTATACGACGGCGCCGAGTCAAGCAACGCTGGATGCCTCGACGCTTGACCTGAATACGCTGGAAAACGAGAGCAATATCGTACCGGCTTATAATGCGGCGGGATTTAACGCCAGCAACATCACGTCGTTCCAACCGTGGTCTTCCTCGACCTATCACGGGCTCCAGGCTCAGCTCAATAAGCGCTTCAGTCATGGCTTCAATATGATCGGTGCCTACACCTACAGCCATCTCATTGATGATGCCACGGCAGAGGTTTTCTCCACGGTTCTGTCGCCGCGCCGTGCACAGGATGGTCAGAACCTTAGAAACGATTACGCCAATTCAATCCTCGACCACCGTCACCGCTTCACACTATCCATCGTTTATGACATGCCATACTTCAAGAATGGCAACGCGTTCACCAGGAACACGCTAGGCGGTTGGGAAATCGCACCGATCTACACCTACCAGTCCGGACAATGGGTTACCGCCCAGAGTGGCGTCGACTCGAACCTGAACGGCGACGCAGCGGGAGATCGCACAATTCTGAACCCAAGCGGCGTTAAAGGGACAGGCACCGGCGTCACGCCTCTGTGCACGAGCGCGGTAGCGGTGTGCCCCACCACTTTAACGGATGCACTCAATAACCCCGTGGGCGTGGTGGGGTATTTGGCGAATTCCAATGCCCAATATATCCAAGCTGGCTACGGAGCCTTGGCTACCGTCGGCCGTAACACGCTGCAATTAAAGCCTATCAATGACGTCGATCTGACGGCTCTGAAGCGTTTCACGATTACGGAACGTTTCAGAGTTGAATTCCGTGCTTCCGCGACAAACGTGCTGAACCATGCTCAGTATGTCGGCGGATTCCTAAATGACGTTGCGCCTATCCCGAACCCGGGGTTTATAACTTTTCAGAGGAACATGCTAGAGCCACAGAACCCGTCTTTCAACAACCCGAGCTCAGTGTTCTCGAGCAATCCTCGAGTGCTGCAATTGTCACTGAAGTTTTACTTCTAGACTGATTCAACCTCTTCGCTCGTAATTTCGGGCGGGAATTGCAAGAGGCGTTCTGGGTAACCGGAGCGCCTCTTTTCTTTGTCGGGCCACTAGTTTACATAAACGCCGAATTCAGCTTGTGGCAAGCTGGGCGCAATAGTTGCGAGCGAGACGGTGTTTAGCCGATTGACGCAAAGCGAACCGAGCCCTAAGATGCTCGCGATCAATATGATTGGCCGCCTCTTTGCAGATTTTTGGCGTCGATCCCGATGGCGGGCACTTTTTCTCCTGGTTCTGTTCTCTTCCACCGTTATTTTTTCCGCGAGCGTTAGAGTTCGCTATCTCAGATTCGCTGAAGTTGAAGAGACGCTGCGGCTATTTGCCGATTCAGGCCTGCCGGGCAGCGATATCGCCAGTTCCGACGCGTGGGACGCCTGGATTCGCGAGCAGGACGCGCAGGTGCGCGCGCGCATCGATCGAGGGATTGAAGATTCCATCAGCAATTTGATTTTGTATGGAACCTCCTACACCAACCTCCCGCGACTCGAGAACGCGGAGAGCGCTGTCGCACAGGACGGCCACGTTTCTGAAACTGCGCGTGCGCGGATAGACGCCCTCGTACTGGCTGTCGGAGCGGCCTCTCCCAATGAACGCATTCGAATCGTACGAGACTTTCTGAAGCGGCGCGGAGTCTCAGGAGATGGAGTGCAGAATTTTCTGACCTCAAATCTCCGGAGATTCGCGGACGAGCAACGCGTCTATCATGAAAAACTGGAAGCAGCAGAAAGGTCCCGCGACTTGGACCAGAAGCTGTCCACGCGAGGAACGCTTTACCAGGGCCGCGGCCTTTCGGCGGACACCTCACTCCTCGTAAATTACGCTCTCGAAGACACTCTGCGCGCACTTTCCGTCAAGGGCATGCTGTCGGAGGGAAGCATTCGCCGTATCGCCGTGATCGGTCCGGGATTGGACTTTACCAACAAGCATAGCGGCTATGATTTTTATCCTTTGCAAACAATCCAACCATTCGCGGTTATGGAAACGGTGGTGCGACTTAAGCTTGGCAAACCGGACGAGGTGGAAGTCGTCACGATGGATCTGAATCCGGGCGTGAACGCCCACATCGCTAAACTTGTGCGCGATGCGCGCGAGGGGCGGCCCTACACGGTTCAACTGCCAAGGGATGGGGCTGCGGACTGGCCGCAGCCTGCGGTGGCCTACTGGGAGCACTTCGGAGAAATAATCGGCGTGCAGACGAAGCCGCTCGCCGTGCCGCGGGCCCTGGGCGGCGTTACACTTCGCGCTGTAGCCATCGCGCCGCGATTCGCATCACGTGTCACGCCATTGAATTTAAACGTGGTGGCTCAGTGCGCGGAATTGGAGCAGGGGCAGGCGTTCGACTTGGTGATTGCTACCAACATCCTGGTTTATTATGACCGCCTCCAGCAGGGTTTAGCCATGGCCAGCATCGCGCGGATGATGAATTCCGGCGGGATCTTTCTCGCCAATGATGCTCTATCGGCTCACCATCTGGAGTCTCTCAAGTTTCTCGACCGCCACGCTGTCGCCTTCGCAATCAGCGGCCCGTATGGCGACAACGTACTGGCGTATCGCCGCCAATAAGGAAAGGAGTCAGCTGTATCAGGTCGCGGCCCAGCCCAATCAGAGAGGCTGGGGGGTCCTTGCCTCGCCATTCTTACCGTTAGAGCGCCCCTTTCTCAAAGTTTTTTCAGATAGCACCGAAATCGGCTTGTGGTAAGCTCCGCGCAACAGCTGCAAGCGAGAGGTCTTGGGTGACGTTTGCCGATTTCTGGCCGGCTTACGTGCGCGCGCATAGCAGGCCGGCTACGCGAGTGGTTCATTTTGTTGGCACGATTGCCGGTTGGATGCTGCTGGGCGGGGCCATGGTGCTGCACCGCTGGTGGTGGATCCTGGCGGCGTTGGTGATTTCCTATGCGCTGGCGTGGACTTCGCATTTTTTCGTGGAGCACAATCGCCCCGCCACGTTTGAGCATCCCTTGTGGTCCTGGTGGGCGGACCAGCGGATGGTGTTCCTCATGTTGATCGGACGAATGAGCGATGAGGTTCGAAGGAATGCGGAAGGCGGGAGTGAGGGCTAGGTTTTTGCTCCTTGTACGTGGTGCCGATGTTGACGCCGGGCGGAGCCCTTCGAGGCCCGGGGTAAACAAGCGCCGCGCCTGCCAACGAGCGGGCTTCGCTCCTGGAAGTCCGGCGCTTGCGTCGAAAGCTTGCGGCCGAGCTCGCGGTAAGGCTCACGCAGGGTCAATAGGCAGGGCTTTGGGCGTTTCCCCACTCTATTCCATGCGAACCGCGAGGATGTTTTTCCCCTGAATTTTCAGCTCAATCCCAAGGGGTGGGCGAACATCCGAACCTTGTACAGTGCTTCCGCGCACCCAGAAATCTCCGGGGATCTCGCTCATTTTTAGCGGATCGAAGACGCTGCGGCTGCACGGGTTGCCCACCATGGGATGCTTTGCGGTGCGGAAATCGTAGTCATTCTTGAGTCTGTCGAGATCGGTGACAAATTCAAACTGGCAATTTCCGAAGGGCACGTTCATTTCCAGCGCCCAGTAGCCGTCAGGTTGCGAAGCCGATCCCGAAGACAGGCGGATCAGCAGCGCGGGAACACTCTCGCCCGTGAGGCGATTTACAAAGAAAAAATTCTTGGAGGTCCAGGGTTTTGCCATCTCCGCAACGGTGGCAATTTCCGGCGCTGCCGCCGTGGCGCGTGGCATTGAGGCTGTAGGATCAATGGCCGGCGCCGGCACCTCGATTTGCGGAGTAGGCGCCGCGGGCGGTTCCTGTACGTGTTTTGGGCGTAGAAGCCAGCGCGAGCCCAGCAGGCAGATAACCAGAACGACTACGAGGCCCGCAACCAGGCGCACCGTGGGATTGGCGGCGATCTCCTGGCGGTCCGCACCCGCAATGGCGACACCCGGAATCTGCGGCATGTCCGCTTTGAATCGGTTGGCTTGGGGCTGGTCCGTCATACTTCATCCGCAAACTGGCTACTGGAATCTCTACAAGCTTCGCCGGGCAACCACGTGCGCGCGTCGTCCGACGGTCAGATCGGCGATTCGCGCCCATTGTAGGGTGCCGCGCACGAAGGAGCAACGAAGACGAAGAGCGGAGTTGCCTGGGAGGAACCGGTACCGATTAGGTCACTTTCCGCGGGAAGTGCGTCAATGCGTCAAATCATTGCATCGAGATTGCTGTTATTGAGAAGGGTACAAGTCCGATTCTCAGACTTGTCTCAGGTCTCCGGTCAACCTACTGTAATAAGTACGTACGGCAAGAGGGTGGGAGGGTGTTTCCTCCTCAGAACGTAATCTATGAGCGGCGATACAAGAGCGGCGGCCCGGGCCTTTGTGCGCAGCCTGAACATCCTGCTGAAATTCGCACGTCTCTATGAATTCGGACACGCGCGAACCGGGGCGCAATTCGAGACGGCGTGGAAAGAACTACGTTCGGCTTTGGATGAGAGCAGCGGCAGCGGATTGCTGCTAGGAGCGTCCGGCAACCAGATATTACTGGATGGCGTGCCGCTTGGGGCCGCAGCCGGTGAACGCAGTTTCGCGCAGTTGCTCGCAAGTTCCGGTATTGCCAGCATTCATTTCAGCCCCACTACCACACAACCCCAATTCGCAAGGTTCGTGCGCGGCTTTCCCAGCGGCAACGCCAAGCCTACGGCGCTGGCGGAGCAATTGAAATCCGCTCTCGCAGGCGACACCAGTATCAAGATTAACGAAATCCGCTATGTGGCGGAAGATTCGTCGGTGGCCGGAATCAAGATGGCCGCGAATCTGACGGCCAAGGTTTTGGGCGCGCAAAGCGACAAGTTCAAGGATTTCTTCGACGATCCGAACAAGCTGCTGCAAATGATTCTTGCGGCCGAAAGCAGCCGTGGGCCGGGCGGTGGCGGAATGGGGCCTGGGACGGGTGCTGGCGGGGGCATCGGTGGCGCAGGTACGCTGTGGGATACGGGCACCGGCTCCGGTTCGGGCGGGGGCGGTGGAGGATCAGGCAGCGGCGGCAGTGGTGGTGGAGGTTTTGGCGCCGGTAAGGGATCTGGAGGGACCGCCGGAGGAGGCGGTTCGCCCGCGCCCGTCGGTGTGGCGGGTTCGATGGCAGGTCCCGGGCATGGAATGTCCGGGGGCGTCGACGCAGGACCGGCAGGGAAATGGCTCACAGCTTCAGCACTTCTGCGCGCAACGACCACCACCGCGGGCGGTTCTGAGTTTGGTGTGCCCGGCGTTGGGGGCGTGGGCGGGCAAGGAGGCTACGCAGTCGCCGAGGAGGACGTCCGGCAGATGCTTGCGCTCTTCGCGCAACTCGGCAAATCCCGCAAGGATCCCGAAGCCCGCAACGAAGTCCCGAATTTTCAGGCGCGGCTCAGCGCCTTGCCAGTCCGCGCGCAGGTTACCTTGCAGCAGGCACTCGCCGGATTGGCAGCGCAGGCGCCCACCGAAAAAGCGGACAAGCCGATGCTCCTGAAACTGGCGGAGCACGTGGCCATACGATTCGCGCTGGACAGCTACGAGCGCGGCGAATTGCGCGTAAACGCCGTCAAGCAATTGCTGGACCGCATGAACGCCGAGATCGAGGGGCTGCGCAAGATTTTGGGCACGCAGGAAGAGATGATGGCGAATGCAGGCCTGCAGGTACAGTCCTACACCGAACTGCTCGACCAGGAATTCTGGGAACAAGTACCCGACGAAAACAAAAAGGAAGTGCTCGTTTCCGACGAGGCCTGGTGCGTCCCTCCCCGCAATGTGCGCGCGTATCTCGAAGACATGTTGCGCCGCGGCGAGCTCAAGACAGTGAACGAGATTCTGATGAAGTACGCTGCGTGCGTCGGGCTGGAAAATCCCGAGGCGCGCCGCACGACAGCCATCGGGCTCTCTGACCTCGCCGAACTGTATGGTAGCGGTGACGGAAGCGCCTTGATGGACGGCATTCGCCGCCTGGGCAACCAGTTAGCGATCGAACGCGAACCGGAACTCCAGACGCTGATCAGCGCCGCGTTTGTGCGGCTCAGCCAGGAAGCGGCGTCAAAGCGTTGCTATCCGGCGATGCAGCAAGCGCTGGCTTCGCTCGACAGCGTCGAAGCGCAACGCCCGGGCTCCACACAAAGCCTGCGGCCACGCATCGGCGCGGAAGAGCGCATGCCGGAATTCGTGGAAGAAGCCCTGCGCAGCGGCCACATCCCCGACGGCATGATAGAAATTCTGGCGCTGATGCCGAAGACGACGCTGCACTACGTCACCAATCGCTTCGGGCATTGCGGTTTCCGCGAAGATTGCGAACTGCTGGGTGAAATCGTGCGCGCGCTTGGCGAGGATGCCACCAGCCGCCTGGTAGAAACTTTGCAGACCGCGCCTGCCGCCGAGGCCGCCGAAACCGTGGGGTTGTTGACGCAGCTTTCTCCGGACGCGGTTGCGAAAATTCTTCCGGTGCGCCTGTCGCAATGGCCGCGCACCGCGCACGACCGCATCGTTCGCCAGCTTTCGTCAGCGCCCGTCGAACACCGCGTTCAGCTCCTGGTCGCTCTCTACGATTCCCTGGACGTCATGATCCGTCCGCTGGCCATCGATGAGATGGGTATGAGCGGCCATCCCGATGGCATCCCCAAACTTCTGGAACTTGCCGAGGACGATGCCACGCCGGGGTTCACCAGGGTGAAAGCCATTGAAGCGCTGGGCCGCTTACGGGCCTCCGCCGCCGCACCCTTGTTCCAGCAGATGATGGAAGCCCGTCAACTGTGGCGCTGGAGCTATGCCGAGGAATTGCGAATCGCCGCAGCACAAGCACTCATGCGCGTGGACGCGACCATGGCCCTGCAAAAGCTCGGGCCCAGCGGCTTCGATCGCAAGGATCTCACCTTGGAACCCACCGATCCCGACCCGAATGCCTCGGTGATCCGTCAGCGGCGTTATGCGCGCCTTAAGCTCTCGCGCAACCTCTCCGCCAGCACCACCAACTTGCGCGAAAACATCCACTTGTCGATACCGGAGCTGAACTTAGGCGGCGGCATCGGTTCGGGAGACCGCCATTTGGCCCCCGGATCGCTCTTGTCCCTGCGGCTTACACACGGCATGCGGCCGATCAGGGCCCAGGCCATGGTGCGCGGTGCGCGCCCGCAAGCGATGGCCTTCGAATTTGTCGAGATGGACCTCGATGATCGTTCCAAGCTACGCAAGCTGTTGCTGGAGTTGGGCGGCTTGCCTATGGCAGCGCAGGCGTCGAACCGGACTCGGCGCCGCGGGCGCGTCGCCATGTTGAGGAATTAGAAGCCGAAGAGGAACGGAGTGGCCTAAGCTGGATGTAGCGGGGCTGTGGAAGTCGCAGATTCTGTGGAGCATAAACACGGTGCGAGAGATTCGCGCCGTCCCCTCCCTGGTTTTCCCCATTTGGCACCCGTCCGGTCGGGCAGGTTCGATTCCCGGCCGTTGGTCGCGTGATGACTGCGGCATATGGAACCTATGTACCATTGCTGCAGTACGGCGCGGCCTCTACGGTACTAGTGCGGTAGTCCCAGGCGTCGGCGCAGGCGGCGGAGGGGCATGAAATTAGCGGATCCAAAAACGACCGCAAGCCGGGCATTCGTCAGAAGCCTTAACATTCTACTGAAATTTGCCCGTTTATACGGCTACGAGCACACCCGCACGATTGAGCACCTGGACACCGCGTGGCGCGAACTGCGCGCGGCAATCCCCGTTGGCACGGAAGGCGGTTTGCTGCTCGGGGCCACCGGGAGTCAACTCCTATTGGATGGAGTGCCTCTCGAAGGTTCCCCCGCCGAAAAGCAATTTGCGCAGCTTCTTTCCGCGGCAGGCCTCGCCAGTGTGCAGTTCTTTCCATCCATCACCGAGGAAGAATTAGGGCGGTTTGCGCGCGCATTTCCCACCGGCAAATCGAAACCCGCGGAATTGGCCGTGCAACTGAAGTCCGCGTTGGCGGGCGCTCAAGGCATTCGCATCAATGAGATCTGCTTTGTGGCCACGGACTCGCGCTTCCGCGATGCCAGCGTAGCAGCGCAGCTAGCGGTCTCGACGCTGGGCGAGGACCAGGAGCAATTCAAGCAGTGGCTGAACGACCCGCAGAAGCTGCTGGAAATGATAGCGGCGGCGCAAGGATCGAGGAGTGGCGGGGGCGGCGGCAGCGGAGCGGGAGGAGAATCCGGTGGTTCAGGAGCCGGCCCGGGTTACGGTGACGGAGGCGGTGGTAACGGAGGCGGCACCGTAGCGGCGAGCGGCGCTGGAGTGGGAGTCGCTGGCGGAAGTGGTGGTTTCTACCATCGCGTTGCAGGAAGCGACGAGGTGCCCGCGCCATCCAGTGCACCGGGTGCCGACCCGAATTTCTTCACCGGTCCGGTCGCCGACGCTTCACCGGCTCTGTTTTTACCCGCTGGCTCTGGCACAACCGGTTCGGGCATGGGTCGGGGAGCGGGCTCGGGGTCAGGCCGGCCCTTCATGGGCGAGCCCACCGAAGACGAAATTCTCGGCATTCTTAGCGCGCTGACCAGCATGGGCCAGGTCGGCGCGGGCGGTGGCAGCGGGATGGCCGCGGCGGGTGCGTTCCACGAGCAGATGTCCCAGCTATCGGGCCGCGCGCAGGACACATTGAGAGCAGCGCTCGCCGAAATTGCCTCGCACGCCCCCGACGCCAAGCCGGATCAGTCCATGCTGGTGCAACTCGCCGAACACCTGGCGATTCGTTTCGCCCTGGAGCGGTACGAGAAAGGGGAAGTGAAGGTCAACGCGGTCCGCCAGATGCTCGACCGCATGAACCAGGAAATCGACGCCCTGCGCAAGATTCTGGGCGCGCACGAAGACAAGATGAGCGATGCCGGCATCCTGGCGGAGTCGCATCGCGAAATCCTGGACCGCCAGTTCTGGGCCGCTGTTCCGGAAAGCGGCAAGCGCACCGTACTGCTCTCCACCGAGGCGTGGTGCATTCCCCCGCGCAACGTGCAGTCTTATGTCGCGGAGCTGATCGAGCAGGGCAATATTGCCGACGCGATCAGCGTGCTGCAAAACTATGCCGCGTGCGCCGACAGCGACGAAAGCGACGCCCGCAAGAAAACCGCAGCCGGCCTTTCGCAGATGGCCGAGCTGTACGCCAAGGTCGATCCAAAGCTGCTGATCGCGGCATTACAGCACCTCGGTCTGCGTTTGAACGTCGAGCAGGACGCCGAACTCCAAGGCTTGGTCAGTGCGGCGTTCGTCCGCTTAAGCCAGGAAGCCGCCACCAGCCGCAGCTACGCGGCCATGGAACAGGCGCTCGATCTGCTCTCCGGCGTCGAAGCGCAGCGACCCGGCACGGCGCGCAGTCTCCGCGCAAAGATGGGCATCGAGGAGCGCGTTCCCGAATTTGTCGACGAAGCATTGCGTGCTCGTCAAGCCGCCGCCGGTCTAACCAGTGTCCTGAAATTGCTGCCGCAAGCCACCATGGAGCAGCTCTCCACGCGTTTCAACCGCTGCAGCTTGCGCGATGACGCCGAGCACGTCGCCAACCTCGCCGCCGATCTCGGCGAAGAAGGCGTACAGTGTCTGCGCAGCACGGTGCGCGGCGGGACCATCGCCGAGGCTGTCGAAATGGTGGGCTTGCTCTGTAGGCTCGACCCGCAGGCGGTGCGAGTGTTCCTGCCATCGCGCATGAAGGATTTTCCGCGCACCTCACAGGACCGCGTTCTGCGCCAGATCTCCGCCAGCGGCGCCCCCGGCCGCTGCCGCATTTTGCTGGAGTTGCTCGACCACCTCGATCCTTTGGTCATGCCGCTGGCCATCGACGAAATCGGTGTCACCGAAGATCGCGACGCCCTCCCACGCCTGCTCACCATCGCCGATGGCGACTTGCCTGCCGGCGCCGGCATTTATCTTCGCGTCAAAGCCGTGGAAGCCTTGGGCCGCATTAACGCTTCGGAATCCATCACCGCGCTGAAGCGCATCGTCGAAGCCAAGAAATTTATGGGTTGGGTGCAGCCGCAAGAACTTCGCATCGCCGCATGGCAAGCGCTCGAAAGACTGGACCCCACGTGGGCCATCGCGTTTCTACCCCACAGCAGCCTCGACAAGTCCGATCTGACCCTCGCCCCGCTCGAAATGACGCCCAACAGCAAGTTCGTCCGCCAGCGGCGCCACAAGCGCGTGCGCCTCAATAAGCCGGTCACCGCGGTCAGCACCAACCTGAAAGAGGCCTGCAGCTTGCAGATCAAGACCGCCAGCCTTACCGGCGGTGTCGCCACCATCAGCCGTCATCTGCCCCCCGGAACGCCGGTACAACTCAAATTTCAGGTTGGCTTGCGCAACCTGCAGGCCACCGCGCTCATGCGCGACTATCGAGCCCAGGACATGGCCTTCGAAATCGTGGACATGAACCTCGACGAACGCAGCCGTTTGCGCCGCCTCCTAGCCGACAGCCTGGCATCCCCCAGTTCCTCAGCGGCGAAAGACGATACGCCGGCACCGTCCGACACGCCCGTGCCAGTCGCAACCCGCTCCCGCTAGCCCTGCCGCTGGCAACTGGCTGACCGGAGCCGCTGGCACTTCGCCCCGGGGCCAGCAGCCGTTCGCGCGGAGAACCTGTAGCCGCCGTCTCCGAGACGGCGGGGTTTAGAGCTGCCCTCCACCTATCCTTAGTGTGCATGCACGGCAGCAGTGCAGTGCATCCATCGAACGGATCCCGTCTGGAACATTGCACTGCCCTGTCTTCTTTCTGCGAGCCCTACGCCGTACCCACCACGCCACATTTTTGGCGTCGGCGCATCGAAACAGATACAATCAAGGTTTGCGCTGGTCATTGAGTCTCGATCAGTAGAGCCCCAGCGGTCGAATACCGTCAGGAAACGGCGAAACTATTCATGGATGCAGCAAAGCTTGTCGACGGCGTAATTGCGCGATTTATCGGCACCAAGCACGAGCGCGACGTCAAGAAATTGCAGCCGCTGGTTGCGGCCATCAACGCGCTCGAGCCTGAAATCAAGACCCTCAGCGACGAAGACCTCAAACTGCGTTTTCTCGCGCTAAAAGAGCAGGTTCAGGAGCCTCTCAAAGACGCCGACCCCAGCGAATCGACCTTCCGCGACCTGATGCAGAAGGCGTTCGAGCCGGTGCTGGTCTCAGCGTTCGCGCTAGTCCGCGAGGCCGGCCGCCGCTTCCTGAACATGCGCCATTTCGACGTGCAGCTGATCGGCGGCATGGTCCTACACGACGGCAAAATCGCCGAAATGAAAACCGGTGAAGGCAAGACCCTCGTCGCCACGCTACCTGCGGCCCTAAATGCCCTCGCCGGACGCGGCGTTCATATCATCACCGTGAATGATTACCTGGCCCGCCGCGACGCCGAATGGATGAGCGCGCTATATCGCGGACTCGGTCTCTCCGTTGGCGTAATCGTCCACGATCTCGACGACGAACAGCGCCGCGCCGCCTATGGCGCGGACATCACCTATGGCACCAACAACGAGTTCGGCTTCGACTATCTCCGCGACAACATGAAGTACGATCTCGCGAACTGCGTGCAGCGCGGCCATCACTTCGCGATCGTCGACGAAGTCGACTCCATCCTCATCGACGAAGCGCGCACCCCGCTGATCATCTCCGGTCCAGCCGAGGAATCCACCGACAAGTACTACAAGATCGACAAAATCATCCCCAAGCTGATCCAGGACATCGACTACACGCTCGACGAAAAGCACCGCCAGGCGACGCTCACCGAAGAAGGCGTCAGCAAATGCGAACGCCTGCTGAGTCTCGGCAATCTGTACGACCCCGCGCACATGGAAGTGATTCACCACGTATACCAGGCCTTGCGCGCACACGCTCTCTACAAGCGAGACGTAGACTACGTCGTGAAAGACGGCGAAGTCATCATCGTCGACGAGTTTACCGGACGTCAGATGCCCGGTCGCCGCTGGTCCGACGGATTGCACCAGGCCGTCGAAGCCAAAGAAAACGTCAAGATCGAGCGCGAGAACCAAACCCTCGCGACCATCACCTTTCAAAACTATTTCCGCATGTATAAGAAGCTCTCCGGCATGACCGGCACCGCGGAAACGGAAGCCGCGGAGTTCGCAAAAATTTACAACCTCGATGTTGTCGTCATTCCCACGAACCGCGCATTGATCCGCAAAGAATATCCCGACGTGGTCTACCGCACCGAAAAAGAAAAATTCCACGCGGTGGTCAACGGCATCATGCAGGAAGACGATTCCTACGCCAACGGCATCCGCCATTTCCACGAGCGCGGCCAGCCGGTTCTCGTCGGCACCATCTCGATCGAAAAATCCGAAGCCATCGCGGACATTCTGAAACAAGCAGGCATTCCGCACCAGGTCCTGAACGCCAAACAGCACGAGCGCGAATCGCGCGTGGTCGCGCAAGCCGGACGCAAAGGAGCCGTAACCGTTGCAACGAACATGGCCGGCCGCGGCACCGACATTCTCCTCGGCGGCAACCCCGAGCAGATGACCCGCGATCATTTCCTGAAAAACAAAATGGCCATGCCCTACGCTTCCGCGCCGGCGGTCATCCCCGCCGAGAGTGCGAGCATCAACGCCACGGGGGAAGTTGCGCAGCCGATCGTCGCGCCGATGGTTCTCTTCCAGCACGAAGGCAAGATCTTCAAGTCCCCGCTGACCAGTGGAAGCCGATGTACGAGGACTTCGCGCAGCAGTGCAAAGCCGAGCACGACGAAGTCGTAGCGTTAGGCGGACTCCACATTCTAGGCACCGAGCGCCACGAAGCCCGCCGCATCGACAATCAGCTGCGTGGCCGCGCCGGCCGCCAGGGCGACCCGGGCTCCTCGCGCTTCTTCCTCTCTCTCGAAGACGACCTCATGCGCATCTTCGGCGGCGAACGCGTAAAAGCTCTGATGTTCACCCTCGGAATGACCGAAGGCGTCCCCATCGAGTCCGGCCTGATCTCCCGTCGTATTCAACGCGCGCAACAGTCAGTCGAAGCGCAAAACTTCGACGCCCGCAAACACCTCCTCGAATACGACGACGTAATGAACAAGCAGCGCGAAACGATTTACGCCATCCGCCGCTCCGCGCTCGAAGGCAAGGACCAGCGCGATTACGTCCTGGGCATCGCCGAAGATGTAGCCCGCGAGCTCGTGAACACCTACTGTCCCCGCGAGCAGCATCCCGACCAGTGGAACACCACGCAATTTCTAGCGGAAGTGAACGCACAATTCGGCGTAGATGCAAAAGCCGCAGGCGCCGATCCGACCGCGCTAACCCACGACCAACTGGCCGACGCCACAGCCGAAGCCGTCGTCAAGCGCTACGAAGAAAAAGAAACGCAATTCGGCGCCGACCTGATGCGCTGGCTCGAGCGCCGCATCATTCTCGACGTAGTCGACTCGCAGTGGAAAGACCATCTTCTCTCGCTCGACCACCTCAAAGAAGGCATCGGCCTCCGCGGCTACGCTCAGAAAGATCCGATTGTCGAGTTCAAGAAGGAAGCCTTCGTCCTCTTCGAAGACATGATGGCGCGCATCGACAACGAAACCATCCGCTACCTCTACCACATCCAGATTCAGCAGGGCGAGCAGCCCGGCCAGCCCGCGCAACCGCGCCCCGAGCCTCCGCGTCCGCCCGCGCCAAACGCGCAAGCGCTTCCGCACCGAACCGGTGGCGCGCAAGCCGCGGTAGCCAGCGCCGCAGCCCGCGCATCGGAGCCTCCACCGCAACGCCTGCCCGACGTAGCCCGCCAACTCGAGCGCAAACAGCAGCGCCAACAAAAGGATTTGCAATATCAAACCGGCGCAGCCCAAGCCGAACCACCAAAACCAGTCCGCGCCGCCGCAAAAGTAGGCCGCAACGACCCCTGCCCCTGCGGCTCTGGCAAAAAATACAAAAAATGCCACGGCATCAACTCATGACGATTGGCTCAACCAACTCTGGCCGTGTACGAGTCCTTTGTAGGGACACAGCACTGCTGCGCCCCAATCAGCAACCAAGCGATGAGTCAAATCTGTAGCCGCCCTCTCCGAGAGGGCGGGGTTTAGACAACACGCAGGCGCAAAACAAACGCGGTAGAAAAATCGATCCACTAAAGTCCGTCAAACTATCGAAAGGTAAAAAATGCCGCCAGGACCAGCCCCCCAACCGATGCCGGAACGCTATCCAATCCCCGGCGTAAAAAATTTAGTCGCAGTAGCCAGCGGCAAAGGCGGCGTAGGCAAGACCACAGTAGCCGTAAATGTAGCCCTCGCCCTCGCGAAACTAGGCCACAAAGTAGGCCTCCTGGACGCCGACGTTTACGGACCCAACGTTCCCATCATGCTAGGCACGCTGGAAGAGCCCAGAGCCACCGCCGAAAAGCGCATCTATCCAGTAGAAGTCCAGGGCATAAAAATGATCTCCATGGGCCTGCTCAACCCCGGAGACAAGCCCATGATCTGGCGCGGCCCCATGCTCCATAGCATCATCACGCAGTTCCTGCGCAGCGTAATCTGGGGCGAACTCGACTATCTCCTGATCGATCTCCCACCAGGCACAGGCGACGTGCAGCTAACGCTAATCCAAACCGTAGCAGTGACAGGCGCGATAGTCGTAACGACGCCGTCCACCGTCGCGTTAGCCGACGTTCGCAAAGCCATCGAAATGTTCCGTCAGGTAAACGTAGAAGTCCTGGGCGTAGTCGAAAACATGAGCACCTTCCGCTGTCCCCACTGCGACAAGCCCATCGACATCTTCGGCCACGGCGAAGGCGCCAAAACCGCCCGCGAATACGGCGTCCCCGTCCTCGGCGAAATTGAAATCGACCCCCGCATCCGCATAGGCGGCGACACCGGCAAGCCAGTAGCCGCCCAAGGCAAAGACTCCCCCATAGCAAAAAGCCTCTACGGAGTAGCCCACGCCGTAACCGCCCGCCTAGCCGAACTAGACTCTACAACGCAAGGCCCGACGGTCACTATCGACTGACCAATCGATTCTCGCTCGAATCCGATCGACCCCTCTTTGTGCTCCGCTCTCATTGCTCTCTGTGTTAAATCTCTTGCCTTTCCCGACGATCACCCGGGAGCTAGCGTTCGCTTCCCGCGCCCGCGCAAGCCGGATTTTCATCGCAAATTTCCCCAAAATTTCTCCGGCGGTCACACTCTTGCAGTCAGTCTGAAACATTCAGACGCCCATGCCAAAGTTGCACTTCAACAGGGTCTTACGAATCGTTATCGCTGCGGTGAGCCTCAGCTTCATCGTCGTTCTCGTACTCACCTGGGTGCAAGCATCCAAGATTCAGCATCTTGCGCTGGCGGCGGGTGCTTCGAGCGGAGAAAGCTACATCCTCGGCAACGCCCTGAAAAAGGTCGTGGAGCGCCACAACCCTAAGATTCAGATCACCGTGCTCGAAACCCACGGCACCGTCGAGAACCTGCAAATGCTCGACGACGGCCACGCGCAACTTGCCACCGCCCAAGCCGATGTCCTGCCGGGACCCAGGGCTCGCATCGTAGCGGTGCTTTACAACGATACCTTCCAGCTGCTGGTCTCCAAGGATTCACCCGTGAAGAGCATCGCCGGTCTGCGAGGCGCGCGCATCGCCCTGGCGCAAACCGGCGGCCAGTTTCAATCGTTCCTCCGCGTAGCCGATCATTTCGGCCTGCGAGAGTCGGATTTCCGTTTTGTTGCTTCCACCGATGCGGCGGCCGACCAGGCGTTCTCAAACGGCAGCGCCGATGCCATCTTCCGAGTGCGCGCGCTCGGCGATCCTTCCATACAGCGGCTGGTGCAGTCCGGCAAGGTCCGTTTTCTTCCGATCGAGCATGTGGCCGCGATGAAGATCAGGAATTCCGCTTTCGAGCCGGCCATCATCCCCGAAGGCGCCTATCTGGGAACGCCGCCGGTGCCCGCGCAAGACCTGCCCACCGTTGTTGTACAACGCACGCTCTTGGCACGCGACACTACCAACGAAGCTGCGGTCCGCGCAATAACCGGAGCGCTGATGGAGCAGCGCCAGGAGATCATGAAAGAAATTCCCGAGCAGCTCACCGAGGTTCGCTTGCTGCTCGCGCAAGTACGCCGTCCGGAGCTCAGCCCGCGGCTCGGCCCGCCAGTCCATGCTGGAGCCACCGCCTTCTATGACAAGGACAGGCCGTCTTTCCTGCTAGCTCACGCCGACTACGTTGGCTTGATACTTACGGTCGTGCTGATGGCGGGTTCGTGGATCTGGGAAATAAAGCGCTGGATGCAGTCGCAGCAAAAAAACGCCGCGGACCACTACAACGACCGGATCGTGACCCTGATGAACGCCGCGCAAGTGGCCACTTCCCCGGAGTCCCTTGAGGACATTTGGCGTGCCCTGCTTGCTCTTCTCACCAAGGCTGTCCGGGATCTCGACGCGGATAAACTGTCGGAAGAGTCGTTCAATTCGTGCCGGTCGATTCTGCAGATCGCCCTGGACGTGACGAACGCCCGCCGCGACGCTTTGTCTCTGAGCGGCACCGCCTCGGCAAAACCGCAGTCCACGCAAACCGCGCGCAGCAGCAGGCCAGAGCGCGAAAGCCTAGGTGCGGTCGCTGTGTCCCCCTCACCGTAACCGCTCGACTCTGTGAACTCTGTGCTCCGATCTCAGCGCCCTCTGTGTTAAATCTTTTGCCCTTCTCTCCAGTCAAGCCATCCGCCGCCCCCAAGAATTCTCCGCGAAACTCGGCGCCCTCTGCGTCTCCGCGTTATCTTTTCTCAATCGCTGATAGGCCGAGTGTTCCAAGGCGGAGGGTTCCTTGTCAGTTCGACAAGCGAATGTTATCTTGACCTACCGTCCGTGCATGCATTCTTGGAGTGGCATAGCACGCCGAGCCCGTCCGTAACTCCGGGCAAATCAAAGGGATAGCATGATCCACAGGGGTCGGAGCTTCAGCTCCGACATACAAGCGGCTAAAAAATTGGGGCTTTTCAGCCCCTGAGGAACTGTTTCCAGTGATCCGACCCTATCGCGGCAAGCGTCCCGAAATCGCCGCCTCCGCCTACATCGACCCCGCCGCCGTAATTATCGGCGATGTAGTCATCGGCGCTGACTCCAGCGTCTGGCCCTGCACGGTCATCCGCGGCGACGTAAACTACATCCGCATCGGCGCCCGCACCAACATCCAGGACGCCAGCGTCCTCCACGTAATGCGCGACGAATACCCGTTAATCCTGGGCGACGACGTAACCATAGGCCACAGCGTAACTCTCCACGGCTGCAACATAGCCCAGCGCTGCCTGATCGGCATGGGCTCCATCATCCTGAACGGCGTAACGATAGGCGAAGGCAGCATAGTAGCCGCAGGCACCCTAATCCTAGAGCGCACCCAAATCCCCCCAAACAGCCTGGTAGTTGGCCACCCCGGCAAAATCAAGCGCACCCTAACCCCCATCGACCAAGCTGCCATCGACGAATACGCCAAACGCTACGTAGCCTACAAAAACATCTACCGCGAGGAGCCGATATCGTGACGAGAACGCGCAGTTGTAGCGGCCGCCTTCCGAGGCGGGCGCTTTTTCGTCCACCAGCTACGCATAATACTTTTGTAGCGGCGCAGCACGCTGAGCCCCATCTCGGCAAAAGCTCAACCCTTCACCCTCTTGGTTCGCTCGATCCAATCACCCGCACCGTCATTCCGAACGGAGCGGGCCGATTTTTTCTTCCGCGTTCACTTCCTGCTTGCCCCGGACGATTTTGCGGGGCGAACGCGTCGGCCCGCGCAGAGAGGAATCTCTCTTAGTCTTTCCATGGCCAACAAATCCAAATTCCAAGCCATAAAAGGCACCCGCGACCTGCTCCCCCCAGAAACCGCCCTCTGGAATAAGGTTGAGCAAACCGCTCACAAAATTTTCGGCACCTTCGGCTTCGGCGAAATCCGGCTACCGATTTTTGAGCCAATGGAATTATTCGCACGGTCGATAGGCTTGGATACCGATGTAGTTTCGAAGGAGATGTATTCCTTCGTGGATAACCCTGTGCCACGACTAGGTTCTCTGGCCGATGCGGTTACGTCGTGGTCCGATCCGCTCCAAACAGAGGAACAGTTCTCGGCCTATAAGAACTACGTGTCTAACTTCGTTAAGGAGTTTGCGCAAGCGATCGACGGCGGCGAACTTCCAAAATCTCCAATTAACATGCAAGCCCTAAGAGATCTCACGGAGAGATCTGACGAACTCTACAGAACCTCTCTAGCGAATCCTCTCAGCAAGAAGCTAGCGGGTGAGTGTGTTAGGGCGATTTATCTAGCAGTAAGAGTTGCTGAGTTGGGCGACTATCTTACTCTTCGTCCCGAAGCCACCGCCAGCGTCTGCCGCGCCTACATCGAACACGGCATGCAGCAATTGCCCCAACCCGTAAAGCTCTACTACACCGGCCCAATGTTCCGCCGCGAGCGCCCGCAAAAAGGCCGCTACCGCCAGTTCTACCAAATCGGCGCAGAAGTCCTCGGCGGCCAAGACGCCCCAGCCATCGACGCCGAACTCATCGAAATGCTGATGACCTTCTTCGACAAGCTCGAACTGAAAGGCATCGAACTCCACATCAACTCCATCGGCCACAACGCCCCGAACTGCCGCCCAGCCTACGTCGAACTTCTCCGCGCCGAACTCACCAAAGTAAAAGACCAGCTAGGCCCAGACTCCCAGCGCCGCATCGACACCAACCCGCTCCGCGTTCTCGACTCCAAACTCGAATCCGAGCAACCCATCATCGCCAAGCTCCCGCACATCGCCGACCACCTCTGCCCCGAATGCGCCGCGCACTACGCCGCCGTAAAACGTCAGCTCGAACTCCGCGGCATCATTTATCGCGAAAACTGGCGCCTGGTCCGCGGCCTCGACTACTACATGCGCACCACCTTCGAGATCACCGCGCAGGGTCTAGGCTCGCAAAACGCAGTCTGCGGCGGCGGCCGCTACGACGGCCTGGTCGAACTCCTGGGTGGCCCGCCAACAAAAGGCATCGGCTTCGCGATCGGCGAAGACCGCCTGATCCTCTCGCTCCAGGAACAAGCGCGCCAGACAGAAGCCGACCCAGAGCGCGCAGCGCGAGCCCCATCCGCAAACTCGCCACTCGCCACTCGCCACTCGTCACTTCTTCTTTACATCGCCTGGATGGGCGAGCACGCCTACGCCACCGCCGTCCGCGCCGCAAAAGATCTCCGCAAAGCCGGCTTCAGCGTAGAATTACCGCCCACAGAGCTAAAATTCGGCAAAGCTCTAAGCCACGCTGACAAGCTAGGCGCAAAATTCGCCCTGATCCTGGGCGACAACGAAGTAAGCGAAGGTCTCTGGACGCTAAAGACGCTATCCGACGGCACCCAACAAAAGCTCCCAGAGCCAGCAATAATCGAGCACCTGCGCCAGTCGTTGTCGGACGCAAATCCGCTGTAGTGGCGGGTCTTTAGACCCGTCCGATAGCACCTGTAGCCGCCGTCTCCGAGACGGCGGGTTTTAGAGCAACAATCGGCGCAAAAATTGCGTCAAGCAGGGCCGCTGGCGGCGAGCTATCTTGCAACGCCCAAGATTGTCATCCTGAGGCTATGCGACGAGCATAGCCGAAGGATCTCAACGTACAATAGGTCACGCACGTAACCATGAACCCGAAACCCGGAAAAGGACCACGACCTTGCTCGATTTTCTAGGCAACCTGACCCGCACCCACTACGCCGGCGCCCTGCGCGCCACCGACGCCGGAAAAGACGCCATAGTCCTAGGCTGGGTAGCCAAGCGCCGCGACCTGGGCAACCTCCTCTTCCTGGACGTCCGCGACCGCACCGGCATCGTCCAGGTAGTCTTCAACAAAGAAACGCAACCCGAAGCCCACGCCAAAGCCGAACACGTCCGCAGCGAATACGTGGTCGCAATCGAAGGCAAAGTAATCTTGCGCCAAAAGGCCAATCCCGACCTGGCCACCGGCGAAATCGAAATTGTCGCCACGAAACTCCACGTCCTGAACAACGCAAAAACTCCGCCATTCCCGATCGAAGACGAAATCAACGCCGCCGAAGAAACGCGCCTGCGCTATCGCTATCTCGACCTCCGCCGCCCCAGGCCGCATCGCAACCTGGCTCTGCGCCACAAAATCCTGCTCGAAATCCGCAAAACCATGGACGAACTAGGCTTCCTCGAAGTCGAAACCCCCATGCTTACGCGTTCCACACCCGAAGGCGCGCGCGACTTCCTCGTTCCCAGCCGCGTCCATCACGGCCAGTTTTACGCGCTCCCGCAATCGCCACAGATTTTCAAGCAAATCCTGATGATCGGCGGCCTCGATCGCTACTTCCAAATCGTCAAATGCTTTCGCGACGAAGACCAGCGCGCCGACCGCCAACTGGAGTTCACGCAACTCGACGTCGAAATGTCCTTCCCCCGGCAGGAAGACATTTTCCACGTAATCGAGCAAGTGATGGTCCGCGCCTGCGCCGTCGCCGGAGTGAAAGCGACTGCCCCATTCCCGCACATGCTCTACAAAGATGCCGTCCGCAAATACGGCAGCGACAAGCCCGACTTGCGCTTTGGCATGGAACTCCACGAAGTCACCGACTGCTTCCCGCAGGAGGCAAAAGAAAAATTACAGATCGAAGGTAATGTCTTCGCCTTCGCGGCCCCAGGCGCGGCAAACTATTCGCGCAAGCAACTCGACGAGCTCACCGAGAAAGCAAAGTCTGCCGGTGCCAAAGGCGCGTACTTCGTCAAGGTCGCGGCGGAGGGCACAACCTCCACGGTCGAGAAGTTAGTCGGCGCCGAAAATGTCGCGAAGCTCGCAAAAACCTGCGAAGCCAAAACAGGCGACCTGGTCGTGGCCGTCTCTGCCAAAACGCAAATCAAAGGCACCGAAGCCGCCGCCCTGGTGGCAGGCCAACTCCGCCTCCAATTAGGCGAAGCCCTGAACCAAATCGACAAGACGCAATGGAAATTTCTTTGGCTCACCGGCTTCCCCTTATTCGAGTGGAGCGAATCCGACAAAGCCTGGGTAAGCGCCCAACATCCCTTCACCGGCATCGTCGACGAAGACCTCGAAAAACTGGAAACCGCCCCCTGGGAAGTCCGCTCCAAAGGCTACGACCTGGTCCTGAACGGGGTCGAACTCGGCAGCGGCAGCATCAGAATCCATCGCCAAGACATTCAAGCCCGCCTCTTCAAAGCCCTGGGCCTGACCGAAGAACAAACCCGCCGCCGCTTCGGCTTCTTCCTCGACGCCCTGACGTACGGCACTCCGCCCCACGGCGGAATAGCGCTAGGCCTCGATCGCGTAGTCATGCTCCTGGCCAACGAAAAATCCATACGCGAAGTAATCGCCTTCGCAAAAACTACGCAAGCCCAAGACCTAATGGCCGAGTCCCCATCCTCCGTCGACAAAGACCAACTCGACCAACTCGGCATAGCCATCAAGCCCGACACGGATCCGGAAGAAGGGCACAAGTAACAAATGACAAGCGATAAGCAACAAGTGAGTAGCGCTTCGAGCATCGAGAATTCAATCGTTCGAGCTTTAGCTCGAACCGCCCAGGTCTTTGAGGGTCGGAGCTTCAGCTCCGATGGCCCAAGGTTCTAGGGGGTCGGAGCTTTAGCTCCGACATAAGATAGGGGCAACGGGGGGGCTTCAGCCCCTGAGGAAAAATCTTATGGGTCGCTTAAGACATCGCACCAAACCCGGCTGGAGCTACTTCGTGACCACCAAAGCCGCTCAAAACATTTCTGTCTTCCAGGTCAAACAAGTAGCAGATATTGCGATCGCCAAGATGCTCGAATATCGAAGCAAAGGGCACTATCTCTTACACGACTTTGTCTTGATGCCCAATCATTTGCATGTAATCCTCACCCCAGCCGATACAGTCTCTCTTGAAAAGTGCATGCAACTAATCAAAGGCGGCAGCTCTCACGAAATTCATAAAGTCCGCGGCAGTCAGATGGAGATATGGCAGTCAGGCTTCCACGAATCCAGAGTGATCGACTCCACTGACTATAATAGAAAGACCGACTACATTCGCTTCAATCCAGTGGTTGCCAAACTTGTGGAGCGGCCAGAAAACTATCCCTTCAGTTCGGCTAGCGGGCAATTTGACTGCGACCCAATTCCTCAGGGGCTAAAGCCCATCGCCCCTAGCTCGCCTGATGTCGGACCTAAAGGTCCGACCCCTGACAGTCGTCCGACTCCTGACGGTCGTCCTGACATTCGTCCGACCCCCGACCTTCGCTCCGGATCGGCGGGTGCCTAGGTGTCACGCATCCGCATACTTCCCGAAGCTGTCGCCAACCGCATAGCGGCTGGCGAAGTTGTCGAGCGGCCCGCGTCCGTCGTCAAGGAGTTGCTCGAAAACGCGCTGGACGCTGGTGCGAAGTCCATCCGCGTCGAGGTTGAGGCGGGCGGCAAGCGCATGATTCGCGTCATCGACGACGGCCACGGCATGACGCACGACGACGCGCTGCTCGCCTTCGAGCGCCACGCCACGAGCAAGCTGCGCTCTGCCGACGATCTGATGTCCATCGCCACACTGGGATTTCGCGGCGAAGCGATGCCCACCATCGCCGCCGTCTCGCGCCTCCTCCTCGAAACTCGCGATGCCGCCGAACCCGAAGGCACTCGCGTCGAATTCGCCGGCGGCAAACTAGTCGGCGTAAAATCCGCAGGCCTGCCTGCAGGAACGACCGTAAGCGTCGCCGATCTCTTCTACAGCGTTCCCGCGCGTCGAAAATTCTTGAAGTCGGAGACCACCGAGCTGGGCCACATTGCCTCGCTGGTCACGCACTATGCGCTCGCCAACCCCGGCAAACAATTCGTGCTCACGACACCGACGCAGCAGATTGTCGATTGCGCCCCAGTCGAGCGGCTGGCCGATCGTGTCTATCAACTCTTCGGCAAGCAAGCGCTCGACGAACTTGTCGAGATCCCCACGGCTTCCGCGGCGTTTCGCGCCGCCATCACCGAGCCGGAGCTTGAACCAAGCGAAGAGAGCGCCCGAATCAGCGTCTACGGCTTCACTTCGCGCCCGGAAATCCAGCGTTCCAATCGCAACGGCATCTACGTCTTCGTCAATCGCCGCCTGGTGCGCGACCGGCTCATCCTGCACGCCATTCACGAGGCCTACCGCAACATCCTGCCCGGCAATGTATTCCCCGCGACGCTGCTCTTCCTCGAGATGCCGTACGACGAAGTTGACGTCAACGTGCATCCAGCAAAAATCGAGGTCCGTTTCCGCCGCTCCCAATTCGTGCACGATTTCACGCGCGACGCGATTCGCCAAGTTCTCATGGGCGCACGGCCGATCGCCAGCTTCGCAGCTGCGGCTGGAGTGGGCGCCGCGTCCCTGGCGACGGCGATGAATGGTTCCGAATCAGATGGCGCCGCAGTCGGCAAGGCCCAAGTCACGCCCGGTAACGGTATCGAAATCCCACGAGCGGTCATTCCGGCGCTGCAAGAAATCGGCCTCGGCTCCGGAGTAGGCTCGGACGGCGGCTTCGACCTGACCGGCGCGCCGCAACGGCCGGTCCCGCAGCGATTCTCGTTCGATTCCGGAGACTCCTACGGCACAGCGACTGGACTGGTAGCGCCGGCATCCGTGCCGGCTTCCGCCGAACGTGCGGAACCCAACTGGGCGGCGAATTTCGCTGCGGCAGGTAGCGAAACGCCTGCGCGGCTGCCGCATCCCGACGAGATCGCCGATCTCAAGCCACTCGGTCAAGTGAGCGCGAGCTTCATCGTCGCGGTGAACGGCGAAGGCCTGTGGATCGTGGACCAGCACGTGGCTCACGAGCGCGTATTGTTCGAGCAACATCTGGAAGCTCGCCGCGCCGGCAAAGTCGAGAGCCAGCGGATGCTGATGCCCATGATTCTGGAGCTTGCACCGCGCCAGTTGGTGATCTACGAAAAGATTGCCGAAGAGCTTTCCTCCAACGGCTTCGAGGTCGAACCCATGGGCCCGCGCAGCGTCGCGATTCAGGCGGTCCCCGCTGGCGTAGCCAACGGCGACGCGGAAAAGCTGCTGACCGAAATTCTCGACGGCATCGAACGCGAAAACGCGGCAATCTCCATCGAAACGCTGCAAGCAAAAATTGCAGCGTCCACCGCGTGTCACGCGGCGATCAAGGTGAACATGCCGCTCGACCAAACAAAAATGGAATGGCTGCTCGGTGCTCTGGCAAAAACCGATTGCCCAATGAGCTGCCCGCACGGGCGCCCGGTTGTACTGCGCTACTCAGTAAAGGAAATCGAGCGCGCCTTTCATCGGATTTAGATGCGCATCCTTGGCGAGATCAGAAGATGTAAGACGATTCGGTTTTGACTGGCAGCTGCCGCGTTGCTGCCCGATGCGCCGCACTGACGCGCGAGAGGCACGAGACGCGAGATGCGAGGCGATCGTACACCGCAGAGCTGTCATCCTGAGGCTACGCGACGAGCATAGCCGAAGGATCTCAGCCGACCGGCTGGCGCGCGAGGACGATTGGGTTGCCGGTGCCGACGTTGAGATCCTTCGGACATCCTTGTCGGATGTCCTCAGGATGACAATTCGCCGGTGGGTTCTGGCTTCAGGGCGTTGGCCACGTTCTGAGTTGGGCGGCCGTTCAGTTGGGCGATAGGTTCATGTGGCTTTGCTTTCGTGTGGCTTTGGGTTCGGGCGGCCTTTGGTCGTTTTGGTTAGTCGAGGAGAGAGATGAGCGAAACGCAGAAGACAGCGGTGATTTTTGGGCTGGCGAACAAGCGCAGCATCGCCTGGGCGATCGCACAGAAGCTGCAACAGGCTGGCTGGCGACTGGCGATCACCTATCAGAACGAGCGATTGGAGTTGGAAGCCAAAGACCTGATCGCGGAACTGCCGGGCGCCGCGGGATTCATGTGCGATGTGACGCAGGACGATCAGATCGCCAAGTTGTTTGAGCAGCTCAAGGAAAAATATGGCGTGTTGCATGGGCTGGTGCACAGCATCGGCTTCGCGCCCGAGAGCGACTTGAAAGGCGATTTCGTCAATACCACGCGTGAGGGATTCCGCATCGCCCATGACATCAGCGTGTATTCGCTGATTGCGGTGGCGCGCGGAGCGCTGCCTTTGATGACGGCGGGTGGCGGGATCGTGACGCTTACTTATTATGGCGCGGAAAAAGTCGTGCCGCGATACAACGTGATGGGCGTCGCGAAAGCCGCTCTGGAAGCGACCGTTCGCTACCTGGCCAACGATCTCGGACCTAAAGCGATCCGCGTGAACGCTATTTCCGCGGGTCCCATCAAGTCGCTGGCCTCGCGCGGCATCTCCGGATTTGGCGAGATGCTGAAGACCCAGGTCGAGCGCGCCCCCTTGAAGCGCAACGTCGATCCCGCCGAGGTTGGCGCGACCGCCGCGTTCCTGCTTTCCGACGGCGGCTCCGGCATCACCGGCGAAACCCTCTACGTCGATTGCGGCTACAACATCATGGGCTTCTAGGAAGTCGACAGTCGACAGTTGAAAGTCCACAGTGAGCCGCGCCACGTTTCCGAAGCGATGTAGGCGCCGGGCTTTAGCCCGGCCAGCCGAGTCCTCAAAGAAGACTTAGTCCCAACCAGTCGTCGTGAACCGTAGTAAAGTATCGCGGTCCATTGCTAACTCATGCCCAGACTAACCATCGCCATTGACGGACCGGCAGGTTCGGGGAAAAGCAGCGTGGCGCGCCGCATTGCCGGCGTTCTCGAATATCTGTACCTCGACAGCGGGGCGATGTATCGCGCGCTCGCGCTGAAGGCATTGCAACACGGAGTTCCTCTCGACAATGAAGAGCAGCTTGGAGCGGCTGGCGGCCGAAACGCATATCGAGTTGAAGGCGCCAACGCCGGAGCAAGAGCAAGCCGGATCGAAGAACGATGTCTTTTTGGACGGTGTGGATGTCACCGACGCGATTCGCACCGGGGAAGTGGCCCAGGCGGCTTCGCGGCTCGCGACGATTGCTGGGGTGCGGCACGTCTTGGTGGCGGAGCAGCAGCGCGCTGGTGCAGGCGGAGGCGTGGTCATGGAAGGCCGAGATATCGGTACGGTCGTTTTTCCGAACGCAGAATTGAAGATTTTTCTGGATGCTTCGCCGGAAGTGCGCGCCGAACGGCGCTGGAAAGAGCACCAGGAAAAGGGCGATACCCTGACCATTTCCAGGTGTCTGGAAGAAGTGCGTGAGCGCGACAAGCGCGACCGCGAGCGCAAAGTCTCGCCGCTGGTTCGCGCGGACGACGCGATAATCGTGGACAACACGGCGATGGATGTCGAAGAGACCGCGCGGTTGATCGTAATGCTCGCGCGAGAGCGTGAAAAGGACTTGGTCGCGGCCAGGGGGAATGCGTGATGCGAATGCTTGCGATGGCAGCCATGGGTCTGGGTAGCGTGTTGCTGATGGTTCCGATGATGATTCTGAGTGACGCAAGAGCCGGCTCGGCCGCGGACACGCAGACCGAAGAGACCCGCAAGTTTCGCGCGTATCTCGAAGCGGACTGGAAGCGATGGATGCAGGAGTATCCGGACGTTGCGACGCAGGTCGGCTATCCCGGACAGAACGATCGATGGACGGACGATTCGGCTGCGGGGATTGAGCGCAGGAAGAAGCATTTAGTTGAGAGCATCGCGGAACTGAAAGCCATTCATCGCGACGCTTTGCCGGAAAGTGAAAAACTCAATTTCGATCTGTATTCGCAACTGCTGGAGACCTCGGAAAAAGGGTTGCAGTATGGCGATGATCCGATGCCGTTTCCGTTTCGTCGTGCCGCGAAGTCTGTGGATGCCGCTGAACCAGATGGAAGGGATTCAGCAAGGGGCAGCGGACGTGCTGGAGAACACGCCGCATCACAGTGTGGAGGAATACGAAATCATTTTGAAGCGGATGAGCGCGCTGCCGGCATCGGTGGAGCAGCAAATCGCGCTGCTGCAAGAAGGATTGAAGCGAGGTTACACGCCACCCAAAATCACGATGCGCGACGTGCCGAAGCAGATCGCCGATCTGATTCCGGCCGATCCGCTGGCGAGCGCACTGCTGCAGCCCTTCACGGAGTTTCCGAGCGCATTTCTGACGCCGACCGTGCGAGGCTGACCGACCAGGCCAAGAAGATTTACACCAGCGCGGTTGCGCCCGCGTTTCAGAAACTGCATGACTACGTAGCGTCGGACGTACTTGCCCGCGTGCCGCGAAAACATTGCTGCAACGGCGCTGCCTAATGGAACCCCGGCATATGCGTTCCACGTCCGGTGGCAAACGACGACCGATTTGACGCCGCAGCAGATTCACGAAATCGGGTTGTCGGAAGTAAAACGGATTCGCGCGGAGATGGACAAGGTCATCGCGTCGGTGAATTTCAAAGGGAGCTTTCACGAGTTCACCGAGTTTCTGCGCACCGATTCGCAGTTTTATTACGACAAGCCGGATGAACTCGTGAATGGCTACCGGATCATCGCCAAGAAAATCGATCCGGAACTGGCGCACGAATTCGGGAAGCTGCCGCGGCTGCCGTATGGCGTGTGCCCGATTCCGGATTTCAAGGCGCCTTCGCAGACGACCGCGTATTACCAGCCGGGATCGCCAGCGGTGGGGAGGCCGGGCTGCTATTTCGTCAACACATACAACCTGCATGCGCGCCCGAAGTATGAGATGGAGGCGCTTTCGCTGCATGAGTCGGTGCCGCGGGCACCATTTGCAGCTTTCGCTGGCGCAGGAGATGGAAAACGTGCCGGAATTCCGGAAGCATGTGGGTTACTCGGCGTTTGTGGAGGGCTGGGCGCTGTATTCGGAGAGCCTCGGGAAGAGATTGGGATTGCTGAAGGATCCGTACTCGAAATTTGGGCAACTCAGCTATGAAATGTGGCGCGCGGTGCGCCTGGTGGTGGATACCGGGATGCATTCGATGGGCTGGACGCGGGAGCAGTCCATCCAATTCTTCAAGGACAACACGGGTAAAACCGACCAGGACATTACCGTGGAAGTGGACCGGTATATTGTGTGGCCGGGACAGGCTTTGGCTTACAAACTGGGACAGTTGAAGATACGGGAATTGCGGACGGCGGCGGAAGCAGAAGCTGGGCGCCAATTTCAACGTGCGCGCGTTTCATGACGCGGTGCTCGAGCAGGGATCGGTGCCCCTGGAATGTGCTGGAAGGTCACGTGCGGGCTTGGATTGGCGGCAGCAGGTAAAGCTAGTCGACAGTTTACAGTTGAAAGTTTCGAGCGTTAGCGTCGGCGAGGTCGACGGGCACTTGCTGCCGAGGATTGCGATTGTTATCCACTGTGATACCCACCCCCCCTTGCTTTTTTGTAAGACTATATTTCTTAAGGTGGTTAAAGTCGTTTATTTTTATAGAGTTGTGTATGTGTTGATTCTATAGGCGGTTGCCTTGGGGGTTTCTTCGGCGGATTCTTCTTCGTAGCAGCCTTGCATTTCTGCGTTGGTCTACGTTCGGGGTAAGTATTTGCTTGATAGACGCGGACGGATCGGCGGGCCGGGCTAAAGCCCGGCGCCTACACGAACTGGAATTGTTGCGCCGCCGATGGACGGGCGCACTTCTTAACGTACGAATAGTACCATAGTCGTTACGTCTGTGTCAAGGTATATTTTTGCGGGGATTCTTGCGGCGACGTTAGTGTGCTTGTTTGGTTGTGAAACTGGCGATTCGCTGTCGAGGTGGTGTTAGTCGGGGGAACGGTTGGTGATGGAGACGCGGTAGGGGGGCTTGGTTTTTTCGCCTGGGTCCGGGTTGTAGGTTTGTTCGGTCTTGGCGGGGTCGTAGTCGCGCCATAGCCAGGTCATTTCGGCGGGGAATTCGGCGGCGCCGTGGGCGGAGTTGTGGGTGCCTCTGCCGAAGCTGAAGTGGTAGTCGTATTCGCGGAATTTCAGGGCGTTGGCCATCCGGAGATTGGCTAGCGGCCAATTGCCGTAGCGTAGATCCAGGTCTTCGGAACCGTCCTGCAGCCAAACGCGGATGTTGCGCTTGGGTTCCCTCAGAATTTTGTCTGGATAGTCCTGACCTCCGTCCGGATTGGCGGGATCTTCTTTCCATTGGATGCTGGAGAAGCTGCCAATCCAGGAGATGACGCGGCTGAACTGGTCCGGCAGTTGCCATGCGGCGTTGAAGGAGCAGATGCCGCCGGAGGAGAGCCCGGTGATGGCGTGGCTGTAGGAGTCTTTGCGGAGGTTGTATTTGGCGGCGACTTCCGCGAGGACTTCGTCTCGGAGGAAGCGGGGGTAGCGGTCGCTTACGGTGTCATACAGCGTGCTGCGCATGGAGTCTTTGAGGGTGCGCTGCCATTTGTCGGAATAGGCTTTCACGAAATTGAAGGTAGGGGTGTCGGGGGAGTCGGTGATGTCGCCTGGACTGATGAAGACGGCGATCATTACCGGGATTTTCCTTTGGGCGATCAGATTGTCGATCACGTTGAGCGCGGGGTTGTTGCCGTTGCGATCGAGATACCACTGGCCGTCTTGGAAGACCATCACGGCGGCTGGGGTTTTGGGGTCGTATTGAGCGGGAACGTAGATCCAGTATTCGCTTTTCATGCCGTCGTAGATTTTGCTGGTGTGGATGAGTTTGTCGGAGAGCTGGCCGGATGGAACGCCGGGTTGCTGGTAGGAGTCCGGGGTAAAGGCGGGGACGTCGAGGCGGCCGCCGAATTTCTGGCCGTTGACGAGGTAGTGGAAGGAATGGAGTTTGCCGAGTTGTTCGATGCGGGCGGCGGCGTACCAGAGAGTGGAACTTGCGAGTTGCTGCATTTGCGGACCGGGGGCGTCGTCGATGAAGAGGGCGGGCATTGCGGATGACTCCATGGCGAAGAAAAAGTCGGGGCCGCGGCCGATCCAAGCGGTGGCTGCCTTCAGATCCTTGGCGTCGAACGTCGTGGTGATGGCATCGCGCAGCGCGGGGCTGGCTGACTTGGCGAGGGCGATAAGCTGCGGAGCGGTGGATTTTTCAGCGGCGAGTGAGGGAATGGCGGCGTAGAGCACGACGAAGCTAAGCAGGCACGCGACGCAGTGGACGCGGCAGTCTGCGAATTTATTTTTCTGGCACATGGGGAATCCTTTCGGCGCTTTGGCACGCGTGCTCTGATCGAGCGGTGAATCATAGCTCGAAAGGGAAGCGGATTACCAAGAGCCTCGGGATCGCGGCATCGAGAGGATGGCTGGCGTTGCGGACCGAGATTGGTTTGAAGAAAGCAGATCCCTCGCTTCGTTCGGGATGACATTTGTTATATCGAGCGAAAGTTGTTGTATTGTTCGCGTACGCCGGGAGGGAGAGGACTGGAGGGTAGGATGCGGACTGCACTGATCATTCTGAGTGGTTTTGTGGTTTGGGGCGTTTGTCTGGCGATGGCCAGGTTTGCGGCGAATGCCAGTGAGAGCTCAATGACTGTGGCTACCGCGATTTTCGTGGTGGTGTGGTTTGTCGCGGCTGGCTTCAATATGTGGATGGGCGTGACCAAGGCGGGGTATGCCTTCCGGGAGGAGTTGCCGATTTTTCTGGTGATTTTTTTGCTGCCCACGATCGTGGCCGTTGTCGTGAAGTGGAAGTTTCTGTGAACGGGGAAGGATGCGATGGGGACGAACAGGCTGGAAGCGTTCAGCGACGGGGTGATCGCGGTGATCATCACCATTATGGTGCTGGAATTGAAGGTGCCGCAGGAGACCACTTTCCATGCGCTACGACCATTGTCTGTAACCTTGGCCAGCTACGTCTTGAGTTTTTTGTACGTGGGGATCTACTGGAACAACCACCATCATATGCTGCATACGTGCGAGAAGGCGACCGGCGGGATTCTATGGGCGAACCTGCACCTGTTGTTCTGGTTGTCGCTGATACCGTTTGCGACCGCGTGGATGGGGGAAAAGTTCTCGGCGGCCGCGCCCTCCGCCTTATACGGTTCGGTGCTGTTGATGTCGGGGATTGCCTATACGATTTTGCAACAGCAGATTATCTCCTCGCAGCCTGAGGATTCGCTGCTGAAAAAGGCGGTCGGGAAAGATTGGAAGGGAAAAGTGTCGCCGGCGATTTATGCGGTCGCGATCGCGGCGGCTTTCCGGGCGGTTTGGATTTCGCAACTGTTGTACGCGCTTGCGGCGCTGATCTGGTTGGTGCCGGATCGGCGGATCGAAAAAGTGATCGTCGGAAGCGAAGGGTGAGATGCAAGACGACTTGTGCCTCGGAAAGGGGCTTTTCGTCGAAAGCATTCGCGGTTGGAGAATACGCTCTTAGCGTAATTCGCGGCGTGATTCGCCGGGCTAAAGCCCGGCGCCTACAATAGGGAGTGGGCCCTCATCGTACGAAGGTCAGGAAGCTAGCGTGGCGCTGCGCTGAGTGGCGGAAGTGTAGCAGTCGGGGATGAGGGATTCGATGGGGCCGAGGCGGGCGGCGGCGGCGGTGAGAGCGGGCCAGTCGGCGCGCTCGTAGGAGAGAAGGGCGTCGTAGATGTCGCGGAAGCGGTTGGCGCCGCCGCAAAGAGCGATACGAACCTGCGGGGAAATGGGAAGGGTCAGGAGGATTTCCTCGATAGGACGGTCGAGGATCGCGTCGGTGACGGAGAGCAGGCCCATTAAGAAGAGGTTGGAGCCCTGGGGCGAAATGCCGGCAGGCTCGGACATGGCTTCACAGAAGAAACCGCGGGTAATGGCGGTACGAATGAGCTCGGGCGGCTTGTCGCCGGCCATGGCGACGATGGCGAGTATGGAGATCCAGCGCCGAGAACTCGGTCTCGCCGAGCAGTTCGAATGGCTTCGCGAACACCGTGAATCTCGCCGCGAAGGCCGAGCAGCGGCGAATTCATGTAGCGAAGGAGTTTATAGACCAGGGAAAGATCGCTCTTAAGGCGTTCTTCCACGGTTTCGCGGGAGAAGCCCGGGGTGGAAACGGCCGCGAGGAGATGGAGATAGTTGAGTTTGTTTCCGGGGATTTCGCGCGCGCTGAGGACGGATGGTTTGCAGAAGAAATAACCCTGGAAAAAGGTATAGCCGAGAGAGCGGGCTTCGTCGAGCTCGGATTGCGTTTCGACTTTTTCGGCGAGGAACTGAAAGCCATCGCCTTTGTGGCGGCGGACGATGTCGGCGCGCAGGTCGCTGTCGGCGGCGCGGAAATCCACTTTCAGGAATTTCACGAACGGGAGAAGCACCTCCCATTTGGCGTGGCCGACGTAGTCGTCGAGCGCCAACACGTAGCCGGAGGCGCAGAGATCCTTGCAGAGCTGGACCACCTCTGGAGTGGGAGTAATGGTTTCGAGAATCTCGATGACCACGCGGTTAGGAGGCAGGAGACGCGCGGCGCCGCGCTGCAGGGCGGAAGGTCGAGGTTGATGAAGGCCTTGGCGACGCCGGTGAGCATCTGGAGATCGAAGAGCATGGTGGAGTCGACGATGATGCTGCTGGAGGCTTCCTTTTGAGGGCGGAAGTAGTTTTCAGGGCCGGCGCGGAACAGAAGTTCGTAGGCGAAGAGCTTCAGCTTTTCATCGAAGATGGGTTGACGGGCGATGAACTTTTCGTACACGTTTGCTCCTTCTGGAGCGGAACCTAAATGCGGTTCCTCAGGGGCTAAAGCCCTGGAGAGTGTGGCCTCGACATGTCGGACCTAAAGGTCCGACCCCCAGGACGAATCCCTTGCGAGGAAACTCCGAGAGAGACGTCGTCATGACGCGTTCGGGAGGAGAACGTGCGTGGAAAGGTGAAGTTCGTAAACTCCTACAACGTTCGTAACTCTATAGGTGCCTGCTTCCCGCGGCCTAAAGGCCGCGGGCTACAAATGGTGGAGCAATCGGACGGCCTAACGTCGCAGGGTTGACTGCTTCAGGCCGGCGCCGACATGGATCCGAGGAATTCGGAGTTCGTTTTGCTTTTGGTGAGCCGGCTGAGCAAAAGCTCCATGGCTTCGACGGTTGAGAGCGGGCTTAGGACCTTGCGCAGGACCCAGACGCGGCTGAGTTCGTCGGGAGGGAGCAGCAACTCGTCCTTACGGGTGCCCGAACGCTGAATATCGATGGCGGGGAAGACGCGCTTGTCGGAGAGGCGGCGGTCCAGGTTGATTTCCATGTTGCCGGTGCCTTTGAACTCTTCGAAGATGACGTCGTCCATGCGGCTGCCGGTGTCGATGAGCGCGGTGGCGACGATGGTGAGCGAGCCGCCTTCTTCCACGTGGCGGGCCGCGGCGAAGAAGCGGCGGGGGCGCTGGAGAGCGTTGGCGTCGATACCACCGGAGAGGACTTTGCCGGACGGCGGGGTTACCGCGTTGTAGGCGCGGGCCAGACGGGTTACGGTGTCGAGGAGGACGACGACGTCGCGCTTGTGCTCGACCAGGCGCTTGGCCTTCTCCAGGACCATTTCGGCTACCTGGATGTGGCGCTGGGGCGGTTCGTCGAAGGTCGAACTGATTACTTCGCCCTTGACCGTGCGGGTCATGTCGGTGACTTCTTCGGGGCGCTCATCGATGAGCAGGACGATTAAGGCGACCTCGGGGTGATTGACGGTGATGGAATTGGCGATGGACTGCAGCATCATGGTTTTGCCGGTGCGCGGTGGGGCGACGATCAAGCCGCGCTGACCTTTGCCAACGGGGCAGAGAAGATCGAGGACGCGACCGGTCATGTTTTCCTTGGTCGTTTCCATCTTCAGGCGGCCCTGCGGGTAGAGTGGAGTGAGGTTGTCGAAAAAGATCTTGTTGCGAGCGACTTCGGGATCTTCGAAGTTTACGGCTTCGACTTTAATTAAAGCGAAGTAGCGCTCGCCGTCTTTGGGCGGACGGACCTGGCCGGAGACGGTGTCGCCGGTACGGAGATCGAACTTGCGGATTTGCGAGGGCGAGACGTAAATGTCGTCCGGGCCGGGGAGGTAGTTGTATTCGGGGGCGCGAAAGAAGCCGAATCCATCGGGGAGACATTCGAGGACGCCTTCGGAGAAGATGAAACCGTTCTTTTCGGTTTGGGCGCGGAGGATCTGGAAGATCAGCTCCTGCTTGCGCATGCCGGATGCGCCGGGAATATTCAACTCCTTGGCGATCTTTGCCAAGTCGGTGATATTTTTTTCCTTCAGCTCGGCAAGGCTGATACTCATCTGATTGTTTCCTTCAACGCTTGTTTCCTTCATATGTCCTTAACTTTTTATTTGATGAACGTAATTTGGTGAAATTGACCTGAAACTCCGGATTGCGTACGGGGTGGCACGCCGCCCTGGCGGATGAACGAAAATCCGCCAAGAAGGGTGAACCAGACTTTGTGACAACCGGTGGCGGCGCCGGACCGAGCGAACTGCAGGCCGCGTTCCGAATCGCGTGAACCCGACGGGGTCGAGAACGTGCGTGGGGACGAGCCTGGGCCGAACGACGCTGTTAGTTGGTCAAACTCTTGTCTTTCTCGGTGCTACCGACGAAAGGTTCCGCAACGGGCGCAACGGCGGCATGCTCAAGCGGCACGATCAGGCGCTCCAGAGCCCGCGTCCAGCACATCGCTGCGGATCCTGCCCTGCTCGATGAGGGCCGCCAGCTCGGGCTGCGGCCGGCCGATGCTCTCAGGGAGGGGCGAATCTTGGCGGTACGCGGCGTCCCAGTCCATCTGCGGCCGGGTCATCTGTCCTCCTCGGGATCGGCGTCAACGGGGCGCGATGAGAAACTGGCGCTGCCCACCATCCGACGACAGGACGAAACATGCAAGTGTTGCTGGTCAGGCATGCGTTACCACCGCTGCGCCGTGAGCGCGAGGGCTCGGACCCGGACCTGTCGGGAGAGGGCTTGGCGCAGGTGGAACGACTACCCAAGGCGCTCGCCAGGTTTCCCATCTCCCGCGTGGTCAGCAGCCCCCAGCGTCGCGCGGTCCAGACCGCCGAGCCCGTGGCGGCTGCCCCGAAAATCACCGGCACGTCGAGTTCGGCCGTGGTGGAAAGGTAGCGGTTGTTTTCGTCCTGCTCGATGACCAGGACGCGTCTACGGCGGCACGATGGTGGCGGTGAAGGGCAGCTACGACGACGTTAACCGGCTCGCCTCCGAGCTGGCCGACGAGCGCGAGGACTGGGCGTTCGTCAACGTGAACGTCCGGCCGTACTACGCCGAGGGCTCTAAGACGATCGGCTTTGAGATCGCCGAGCAGCTCGGCTGGCGGCTGCCGGAGCAGATCGTCGTGCCGGTGGCCTCGGGCGCACAGCTGGTGAAGATCGACAAGGCGTTCCGCGAGCTGATCGCGACCGGCCTGGTCGAGGACATCGCCGTACCGGGTGTTCGGGGCGCAGGCGACTGGCTGCTCGCCGGTCGCCGCAGCGTTCCGCGCCGGTCACGATGTCGTCCAGCCAGTCCGGCCCGCGACCATCGCCAAGTCGCTCGCGATCGGCAATCCGGCCGACGGCCCGTACGTCCTCGACGTCGTGCGCCGGACCGGCGGTCGCGTCGCTGACGTCAGCGATGACGAGATCGTCGATGCCATTTGCCTGCTCGCATCGACGGAGGGCATGTTCGCCGAGACGGCCGGCGGTGTGACGCTCGCGGTGCTGCGGCAGTTGATCTCCGAAGGCCAGCTCGACCCGGATGCGCGGACCGTCATCATCAACTCAGGCGACGGCTTGAAGACCCCGGACGCAGTGGTGAAGGATGGTCAGCATACTGGCTCCGCCTATCCAGGCCACGCTGGACGCATTCGCCGAGCGCGAGGCGTTCCTGACTGAGTCCACGTTCCGAAAGGCAGGCTGAGCATGTCCGTGTCGGCGCGTATTCGACGATCCTGAGAACCTACACCGGCGGGACTGCCGTGGTGAGTGCGTCGGCGGGTACTCTCCGCGAGGTCATCGCCGGGCTCGACGCCGACTACCCGGGCCGGTGTCAGGCTGCTGGACGACGCTGGCAGGCTGCGCAGATTCGTGAACGTCTACGTTGGCGAGGAGGATGTCCGGCTCGCGCAGGGACTCGATACCCCGGCGCCTGCTGGCGGCCAGGTTTCCGTGATCCCGGCGGTGGCTGGCGGCTGAGCGCTGCTGTCGCCGACTGTGGTCTTTGCGCCGCAATGGCCTAGCACATTGCATCAGAGACAGGCACAAGTTGCCCCAGTCGCCGGGCGCACGATGTAAAGTCGTGTCCGGTCGCTGTTGGTAGTGGAAGAGCGGCAAGCTGAGCTTGCTGGTGAGGCCAGGACTGCGACGTGATCAAACGGGTTCCGCATAGCAAGGGCGGGACCCGCAGCCCGAGCAGAATGTGCAGGGAGTTGTTGGAGATGGCTCAGGGCACCGTCAAATGGTTCAACGCGGACAAGGGCTACGGCTTCATCGCGGTCGACGGTGGTAGGGACGTTTTCGTCCACTTCTCAGCTATCCAGGCGGATGGCTACCGCAGCCTTGAAGAAGGCCAGCGGGTGGAGTTCGAAATCACGCAGAGCGACCGCGGGCCGCAGGCTGAGGCTGTGCGGACCGTCTAGGTTCCTCTGTAGGAGACTGCCCGGAAAGGCCCGGTGCCCCGGATGGGGGTGCCGGGCCTTTCGTATCTCTGCGGGCGCAGTGCGTTGTACGGGTGCTTCTGCGGCAGCGATCTGACACTGCCGTCCTGACCTGCAAAGAGACTCGGCTACGAAGGCCCCCCAGCTTGCACTCTAGATAGGAGAGTGCTAAACATAACGTTGGCACTCTCGGGGTGAGAGTGACAACGCAGTGACGTGATGGGGGCGATGAGGCCTCCGCTGACGGCAGGCAGGGACTGACCGTCGGACAGGCCGTCCGTCGCGGGCGTCGGCCCGGTCGGCACGCAGGCACAAAGTTCCGGGAGGACTGGAAGCCTATGGCAGCGAAGATGATCGCGTTTGACGAGGACGCCCGGCGCGGCCTTGAGCGCGGCATGAACCAGCTCGCCGACGCCGTGAAGGTGACCCCCGGCTCAAAGGGCCGCAATGTGGCAATCGAGAAGAAGTGGGGAGCCCCCACGATCACCAACGATGGTGTGTCCATCGCCAAAAAGGAGATCGAGCTCGAGGACCCGTATGAGAAGATCGGCGCCGAGCTTGTCAAGGAAGTAGCCAAGAAGACTGACTACGTGGCTTGGGACGGCGCCATGACGGCGACCGTGCCCGGCCAGGCCCTGGTCCGTGAGGGCCTGCGCAACGTGGCGGCGGGAGCCAACCCAATGTCGCTTAAGCGCGGCATCGAGGCAGCCGTCGAGCGCGTCAGCGAAGAGCTGTCCAAGCTGGCCAAGGATGTGGAGACCAAGGAGCAGATCGCTTCGACCGCCTCCATCTCCGCGGGCGACACCGCGATCGGCGAGATGATCGCCGAGGCGATGGACAAGGTCGGCAAGGAAGGCGTTATCACCGTCGAAGAGAGCAACACCTTCGGCCTGGAGCTTGAGCTCACCGAGGGCATGCGGTTCGACAAGGGTTACATCTCGCACTACTTCGTGACCGACCCTGAGCGCATGGAGGCAGTCCTTGAGGACCCCGACATCCTCATCGTCAACTCGAAGGTCTCGGCCAACAAGGACCTGCTGCCGCTGCTCGACAAGGTCGTTCAGTCGGGCAAGCCGCTGGTCATTATTGCCGAGGATGTCGAGGGCGAGGCTCTGGCGACCCTGGTGGTGAACAAGATCCGCGGCCTGTTCAAGTCCGTTGCGGTCAAGGCCCCCGGTTTCGGTGACCGCCGCAAGGCCATGCTCGGCGACATCGCGATCCTGGCCGGCGGCCAGGTCATCAGCGAGGAAGTCGGCCTCAAGCTGGAGAACGCCGACCTGGACCTGCTCGGGCGGGCCCGCAAGGTCGTCGTGACCAAGGACGAGACGACCATCGTCGATGGTGCCGGTGACCCTGAGCAAATCTCCGGCCGGGTTAACCAGATCCGTGCCGAGATCGAGAACACCGACTCCGACTATGACCGCGAGAAGCTGCAGGAGCGGCTCGCCAAGCTGGCAGGCGGCGTTGCCGTCATCAAGGCCGGCGCCGCAACTGAGGTCGAGCTGAAGGAGCGCAAGCACCGCATCGAAGACGCGGTGCGCAATGCCAAGGCTGCCGTGGAGGAGGGCATCGTCGCTGGCGGCGGTGTCGCCCTGCTGCAGGCTGGCAAGAACGCGTTCGAGAAGCTCGAGCTTCCTGGTGACGAGGCAACTGGCGCGCAGATCGTGCGCCGGGCGCTGGAGGAGCCGTTGAAGCAGATCGCCGTCAACGCTGGCCTTGAGGGCGGCGTCGTGGTCGAGAAGGTGCGGAACCTGAGCCCAGGTCACGGCCTGGACGCCGCCACCGGCGAGTACGTCGACATGTTCAAGGCCGGGATCATCGACCCGGCAAGGTACGCGCTCTGCTTTGCAGAACGCGGCATCGATCGCGGGGCTGTTCCTCACGACTGAGGCAGTGATCGCGGAGAAGCCGGAGAAGGAGAAGGCTCCGGCCGCTCCGGGCGGCGGTGACATGGACTTCTGATCCGGCCCGGCTTGCTCACGCGGGTCCTGCAGGATCTAGGGTCCGCGCGCGATGCGGGAGGCGGTACCACGGCCAGGCCGGGTGCCGCCTCCTGGCGTTCCCGGCCTGGCTTGGCGGCTTGGCTCACGGCGACACAAGCCCTTCCGTAACGCGCGCCGCCTCCACATTGTCAGCCCGACGAGGGATTATCAGCGCATGAGCCCGCCCACCGAACAGCTCATCCGGGACTACATCAGGCGATTGTCAGTTGCTGCGCAGGGTCGGCTGAGTCGCGATGACAGGCGCGACTTGTTGGACCGGACCCGCGGATACATCGAGAACACCACCGGGCTGTCCGGGCCAGTGACCGCGTTGGAGGTCGCGGCGGCGCTGTCCAGGCTCGGTGACCCAGCCCTCGTGGTAGCCCACGAGGTGCAGCGGCTCGCGGAAGTACGCGGTGACACGGGCGAACCGCCGCCGCCGCCGCGGCTCAGTCGGCTGGCCAGGCCGGGCCCGCGCGAGCCGGGGCGGTTCGGCGCGAGCTGGCACTGGCCCGACGGCCGGGGAGCCTCGCCGACCTGCACGCCGTGCTGACGGGCTGGCGGGCCTGCGGTGCGGGCTCCAGTACCGCGGGACCGGAAGAACCGGACGCCGACGGC
>CAWENU010000018.1:0-334658 GCA_963810355.1 uncultured Acidobacteriota bacterium
TGCGAGCTACACCGTAGATAGCAAATTGGTGGCAATGCCACATCATGCTTATGTCGGTGTTTTGCTCTATCGCACCGATCTTCTGCGAAAGTATGGCTATCGAGAGCCTCCCAAGACATGGGATGAACTTGAGACGATGGCCTCGCGGATTCAGGGGGGCGAACGGGCCAAAGGTCAAAAAGACTTTTGGGGCTATGTATGGCAAGGGGCGGTCAGCGAAGATTTGACCTGCGCCGGTTTGGAATGGCAGATTAGCGAAGGCGGCGGACGAATCATTGAAAATGACAAGACGATCAGCGTAAATAACCCGCAGACGATCCGGGCGTGGCAACGCGCCGCACGGTGGGTGGGGTCCATTTCGCCACCAGGTGTGGTGGCCTATTCGAAATGGGACGCAGAAAATGTGTTTGGCTCAGGAAAGGCAGCCTTCTTTCGTGGTTGGGAGGGAGATTTTAGCCTCATCGACTGGGTCCCCTTGCCAGGAGGCGTAACCAACGTAGGCGTGACCGGCATACCGGGCGGCCGAGCGGGGCGGGCAAGCACGTTGGGAGGAAACGGTTTGGCGATTTCCAGAACCGCGGCGCACACCCGTGAATCACTGGAACTGATACGGTTTCTTCTGCAAAGAGATGTCGAGCACAAGCGTGCCCGGGAGCATTCCCTGCCACCTCCGGTTCTCGAACTATACGAGCTGCCCGCAGTGTTGGAGCCATATCCTCAACTTGCTAGAACGCAACACGCCACGGGTGTAGTGGCACGTCCTTCCGTAGCTTCTGGCCAGCGATACGAGGACGTCAGCAGGGCGTATATCAGGACCTTGCATTCGGTGCTGACTGGCGAAGTGACACCGTCGGCGGCGGCCGCCGCGCTCGAAAAAGAACTGATGGAAATAACAGGTTTCAAGCCGGGTCCGCCCTCCAAGCGGGATTGGTGGTCCGCTGAAAAAGGTCTCTGAATAGGTTCACCGTGTTTCTTTTGAGACGCCTTGGATTAGCGCTTATGCGCCAGCCATAGGGCCGCACCCTTAATCCGAGGCCAGGGAGTCACAGATTTGGTAGCGAAACTTGCCGGATGGGCGAAACAAGCTGGCGAGAAGACTTTTCCCCTCTATCGACTCAACATCGGTCCCCGTTTAACGCTCTGTTTTATCTTCATCATCCTGGCGATGTTGGTGGGATACGCGGTCTTACTTTGGCAATTCCAACTGGTCCGAGCGCAAGCGGAGCGTCTGAGCGGTGTCGACCAGGAGTTGATTACCGTATTGCAGGCACATACCAAACTCATGTCGTTCTATGAGAGGTTGGACTCGCTGGCGCATTTAGAAAACACTGCCGGACTGGTGAGCGAAGCGCAAGATCTTCGTGACGCCCTTCTTGAAGATAACCGGCGCAGCAGAAATGTCCTCAGTGGCTTGCCGCCAGAGGTTCCGCTGGATCCGGCACTGCTGCCTACCCTTGTAGCAATTCAGGACGCACTGCCCGCGCAGCTTGAGGCCATCACCGTATTGGCTAAGTCGAAGGACTGGGTTGCTGTGCGTCTGCGTCTCGCCAATCAAGTCCGGCCGCTGGAGTCGAGAAGCGCGGCGCTGGTAGAGAACATCGACCGCGAGGTCGGCCAAGCGCGAGCACAAGCGGTGTTGAATATCGGGCAGGCGCAACGGCGGATTCTACTTATTGTGCCGATCACCGCGGTGTTGACGCTCTTGTTCGCGGCCTTCCTCGGCTGGGCCATAACGCACAGCATCACGGAACCACTGGGGCGCTTGTTGGGAGGCTCCAAGGCGCTGGCACGGGGTGAATTTCAACATCAAGTTTCGGTGATCGGGAAGGACGAGCTTGCTCATGTCAGCGCGGTGTTTAATGAGACGGCTGGAAAATTGCGAGAACTGTACGAGACGTTGCGCGTCCGGGAAGAGAAGCTCCGGCAATCGGAAGACCGTCTCCGCACCACGATCGACACAATCCCAACGCTGGCATGGGTCTGTGGACCGGACGGAGCCGCCGAAATTCAAAATCAGCGCTGGCTTTCCTATACGGGGCTTTCTCAGGAGCAAGTAGCCGGCTGGGGTTGGATGGTGGCAATTCATCCGGAAGATCTACCGGAGTTAGAGAGTCACTGGCGCGCAACGTTGTCCGCCGGCGAACCCGTCGAGCACGAAGCACGCATGCGACGCTATGACGGGGAATATCGCTGGTTCTTGTTTCGCGCCACTCCGCTGCGCGACAAGCTTGGCGATATTCTCAAGTGGTACGCGACGAATACAGATATTCATGATCGCAAGCTCGCGGAAGATGGGTTGCGGAAGCTCGCATCGCTGGTCGAAAACAGCACGGACTTTATCGGGATGGCTTCACTTGAGGGCGATGTTCTCTTTATCAATCCAGCCGGTCAAACCCTTGTGGGGTTAGCAGGGAACGAACAAGTACGTGAAACCAAGATTCTCGAGTACATAGCGGAGCAGGATCTGGAAAGATTCGAGAACGATGTTCTGCCCGTCGTCTTCAAGGATGGACGGTGGGAGGGAGAGACGCTCTTTCGTCATTTCAAGACCGGTGCATCCCTATCCATGTGGCAGCACATCTTCTTTATCACCGATGAAGGGAGTGGGCGGCGTCTAGCGTTGGCCACGATCTGCCGTGACATTACCGAGCGCAAGCGGTCCGAGGAAAGGTTTCAGCACGCGCAGGCCCAGCTGGCTCACATGGCTCGACTGACCACCATGGGAGAGCTCGCGGCCTCGATTGCGCATGAAGTTAATCAGCCCCTGGCCGCCATAGTCGCGAACGGCAACGCGTGTCTCCGCTGGCTGCGCCGAGCCGAGCCTGACCTGAACGAGGCGCAAACTGCCGTGGAGCGGATTGTCAGAGACGGGAGACGGGCGGGTGACATCATCTCCCGGATTCGAGCCCTTTCGAAGCAAGCCAGCACGGAGAAGGAGTCTTTGGACGTAAACGGAGTCATTCAAGAGGTCGTCGCCCTGGTCCAGGCGGAAGTACGAAGAAACAAGGTGACGCTTCGGACGGATTTGGGAGACGACGTTCCGCGGGTCCTGGGTGATCGCGTGCAACTGCAACAAGTACTGCTTAACCTAATGATGAACGGAATCGAAGCCATGAGACGTGTTGAAGATCGACCACGGGAGCTGGTCATTCGAACGCAAAAAGGCGACGAAGGCCAAGTATGTGTTGCCGTGCAAGACTCTGGCATGGGCCTTGATTCGGCTAATATGGACCGGATCTTTGATGCCTTCTACACGACCAAACGGGAAGGCATGGGCATGGGGCTATCGATTAGCCGCTCCATTGTTGAGAATCACGGTGGACGGTTGAGGGCCGCGGCGAATGAGGGCCCCGGCGCCACGTTCGAGTTCACGCTTGCCGAGTACCGCTAGCAGAGGCTGGATCGATTGACAGCGAGCGAGTTGCAGTTCGCGGTGATATTCATTCGCTGGCGTAGAGACACAAGCCAACTTCCTCCCTCGTTCTCACAGGGGCACTAAACTACTCCCCAAGTTGTTAAATGAGAAGGCCTTATCAAATTTGAGCCAAGTGGTCCTGAGCTCAAGATAACTGCCCAGAAGCCAGAGTCGCCGACCATCTGTACCTATACCAAGGTTCAATAGACATTTCCTAGGGCGGTGCTAACTTGCTCCAATGGGGAGCCTGCCTCTCATTTCCGTCGTCGATGACGATGAGTCGATCCGTGAGTCCCTTCGCGGTTTGATGAGGTCAGTCGGATTTGGCGTGAAGGTGTTCTCATCGGCGGAAGAGTTCTTGAATTCGGACGATCCGCAGGAGACAGGCTGCCTGATCCTCGATGTGCGCATGCCAGGGATGGACGGGTTCGAGCTGCAGCGCCGCCTGGAAGCTAGTCAGTACGAGATTCCCGTTATTTTCATCACCGCACATGGAGACGAGGAATTGCGCCGGCGCGCTCTTATAGCCGGCGCAGTCGACTACTTGCTGAAGCCGTTCAGTGAAGAGGCGCTGCTTAGTGCTGTTCAGGCAGCTCTGAAGAAATAGCATCAAACGACGGTGAATCGAGATTTCGAAATGGGGGAAAGTTAACGTAGAAACTTGATTCTTTGGGCCGGATGGAAAGAAACACAGGTTTCCTGACCAAACTTGCGCGAGTGGAGGAATGTACCATGAGGCTATGCAGTTCTCCCGTCTATGTCGTGGATGATGATGAGTCCGTGCGCGAAGCGGTGGGAAGTCTGATTCGGTCCGCAGGATTGAGGGCGGAAACGTTTGGATCGGCGCAGGAGTTTTTAGCCACCCCCCGAGCTAAGGTACCGAGCTGTTTGGTGCTGGATATGCACCTCCCCGGGTTGAGCGGACTCGACCTGCAACAACAGCTTGCGAAAGTGGACGCCCGGATCCCGATCATTTTCCTCACCGGCCACGGCGACATACCAACGACAGTGCGAGCCATGAAAGCAGGCGCGCTGGAGTTCTTGACCAAGCCGTTTAACGATGAAGATCTATTAAATGCGATCCGTCAGGGTATCGCCATCGCTAGTTATCACGCACCGCCGCAGCAGTGCCGAAACGTGGCGCAGCAAGGGTTTGAAGGCATCATCGGCGTGAGCGCCGCATTACAGTCTGTTCTGCATCAAGTCGAGCATGTGGCCGCGTCGGAATCGACAGTGCTGATCCTGGGAGAAACCGGCACGGGCAAGGAACTCATCGCTCGGGCCATCCACAAGCGGTCTCAGCGCTCCACCCGTGCTTTTGTAGGCGTGAACTGCTCTGCGATACCCCCGGACTTGCTCGCTTCCGAACTGTTTGGCCATGAGAAGGGCGCTTTTACGGGGGCAGTTCAGCGGCGTGTGGGCCGCTTCGAACTGGCCCAGGGAGGCACCCTCTTCCTCGATGAAGTCGGAGAGCTTCGTGCCGCAACCCAAGTCGCTTTGTTGCGTGTTCTGCAGGAGCGCGAATTTGAACGTGTGGGCGGAACTGGATCCATCCGAACGGATGCTCGTGTGATTGCTGCCACCAACCGTGACTTGCAGGCAGCTATTGCTGCGGGCACATTTCGGAGCGACCTGTTTTATCGTCTTAACGTCTTTCCGATTGAGATGCCCCCTCTGCGCAAACGCAGGAGAGACATTCCCTTGCTGGCCGAGTACTTCATCGATCTGTACGCAAGAAAAGCGAGAAAGAGCGGCCTCCGTGTGAACCAAGGGATCCTTGACCTTCTTCAGTCGCACCCCTGGCCGGGCAACATTCGCGAACTCCAGAACGTCATCGAGCGATCGGTGATCCTGTGCGAAACAGAGAATTTTTCGTTGGACGAGAACTGGCTCTCGGCGCAGACGCAGCCTCTTGCAACCGGACTGAATAGCCGGCCGCGCCTGTCCGAAACGCTTGCCGCTCAGGAAAAGAGGATTGGGGCAACCCTACCAGAAAGCGCAAGACTGGCGTTCGGGCGGTCCGGCGCGGCTATCAAGCTGGGTAACTGATTTCGTCGAGGGAAAAGAAGGATATAGCGCAAGCTTTAGGTTTGACGAGCGTGCGTACTGCCCTGGGGCGATGTAGCCCTGTCGCCTGCGGTAAGGTGTTTGCGCCGTAGCAGTACGCCCCGGCCTTGCATCGTGCTTTGCATTTCCCAGGAAATCGGTACAATGAGCTAGCCCAAAGTTTGGCAAGGGCCGAGAGGCCTTATTTTCCAGCTTTCCTCCAAGTCTCGCGCCGGATCCGGCCGAGCCGCCAGTCGCAAAATGCTAGTTCGCTCCGTGGCGATCCCAGTTGGGTTGCTTCTGCTGGGCATGACTTTCCTCGCGGCCGGCTGCAAAAAACAGTCGTCTCCTTCGAAGGAAACCCCCGGAGGGCCCCCACGCGGCGCCCTGGAGCTAGTATTCCCTTACGGTTCGGAAAAAGAAAAATGGATTAATGATGTAACGACGGCCTTCAATCGCAGCGGCGCAAAAACGCAGAGCGGGAAAACCATCTTCGTTCGGGCCTTACCTATGGGCTCGGGCGAATCCATTGACAATATTCTTTCGGGCCGGATGCAGGCGCATCTTGCCAGTCCAGCTTCCGCCGCTTTCATCAAACTGGGGAACGCGGAATCGCGCGCGAAGACCGGCAAGGACTTGATCGCGACAACGGACAACCTGGTTTTGTCCCCCGTGGTAATCGCCATATGGAAACCGATGGCTGAAGCCATTGGATGGGGAAAGAAGCCTTTGGGCTGGTCTGACATTCTCGCATTGGCGCGAAACCCGAAAGGTTGGTCGGCTTATGGCTATCCGCAGTGGGGCAAGTTCAAATTCGGCCACACCCATCCGGAATACAGCAACAGTGGATTGATTTCGCTATTCGCCGAAGCTTATGCGGCATCCGGGAAAACGGCTGGGCTAACGCTGGCTGATGTGGAAAAGCCGCAAACGAAGCAATTCATCGCGGGCGTCGAGCAAAGTGTCGTGCATTATGGGAGTTCGACGGGGTTTTTCGGACGCAAGATGTTTGCCAATGGACCCGAGTATCTGTCCGCGGCGGTTTTATATGAAAGCGTGGTCGTCGAATCGTATTCGCAAAGCAATTTGCCATTTCCCGTTGTAGCGATTTACCCGAAAGAAGGCACCTTCTGGAGCGACCATCCGGTCGGCGTTGTGGAGCGGGACTGGGTCACGCCGGAGCACCGCGAAGCCGCGAAGATTTATATCCAATATTTGTTGGCGCGCCCGCAACAGGAAAAAGCCATCGCCTACGGCTTCCGTCCAGCTTCGGTGGACATCCTGCTCGCGGCTCCTCTGGACACGGCCCACGGCATCGATCCCAAAGAACCGAAAACAACCCTCGAGGTTCCTGCGGTCGACGTGATCAACGCAATCCTGCAAGCCTGGAAAGTGCAGAAGAAGCATTCCAATATTGTTCTGGTTCTGGATACTTCAGGCAGCATGCGCGAAGAAGGTAAAATGCAGAGCGCCAAAGAGGGTGCGAAACAACTGGTCAACCTTCTCGATGACGGAGATACCTTTTCCTTCCTTCCCTTCAGCAGCGAATTGCATTGGGCACAGCAGGACGGCAGCGTGAAGGATCAGCGTGCGCAATTGGTGCAGCAAGTCGATTCGTTGTATGCCGGAGGAGGGACCGCGCTCTACGACTCCATCGATGCGGCTTATCAGCATCTTGCGGCGGTGCAAAATCCGGACTCCAAGATTCAGGCGGTGGTGGTGCTGACCGATGGGGAAGACACCGAGAGCAAAATGAAATTTAATGAGCTGATGGAACGTATCAAGTATAACGGCGAAACCAGGGCAATCCATGTCTTCACCATCGCTTACGGCCGCGATGCCAGAAAAGACATTTTGCAGCAGATTGCGGAAGCGACTCAGGCCAAATTCTATGAAGGCACCCCGCAAAACATTGCCGACGTTTTCCGTGACATTTCCACTTTCTTTTAGTTTTGGCGAGCAGTTCGTTGCGAGTGAAGGGCGTGAATGACATGGCGGACGGACCCAAACTGACGGGGCTAGGAAAACTTTTCATCTTCGCGTTCATTGTTGTGTGTGTAGCCGGCGCCTACTACGTTTTTACGAACAAGACGCCGTGGAGCCCCCCCGGAAAGAATGCCGGATCGACTGACGGAATTCTCGGATCGCTCGGCAGCGGGGACCAGGTGGAAGTCGGCATCGCTTACGGAACAGAAAAGCAGCGCTGGCTGGAATGGGCGGTGCAGGAATTCGCGAAAGCACGCGACGGCAAGCACATCAAGATCAATCTTATTCCGATGGGTTCTCTCGAAGGCGCGCATGCCTTGCTGAACGGCGATCAGCGCATCCAGGTATGGTCCCCCGCGAGCGCCCTTTACAAGGATATTTTCGTCCAGGAATGGCAGGTCAAATACAGCCAGAACCCGATTCTGAAGGAAGAGCCGATCGCCCTCTCGCCCATGGTCTTCGTGATTTGGGATGAGCGCTATCAGGCCTTCTTGCAAAAGTACAAGACCTTGTCTTTCTCGACGGTCGGCCAGGCGCTCCAGGAAAAAGGCGGATGGGACGCCATCGCGCAAAAGCCCGAGTGGGGACTGTTCAAGTTCGGGCACACCCATCCGAATGAATCCAACTCCGGCTTGATGACCATCGTTCTTGCCGCGTATTCCTATCAAAAGAAGACCAAGGACCTTCAGTTGAAGGACGTCGTTGACGTCGGCTTTCAGAACTGGCTGGAAAGTTTTGAGCGCGGCGTCAGCGGCCTTTCCAATAGCACCGGCAACATGATGCGCGAAATGGTCTTGAAGGGCCCTTCGTCTTACGACGCTCTCTTCGTTTATGAAAGCGTGACCATCGACTACCTCAAGAATGCGGAGGGCCGCTGGGGGAGGATTCGAGTGGTCTATCCGGAATACAATGCCTGGAACGAAAACCCGTACTACATCATTGACGCTACCTGGAGTTCCAAGGAGCAGCGCAAGGCGGCGCAGACCTTTCTGGACTTTTTGTTGAGTGAGCCAATCCAGAAGGAGTCGCTCACTCATGGATTTCGCCCAGCGAATCCGAATGTTCCCGTCAAGTTTCCTGACAGTCCTTTCGTGAAGTACGCCGATTATGGCATCAAGGTAGACTTGGCAAAAATCTGCGAGTCCCCGCGGGCGGAAGTTGTGAACAATCTTTTGCAGAGCTGGCAGCGCAGTCAGGCCAACCGTTAGACAAGCACACGGTTAGCCGCAATCCAGTATTCCGAACGGCGGAAAGGAGCTTCAGCGTATGTTTCAAAGGCTAGCCAATCTTATTCGAGGATTCTTTGGGCTCTTTGTCTCTGGCCTCGAGAAGCAAAATCCGGAAGCGCTGCTCGAAGTGGAAACGGAAAATCTCCGCAAGCAAATCGCTCAATATAACCAAGGTCTGGCTTCGCACGCGGGCTTATGCGAGCGGCTCATGAGCCAGGTCAAAAAGCTGGAAATCGAAGAGCGCGACTTGCGGGCCAAAACCGCCGCCAATTTGCGCGCGGGGAACCGCAGTGCTGCGGGTCAATATGCCCTGCGACTCCAAACCGTTTCGCGGGAGCTGGAAGAGAACCGCAAGCAGCTCGAACAGGCCGAGACCACCTACAAAGATTTGCTAAGGGCTCGGGACGTGGCGGTGAGTAGCGCTCGCGCCAAGATCGAATCGCTGCGGTCCAGCATCAGCGACCTGAAGATGAAGCGCGCCATGGCTGAACTCACCGAGATGGCTTCCGGAATGATTAGCTCGATCGGCGGCTCGGGCGACACACTGGACCGGCTTGAAACGATGGTGGAGGATGAGCGGACGAAAGCAGCCGGACGCGCCCGTGTGGCGCGTGATTCCCTGGACCTGTCTGGCGTGCAACTCAAAGAAGCGGAACAGAACGCGCTCGCCGATCAGGCGCTCGCCGATTTTGCCGCCAAGGAAGGCATCGCGCTTGAGCCCGCAGCCGGAACCAGCACCGCCTCCGCGTCCGAGGGCCCCGTTAAGACTATGGGACCTCAAACGGAAAAGAACTGACGCTACGGTAGAATAAGAACATCGTGTGGCGTTACCTTAAGGCTGCCTTTCTGGTTGGCGTGGAAGTCCCGGCACTCGGCCGGGTGCCTCTCAATGCGTTGGCCGCCGCGGGTTTCCTGATTCTAGGATTTGGCCATCCTGGTTTCTGGTTTCTTGGACTTGCTGCGGAAGCGGCGGTTGTTCCATCACTGGCGTTCAACAAGCGGTTCCAAAAAGTCGTCGATGCGGAGGACAAGCAACTTTCCTCTGGAGACTCCCAGTCCAAGCGCGATTCGCTTGTGAAGCTTCTGCCGACGGACTACCAGTCCCGGCTAGCGGCCCTGGGGCATCGCTGCGACAAAGTCCTCGAGGTTTACCGCAACGCGCAGGCGGAAGAATTCCTGATCGATACGAATCGGGACGCCCTCGAAAACCTCAAGTGGGTTTACCTCAAACTGCTCGTTGCTCGCTATCACCTGCTTACGGCTGGCACCGAAGACACTCCGGAAAGCCTTGAGAAAAAGATCAAGTCGATTGAAGCCGAACTCCAGAATGGCCGTGAATCGTCTGCGCTTCGGCAGTCCAAAGCGGCGACATTGGATATCTTAAAGAGGCGTCTGGCTAATATTCAGCGCCGGCAGCAGTCTCTTGAAGAAGTAGAGAGCGATCTCACGCGTGTCGAGTCGCAGGTCGATCTCATTCTTGACAATGCCGCGATGCAGGGGAAGCCGCAGACAATCTCGACCGATATCGAGCTGGCCAGCGATTTGGTCAGTGGCGAAATGTTTGGTGAAGCGGAGTCCACGGTCGCCGATCTCGACCGCGACTACGGCAAATCTCGGACGCTCACGAAGACACCCACTGCGGAGCACTCCTGATGAGTACCCCCTTGCCGGGTCCGCCAGCTGCCGCTCCTCGCCAGCCGGGTCCCGCGCTTCCTTCCTGGGCGCGCACGATCACTGAATCTTACGAGAGCAATGCTGCCAGTCAATTCATCATCTACGGGAATATCAATGATCGGATGGTTTTGCCCGGCCCGCCTGCGCCGCGGCTTGGTGCGCTTCCTGATTTTCTGCTCGGAGTGCTCCTCGCGGGCTTTAATGTGGTTCTCAGCTACGATTTGGGCAACGGCATCCGCATCGAGAAAGGCGCCGAAGTCTTCTCAAAGTGGCCGCACTTTCAGGAGAGTCAGAAGGATTGGAAGGCGCCTCGCCCCGCCATTGAGACGCTCACGCGCTATTTTCGCTACTGTGCCAACCTCACTCGCCTCAATCAGCCCGCGGTTCAAGTCGGTTGTATCATCAAGAACGCCGATCTCCTGGTGCCCGCTCTGCAGGGCGGATTGGATTATGACCTCAACGCCCTCGCTTCTCTCATGCGCGACTGGTCGAATGAGAGCCTGCTTGCCGGCCACGCTCTAGCCACGTTTCTCCTTACGGAAAACTTGAATGACCTTCACCCGCTCATTGTCAATAATCCGCGGATTGCCAGAATCCGCATCGATCTTCCTTCTTCCCAACAGCTTCTCGATGGCTTTCGGGTCATGGCACCCTCTTTTCCGGTTTCTCTCGCAGACATGGCAGCGGATTTGCCGGCGGTTGCTGAGCAACTGTCAGGCACGACTCTTGGCGCCCTGGAAAGTGTCATCAAAACAAAGGAGCACCGTAGAGAGCGGCTTGTCGCCGGGGACCTCGCCAAGCTGAAGAAAGACTTAGTAGAAAAAGATACCAGCGGCTTGATCGAATTCATCGAGACATCGCGCACCTTGAACGACCTCTATGGTCTCGACAAAATCAAGGCTTGGTTCCGCCAGGACATCGATCTTTGGAAAAAAAATGACACCGCGGCCCTCCCTAAGGGCTATCTCCTTTGCGGCCCGGTTGGTACCGGGAAAACGTTTCTCGTCGAATGCCTCGCCGGAGAAGCCAACGTTCCCATTGTCAAAATGAAGAATTTCCGCGACAAGTGGGTTGGCAGCAGTGAGGGCAACCTCGAGAAAATTTTCCGTCTTATTCACGCGCTCGGCCGCTGTTACGTTTTCATCGACGAAGCGGATCAGGCCCTCGGCCGCCGCGACTCTTCCAGTGGCGATTCCGGCGTAGGAGGACGCATTTATTCCATGCTCGCCGAGGAAATGGGCAACAGCGCGAACCGCGGTCGCGTCATCTGGGTCTTGGCGTCCAGCCGCCCTGATCTGATCGAAGTCGATCTCAAGCGCCCTGGCCGCGTGGATTTGAAGATTCCACTTTTCCCGACAACCACGCCTCGCGAAGGGTTCGACCTGCTGCGCATGCTGTGCGCCAAGCGAGGCCTCGCAATCGCGGAAAACTCTTTTCCTTCGCTGGAATCCCGTATTCCTTCACTGTTGACGCCTGGCGCGGCGGAAGCCTTGGTGATGAAGGTCTATCGCCAGGTACGTACCAGCTCTGCTTCGCTCGATGACGTGCTCCTGGAATGCCTGACGGAGTACCAGAATCCCGTTGCGCCCGAAATAATGAGCTTTCAAATTCAAATCGCCGTCAACGAAGCCAGCGCTCTTGAGTTCGTCCCGCAAGTCTTTCGCCGCAAAGCGTCCCAATAACCGGGCTCGCGGCGCATGATAGGAGTCTTCTGTGACGATCGCGGCTGTCCCAATTTCAACCAACCCTAGCCAATATAATCAAGCCCGAAGTCACTATGATTTGTCGCGAACGAACGGATGCCGATCGAGGTGCCCATCTTCAAGGTACGAAGCCCGGGACTATTTCTGAGAATCAATTTTAGACTGCGAGACCCTTTCGGAGACTTGCGCGGGAGTGGGAAGTTGCGAGCGGTCCCAGCCGCCCCCGAGGGCTTCGATCAATTGTACCGAGGCGGTCATCGCCTGTGTGCGCAGTGAAGCCAGCTGCTGCTGCTCTGAGAGCAGGGTGGTTTGCGCTACAAGCACGTTTAGATATTGATCGACGCCGGTATAGTAGCGCGCTTTGGCCAGCTCCAAGTAACGTTCCGCCGACTGTTCGGCTTCCAATTGTTGCCTGATCTGCGTGGACAAGATGCGCACGGCGGCCAGAGAATCTTCCACTTGTTGAAACGCGGTCAGGACCGTCTGGCGGTAGCCGGCAACGTCCGCGTTGTAAACCGCGGTGAACTGCTGCACCGTGGCGCGGCGCACGCCGGCGTCAAAAACTGTCTCGGAAATCGATGGGCCTACGGACCAAAAACGGCTCGGCCACAAAAGTAGCTTGTGAAAAACCGAACTTTCAAAACCTCCCTGGGCGCCGAGAGTCAAGGTCGGATAATAGGCTGCCACGGCGATTCCAATCTGGGCGTTGGCGGCGGCCATGTTGCGCTCGGAAGCCGCGATGTCCGGGCGGCGCTCGAGAAGTTGCGAAGGCACGCCCAATGGAACAGGAGGCGGGATCGCGTCGAGGGGCTTGACGGGGATCGAGAAGCTGGACGCCGTGGTGCCGATCAGGACCGCGATGGCGTGTTCGAATTGCGCGCGCGCGATGCCCAGATTGGTGCCGGCGGCTTGCGCGCTCTCCAGCGCGTTTTGCGCTTGAACGAGCGAAATCTGATCATCCACGCCGGTTTCGTAGCGCGCGCGGGTCAGGTCTACGGACTTCTGGTCTGCCGCGATGGTTTCGTCGAAAACTTTCTGCAAGGCGTCCTGACCGCGAAGTTCGAACAGGAAGATCGCGAGGCTGGCCTGCTCGGTGAGGCGCTCGTTTTCGAGGTCGGCGGCACTGAGTTGCGCGTTGTATTGCGCTTGATGGATGGTGTTGCGGACTTTGCCCCAAAGATCCGGCTCCCAGGAGACCGCGGCGGGAAGAACGAAAAGCTGGGTCTGCTTACCGCCTGATGTGGAACCCGTGGCGCCCGTTGAACCTGAGAGATTCGCCGAGCCTCGAGACCGCTGATAGGAAGGGGTTGTTCCGATGGTGGGATAGAGTTGCGAACGCGCCTGCGCAACGATGGTTCGCGCTTCCATGAAATTCTCAAAAGATTGTTTTATGTTCTGATTGTTGATGTTCAGTTGGTCTTCCAGCGCATTCAGTTCCGGATCGTTGTAAATCTCCCACCATTTGCCATGAAGCATGGCATCCTGGGGATCCGCAACTTTCCATTCGCCGGAACTGGGGAATTGCGTGGGGGACTCTTTGTAGGTGGATGCGGGCGGCTGAGCCGTGGCGGCCGGTTGACGGTACTTTGGCCCGACGGTGCAGCCGGCAATCGCGAAAGCTGTGACTGCGGCGAGTATGGTTGTAAGTCCAACTGTCTTCATCGTTTGTCCCCTGCTAACTACCCTTCGGCAGTCGCTGGAGTGTCCGCTGGGTTAAATGTGTCGCGCTGTTTTCCAAGAACGCGAAGCCGAATACGATCGAGCGTGAGATAGACGACCGGCGTGGTGTAGAGCGTCAGAAGCTGGCTCATGATGAGTCCACCAACAATGGTAATGCCCAGAGGCCGTCGCAGTTCGGAACCTGTACCGGTTCCAAACGCCAGCGGCAGCGCGCCGAACAATGCGGCCATGGTGGTCATCAGAATCGGGCGGAAGCGCAGCATACAGGCTTCGAAGATGGAGTCTTCGGTGCTCTTGCCGCCTTCGCGCTCCGCTTGCAAGCGCAAAATCGATCATCATGATGGCGTTCTTCTTTACGATGCCAATCAGCAAGACGATTCCGATGATGGAAATGACGTTGAGATCCTGCTTGAAGAGCATCAGCGCCAGCATGGCGCCGACGCTGGCCGAAGGCAGCGTTGAAATGATCGTGAGCGGGTGCACCAGGCTCTCATACAGGATGCCAAGAACAATGTAGACAGCGAGGAGCGCGGTCAAGACCAGGAACGGTTCGGTGCTCAAGGACTGCTGATACGCCTGCAGAGTTCCGGCAAAAAAGCCACGGACCGATGTGGGCACGCCCAGACGCTGCTTCATCTGCTCGATGCGCAGGGTGGCATCGCTTAGGGAGACGCCGGGCGCGAGATTGAAGGAGACGGTGACCGAGGGAAACAGGCCAGTGTGATTGATCGCGAGCGGCATGGTGTTGGCTTGCGGCGTGGCCATGGTGAAAAGCGGCGTGTTGCCCGTGGCGGTAACGCTGCTGCTTCCGGCCGGATGAAAATAGATGTTCTTCAGGCCCTCTGGGGTTTGCGAATATTGGGGATCGACTTCTAAAACCACATAATACTGATTCAGCTGGGTATAGATGATCGAGACTTCGGACTGCCCAAAGGCGCTGTAGATGCCGGCATCCAGGGACTGCGCGGTCTGCCCAAGTTTCGCCGCGGTCACCCGGTCGTAAGTCAATAATTCGTCCAGCCCACCATTTTGCTGGTCGGAGTTTACGTCCTGCAAGCCGCGGAATTTTCTTCATCTCCGCGAAAACTCTGGGTCCCCAGTAGACGAGATCGGGAATATTGTCGGTCTGAATGGTGTATTGATACAGCGCGGCGCTGCCGCGTCCACCGATGCGAATGTCCTGCGAGGCTTGCAGGAAGGCGGAAGCCACCGGCAAACGGTTCATTTGCGGGCGCAGACGGTTGATGATCTCTGGCGCGCCTATTTTTCGTTCCTTCAGCGGCTTCAGCGTAACAAAAATATTTCCCGTGTTGGTGGCGCCGCCGCCTCCCGTGAAAGCCATCACGTTCGGACCGCGGGATCTTTTTGATGACGCCTGTCAGCCGCTTGATGGAGTCGTTCATGACCGGAAACGAGGCATCTTGCGGGCCTTGCACGCCGCCGGCGAGCGTGCCTGTATCCTGCTGCGGAAAAAAGCCCTTGGGAATTTTGATGACCACGCCACGTTAAGCGCGATCGTAAGAACGAGAACGGTCGAGGATGAGCCCGGATTATCCAACACCCAGTGCAGGCTGTGCGGTACCAGGAGAGGATGCCGTCGAAAAATCCCTCCGATGAACATGTACAGGCGGCCGTGTTTCGCCGCGCTGTTCGTCGCAGCAGGTAGGCGCACATCATCGGCGTGGTGGTCAGGGAAATGACCATGGAGACGAGAATGGCCGTGGACAGGGTGATCGCGAACTCGCGGAACAGCCGGCCGACGATCCCGCCCATCAGCAGCAGCGGAATAAACACGGCGATCAGCGAAATGCTGATGGATAGGACCGTGAAACCAATCTCCTTTGCGCCGTGCAGAGTCGCGGCGAAGGGCTCCATGCCCGTCTTCGAGATGCCGCGTGATGTTTTCCATGACTACGATGGCGTCATCCACCACGAAGCCCGTGGAGATGGTCAGGGCCATCAGCGACAGATTGTCCAGGCTGTAGCCGCAGAGGTACATCACCGCGAACGTGCCGATCAGCGAAACCGGAACGGCGACTGCGGGAATCAGCGTGGCGCGCCCATTGCGCAAGAAAGATGAACACCACAATGATCACCAGCAAATGGAGATCACCAGGGTGCGTTCCACGTCGCTGACCGAGGCGCGAATCGTTGTGGTGCGGTCCAGCACGATGGTGGTGTCGATTCCCTGGGGAATGGATGCGTCGATCGAGGGCAGTTCCGCGCGCACGCGGTCGACGGTATCGATGATATTTGCGCCGGGCTGGCGGAAGACGATGAGCAGCACGGCGCGCTTGCCGTTCAGATATCCGGCGGTGCGTACATTTTGCACCGAGTCGATGACGTCGGCGACATCGGACAGGTGAATGGCCGCGCCGTTTTTGTAGCCGACGATGACCGGCTTGATAGTCCGCGGCGTGAGAGATCTGGTCGTTGGCCAGGATGTCCGCACTGACGTTGCCATCGGTGATTTGTCCTTTGGCGAGGTTGGAGTTCTGCAGGCGCAGGACCGACTGCACGTTCGTCATGGTCAGGCCGTAGCTGGCCAGCTTTGTAGGATTAACCTCCACGCGCACCGAAGGCAGCGCGCCGCCGCCCGCGTTCACCTGGCCGACTCCCTGAATCTGCGAGAGCTTCTGCTGAATGACGGTGGAGGCCTCGTCGTAAAGCTTGTCCGGCGCCATATTTGTCGGACGTGAGCCCGAGGATCATGATCGGCGAATCGGCGGGATTCACTTTGCGATAGGTGGGATTGGCAGGCAGGTTGGCTGGCAGATAAGTGCGCGCGGCATTGATGGCCGCTTCCACGTCGCGCGCCGCACCGTCAATGTTACGGCTGAGGTCAAACTGAATCGTCACCGCCGATGAGCCCAGACTGCTGGCGGAGGTCATCTCCGTCACGCCCGCGATGTGCCCAAACTGTCGTTCCAGCGGAGTGGCCACGGAAGAGGCCATGATCTCCGCGCTAGCTCCCGGCAGGCTCGCGCTGACCGAGATGGTCGGGAAGTCCACCTGCGGCAGCGGCGAGACCGGCAGTACGTTGAAAGCGATCGCGCCGGCAATGGCGATGGCCACCGTCAGCAGCGTGGTCGCCACCGGCCGGTGAATGAATGGCTCGGAGACGTTCATGACTGCGCCTGCCGGCTGCGGCTCGGCGCCGAGCTTGTCCGGCGATTGCTTGCGACGATTTCGCGCGAGAAGCGGTGCGCAAGGTTGTCGAAGAAGATGTAGATCACCGGAGTGGTGTAAAGCGTAAGCACCTGGCTCACCAATAGGCCGCCAACCATCGCGATACCCAGCGGCCGGCGCAGCTCCGAACCAATACCGCTGCCGAACGCCAGCGGCAAGCCGCCCAGCAGCGCGGCCATGGTGGTCATCATGATCGGGACGGAAGCGCAGCAGGCAGGCTTCGTAGATCGCGTCCGTGGAATTCTTGCCGTGTTGGCGCTCCGCTTCCAGCGCGAAGTCCACCATCATGATGCCGTTTTTCTTCACGATGCCGATCAGCAGCACCAGGCCGATGATGGCCACCACGCTCAGATCCTGGCCGAAGAGAATCAGCGCCAGAAACGCCCCCACTCCCGCGGAAGGCAGCGTCGAGAGAATCGTAATGGGATGGATGAAACTCTCATACAACACGCCTAGCACGATATACACCGTGACCAGCGCGGCCAGAATCAGCAGCGGCATGTTCGACAGCGAATTGCGGAACGACGCCGCCGTGCCCTGAAAATCCGCCTGCAAACTCGCGGGCATGTGCATATCCTTCTGCACTTTGTTGATGGCGTCGATGGCGCTGCCCAGCGCGGCATTCGGAGCCAGATTGAACGACACGGTGATGGCCGGGAACTGGCCCTGGTGATTGATGGAGAGCGGCTCGGTCCTAGTTTCAAAATGCGCGAACGCGCCCAGCGGCACGGCGTTGCTGTACGCGGAACTCGTGGTCCCTGCGGAGCCGGCGCCTTTGCTGGAAGTGGCGCCGAAGTGCTCGACGTCAGCGCATTTTGCGGCGGCGTAAGCGTATTTGCCGAAGCCGTGTATAGCGCCGAGCCAGTCAGCGCGTTGGAGCCAGCGGAGGTGGAACCGTTTCCCGTGGAGCTGGCGCCGCGCCCGCTAGTTCCCGCTGCGGCGTTGGCCTGGATGTACAGCTTGTTCAGTTTGTCTGGGATCCAGTTGAAACTGCGGCTCCGCCTCCAGAATCACGTGGTACTGATTCAGCTGCGTGTACATGGTGTTGATTTGCCGCTGCCCAAAGGCGTCGTACAGCGTGTTGTCGATGGTCGTCGGAGCGATGCCCAGCCGCGAAGCCGTGGGACGGTCGATAATCAGCGAAACCGCCAGCCCGCCCGGTTGCTGGTCGGTGGCCACGTCCTCCAGCTCCGGCAGCTTTTTCAGCTTGTCCACAAACTGGTTGGTCCAATCGTTCAGCTCGTTGGGGTCCGGATCTTCCAGCGTGTACTGATATTGCGTGCGGCTCACGCGGTCATCCACCGTGATGTTTTGCACCGGCTGCATGAAAAGCTGAATGCCTTGCACATCCTGCGAGCTTGCTTTGCAGTCGGCGGATCACATCCGAGGCGTTCAGGTCGCGTTGATTCAGCGGCTTCAAATTGATCGACATGCGCCCGCTGTTGGTGGTGATGTTGGTGCCGTCCGCTCCAATAAACGACGAAAGGCTTTCGACGGCCGGGTCCTTAAGAATCACGTTCGGCCACTTCCTGCTGCTTTTCCGCCATGGCTTTCGAGCCAATGGTCGGCGGAGCCTGCGAGATGCCCTGAATAATTCCCGTGTCTTGCACCGGAAAGAAGCCCTTGGGAATGACGATGTAGAGAAAAATGGTGAGCAGCAGCGTGCCCAGCGCGACCAACAGCGTGATCGTCTGATAGCTGCAGAACCAACTTCAGCGTGCGCCCGTAGAAGCGCGATCATGCTGTCGAACGCGCGCTCCGAGGCTTGATAAAAACGTCCTTGTTGCGCTTCCGGATTGTGGCTGCAGGATGCGCGACGCCATCATGGGCGTAAGCGTCAGGGAAACCACCGCGGAGATCACGATGGTCACCGCCAGCGTCACGGCAAACTCGCGGAACAGACGCCCCACCACGTCGCCCATGAACAGCAGCGGGATCAGCACCGCGATCAGCGAAATCGTCAGCGACATGATGGTGAAGCCGATTTGCTCCGCGCCTTTCAGCGCCGCTTGCATCGGCGGGTCGCCCTCTTCAATGTAGCGCGAAATGTTTTCCACCATCACGATGGCGTCGTCCACCACGAAGCCGGTCGAAATGGTGAGGGCCATCAGCGACAGGTTGTCGAGGCTGTAGCCCAGGGCGTACATGGCGCCGAAGGTTCCGACCAGCGACAGCGGCACCGCCACGCTGGGAATGATGGTGGCGTACAGATTGCGCAGGAACAGAAAAATCACCAGCACCACCAGCACCACGGTCAGACACCAATTCAAACTCCACGTCGTCCACCGACGCCTGAATGGGCGTGGTCAGGTCGGTCAGCGTAGTCACGTCGATGCCTGTCGGCAGGTTGGCTTCCAGCTGCGGCAACAGCGCTTTGATACGTTTCACGACGCTGATGGTGTTGCCGCCGGGCTGGCGCTGCACGTTCACGAATCACTGCCGGCGTCTTGTTCATCCATGCGGCCTGCGTCGTGTTTTCCACGCCATCCACGATTTTCGCCACGTCGGTGAGCATCACCGGCGAGCCGTTGCGGTAGGCCACCACCACCTTGCGGTAGTCGTGCGCTGGTGACCAGCTGATCGTTGGCGTCAATCTGATAGTCCTGCCGGGGACCATCGAAGTTGCCTTTGGCCGCGTTGACGCTGGCCTGCGTCACCGCCGTGCGCAGATCTTCCAGGTTGATGCCGTAGGAGGAAAGCGCCGCGGGGTTGGCCTGAATGCGCACCGCGGGCTTCTGCCCGCCGCTGATGGTCACCAGCCCAACGCCGCTCAAGCTGCGAAATCTTCGGCGCCAGCCGCGTGTCCACCAGGTCTTCCACTTGCGACAGCGGAATAGCACTTCGAGGTAATCGCCAAAGTCAGCACCGGAGCATCCGCGGGATTGGTCTTGCTATAAATCGGCGGCGCGGGAAGATTGGCGGGCAGAAAGCTCTGCGAAGCGTTGATCGCCGACTGCACTTCCTCTTCGGCGATATCGATGTTCAGGCTCAGGTTGAATTGCAGCACGATGACCGACGTGCCGCCGGAACTGCTGGAGGTCATCTGGTTGAGGCCCTGCAAGTGCCCGAACTGCCGCTCCAGCGGCGCGGTTACCGTGGTGGCCACCACATCGGGACTCGCTCCCGGATAGAACGTCAAGACCTGGATCGTCGGATAGTCCACCTGCGGCAGCGCGGAAACCGGCAACTGCGTATAGCCGACGATGCCCACCAGCATGATCGCCGCCATCAGCAGCGCCGTCGCTACCGGACGCAGAATAAAAGGACGTGACGGACTCAAGGGGTGCTGACTCCCGGCTGCGTGTTTGCCCGGCTTGCTCTCCCTCGCCGGTGCGCTCTGTTTTGTGCTGTGTCCCGCCGGAGCGGCATTGTCGGTGATACTGACCTTGGCATTGTCCTGCAGCTTCTCGAAGCTGCTATTCGCCAGCACATCGCCTGGATTGATGCCCGTGACCTGCGCCGTTCCGCCATCGGTGACACCCAGCCTTGATGGTGCGCATGGTGCGCGACGTCGTCCTGGATCACGTACACAAACGCGGTTTGCCCGTTATGTTGAATCGCGGAGGTGGGAATCAGCGTGGCGTCCTTAATCGTATCCACCAGCAGGCGCGACATTGACAAACTCGTTGGGATACAGCGCCGCGTCCTTGATTGTCGAACGATGCCCGCGCCTTCACCGTCCCCGTCGTGGTGTCGATCTGGTTGTCGAGCGTGAGCAGCGTCGCCGGCGGCGATTTTCTTTTGCCCGGCGCGGTCGTAAGCATCCACGGCCAGCTTGGCGTTCTGGCGCAGCCGCGGCTGGACCTGGCCCAGATTGTCTTCGGGAATGGTGAAAATCACCGTGATGGGCTGCAGTTGCGTGATCACCGCCAGCGTCAGCGTGCCCGACGACTGCACCACGTTGCCGGGATCCACCAGTCGCAAGCCCACTCTGCCGGTGATGGGCGCTATGATGTGGCAGTACTCCACCTGCACCTGGTCAAACTGCACCGTGCCCTGGTCGATCTTCACCGTGCCCTGATCCTGCAGCACGATCTTTTCCTGATCGTCCAGCGTTTGCTTGGGAATGGCGTTGCGCGCCCAGGCATCGCGATAGCGCTGCACGTCCATCTGCGCCTGCGCCAGCACGTTTTCGTCGCGCTCCAGCGTGCCCTGCGCCTGCAGCAGCGTGGCGCGGTAGGTGCCGTGCATCAATGTCGATCAGCGGATCGCCCTTGCGGACCATTTGCCCTTCGCGGTAGTGCACCGCGGTCACGATGCCGTTCACCTGGCTGGTGATCGAGGAGGTGTACACCGGCGTGACCGTGCCAATCGCATCCAGGTACACGCCGATATCACCCTTTTGAGCTGTTATCGTCGTGACCGTCGCCGCTCCGCCACCTCCCTTGGGCGATTTCGCCGCCTTGGTGGTGTCATCGTGACGCCCTAATACCCATACGAATCCAGCCGCGAAGATCAACAGCAGTACGATCCACACAATGGCCTTTACTCCTTTGTGCTGGTGCGCCGGAGGGGCGGGCAGTTGATGTTCGGGCCCCATGACCTGGTGTTCATTCTGATCTGTCGGCAAGTCGACCCCTCGTCAAAAATTTTAAGTTCGGACGGTCGCGCCATGTCCGTAGCATGCGTACTATATGGACGGATTTCAGCCCGATTTCGGATACGGCCCAGAAACCTTAGACTCTTCTAGACATGCTTTCGGTCGCAGGGAAACAGCCCGCCCCTGCGGCAATTAGGGTAAACATAATACACCGCCCCGGGAAGCAGTGGACGGATAGCGCGCCAAAACTCCCGCGAGTTCTGGCATCAAGAGCTGATCAAAGCGCACATACCTTTTGAGCTTCCGCCGGTACCGCGTGGCCCGGACTCAAACAGTGGAGACCTCTGTCGCCGTGGGCAGGTAATTTTCGATGACGGCGACGAGCTCTTTGATTTGAATGGGCTTGGACACATACGCATCCATGCCGGCAGCGAGACATCGTTCCTTGTCACCCATCATCGCGTTGGCCGTCATCGCAATGATTGGGATGTGTTTTCCTGTCGTCTTTTCGCGCTCGCGAATCGCGGCCGTCGCCTCCAGACCATCCATGCCCGGCATCTGTACGTCCATCATGACCAGATCGAACGATTCAGCGTCCAGCGCCTCCAAGGCGGCTCTCCCGGTCTCCGCTACCACTACGGTGTGTCCCCTCTTCTCCAACAGGCGAACTGCCAGTTTTTGATTCACCGCGTTGTCTTCCGCAAGGAGAACGCGCAGTTGTCGGCGGGATTCTCGCAGAGAGTGAATCGTTATGAGTGCGGGGCCCTCTTCGGTTCGCGTCGGCGACCCTAACACCAACTGGATTGCTTGCAGGAGATCGGAACGCCGGATCGGCTTGGTCAGGTACGCTTTGATGCCCAGTTCCCGGCACCGTGCCGCGTCACCTCGCAGGCCGGCCGACGTCAGCATGATGATGACGGTGTCTTTAAACTTAGGGTCTTGTTGCAGTTTTTCAACCAAAGAAAACCCGTCGAGCTCCGGCATCTGTGCATCCAGCAACACAAGAAGGAAAGGCGACTTTTGTGCCTGGACATCCGCAAGTATCGCTAAGGCTTGCCTGCCACCCTCCGCCAGCGTCGGCTTCATTCCCCAGGCGAGAAGTATCTCCTCCAGGACGCGCCGGTTGGTGGCGTTGTCGTCCACTATTAGTGCGCGAACATCGCGAAGCAACTCCAGGCCCCGTCGCTCCTGCTTTGCGGACGAAGGCCTCTGCAGTCGGAAGCGCGCGGTGAAGGCGAACGTGCTGCCCCGGCCAAGTTCACTCTGCACCCCGATGCGCCCGCCCAAAATCTCCACCAGCCGCGACGAAATCGACAGTCCTAAACCGGTGCCGCCATATTTCCGCGTCATGGAGTTATCCGCCTGGCTGAACGCGTCGAAGATGCTCCGTTGCTTTTCGATGGGGATGCCGACCCCCGTGTCCTGCACCGCAAAATGGAGGGCCACTTCGTTTTCGGTCTCCTCTTCCGTCTCCACACGGATGACCACTTCGCCCTCCGAGGTGAACTTAATGGCGTTGCCAACCAGATTGATAATGATCTGACGCAGGCGCGTAGGATCGCCTTGCAAAGCATCCGGCACGTCGGGGAGGACATGGCAGGCGAGTTCCAGGCCTTTCTCGTGGGCGCGCAAACTGAGGGCCTTCATGGTGTCCTCCAGAGCGTCGCGCAAATTGAAATCAATCGTTTCGACATCGAGTTTCCCGGCTTCAATTTTGGAGAAATCCAGAATATCGTTCAGCAGTGAAAGCAAGGAGTCGGCGGAGCTCTTTACCATGCCCAGGTACTCACGCTGTTCGCGGGTGAGTTCGGTGTCCAGCGTAAGTTCCGTCATGCCCACAATTCCATTCATCGGCGTGCGGATTTCGTGACTGATGTTCGCTAGGAATTCGCTCTTGGCAAAGCTGGCTGCTTCCGCCACCTCTTTCGCGGCCCTTAGGTCCTCTTCTGCCCGCCTCCGTATGGTGATGTCGCGGCCGATTCCAACCACTCCCATGACGCTCCCGGTCGCGTCGCGCAGCGGAACCATGCTGGTGAGCAGCCAGCGACGCACGCCAGTCGCACTGGCAGCCTCTTCTTCGCGATTCATGAGTGCTTCGCCAGAGCGCATCACGCGCGACTCGTCCGCCTCGATTCGCTTTTCTATATCCTCCGGATAAATTCCCGAACCTTTTTTCCCCAGCAATCTGTCGGGTTGGTCGAGACCCGCGAGTCGCGCCATCGCTTGATTGGCTACAACAAGATGATGTTCGAGATCCTTGACGTAAATCAGGTCAGGCAAGTTGTCGATTACTGTTCTAAGCAGGGTTCGCTCCCGGCTCAGCGCCTCCTCGGCGCGATAGCGCTCGGTGGCATCGCGGTAGCTCCACACCCGTCCCATGTTCCGCCCGCGCATCCGCTGGGGTTCCGAGTGCCGTTCGAACACTCGTCCATCCTGGAACAACAATATGTCGTCGCTCGACGCATCCGCGTCGGCATAGAGCCAGCGAACTCGGGCCACCGATGCCGCGGGGTCCTTGAGTTGTGAAGTGACGTACTTCAGCAGTCCCTCGCGATCGCCCGATGTAATTAGTTCCTCCGGGATTTGCCACATTTCCATGAACTTGCGATTGAAGGTTGTAATCTTTCCTTTCGGGTCGGTTACCAGGATGCCGTCTGCCGTGGACTCCAGCGTGGTACGAATCAGTTCCGTCCCCTCGTCCACGCGCCGCCGCAAAGCCCTGGCCCACAGCAGCGCGGCAAGAATCAGCAAGACCATGGTGCCCACGAGCGTCAGCGTTCGGCTCGTGTTCCACCACGGTGGCTGCCGAACGACTACAACGTCTTCGGGGAAGCGCAGCCGAATGCTGAACCCGTTGGGCTGCCGATTCTCGTCAACGGCAATCGCGCAGATTCCGCTCACCTGCAATACGCTCCCCTGTTTCACAGCCGTGAACAAAGCCGGTACTTGCGAATTGTCAAGCCGAGCTTCGAAGACCACATTTCCGTCTTGCAGCAGTAGCACTTGCTCGCCCGGATTCAGCGAACTCCCTGTCAGTTTCCCTCGGACCCGCACGAGCTCCGCATTATGGCTTCGGTAGACTGTCCCGTTGACGCTCTCTCCGTGTAACGCATCTTCCGGTGACAGTCGTACCGGGATGGAACTATCCCCGTTCCCGTTTGGCGGTAGAGACCGTCCTGGAGTTCGGGTGCGTACACGCCTACTGTGGGAAACCCCACCACCTCCACTTGATCGCCAGGCTCCAAGACGGGCTTTTCCTGCCGGGTCTGCACATAAATGGTTCCACTCTCGTCCTGGATGAAAATCGCCTTTCCCGGCCGGTACAACGTGACCACGCCCTGCACCCGAATCCGGTGGCCGAATCCTGCGTCCAAACTGAATCTCAACAGATCGGTGATCGCCCGGACAGGAGCCTTGAAAGGATCGGCTGGAGAGGATTGCAACACTTCAACTTCAGATTCGTACGAATATTGACCAGAATTCCGGTCAACTGATTCTTGGAATTGAACTCGGCCCCGCAAGTGCCTCGAAGCCGTACTCGGGCATCCACCAGTTCGGTTGGGACCGCCTGGGTGTAGGATGGCAGTCGGCCGGTCACGCGGCCGCCTTCCACGGCCACATCAAGGAAGAGATCATCGCCGCGCTTCCACACTTTGTGGATGATGCCTTCCACTTCCACTCGTTGGCTGTCTATCTCGGTTGTTGCCATGCGTTCATACGACACCCGCTTCGCCGGTGGCAGCGGGCCGTGACCTAGGATTTTGAATCGCGGGCTCCCGACCTGTGGAGCGAAGTCGAGCGCTTCGGTAACCCCCTCGACTTCCACCAAATCCCCGGTTTGGATGGGAACATTGGGCTTGTCGATTTCCAGGTTCACCCAGATACCGGCGGTGGCATCCTGCACAAACAAGTCAGGCTCCTGGGCGTCATAGTAAGTAATCACCGCCCTCAACCGCACCGGATGGCCCTGCTTGGCTTCCTCCATCGTCATCCGTCGGATCTGAATCGCGCTGGTGACCACGGGTGACTGGACATCTGCAACCTGTCGTCCCGCCGCCTGGACCGTGGCTGACGCAAAAAGGAGCAAGGCAAAGAACCAAAAAACGTCACCGATGATCCCGGTATTTCGCCGCCCAACTACACACGAAACTCGCGACCTCCCGCCATACGGCCAGCGCGCTGTTTCGCGGCCCCCTACCGTTGGTCGGAGAGTGCGGTCAGCCAACCAATCATAAACCCCGTCCGGGATCGCCTCCTTCGCTCTTCCTCGCGCATTCGTCACCAGACGCCTACAATTCCGGCGGGTCAACCAACCTGTACGCAAACCTCTGCGCTCCAACGAGGCGTGCGCTCGACAGGGCTCTCCACCCGGACGGGAATGGAGCACGCGTTCATCCAACGACGCTTTCGACTCACAGTCACGAGTCAGCAAACACCGGAAAATCAATGAATTAAAAAATCTAAGGGATGTCGCGGACTGCATTCCACCCCGAAGAGAAAAGCCCGAATGGAACTGGTGGACCATTATGAAACGCGAGGGATCCGGATCAACCTCCGTCGCCTATCGCCGAGGCTCCCCTGCGCGCCTACAAAGGCGAGTCGTAGGCCGCCGCCGCAATTTCGCCGAGGGCCTGTCCAACGATGTTCTGCGTCGCTTCCGGATCGTCGAGCGGCACCGCTACCATGTTGGCATAAATCGCCAGAACCAGATGCTGGCCGCTCGCCGTATCCATGTAGCCAGCCAGGCCTTTTCCGGTGACCATTAAGTTTTTGTTCAGCGCATCATAGACGCTGTACGTTCCGGTCTTCGCGTGCACGTGCCCGGCCACCGGCGAGTTCACCTGAATCTTAAACAGCGTCCCGTCTTTCCCCAGAATCGGCAAGGCTCGATAAAAATCGCCGAAATCTTTCTGCTTCGACATGTACAAGAGGTATTGGACCATGAACTCCGGGGAATAATACGCGTTGCCGCCCGCGCCGTCGCTTTGCGCTGCGCCCCTGAGATCGAGCCCTCCTTTTGTAAGAAACTCGTTCTCCAGATCGAAGCCCCCTTGGTCGATCTGCACCGTCCTGTGAGCGACCAATGCGCCGAGAACGAACGGCGTCATACTGGCATGCAGATTTTGGCTGACCTTCAGCGTGATTTTGACCTCTTCCTTCAGCACCGGCGAGACGTGTTCCGCGACCACGTTGTCCTGCTTGTAATTTGCCGAAAGCATTTTGAAATCGGTCCTGTCTCCGGGATCCGCAATCGCGCATCTCACCCCTTTTTCTCTTAGCGCCTCCATCAAAACCGTGGCGGCGTACCGGCTTGGTTCCGGCACCGGGTACGCAACCATCGTTGACCTCGCGCCAAGCGCCAGATTCCCCGTCAGGGTCGCGCTGCGCGTCCCGTCCGCATTCACTTTCTCGTCGGTGTACTCCAGGCTCGTTTTCGATCCGGCCGCGCCCGTCGTCGCCTGATTGGCGATCGTCACGTAAGCCGTCTGCGGCGAGACCTTCAGTGACACCGGCGCGCCAACCGTCGCTCCCGGTGTAGCGATCACGTCGATCAGGTTGTCATTTACGACCGTCGGCGAAATGACCACCCCGGTGCCAAGCTCGCGGTCGCCTTGGGGAAACAGCGTTGCATCCACCAGCAGTTTTCCCTTAACGCGCTTAATTCCTTTGTCTGCAATCTGCTTGGCGAATTCGCGCACCACCAATAGGGGGTCGCCCGCCAAACCCTGGCTGTCTGGACCACCGTACGAGTGGTCCATATTTTCAAACGTGAGTGTGCCGTCCGGTTGAATGCGGTTCGATAGATTGTAATCGCCGCTCGCCACCAGGACGAGATCGCCGTTCAACGTTCCCTTTTTGCGCGGCCCCGTCCGGTAGATCCTGGTGTGGAAGCGATAGTCTCCCCCCAGGAGCTCAAGCGCAGTGCCTTCTGTGAGCAATTTTGTGGTCGATCCCGGAACGAAAAGCTGCTGTGGGTTCAATTCGTAGACGACTTTGCCGCTATCGATCGAATAAAATTCCACCCCAAATCGCGAGTGCGCAAATTCGGGCCGCTCCATAATTTTCTTGATCCGCTGCTCCAGCGTTCCCTCCGACTGCGCGAACAGTCCGCCGCTCAGCGCTCCACCCAGCAGGAATGCCGCGAAGAGCGCAAGAAGCCTTACAGGCTGCGTCTTTTTCATTGAGCGTAGAACCTCGAATCCACAAATTAGCTTCGATTCCGGGTGCCGCACCCCTGGGCTTTTGAGGGTGCGGGTTTTTGAATCTTCGTTCCTGGACCCCGCCGTCTGAGATTAGCAGCAACAACCTCGCGGCGATTGTCGATTGCCACAACACGCGGATGAACTCACACAACCAGAGATCCTCAACCTCCGCCAGGCAGTAACCAAATAAAATCGTTCAGCTATTCCTTGCCGGAGCCAAACGGTTTACCGTAGTTGGCGAAATTATCAAGCAAAAAAAACACTGCGCGCGGTTCCAACGGCGGCTTTCCGCAACACGCACCATATCAGTTCAGGAGTAAGTGTGGTCGAACAACCCACCACCCTGGTCCGCACCATCGGCCGCTGGAGCTTCACCGCCCTGGTGATCAATACCATCATCGGCAGCGGCGTCTTCGGCTTGCCCTCGGTCGTTTCAAGCCATCTGGGCCGCATGGCGCCCATCGCGTACTTCATTGCCGGTGCAGGCATGGCCGTGATTGCCGGCTGTCTTAGCGAAGTCGCCTCGCAATTTCGAGAAACCGGTGGCCCTTATCTGTACGCCCGCGAAACCCTCGGCCGCTTCTGGGGCATTCAAATCGCCTGGATGACCTGGCTCTCCAGAATTGCGGCTGCTTCCGGCACCGCGAATCTATTCACTACCTATCTAGGACAAATTTTCCCTCGCGCCACGCAGCCACTCTATCGCCTTGCGATTTTGACTCTGCTGGTCGGCGTACTCGCGGTCGCAAACTACGTCGGCGTGAAGTCCGGAGCCCGCGTCAGCGACTTCTTCACCGCCACAAAACTCCTGTTGCTCGCCATCTTCATCGCTGCGGGCCTGTGGTGGATACGTACATACGGTGCCGTGCTGCCAACGCCGCTGCCGCACCCGGTCGAGGCCAGAGACTGGCTTGAGGCCGTCCTGGTCCTTGTCTACGCCTACGGTGGCTTCGAAGCCGTCCTCCTGGCCACCGGCGAATTGCGTGATCCGCGCCGCGACGTCCCGGTAGCCCTCATGACCGGTATCGCCGCCGTCGCCGTAATCTATACCCTCGTGCAAGTCGTAGTCACCGCTACCCTTGCCGACCCTGCCTCGACACAACGCCCCATCGCGGATTCCGCCGGTCGCATCCTGGCCCCGGGGGCGGCCGCTGCCATCGCGGTGGGCGTCCTGGTGTCGATCTACGGTTATCTCAGCGCCAACATGCTGCACACCCCGCGCCTGACCTTCGCGCTGGCCGAACGCGGAGACTTCCCCCAAATTTTCGCCCGCATCCATAAACGATTTCACACCCCGTATATGTCCATCCTGTTGTACACCGCCCTGCTGCTAGCCTCCACGCTGGTAGGCAATTTCCGCTGGAATATCACCCTCTCGGCCATCGTCCGCCTCTTCACCTACAGCTCTGTAGCCATAGCGCTCCTGGTGCTACGAAAGCGCGCACCGGATGCCAACGCATTTCGTCTCCCCGCCGGCAAGCCGCTCGCGATCGTCGCCATTCTGTTCTGCGCAGTGCTGCTCGCCCGCATCCCGCTCAGTAATTCCACGGCGGTCCTCATCACCGCCGCCTTGGCAACCGCAAATTGGGCCGTCGTCCGCAACACCCCTTGAGATTTGCAGTTGAGAGTTGAAAGCGAGCCGACGAAACGTTGGAGGGCGGCAAGGGTTTGGAGTTCTGCGAGGTGGCCCTCCCCCCCACCTTATTTCGTAAGTGCGGATTCCAAAGACCTTTAAGTCTAGCGAATTTGTAAGTGCGGATTCTAAACGAGTTATGGGTGTACTTTTCGTAAGTGCGGATTCTAAGGGAGTTAGACGACGGAATGGAATGCAGAGGCTTGCGCGAAGGTCGTCGCTTGCATTGATTGACGAGGAGTTTCAACGATTCACGCGGAAGTATAGCATGGAATAGGTACTATGTCAATATCTAATTCTATGGATATCATTCGAATGAAGTCTGTCCTTGGCTGGGGGCCTGCCGCCATCCAACGTCTCGTCGGCTCACTTTCGACTTTCAACTGTCGACTGTCTGTACATCGCCATCCCTTGGAATCAGAGCGGAATCGTGACATATTCACCCGCTGGCAGGCTTGCTACCAACGTGCCTGACACCACGAGAGGACAACCAAACAATGAAGCGGATCGGCTTGCGAAGCGGCCTGGCAGCCGCGGCACTCTTGCTGTGCTCCGGCAGCGCTTTCGCGCAGCAGGCAGCGAAGCACCCCATCACGTTTGACGACATGATTCGGATGCACCGCGTCAACGAGCCGCAAATTTCCCCGGACGGAAAATGGGTCGCCTACACCGTGGCCACACCCGATCTAGACGCCAACCGCAACGCCAGCAACATCTGGCTGGTCGCCACCGACAGCGGCGCGCCGATCCAGCTGACGCAAAGCGGCCACGATTCGTCGCCCGTATGGTCTCCGGACGGCAAAACGATCGCTTTCCTTTCGTCGCGCACGGGCGAGTCGCAGGTTTACCTGTTGTCAATGATAGGCGGCGAAGCCCATCCCTGGACGCATCTCTCCACCGGCGCGGACATCGTCAAATGGTCTCCTGACGGTAAGACCATCGCGTTCACTTCATCCGTTTACCCGGATTGCAAGGACGATGCCTGCAATAAATTGCGCGACGAGGAAAAAGAGAAGAATAAAGTAAAGGCTCACGTCGCCGAGCAGCTCCTGTACCGCCACTGGACGCACTGGTCGGAAGGGAAGCGCAGCCACCTGTTCGTGGTGCCGGCGCCGGACGGGCCAGGCCAAACGGAAGCCAGCGCCACGCCGCGCGATCTGACCGAAGGCGCAATCTACGACATCCCTCCCGACGAGCGCAGTGGCCCCGGGGACATCAATTTTTCACCAGACGGAAAAGAAATCTGCTACACCGCGGTCACCGACAAAGTCGAGGCCATCAGCACCAACGGAGACCTTTTCCTGGTTCCGGCAGCCGGCGGTGCCGAACCCAGGAAAATCACCACGAATCCAGGCTTCGATGGCAATCCGGTTTATTCTCCCGACGGGAAATACATTGCCTATCACGCCCAACTCACGCCCGAGTATGAATCCGACCGCTGGCGCGTGATGCTCTACGATCGGCAAAGCGGCAAGAGCGAAAATCTTTCGGAAGCCTTTGACCGCAGCGCGGATCAGCTTGCATGGTCGGCGGACAGCAAGAAGATTTTCTTTGTCGCCGAAAACGAAACTCTCCAGCCGGTATACGCGACGGAAGCCCGTGCGGGCGCGCAGCCGCAGAAAGTGGTCGCGGAGGGATTCAACACCGGCTTGTCGATCAGCACCGATGGCAAGACGCTCACTTTCGAGCGCACCAGTCTGACAATGCCCGCGGAATTGTTCGCAGCAAGAAGCGATGGCTCCGGCGCCCGCCAGATCACCCATCACAACGATTCCATCCTTGCGAGCCTCGAGATGAACACGCCGGAAACATTCTGGTTCGTCAGCGCCGACGGAACCCGCGTCCAAGCCATGCTCGTGCGCCCGCCGAATTTCGACGCCGACAAGAAATATCCGCTGCTGGTGCTGCTGCACGGCGGGCCGCAGACCATGTTCTCGAACGCCTGGGGCTACCGCTGGAACTCTCAGGTTTTTTCCGCTGCAGGGTATGTCAGCTTGATGATCAACCGCCGCGGTTCCACCGGCTACGGCCAGAAATTCACCGACGAAATCACCAATGATTGGGGAGGCAAAGCGTACGCCGACGTGATGAAAGGCATCGACGCAACGATCGCGAAATACAAATTCGTCGATGGGACGAAGGTCGCCGCGGCCGGCGGATCCTACGGCGGGTATATGGCGAACTGGCTCGCCACGCACACCGGCCGCTTCAAGGCCATCATCAGCCACGCAGGTATCTACGATAAAGTCGCGATGTTCGCGACCGAAGAATTGTGGTTTGAAGAGCACGACATGCAAGGCACTCCGTGGACGGCGCCCGAAAACTACAGGAAGTGGTCACCATCCACGTACGCCGCTGACTTGGGCAAATACAAGACGCCCACGCTGATCATTTGCGGGGAGCGCGATTACCGCGTGCCGTACACCCAGTCTCTGGAATTTTTCAGCGCACTGCAGCGCCAGGGCATTCCTTCCAAGCTGGTGGTCTTTCCAGACGAAGGCCACTGGATCCTGAAGCCGCAGAACGCCCAGTTTTGGTACAAGACGTTTCTGGACTGGCTGGCGGAGTATTTGAAATGATCAAAAATAACTCTTGGGGCGGCACCCTGTAGCCGCGGTCTCCGGGACCGCGGGGTTTAGAGTACAAGGCGACCCAAATCTAGGCCGCCAGCAACCGCCGCAAAGCACGGCGGAGAAAACGGAAAAGGTGAAAGAGGAGAAAGGCGGCGAGGGCCACGAGCAGCACAACGACGACAATCGTCGCGCGCGGATGGACGGTGGCCATCCACGTCAACCAGACGGCAAGGACGTCCTCGCCGAAACTCAGAGTCCAATTGCTGAACGGCTCCGGGCTCGCATTGGCCGCGGCTCGCGCACTGGCTTTGGTGCCGTGCGAAGTCAGCGCAACTCCCCCGGCAAGCAGCGCCGCTCCCCAGCGCCATTCCGGAGGTACTCCGCCCGCAGCGCCATAGGCGAGCAGCGCAGCCGCCGGGGGACGAATCACGGTATGAATCGCGTCCCAAACACTATCGACATAAGGAATCTTATCGGCGAAGAATTCGATCACGTATAGCGCAATCGCGATGCCCAGCACCCATGGGTGCGCCAGAACTTGCAACGGCACCGGCAACTGAATCACGCTGAAGCGCTGCAGCAGCCCGAGAGTGGCGATGGTGGCGTAAAGGTTCAGGCCGGATGAGAATCCAGCGCCAAGCGCCAGGCCGAGAGTTTCGACCGGATTCATGGAGGTAGTCTAGCACCAAGCGGGTGCAGTGGTGGTCCAATACGCTGCGCCGTTACGCTAGCTCAGCGCGCCGGCGGCGATGAGTTCTTTCTTCATGCCGGCCCAGCTTTGTCGGGACGATGCTTCCGGAGTGGCGGCGCCGCGCCAGTGAGTTTCCAGGCTCACGGCGTAGTGGTAGTCGTCGCGTTTGAGCGCCGAAAATTGCCCTGTCCAATCGATGATGCCTTCGCCCATGGCAGCCCAGTCGTAGCCCTTATCGTCGGATTTTCTGGTGACGTCTTTGCAGTGGCAATGGCCAATGCGCTTTTTCGGCAGCAGCTTGTAACCGTCGGGAAACGGAGTTTCGCCGGCTGCAGCGGCATTGCCGGGATCCCAGTTGAGCATGAAATTGTCGGCTTTGACTTGCGCTAAGACTTTCGCGGATTCGGCGGCGGTCGCGGTGTTGCAGGCCATCTCGTTTTCGAGGAGCAGGATGATTTTAGATTTCGCGGCAGTGCCGGCGGCTTCTCGGAGTTTATCGTTGATGGCTGCGCGATAAGGGGCTTGATCATCGAGCCGCCAGAAATCAAAGAGCCGCACGCGGTCGGTTTGAAACGCCTTGGCCAGTTCGATGCTGCGTTCGAGGACTTCGGACTGCTGCTCGAAGGTGAAGTCGGCGTTGAATTGATCGCGCTTGGGGCTGAATTTGGATTGTGGTGCCCCCGGCCAATCGACCTTAAAGAGCGGACTGGCAATGTCGGTGACGCGCAGTTTGTATTTCTCGAGGATGCGGCGGGCTTCGGCGATTTCGTTGGCGTCGAGCTTGAGCATGTTTTTGTTCCACATCCCGCGCAGCTCGATCCACTCCATGCCAAATTCGCGCGAGACGATTTCGCAGGCGTGTTCAAAATCCTGGGAGATTTCGTCATTGATGACGGCGATATGGAAAGGCGATTTCATATCGTCACGCCCAATTTCTCTTCGAGATATTTCTTGCTGATCGCGGCGCACTCTTTCGGAGTGCGCGTCTTGTCGGGAACGTCATCGAGCTCCACGACGGCCCAACCGCGGAAGTTGACCTTGTGAAGCGCCTGGAAGATACCGGGAAGATCGACCTGGCCGCGGCCGAGTTCCACGAAGCGGTAGGATTTTCGTGGATCGCTGTTGCCGGATAGTTTTTCGACATCCTTGATGTGGAGGAAAAGCAGGCGGTCGGAATATTTTTCGATGCATTTTACAGGATCGCCGCCACCCTGAAAGTAGTGCGCCACGTCGAGTTCAAGCTTGGCATAGCGCGGATCGGTGGCCTCAAGGATTTGGTCCACTTCCTCGGGGCGTTCGCCGAGCGAGCCCATGTGGTTGTGATAGCCGACAGGGATTCCGAGATCAGCGGTGCGTTTGCCAAGTTCCGTGAGCAACTGGCCCAGGCGCTTGTAGTCGGCGGAGGTAATCGCGCGATTTTTGGGGCGATCATCGGTGACTTGAAGATATTTTCCGCCGGCATCGCGTAGAAATGTAGCGTGCGCTACATGTTTGGTGATTTCGCCGGATTCCGGGGTGTCAATATTGATGCCGCCGCTGGAAAGGGCGACGAAATCGAGATGGTGTTTCGCGAGGAGTTCGCGGAGCGGCTGCGGGCTGCCGAATTCTTCAATGCAATTGGAGCGTATCTGGATGCCGCGAAATCCGAGCGCGGAGACATCGTCAATCGCCTGGCGATCGTTGCCGCCCCAGGTGATGGCCGCATATCCGAAATGAATTTCGCTGGGGCCCGGAGGAATAGGCGTGTCGAAGTACGACAGATCGATGGGAGGATACAAGAGTGTGCGGGCACCGAGCACTCTTGCGGGAAGACAGCAGGCGACGGCCCACGCAGCCATCCCTCCAATGAATTCGCGTCGCGGCACTTGAGGTCCCATGTTTCCTCCGGGCGTTCTTTTCTTGTCGCGTCCTTTTCGTTTGTCTTACTTTTTCCCGCGCTTTCTATTTTTGGCGCTCGATTTCTTTTTTGATGCTGTTTTGCTATTCGAATTGGAAGCGAAACGCGCGGAAGACGCGCCGTAGCCTTCGGGATGGGCGCGGAACCAGTCCCAGGCGCTGCGGACGATATCTTCCAAGCTGGCGTATTGCGGCCGCCAGTGGAGTTCGCGTTTGATTTTTTCGGAACTGGCCACCAGGATGGCGGGATCGCCGGGGCGGCGCTCGACTTCGCGAACGGGAATAGGATGCCCGGTAACGCGGCGCGCGGTCTCAATCACTTCGCGGACGCTGAAACCCTTCCCGTTGCCAAGGTTGTAAATCAATTTGTCTTTTTCGCGCAACGCGTCCAGGACCAGGAGATGCGCGCTGGCGAGATCGCCGACATGAATATAGTCGCGAATGCAGGTGCCGTCCGGAGTGGGATAGTCGGTGCCAAAGATGGAAATGGACTTACGCTTTCCGAGCGCGACCTGCAGGATCAGCGGAATCAGATGGGATTCCGGATGATGGTCCTCGCCCTGATCCGGAGTCGCGCCGGCGGCGTTGAAATAGCGGAGGCAGGCGTAACGCAAGCCGTGAATGCGGTGGAACCAGTCGAGCATGTGCTCGACCAGAAGTTTGGATTCGCCGTAGGTGTTTGTGGGATGGAGCGGGTCGGTTTCTTCGATGGGAGTGCGGTCGGGCGTACCGAAGAGCGCGGCAGTGGAGGAAAAGACGAAGCGCGGAACTTTGTGAGCCAGGACCGCTTCCAGCAATGTGAGTGAGTTCGCGGTGTTGTTGCGGAAATATTGTTCGGGGAATTTCATGGATTCGCCCGCTTCGATGGACGCGGCGAGGTGCACGACGCCATGGAAGCGATGCTTGCTGAAGATGCGATCGAGAGCGGCGCGGTCGGAGGTGTTTCCGACGATCAGTTTGGCGGCCGGAGGAACGGCTTTTTTATGGCCGTTTCCCAGATTGTCGAAGACGACGACTTCGTAGCCTTTTTTGAGGAGCTGGGAGGTGATTACGCTTCCGATGTATCCGGCTCCTCCGGTGACTAGGATGCGATCGGGCATGTTCTGTGGGTTCCTCGATGGAGTTAAGTTAGAGCGCCGCGCTTGGCTCCGGAAGCGAGATGCGACTCGCCTCGATTGAAGGCCTGAGCGCAAACGATTACATCAAGAAATTGGTATTCGCGCCAGTGACGTGGCAAGAAAAGTGAATTTCGGAGCGCGTGCTGGCGGATAGGATTGCATGGTGCCATGGTTTGATGACTTCGAGGCTCAGGGTGAACAAGAGTTTCCGCGGTCGAGGCTGTACGTAGTTCGACGGAAATGCGATCCGCAGGAACGCGCGGATGCGTTCGTACTTGGGCGCTGCTACAATCTTTCGGGCTCGTAGACGGCCAACAGTCTTAGTGTGGGTAGCACCGGACGGGGCGAGCCCCGCCCGTACAGGGAAAGGGCAAAAAAACTACGAATGCGTTATTTCCCTCGGCAGCTCGTTTTCTTGATTTGTTTTTGGGTGTTCGCGACGGTAAATGTTCAGGCGCAAGACAACAAAGTGAAACCACGCGCTCGCGATCTCGGGGTTCCATTTGACGGCACGCCGGGCGCGCTCAATGCCATTACGGACGTGGGCGGCGTGACCGTTGGACACACGACGCTCATTTCCGGAGAGGGCCAGCTGGTGGTCGGGCAGGGGCCGGTGCGCACTGGCGTAACCGCTGTTCTGCCGCGGGGCAATGATTCTATCGCCGATCCGGTGTTCGCGGGATGGTGGTCGCTGAACGGAAATGGCGAAATGACCGGTACGACCTGGATGGAAGAATCTGGATTTCTTATTGGTCCGGTGATGATTACGAACACGCATAGCGTTGGCGTGGTGCGCGATGCCGCCATTCAATGGCGCGTGACGCACGGGAAAATCGGTCCGGATGATGATTGGTGGTCACTTCCCATTGTCGCGGAGACGTGGGACGGATGGCTGAATGATATCAATGGCTTCCACGTGAAGCCGGAACATGCGCTCCATGCCATTGAGTCCGCTACGTCGGGACCCGTCCAGGAAGGTAACGTTGGCGGCGGCACGGGAATGGTATGCAACGAATTCAAAGGCGGGATTGGCACATCGTCGAGAAAGCTGACCGCGAAAGAGGGCGGGTACACCGTCGGCGTGCTGGTGCAGTGCAATTTTGGGCGAAGGCCGAACCTGCGCATTGCGGGAGTACCAGTGGGCCGGGAGATCCCACAGGATGCCGCGTACAGCGCGGCAAAATCGTTCGGCGAGGGTGAATATGGCTCGATCATCGTGGTGGTGGCCACGGATGCGCCGCTGCTTGCGCATCAACTGAAGCGCGTGGCGCGAAGAGTTTCGCTGGCATTGGGGCGGCTTGGGAGCATTTCGGGGAATGGGTCCGGCGACATTTTCGTGGCGTTCTCCACGGCCAATCCCGGGCCGCTGCTCCAGACCATGTCGTCGACCTTAAAATGCTCCCCAACGACAGGATCGAACCCATTTTCGCGGCGACCATTCAGGCCACCGAGGAGGCCGTCGTCAACGCCATGATCGCCGCCGACACCATGACGGGCATCAACAATCATCGCGTGATTGCGCTGCCGCACGATGAGCTGCGCGCGGTGTTGAAAAAATACAATCGTCTCCAATAACAGAGTATTTCTTCCGGGACGCCGCATGCGATACACCAGCAATCTCACCTATTTTTTCGCGGCGATCTGCTTATTCGGTTGCTCCAGGCCCTCGGGATCTATCCTTGCGGTCACGCATGTCACGGTTATCGACGCTACCGGAGCGGCAGCGCGGCCCGACATGACCGTCCTGATCAACGATCGCGAGATTGCTGTTGTTGGCGGCTTCTCGTCCGTATCGATTCCGCGCGGTGCGCAAATCATTGACGCGAGCGGCAAATTCCTCATTCCGGGATTGGTCGATTCTCACCTGCACCTCACCGCTGCCGGAGAACCCAACGGCAGCCGTGAGTTTTTTCTTCCGCTGTTGCTGGCGAATGGCATCACTACGGTTCGCGATATGGGGGGATATCTCGAATCGTTGGTGCCGCTGCGCCGGGACATCCGGCAAGGGGAAGCGGCTTGGGCCGGAGATTTTCTTTGCGGGTCCGTATCTCGATGGGAGCCCGCCGTCGTTTCAGCCGTCGCTGGTGGTGACCAACGCCGTGGAAGCTGCTGAAGACGTGCACACGCTGGTCCAGCAGGGCGTGGATTTCATCAAGGTGCAGTCAATCCTCAGCCGGGATGCCTACTTTGCGATTGCGCAGGCTGCGCGGCGCGAGCACATCACGTTTGTGGGCCACGTTCCCGATCGAGTCTCCGCCGCGGAAGCTTCCGATGCCGGGCAAAAAAGCATCGAGCACCTTACCGGGGTGTTGCGGGCGTGTTCCAGCGAAGAGCCGCGGCTGATACGCGAACAATTTCAGAGTGGACCGAAAAATGCAACGCCTGAAAGTTCCCATGCGCGCGAGATGCGATGGGAGCGCGAACTTTTGCAGACCTATTCGAATAAGCAAGCGGGCGCTTTGATCGCCAAGTTTGTTCACAACCAGACCTGGCAAGTGCCCACGTTGATTTTGCTCCGCAACGACGCTTATCCCGGACCAGAAACGGATTCGCCGGATGATCCGCTGTTGCAGTTTGTGCCGCGCACGATTGTGGCGAAATGGAAGCAGGTTCGACTGACGCAGGACAAATTGTCCAGTGCGAGCGATTTTGAATTGCGAGAGAAATTGCTGGCACAATCGATGCACGTCGTCGCGCAAATGCAGGCGTCGGGCGTGTCCATTCTCGCGGGTACGGATAGCGCGGCGCCTTACGTCATCCCGGGGTTCGCACTACACGAGGAGTTGGCGCTGCTGGTGAAAGCCGGCTTGTCGCCGATGCAAGCGCTACAGGCCGGGACGAAAAACCCTGCCGATTTTCTTGGGAAAAGTAAGACACAGGGAACGATTGAGCCCGGCAAGACAGCGGATCTTCTACTGCTAGATGCCGACCCACTGGAAGATATTCATAATACACAAAAGATTCGCGCGCTGATTCTTGGCGGACGGCTGCTCGACCGATCTGCGCTCGACAAATTCCTCTCATCGGTGCAGACCTTCGCGGCGAGCCACTGAGGCCTGTTCTTCTGGACCGAAGGCCCGCTACGATTTTCTTCTATGCCGCCGGCATGGCGGTCTTCCGCGGCGGATTGAAGAAAGGCAGCGGCACAATTTTCGCGGAGACCGTGTGACGCACGGATTCGACGGTCATTTCCATGTTCAGCGTGCTTCCGGCCGCGCCGTACTCGCGCTCCACCGACGCCAGCGCGATCATCTTTTTAAGTGTCGGCGACCACGTCGTCGAGGTCGCTTTCCCGACATGCTTTCCAGCACGATACACCGGCACCGCGACGCGCGAGGCCATGCTGGGAACCTGCGGCGCCAGGCCCATCTTGTCGTACAGCGCTTCCACCTCGTTCCAGTTGATCTCCAGGCCGACCAGGGAGCGCGCAGGGCCTTTCTTTTCCTCCGATGCCAGCGCCTCACGACCGACAAAAGTTTCTTTCTTCAAATCCACGAGCTTGCCCAACCCGATTTCCGCAGGGGAATATCTTTGCGATTCGATCATCGCTTTTTTGCTCGATATGTAATCGACCTCGATCAAGATCAGCCCGGCTTCGATGCGCGCAATATCCAGCGCCACCATACCGGCGGCATGAACATCAAAGATTTCGCCTTCGCTCATCAATTTATCCCAGACGCGGACAGCATCTTTCCACGGCATCCATATTTCGAATCCCAAATCGCCGGTGTAGCCGGTGCGCGAAATATCGACGGGCACCCCGGCGATCTTTCCGTGGGTTACGCGAAAATATTTCAGGTTGGCGACATTGGCGTCGGCTGCCGCATGCAGCAGCTGGCCGGACGTCGGACCTTGAAGCGCGAGCGCGGCGGTCTGCTCGGAAATGTCGTCGATTTTCACGTTCAGGCCCAGCGCGTTCTGTTGGAACCATCGCAGGCTGGGGTCCGCGGCTGTCCACCGGTAGTCGTTCTCGCCGAGGCGCGTGATGGTGCCGTCGTCGATTACTTTGCCGTCGGGATCGCACCAGCAACAGTAGATCACCTGATCGACGCTGACCTTGTTGATGTCGCGGGAGATGACGCGGTTCACGAACTTGGTGGCGTCGCGGCCGGTGACGCGGTACTTGAAGAGTGGGGAAATATCGATCAATGCCGCCGAGTTGCGGATCGCGTTGTATTCATGCTCGTGGTGCATCTCGTAGACGCCCACAGTGTAGTAGCCGGACCACTCGCGATAATTGAGGCTCTCGCACAGGGCCATGGTGCGCTCATGAAACGCCGTTCCTACAGGCATGTTCTCCCCCGTCGCGCTGCGACGCATCGAAAGTATAGAAGGGGAGCGATGCGTCAGCAAGAGAACTCCGGACGAGGAATCGTGCTGTGCGTATCCGGAGCCAGGCGATGACAAAGTGAAGCTGGACTATTGTTCGTTTCCGATTTTGACGGCTACTTGATAACGGCGGTAGTTCGAATAGTGGTGCAGGTTGCGGTACTTTTCGTTGGCGATCTCTATGAAAACGTCTACATCGTCCGGCAGCCAGAGTGCAGTTGGAGTGTTCTGAAGTTGCACCGGGCCGAACTTCACGTCTGTTGTCGCCTGCTCCAATCGAAGTTCCTTGTTCGGCCCGAGAAGGTCGCTGCGCATTCGAAGAATCTGGAAATTGTTCTTGTCGATCCACAAAATGCCTTGCGTCAACAGGTCCACATCGTTTCCGCCCGTTCCCCTCATGACTGTTTTAAACGTAGCGTCATCAGGTCGTTGCGCAAATGCCAGGACGAACGCGTCTCGCGTTCCCATTTTCTGGTCACCAAGGTAGCGAATATCCGACTGCGATTGCGTGGCCGTGGAGAAACTTACGCAGCTTAGCGCGTAGCCGGCGGTGACGAGATAGCCTTTCTCCAGGCCGATCGCTCCCAGGCGCTTTCCATTTTTGTCCATTCGATATTCCGCGTTTGCTCCCCATTCGTAGCCGTGATGGAGAATCAAGTAGTCGTCCTGGACGCGCTCCTTCGCCTTGATTTTCCCGTTTGCATTCAATCTCTCCTGGGTCACGTCTTCGTTTGCGATCAGATCGCCGATGTTGTGGATGAAGTCATCGACGCTATGGCCTGTCTTTTCGAGAATCATCGGCAATTGCTTCTGATCTTCTGCAGGCTGGATGCCTTTCAAAGCTGGGATTCGCTTGATGAGCTGTTGGAGCGGCATATCAACGTACGTTGGCGCTTGCGGGTTCGACTTTTGACTGCCGGCATCCGGTGCGTTGCGATCGTCTATCGTTGGGTCCTGTGAGGCCGCGCCATTTGTCTCACCAAGTTTTTTTGCCTCAGCCGCGAATTTCGGTCCTGGCCACGGTTGCGAATAATACCCTTGGCGAGCGCGCGCCGTCAGGCCCGGCTTTGCGACCTGTACTTTCAGCTGGTGGTAATGGTTCGGCTCATTGGTGAGCACGGGATCGAAGGAGAGTTCGTAAAAAGGGGATATTGCGGCGAGGCATTCTCGAAGACTCGAGGCAAGGTCATTGCCCGGGTAAAGCGCCAAGCCGCCGCTTTGGAGGGCGAGTGCCTCAAGTCCGAGATCATCCCAGCGAACCTCACTTGGCGAACGGACTCCTGCGACATTAGCATCGCTGTGAGACGGTCGCAGGTGCGTTGTGCCATTGGTGAATCCTGAATCCAAATCAGCAAGGGCCGGAGGCTCGATGCCGTAGACGGTGATCTGTCCCTCGTGGAGTTGCCTCGAGAGTTGAACGATATTTCCAAACACTTGCAGTCGAACTTGCTGGACTCGTTTTTCACTCGCCATGTGCTCAAAGTCCGGGCGGACGACGGGTGGCCAGCCGTGGGATACCCAAAGGATGATCTTGCGCCCGGGCTTGTCGCGCTCGAGAGCCACAAGCTCCGCAAATGCCTGAAACGAGACTGCGAACTGATGCTCTCGCTCACGAGGGCCCGCAATGTCTTCGATGTTCCGAATCGCCATGGCATGTTTGTTGAGCGAAGCGCCGATGGCTTTCCCGTTCTGTGACGGGCCTGCTTCAAATTCGAGTCCCTTGGTCGTCACGAAATCGACAGTCGTCGGATAAGCGAGATCGCCTCCGTCAGCTTTCAGGAATCGCTTGATATCCTCGACTGCCGTTGCCGCTACGCGCGAGCGTACGCTCAAGGCGTCGAGGACAATGATCACCGCAATGTGAGCCTGCCTGCCGTCGACGGCTTCAAAGGACGTGATGGTTTGCGGGACGTCGTTGTCGAAGATCGTGAAATCCTGCTGCCGAAGATCGCCGACGGGAGTCCCGGAGGCTGAACTCACGACTGCATCCAAATAGATTCTCTCGCCGGGATGCGCTCCGGAATCGATCTGCCGCGCTGAGATATGGAGCGCGAACAACAAGACCACCAGAAGAAAAAGGTTGAGACGCAAGTTGACGATCATGCGCTCCCCTTCCGAGCAAGATTGGATCGAGCGCCCGCTCCCCGCGGTTCGCATCCTTTGCGTCGCCGCAGCACTGCATGGATTCGACGCGATTTAAGCTTCACGCGGGTGCGAGTGCTGCCATCGACTAACGGCTGTGGCGGATTAAGGATAGCCTGAAATTAGCCTAAATGCCTGGTCGGTCGCATAATCGAAAACTTGCCCACTACCAGGACTGACTGCTTCGAATTTCAATGCTTTCTCACAGGCTTGTGCCGTCGCGCCTCCTGCCAGTAAACTATGCCGTCTCTTCCACCCGCAGCGCTATTTCGTTTTCCTTGCGGATTGATCTACAGCGGAGCCTGAGGGAATGTCGCAGCACTACGACGTAATTGTGATCGGCGGCGGCCACAACGGGCTGGTCAATGCGGCGTATCTGGCGAAGGCGGGCAAGAAGGTGCTGGCGCTGGAACGGCGTCATGTGCTTGGTGGCGCGGCGGTAACCGAAGAGATCATTCCCGGGTTTCTCTTCTCCGAATGCTCGTATGTTGTCTCATTGCTGCGTCCCGAAATTATCCGTGAGCTGGACCTTCCGCGTCACGGCCTCGAAATCCTGCCGCTCGATGGCACCTTCACGCCGATGCCCGATGGCGATTATCTCTGGCGGATGAACGATCATGCGCGCACGCAGCGCGAAATTCGCCGCCATTCTCGCCTAGACGCCGAAGCCTACGACGAATTCTCGAAGATGATGACGCCGATGTGCCGCTTCGTGAAGCCGCTGCTGTCCATGATCCCGCCGGACCCCACGACACTGAACCCGCGGGACCTCAAGCAGCTTCACTTTCTGATGCAGCGTTTTCGCAGCCTTTCTTCGGATGAACGCTACACACTGATCCAGTTGATGACCATGAGCGCGGCCGATTTTCTCGACCAGTGGTTCGAGACCGACGCGCTGAAAGCCACGATGTCCGCTTCCGGTATCATCGGCACTTTCCTGGGCATTCGCTCCCCTGGAACCGCGTATGTTCTACTGCATCACTACATGGGAGAAATTGACGGTGCGTTCCGTTCGTGGGGTTTCAGCCGCGGCGGCACCGGCGCAATTTCCAATGCGATCGGCGCGGCCGCCCGCGAAGCCGGGGTCGAGATTCGAACGCAGGCCGCAGTCGATCGAATCCTCGTGAAAAATCGACGGGCCACCGGCGTCGTCTTGAAATCCGGCGAGGAAATATCCGCTACGGTGGTTTCCTCCAGCGTCGATCCCCACCTTACGTTCGAAAAATTCCTGCAACCCAGCGAGCTGCCACCAGATTTTCTCGAAAGTGTGCGGCGCTATAAATATCGTGGCTCCTCCGGCAAAGTGAACATTGCTCTCGACGGCCTCCCCGATTTCAAAGCCATGCCCGGGCCCGGCGCCCACCTTCGCGGCGCGATTTCGATCTCGCCCGGCATCGAGTACATGGAGCGCGCCTACGACGACGCCAAGTACGGCCATTTCTCCCGCCGACCCTACATCGATATGGTGATACCGAGCCTGACGGACCCGAGCGTAGCTCCGCCAGGCAAGCACGTACTCTCTTGCTTCGTGCAGTACGCGCCATACAAGCTGGCGCAAGGCACCTGGGACGACCAGCGCGAAGCCTTCGGTGACAACGTGGTCGAAACCATCGCCGAACACGCGCCCAATATCAAAAAACTCATCGTTGGCCGCCAGGTCCTTACGCCGCTCGATCTCGAACGCGAATTCGGCCTCACGCAAGGCAATATTTTTCAGGGCGAACTTTCCCTCGAACAACTCTTCTTCCTCCGCCCCGTTCCCGGTTGGGCTTACTACCGGACGCCCATCGACAACCTTTATATGTGCGGGTCCGCCACGCATCCCGGCGGGGGAATCATGGGTGCGCCCGGGCGGATCGCCAGCCAAGTCATTTTGAAGGAATGGAAGAAGTCCGCGGCAGCGTCGCGATCCGATAAAGCGAAGCCCGCGACGCGCTCACAGGTCGCCCCCGTTGGTGCATCGATCGACGCACCGGCCGAACCGACACAGCCTCCCGCCTCAAGCGAGTCGCATACCGCCGCGGCATCCGAGACATCGCCTGCGCCACCCGATGCGAGCCCTTCCGTTGTCGCGCCTGACAGTGAGAAAAACTGACCATGCCGATCGGACAGCGCGTAGTCATCGTCGGCGGTGGTCACAACGCACTCATCACCGCGTTTTACCTGGCGAAAGGTGGCTTCAAGCCGCTCGTTCTGGAGCGCCGCGAAATCGTTGGCGGCGGCGCGGTCACCGAGGAATTTCATCCCGGCTTTCGTGCTTCCACTCTCGCGCACACGGTCGGCCCGCTTCGTGCCGAAATCACCCGCGACATGCGCCTCGCCAAGCACGAACTGCAAATGTTGTATCCCGACCCGCGCGTTTTCTCTCCCGCTCCTGACGGCCGGGCGCTGCTCTTTTACGACGATCACGCGAAAACCGCCGGCGGAATCACGCGCTTTTCCGCGAAAGACGCCGCGAACTACACGAAATTCGCCGCCGCGCTCGAAGAAATGTCGGCGATATTCGCGCAAATTGCCTCGATCACTCCGCCGGCGATCGATTCACCATCGCCTGAGGATTTCTGGAATCTTCTCAAGACCGGGCGCAACGTCCGGCGACTCGGGAAAAACGGCATCTTCAATCTGCTCCGCTGGGGCCCGATGGCGGTCGCCGATTTCGTCGCCGAGTTCTTCGAAACGGAACTGATACGCGCCACCATCGCCGCTCGCGGCATTTTCGGCACCGCGCTCGGTCCGTGGTCGGCTGGCAGCACCGCCGTGCTTCTTTTACGTGCCGCGGCCGATCCGCATCCCGTCGGCTCGGCCGCGTTTCCCCGCGGAGGCCTCGGCTCGCTCACCCGCGCGCTTGCCGACGCTGCACGCAAGGCCGGCGTCGAGATTCGCACGCAAGCCGAAGTCGAACACATTCGCGTCAAGAACAGTGGCGTCGTCTCCGTGGTCCTCGCCGACGGTGAAGAAATCGTCACCGAGGCGGTCGTCTCCGGCGTTGATCCCAAGCGCACGTTTTTCAATCTCGTCGATCCCTCGCAGCTCGATCCTACCTTCGCGCTGCGCATCCGCAACATCCGTGCCAGTGGCAACGTCGCCAAGGTGAATTTCGCGCTGAACGATTTGCCGGCGTTTCCCTCGCTCGCCGATGCTGTGGGGCCTGATGGCGCGCGGCAGGCCCTTTCCGGCCGCATCCACATCGGCCACGAAATCGACTATCTCGAACGCGCCTTCGACGCCTCGAAGTACGGCGAATTTTCCGCTGCTCCGCATCTGGACGTCACCATTCCCACGCTTCTCGATCCGTCGCTGGCGCCCGAGGGGAAGCACGTTCTCTCCGCCTACGTGCAGTTCGCCCCCTATAAGTTGAAACAAGGGAATTGGAATTCGCGCCGCAAGCAGCTCGGCGACGCCGTGATCAAGACCCTGTCGGTCCATTCGCCGAAATTTGCGGATCTCATCGAATCGACTCAGGTGATCACGCCGCAAGATCTTGAGACGACTTACGGCTTCACCGGTGGCCACGTCTTCCACGGCGAACTGGCCCTCGACCAGCTCTTCACCATGCGCCCGGTGCTCGATTGGGCCCGCTACAAGACTCCGATTCGCGGACTGTTCCTCTGCGGTTCCGGCACGCACCCCGGCAATGGCCTGACCGGCGCATCGGGCGCGAACGCCGCCCGCGAAATCATCCACGACCTGCGTTAATGACAGCGTGGCGCGCGGCGTCGTCTGCGCCCACGCTCGCGGCGTGAGCCTGTGATAGGATTCACCGCTGCGAAATTTTTAACCGAGGGCCTCCTCATGCGCCGTTTATTTCTTCTCGTTGCGATGGCGAGCATTTCGACGCCTTTGTACGCTCAGCAGCCGGCATGGCCGCCCGGGCCCAGCCACACGATCATTCAGATATGGCCGCATGCGGCGCCCGGCGCACAGCCGAATCCGAACCCCGAGGGCGACACCACCACTCCCAAAGACAATCTCATCGCCGGCAGGGCACTCATTCGGCTTGGAAACGTCTCCACGCCAACGCTCACGCTCTACACGCCGACGGCCAAGAATACCGGTGCCGCTGTAGTTGTATTTCCTGGTGGCGGCTATCGCATCCTCGCCATCGATCTCGAGGGCACCGAGGTCTGCGATTGGCTTACCTCGGCGGGCATCACCTGCGTGCTGTTGAAATATCGCGTGCCCGATTCGGGGCCATATCCGAAATCGCCGGCTGCTTTGCAAGACGCCCAGCGCACACTGGGAATCGTTCGCTCTCATGCCGTCGAATGGCACATCGATCCGCAGCGCATCGGTGTGCTCGGCTTCTCGGCGGGAGCTCATCTGGCGGCGGCGCTCAGCACACACTTCGATCAGCGTCTCTATGATCCGATCGATGCAGCGGATCAGGTGAGCTGCCGCCCCGATTTCGCCGTGATCATTTATCCGGGTTACCTGGCGATTGCCGAGCAGAACTTCGCGCCCAATTCGGAAATTCACGTCACCGACAAAACTCCGCCCTCCTTCATCGTCCAGGCCGAGGACGATACCGTGCACGTCGAAAACTCGACCGTCTATTTTCTAGCCCTCAAAAACGCCAAGGTTCCCGCGGAGATGCACCTGTATGCGCAGGGCGGGCACGGTTATGGACTGCGCCGCACGGAACTTCCGGTAACCGGATGGCCCTCGTTGGTAGAAACCTGGATGCAAACGATCAAGGTTCTGCCTTCTGCCGCGCTCTGACGTACTCGCGGAAATTCTATCTGTCCGCCAGGCGACTAGGTGTCTCTTGCCCATCCGCAGCATTGCGTCTATCTTTTTTCGACCCGTGTCATGACGACCATCGATCGCAAGAAACTGAAAGAATTAAGCGACCGCGAAGAGCATCGCTTCATGATCGACCATGCTCGGTCCGCGGCCCTCTATCGCGCGGCCCAAGGCTCGCTGCTCGGCGGCGTGCCGATGAACTGGATGAAAAAATGGGCTGGCCCCTTTCCCGTCTTTGTGAAGTCTGCCAAAGGCGCGCATTTCACTGACGTCGACGACCGCGACTATATCGATCTTTGCCTCGGTGACACCGGCGCCATGACCGGCCACTCGCCCCGCGTCGTGGCCGACTCCGTGGCACGCCAGGCGCGCCAGGGCATCACGCTGATGCTTCCTACCGAGGACGCGCTTTGGGTTGGCGAAGAACTCAAGCGGCGTTTCGGTCTTCCGTTCTGGCAATTCGCCCTGACCGCGACCGATGCCAACCGCTTTGCCATTCGCATCGCCCGGGAAATTACGCAGCGCAATAAAATTCTCATCTTTCAGTATTGTTACCACGGCACTGTGGACGAGTCTTTCGCCACGCTGCATGCGGACGGCACCGTGGGCCCGCGCCGTGGCAACATCGGACCGCCCGTAAATCCCGCTGAGACCACGCGTGTCGTCGAGTTCAACGACATACCCGCGCTGGAAGCGGCGCTGCAGCACAACGACGTCGCGTGCATCCTCGCTGAACCCGCCATGACCAACGTCGGCATCATTCTTCCCGACGATGGCTACTGGACGGCCGCCCAGGCGCTTGCGCGTCGCTACGGTTCGTTGCTCATCGCCGACGAAAGTCACACCATCTGCGCTGGTCCCGGCGGATGTACTCGGAATGGAAACTGACTCCCGATCTTCTCGTCTTTGGAAAGCCGATTGGCAGCGGCATCCCCGGCGCGACGTATGGCTGCACCGAGGAAGTCGCGCAGCGTATTTCGCGCTCGCATCAACATGGAAGACTGCGATGTGGGCGGCATCGGTGGGACGCTCGCCGGCAATGCTCTATCGCTCGCTGCCATGCGTGCCACGCTGGAGCACATTCTCGTGCCCTCGGCGTATCGAGCATATGATCGCGCTGGCCAGGCGCTTCGCCGCCGGAGTGGAAACGCAGAAATCCGCTCCACCAACTTACCGTGGAACGTAACCCGGCTGGGCGCCCGCGCGGAGTACACCTTTACTCCCCACGCGCCCCATAACGGCTCCGAATCCTACGCCTCCTCCGATTTCGAATTGGAGCGATTCCTGCACCTCTATGCGCTGAACCGCGGTGTGCTGCTGACTCCGTTCCATAACATGGCTCTCATCTGCCCGGACACCACCGAATCCGACGTGGACGCCCACACAAAAATCTTTGTTGACGCCACACGTCAACTTCTGACCTGAGGTTGGACCGAAGTGGCGCAGCTTCACGCCCGGCGGGTAGGAAACTTCGCCTGCGCCAGCCACTTACTCAGCATTTCGAGGGAAGATGGCGCGACCGCATCGAACACAATGCCGGCGCGGTCGCGCTCCTTGAATGCACAACGATCGCGCGCGCCAGAAAAGTCTCCCGGGGATTTGTGCCGATCTTCAGGCTGATCACCGCGCCGTCGCGCGGGGCATCCTTGCACGCTCAGGGAGCACCCATGCAGTCCCAGATCGGCCACCCATGACTGAATTCGCGCACCGGAGGTATCGTCCACCAGTTCAGCAGGAGCAATGAACTGGAACCTGGGCGTTCGGCGTCTTTCTTCTTCCATTGGTTTTCAAGCCTGGTTTCCATGCGCTGGGCAGATTCTATCGTAACACGCGGTGTATACTCCATCGCGGAATCCCTTGCGTTGCCGCGGCGATTTCTGGATACCGTGAATACCCGATTGCACGGTCGCGCTGGTTCTCTTACGATTATTCGGGGAGGAAAGCGCATGGCCTCAGCGGTTTGGAAAGGCACGCTCAGCTTCGGTTTGCTGGCAATTCCCGTCAAGCTTTACACCGCTGCCCGAAGCCAGCGCATGAACCTTCACCAACTTCACAAGGTGTGCCACACGCGTTTGAAGCAGCCGCTCTTCTGCCCGCAGTGCAACCGGCAGGTCGACCGCTCCGAGGTCGTGCGCGGCTACGAATACGAAAAAGGGAAGTACGTCGTGATCAATGAAGACGAAATCAAAAAGATCACGCCGCGCTCCAGTACCGTGATGGAGATCGTTGCGTTTGTGAGACAAGAGCAGATCGATCCGATCTATTTTGACGCGTCCTATTTCATGCTTCCCGACAAGGAAAGCGAAAAGCCCTACGCGTTGCTGCTGAAGACTTTGGAAGACAGCAATCGCGTCGGAATCGCCACGGTCACCATGCACCAGCGCGAGTACACTGTTTTTATTCGCCCGCGCAACAATGGTTTGACGATCCACACCATGTATTACGCCAACGAAATTCGCGAAGTCGCCGGCTACGGAAAAGCCGAGAAAGACGTGAAGCTCAAGCCCGCCGAAGTCAAACTAGCCGAGCAACTGGTCGAAAGCTTGTCGCAAGACTTCAAGCCCGAACAGTTCCACGACAAGTTCCAGGAAAATCTGAAAGCACTGATCGAAGCCAAGCAGAAGGGCAAGACGATCGTCGCCGAACACCAACCAGGCCCCGCTCGCGTGATCGACATGATGGAAGCGCTGAAGAAGAGCCTCGCCAACGCGGAAGCACAGAAGCAGAAAAAGCCCGCCAAACTTCGCCCAACGGGTTCCGAACACCACCGTCGCCGCCTGGCCAGCTAACCAGAATCCCATACGTTGTGGGGCGATACCCAACGTTGTGGGGCGGGGCTTGCCCCGCCCGACCCTGTCCAGCCGTCAAACTTGGCCGCCTGAGCCTTCAAATGACCGCCAACTCCTACTTGCCCGCCCCCCGCGCCGCCGGAATCAAAGGAATCTGCTCCCCCTCCAACGTAGGCGCCGGAGAACCTCCGCTAAGCACATTTGCCAAAGTATTCTGCGCCTTCTCAAACCGCCGGTCCGCCTCGCTATAACTCTGCTGCGCGTTCTTCAAATGCGTGCCCAGCTTCTCGAATACCTCGCCGAACGTTTCCAGATTTTTCTGCACTCCATTCAAATTCGCCAGCAACCGCTTGGCATTCTCCTCGATCTGCATCCCTTGCAATCCCATGGCGATCACGCACAGATGCGCATACAAGGTGTTCGGCGACACCGCGATGATCTTCTTGTTCCGGCAATACTCGTCAATCTGTTGCCCACGGCCATCCTGCGTATTCAACATCTCGCAATACACGTTTTCCGACGGCACGAACATCAGCGCCACATCCAGCGTTCCTTCGCTCGGCACAATATATTTCTTCGCAATGGAGTCCGCGTGCCCCTTCACGGCATTCGCGAATTCCCGCCGCGCTTCGTCGCCATCCACTGCAATTCGCCGGAAAGCCTCCAGCGGAAACTTCGAATCGATGACCATGATCTTGTCATCGCGCAAAAAAATCGCGGCATCCGCCGCCTCGCCGCTGCTGAACCGGTGGGGCATCGCGAATTGCGACGCCGGCAGCGAATCTTCCAGCATCCGTTGCAGCGTCACCTCCCCAAGCAGTCCCCGCGTCTTCGTCCCGCCGAGCACGGCCTCCAACGATTGCGTCGCCTGCGACAGTCCCCGGCTCTGCTCCTGAACCTCGCCAATCTGCTTCTGGATCAAACTGATTTGCTCGCGTGTGTTCTTCAACTCCGTCGCAATCGCGGTCTGTCCCTGCGACGCGATGTGCGCGGAATTGGTCACCCCCGATTGCAGCGCGCTGGTCACACCCTCGAGCCGCTGCGCCACAGTCTGGCCGATCGTCTGGATCTGCCCGGCGCTCTGCGCTTGCGAGGTAGCCATCGTTTGCAAATCCCGGCGCAGCTCCCCCAACTGGTTCTCCAGCCCATCGCCCTTCTTCTGGCTCCGCAGGTTCTGCAGCACCAGCCAAACCACCAGCGCCGCCAGCACAACAGCGATCCCCATCAATCCAGCGTTCATAGTCCCTTTCGACCGCCAGTTTCTCAACGGCCGATTCTTATTCCTTATGGATCTGGCTCCATTTACAACGGACCACAAGACTACTTTACCCGCACTTGCCCTTTTCTGAAAACTCCACTGTGCGTTCAAAAAAGAAGGGCCGCGCCGAAGCGCAGCCCTCATGAACACATCTTGGACTGTCGCAAGCCCTACCAGATTACCTTCAGCGCAAACTGAAATTGCCGCGCATCGTAAGCCGCCGTCGGCTGCCCCGCGCTGCACGTCGAGCTCGATCCCGGATCGCACAACTGATTCACCGCCGCCACATTCAGGCGATTCGTCAGGTTGAACGCATCCGCGATCACATCCAGCTTGAATCGTTCCCCCAGCGGAAACCGCCGCGACAATCGCAAATCAAACTGGAAAAATCCCGGCGTATTAAACGTATTCCGCCCAAGATTGCCGTCGCACCCCAGCGGCGGCGCAACCCCGGGCACCGTGAATGACGCGCCGCTGTTGGTCAAGCAAGTACTCGGCAACGCGAACGTCACGCCCGGCAAAAATGCTGACGCCGCCGTCGGCCCCGTCGTTCCCACCGAAGGCCGTCCGTTCGATGCTCCCAAATCCAATCGATAGTCCGTCCCGGTGATCACCGTATACGGACGCCCGGACGACACCTCGATGATCGGCGCCACCGTAAAATCCGCCACCACCCGCTTCCACGCCGCATCCCCGCTATGCGCTCCGGCCGCTTGGAACACCCCGCTCGTCACCCACCGGTGCCGCTGATCGAAGTCCGAATTCCCCCGCTCGTAAAACGGAAACCGGCTATCTTGCGGCTCCAGCGGCGACTGCAGGTCGGTCGAATCGTCGATCGTATGCGACCACGTATAGCTCGACAGCAATTCGAACCCGTGCCCGAATCTCTTCTGCACGTTCACCGTCAGCCCGTGATAAGTCGAGTTCCCATCCGACAGCTGCGCGTCCACGCTGTTAAACGGCACCGGAACCCCGTAGCCCACGGGATATCCTGCAAGCCCCGCAAGCTGCATTTGCGTCGCATATCCGCCGGGCACTTGGCTCGCAAACGACGGATTCGGCCCCGACGGCCGGAAGAAATTAAAAAACGCCGGCGTGCTCACATACTGTCCATTCAACGCCGCCAGCGAACCAGGGCAGCCGCCAAGCTGTCCAAGCACGTTGGGTGCAATCACTCCGACCCCGCACGTTGACGCCGTCGGCGCCACATTCCCCGCCGGTGCAACCACCGTAACCGGACTCGTAAATCCCAACCCCGCCGCGTCCGCATTCGCCAGATTCTGCGTGAGCAATTGCGGATTCGTCGAGTTAATATCCACCGGCCGGTACAGATGCAGCCCGCGCGTGTATTGATATCCAACGCTGATCTTCCACGACCCCGCAATCTCTCGCTCGACCGTCAAATTCCCCTGCTGCGCGTATCCGAATTGAAAATTCTTCGCCACCGGCAGCACGAACGGCAAAATTGGCAAAGGAAATCCCGCCGTCAGATAATTCTGGTTCGCGAAAAGCGAATTTGGAAAAAACGGATCGAACCGCTGTTGATTCGGCAAATATCCCATGCTCGGCAGCGCATTCAACACCCCCTGGAAAATCGTCGACCCGTTCAAGTTCGTCGGCGAATCCAGCGCCCCGCAAACACCGGCTCCCGGGACCAATCCGCATGCCGACGAACTCCCTCCCGCCGAAATCAGCTGCACCGACCTCCCGCCATCCGCCGTCGCCGCATCAAACGCAATCGCCAGCAGCGGGTGATCGTAGAACAGTCCGTAGCCCGCGCGGATCACCGTCTTCCCATCCCCCTTCGGATCCCACGCGATTCCCAAACGCGGCGCTACGTTATTGTTGTCTCTAGGTATTCCCTCGATTACGCCGAGCGCCTTCTCTGCCGCCGAATTCACCGTCGTCGCCGGCGCAAACAGCGGTGTAATCTCGACGTCATATCGCAACCCGTAATTCACGGTCAGCTTTCGTGTCGCTCTCCAGCTATCCTGAGCAAAGATCGCAAAGGGTAAGTTGTCGAACGGCTGATTCGACTGCCCAATTCCCTGAATATACGTCGTAGGAATTCCAAGTCCATACGACTGCAATCCCGTCGCGCCAAACAATTGGACCGCCTGCCCGCTTGGCAGCGTTACCGAATCCGGCAATCCGAAATTCGACACCGCTAGCCCGCCAAAATTTACGTCCCCTCCGTAATCCAGTTCGAAAATCTGCTGCTTCCCCGAACGCAACTGAATCAGGCTGAAGTCCCCGCCCATCTTGAACGTATGATTTCCGCGTACCAGCGATACGTTATCCGTAAACTAAAATCGCCGCTCGATCCGATCCACTGTCGAATACGGTTCGCGCCCAAAATACGCGTAACCCGGAATGTTCACGCCGATGTCGCTTCCCCCAGGAAGCTCCGAGTACCCAAAATGCAGTCCGCGCCGGGCAAACTGAAAACGAAATTGATTGAACGACGTGTCGCTCACGATCGTGTCATGCTGGAAAACTCCCGATATATCCCGCGATTGGTTCACGCCAGTTCGCGAACCCGCATTCTGCCCGAATACCTGGTTCTGCGCCGTCGATTCAATGCCCGTCACCAAAGAGGGCGATACGCCAACGCGCACGAACGAACTGTTCCGGTTGTTCCACTTTTGGTCCAATCTCCCCGACCACAAGCTCGTCTTCTCCGTCACCGGAAAATTTCCGCGTACCGAATTCAACCCCACGAACGATGTCGGCAGTGGCGCCACTTCCGCCGGCACAATCGAAGCTCCCGGTCCCACCGCCGCAAATCCGTTGCATACCACCGCGTTCACCGTTTGCCCCAGCGGACACGACACCGGCACAGGAAACTGCGACCCCGGCCCTGGGTTCAACGACCCTCCCGACAGCGAAGCCGCAACCGCTCCAAAATCCAGCTTGTTCAATGCCACGCTCGACGCCGACCCCAGCAGCGCCCCATACTCCACCGCCAAATTTTGATAAGCCGGAACTCCACTCGCCAGCAAAGTCTGCACCGTGCTCGCCTGCGACGCCGTCAGTTGCACCGGCAGCGGCCCACCCGGCGTCGGCAGCGTCACCGGCGTCAATCCCCACGGCCCCGCTCCGCCCTGCGCTTCTCCAATGCTCGAAAATCCCGTCTCTTCCCGCAACGTATCTTCGTAAGAGAAAAAGTAAAACGTCTTATCCTTAATGATCGGCCCGCCGATGGTCGCCCCCGCCTGCACCCGCGTGAACGCCTGCTTGGTCGGTTCCAATATGCCGGTCGTCGGGTCCACTTGCCCCGAAAACGCATTCCGCGCCTGGAACGACTTGTTCCGTAAATACCCGAACACATCGCCGTGAATTTCATTTCCCCCGCTCTTGGTCACGATGTTGATCACGCCGCCGGTCGCTCGCCCGTACTCCGCATTGTAATCACCCAGAATCAGCTGAAACTCCTGCACCGCCTCCTGCGAAACGGTGGCGCGAATCCCGTTGATGGAGTTGTCCACCGCATCCGCTCCGTCCACACTCACGACGTTCGATCGCGCTCGCTGTCCGCCAACACTCAACCCGCTCGTCGGCGCCGGACCAATCGTCGGCGCCACGTCCCTCGTAGTCTGCGAATTCGTCAGCGTGAAATTGATATAGTTCCGCCCATTGATCGGCAGATTGTCGATCCTCCGCTCGTCCACCACCTGCGACACTTCCGTCTTGGTGGTATCCACATTCGCCGTTTCCGCCGTCACCGTCACCGTCTGCGACATTCCTCGCAGTTGCAGCCGAGCTCCAAAAGTGGCAACCTCGCCAACCGCCACCTCTACACCGTCGCTCTCGAATACCGCGAAATTCGCTCCGCCGTCCACCGTCACCTTATATTGACCAGGCGGCAAACCCACCAGCGTGTAGCGCCCGCTATCGTCCGCCACGGTAGTGCGCTCAGCCCCGTTGCCCGCATTCGTCGCCGTCACCTTCGCCCCATGCACCGGCAGCCCTTGTGGATCGGTCACCGTACCAATCAGCGTTGACGTATTCACCTGCGCCGCTCCGCCAACCGCAAAGCCCAACACCAACAAACACACCACCACGCAAGCACACACACACGGCCTACGTCCCATAGAAGCCTCCTTGGTGGAACAATCCAGCCGATGCAACCGCTACCCCCAGCGGAGACGGAGCAATCCGTCGATGCATGGCCCGAAAGATGAACAAGCGGCTTTTACTGTAACCGTACGTTCATTTCAATGATTATTTTTTATTCCATGGATGCGTCTTATGCATCACGCCCACGCCCTCGTCGGCTCCTGATCCACTGTAGGGGCGGGGCTTGCCCAGGGCTTGCCCCGCCCGGCGTCAACCCATACACGCTTCTAAACACCGGAGCAGGTCCGCTCACGGCATTTTTCCGCAGCCTGTCCAGTCGCTGTTCTTTGAAGTCCTACCAGGAGTTTTTCAGCCGCAGAGGCTTTTACACCCCTTCAACCTCACCGGCCGCCACCTCGCTCAACCCTGTCTTAATCTCATCCCGCCGAGCCGTCCAGGCCTTCAAACCAGTCGCAATCGCAATCAAAATAGCGGTAGCAAAATTCGTCAAAACCACGGCCTGCGCATGCATCAAAACTCCATAAGCCAGCCACAAAACCACCCCAAACAAATACAACCCCAGCATCCCGTAAGACAGATCCCGCCCGCCCTGCTTCCAAATCTTGATCACCTGCGGCACATAAGCAAACGTAGTGCAGAATCCCCCCACCGATCCCAAAACAAGAATCCAGTTTTCCGTTGTCATAGCCAACCCAATCCTTCGACTCAGAGTTCCAGCACAACCAGAATACCTGCTTAAAAAGCCCGTGGCCGCCGAGCGCAACGTACTGACCACAGTTTATCAACGCCTCAGCCGCGCCATTCATGAATCCTGACGCCGGGTGCCGCAACCTTCGGTTTTAAGGGTGCGGGTTTTGACTTTCCCCCGCGAGCCCCCTTGCGAGCCCCGTGCGAGCTGTTGCAGTGGCCGCATTCCAAACTGCGCGCTCATCCTCATATACACGAATTCCGCGCCGTTGCCTTCCATGTCGCGTATAATGAACCACACCTTCTGGGATCAACCTGTAGCCGCCCTCCGTCTTTTCGGACGGCGGGGTTTAGAGTAACCGCCACCTCAATCCGCGCAACGAGCTGCGCGGTACCAAAGATCAAGCTGGCCATGTTTCTAATCGGTTTCACCACGCGCAAGCCACTCTACAATAGGCACGCTCAAGGACCTGAGCAGTATTTGGATGCGTGCAGTCCCGCCGGGTGCCGCACCCTTGGGTTTTAAGGGTGCGGGTTTTCACGAACGTCCAAGCTAATTTCAAAATGAAGTCACACATGTTGGGCTCTGAGCAAAAATCTGTGAAAAGCGCGCTTCACGGGAATTTTGAGTGCTGGATAGAGTGCTTTGCTGCCACGACAACTCGCGCGATCAGCCATTAATGAGAACGGAGATCTCGAACATGAAGCCTAATGACCCCAGCCGCACAGCCCTGATGATCGCCCGACAACGAGCTGCTCATCAGCTGCTCGATCATGGCGCAATCCTCCATGACCCACTTGCCATGAAGATTCTGCGCGAAGACGAAAAGGAAGTGCTTCAATTTGCGAACGCACACCCCTTGGCCAGCATCGGACGTCTGTTCACCACCGCGCGAAGCCGGATTGCGGAAGATGCTTTGGCAAGAGCTGTCGAAAGAGGGATTCGGCAGATCGTCATCCTTGGCGCCGGACTCGACACCTTTGCTCTCCGGAATCCACATGCCGCACAACAGATCCGTATCTATGAAGTGGACCACCCCGCGACGCAGGCATGGAAACGCCAGCGCTTGGCTGAGGCTCAAATCACACTTCCGCCATGGCTTATTCTCGTGCCCGTCGATTTCGAGCAGGACGATGTGGGAGAGCAGCTCGCCGCCGCGAGCTTTCAGCAGAACTCGCCCGCGTTTTTCACTTGGCTCGGGGTCGTGCCCTATCTGACACAGGACGCCATCGGCCGCACTCTGGACTACATGTCGTCCATCCAGAACTCCGAGGTGGTGTTCGACTACATGGAACCTCCCGAGGCATCCTCCGAACAGCTAAGGCAATTAGATAAGGAACGGACGGAACAGCTGAAGAAAATGGATGAACGCTCGATCAGCCGTTTCGACCCTGCTGGCATCGCAGCGATTCTTCGCTCGCACGGATTTCGTGCCATCGAAGACATCCATTTCCAGGAGATCGCGTCCAGGTTCGGTCCCGCCGTTCAAGGACTAGCGCCCGGACACCTTGCCGTCCATGTTGTCCACGCCGAACACTAACCGAACGCGGTCATCTATTGCACCGAGACGATTTTGGGTGCCGCACCCTTGGGTTTTAAGGGTGCGGGTTTTGACTCTCCCCAGCGAGCCCCATGCGAGCCATTGTAGCGGCCGCTTTCCGAAGCGGGCGCTTTTGCGTGGATTTCACACAGAATGACATCGCAGCTACACACCGTGACCTGCTTTCGTTGAGGTCTCGCAACGCACTCATTCGCTCTTTCTTTTTCGTTGCTAGGCACACCACTGCGACTGGCCTATTCGGCCTGCATTTGTCACCGAGACACCATCACGCCACACCCTCCACGCCCAACAAGTCAAAATGAACCCCGCCACATCCACGCACCCACCCGCCAATGAGGGGCAGGGTGCCTGCACTCGACACTTAGCTTCCCACTCAACCTGGGTCCCGAACAGCCGGGTACCGAACCCTTGGGTTTATGGGTGCGGGTTTAACTTCCTCCGCGAGCACCCTTTGCGAACCACTGTAGCGGCCGCTTTCCGAAGCGGGCGCTTTTGCGTGGATTTCACGCTGCACGACATCGCAGCTAGGCGCCGTTTAGCTGGCTGGTGGCTTGCCGAGCACCTTCCGAACATCGTTTAGGTTCTCGGAATTCTCGGCGAAGAAATCAATGAATTCATCGTGGCTGAAAAACGCGTTGACGTAGTTTGCTCCTGTCAAAACGTAACCTCCCCAGCCATTCAGCATGGAGAGTTGCAGGAAGGATGCGAGATTTTCCGCCTCGTGTGGCAGAAACAGGTGCCCGGGCGCATCCTCAAGCAGCCGATTGTCGCCATAGGACTGACGCAACTTGTAATACAAGTGCCAATTCTCGGAGCCAGCCCAGATACCCCACTCCGTTAAGAACAACAGGGCAGGCTGCCGATACGTCAATTCAGTGGCTAACCAGTGAGCGACGAAGAAAATGCGGTGGAACTCTTTCGGGTATTCGACACGTTCCCTGCAAACATCCGGTACCAGATTCGGTTTGATCCGTTGCCGTCCAGAAAGCCACGTTTCGCATTCCATCTTCGTGTAAAAGCGCAATCATTTCACCTCAGAAGCTCTTTCCGCCGAGCCACTTTAGCACTCGCCGGGTGCCGCACCCTTGGTTTTTAAGGGTGCGGGTTTTGAACTTTCTTGCCGTCCGCGAGCCCTGGTATCGGAATTTCTGCTCAACTAGCAAAATACAGAAATCTCGGCTATGACTTAGCTGCTACAGGATGGAACCCGTCATGCCCAGTACCTTAGAACCCGACAAGTACTCCTCTGTTCGCAGAGTGAGCTTGGCTCTACTTATAGTAAACGTGATAGGCGCCATCATCTATGTGGTTGGGGCTTCGCCTAGTTGGGCAATCCCTCAAGAGCGCGGACTGCACTCCACGACGGGCGAGCCTTTTGTCTGGGCCCTTTTCGTTCTTCCAATCTTCGCGGCTTTCGCCTTGCTGAATCTGCTTTGGGGAGCATTTATCTGTTTCAGCCGAAGGTGGCGAAGCGGCTACTTTTGGCTGATGACAGTCATGGTGTGGCTCATCGCCTTATGTATTGATTTCGCTCACCACTGAGTCCGATTGGTATGGGGGTGGGGCATAGGTAAGCACCGAGACGATTCTGGGTGCCGCACCCTTGGTTTTTAAGGGTGCGGGTTTTTACGATCCGCCCATGCTAATTTCAAAATGAAGCTACAAACTTGTGGACGCTATTCTACCGGTGTGGTCGGCAACCTCTTAAAACGGGCACATCGTTTTGTTTTCCCCGCAGGAGGCGTTACAACTGCAAGTGTCGCTGCACCAATTTCCTCAACTTCTCCCGGTCCTCATCCTTCATATGCACAAATTCCACGCCGTTCCCTTCCGGCCCGATATTCCGGACAACAGCCGTGAAGTGAATCTTGCGTAGTCCAGTCCGTATCTCCAATTTGATCGAATCCCCCACCGTAAGCTTCTTTGGCGACTCCAGGTAAGCCCCGCCAAGACTGATCGTCTTCACCCGTGCCATCCCGGCCTGCGTCCCATCGATCTGCGCTCGCAATGGGGAGTCCAACGGCACCCGCGCATACCGCCGCGGAATCACAAAGTTAGCGCTCGACTGCGCCGCCGCTTCAAACGCCGCGCGCACTCGCGCCGACGACGGCCGCTCCTCCATCATCGCCAGCGCATCTTCCGCCGCCGATCGCAGCCCCAGAGGTTCCGCATACGTAATCCCGTCGCGCTTCTCCGCCAGTGTCCGCAGCATTTCCGCCGCTTCGGTCGCCCGCATGCGTCCCAGCGCTTCGATCGCCTTGATGCGCACAAACTGATCGCGCAAAATCTCGTGCTCGCCCGCGGCAATTTCCATCAACTGTGGCACCGACGTGGTCTCCTGCGCCAGGCCGATCTGGTCGATCATCATCGGCACCACCAGCGGATGCGCATCCGGCAGCAGCGCCGAAAAACAAACGCCGCGCTCTGTGCCGACGCCGAATTCACCGGCCGCGCCAGTTCACTCACCGCCAGATCCTGCAAACTCCACTCCCAGCTCGCCATTGCTCGCGTAAGCCCGCGCAGCAATCGGTCCGCGTCCGTCGCCCCAAGCAGTTTGATCGCCGCGCTCACCCGTTGCCGCCGCGAATCGTACAGCCGCGCCTCCAGCATGTTCAACACCGGCACGCCAATCGTCCGCAGCAGCCGCGACATCGACGGCAAAAGTTCCCCGCTGTTCGGTTCGCTCAGCAGTAACGTCATGCGTTCCAGCAATCTTTCCGGGTCGCGCTGCAACAGCCGCGGCAAAGCCGGATCGAGCGCCCGGTTCGCGAACGCCGCATCCACCATAAGCAACCAGCGGTCTTGCGCCACCAGTCGCCGAGCCAGCGCCGCCATATGATCGTGCTCGCGGTCCTTCGGTGCCTTCTCCAGCCCGTTCAGAATTCCCTCGAACCCCGCATAGTCCCCGCGGTTCACCGCAATCCGCCCCAGCGTCTCCAGAAACGCCGCCAGCAGCGCCGCCGTTTCCGGCACTGTCTCTATTTCCAGCGCCTTCAGCGTCCCGCCTCGCAGATCTTCCGGCAGCTGGTTCGGCCACAGCGATTCGATCACCGCGGTCAATTCATTCAAGCCCGCCGCCACCGATCGCCGGGCTCCCGCATCTTCATTCTCGATTCGCCGCGCGTAATTCAACAGAATACTTCGCGCCTCGCGCCGCGGCGCGTCCGCGCCCGCCTCCGCCAATTGCGCCAGCGTCTGTCGCAGCGCCACGATCGGCACGCACCACACATCCGGCCCGCGCATCACCGCCGACTTCTCTCGCGGCGGCAATTCTAGCCAGAACTTTTCCACCAATTTTTCGCGATACGTCTCGGTTGACCACGTCATCGCAAACGAAGAAAGATGCGCCGAAGCATGCGGCCCGGCATATTTGCCCGCGTTGACGAGCACTCCGCCCAACCGGTGCAGCATCGGCCGCACACCGACTGGCGTCAGCGTGCCCGCCGTAAATTCCGGTCCCAGAAATTCAAAGATCAAGCTTTCCGACAAGCGCAGCAGGTACGGTTGCGGCTGCTCCCCTTCGCGCGGCGCGTACTGCGAAACGCAACTCAACAGCAGCCGCACGGTGTCGCGGCTCGCTTCTTCCATCGCTCCGTGGATCGCTCGCGCCGCTTCCTCCGGCGAAATTCCTCGCGCCGATTCCAGCGGAGGCGTCAGCCGCGCCAGCAAACTCAACGCCGCCACCAGGTCGTCGATCTCCGGTGACTGAATGGGCTTGTCGCTGGTTTCCTTCGTCGAGTGCCCGCCATACGCCACCAGCGCCGCGATCAAGCTCGCCAGCACCGAGTCCACTCTTCGTTCCGTCTGTGTGTTGACCGAAATGCCTTCCACTCGATTCTCCAACAGCAGCGCTGGCCACCGCGTTGATGCATCTCGATTTGCGCTCTCTTCCGATGTTAGCAGCGCGGCTTTCACAAGTTGCGCCAGCGTGTCCAGTTCGCCTACATGGAACTCGCTCGCAAATGTCAGCGCATGAATTCCCACACGCTGCAGCTCCTTGGCCAGCGCGTACAATTCGCCCTTCGCATCAGGAAGAGACGAATCGCTGAGCTTCGGCGCCACCAACCCGCCACGCTCCACGCGAATCTCCAACCCCTTCAAACCCGACGCCACGCCGCGCAACGATTCATACGCGTGGTCCAGACTTTGCAACGTATGGGGATGGTGCCGTTCGTAGAGCCGCGTCGATCGCAGCAGCAAATGCAACCTGCGCAGCGCGCGATCCGTTTCATCGACCTTCGCGTCTGCCGCCGGGTCTTTCCGCGCCCGTGTCATGGTCGCCGTTACGGTAGGCGGACCACCGCCGAATGTCGAATCGGCTTGAGATTCCGATTCAACACGCCGTTTACTGAAAGCCACTGAAGCTCGGACGACCAAGTCATTCCTCACTTATGCAGACAGCCTGGAGGGCACCGCGGATCGCAGTTTCCCAGGCAGCTGAGGCGTCCCAAAGTTGGAGAGACCCTGCTAATACTGCAGCACGCCTTCTACCCAGAAATGCTCCACTTAAACCCTGTGTTATCAGAGCCTGTGTAACATAGTCCTAGAACTATGAAAAACAAACCGTTACAAAATGTAACAGCAAGGGTAGGACAGAGCGGGGAAGCCGCGTCGGCGGCTTGAGACTCGCCGAGGAAGGATTTCGGCGGAGGCGATCCTTACCCTCCCCCCGGGTTTTTTGTAAGTGTTCATTCTAAAGGAGCTTAAACTCATTTGTTTTGATAGACTTTTGTAAGTGTTGATTCTAAAGGGGTAGACCTTACTGGGGATATGCGCCATTCCATAGAAACCTCCTTCAAGCCAAGGACAGCGATATAAGTGACCCTGGCAGGCTGCGGAAAATGCAAGAAAACGAGCGTTCTCCGGGGGCTGAAGATCCCGTGTGAGAATCGAGAGAAGAAGGCCTCAGCGGCTAAAGCCTCGTTCATTCGGCTTCAGTTACGGCACGGCTGAAGCCATGCCCTGACGAAATCGACTCTGAGGCCCGTTGAGAGTACGTAGCTCACGTCGGCGCCCTTCGAGGCTCAGGATGAACTAAAGCACCGACCTCCTGAAGAAAGGACGTTTTCGGCAGCCTGCTAGTGCTCACATCGGCACAGTGGCGCACCAAGCTTTCCGACCTATGCGACCATGGGTACTTGCAGCGGCGATAACCTCGCGCCTTATCCTTGAGTTTCGGGGAACTTCGGTGTCCACCTTGGGAGGCCAGATGGCAGACGCTGATATACGGCCGATGAGTCTCGGCGAAGTTCTGGACCGAACGTTCAATCTCTACAAAAACCATTTCTGGCTATTCGCCGGAATCACCGCGCTCCCATTTTCCTTGTTGCTGATCGCTCAAGTAGCCGTGGCCGCCATGACTTCGGTAGCCGCGAAAGTTCCCGTGGGCCGCACACCGCCGTTCTCTCCAGGCGCCGTGGGCGGGATGGTCGGAGGCGGAGCACTGGTCCTGATTTTGTATTTTCTGATGATCGGCGCGGCGCACGCGGCGACCGTCTTCGCGGTCTCCGATCTCTACTTGTCGCGCCCAGTGTCCATTCGAGGATCGCTTTCGCGCGTTGGCTGGAAGGTTTTTCGAGTTCTCGCGGTCTTTTTTCTGCTGGGATTAATCCTGGTTGTCGGATTTGTGGCGATCGCGGTTTTCGGCTTTGCACTCCCGGGCGCCGCATTGAAGGGTATCGGATTGCTCTTGCTCATCCCCGTGGTCGGGACTCTGATGGTGATCCTGATGTGCCGTGTCGCGGTTTCCATTCCTGCGGCAATGCTCGAGGATTTGAGCGCGGTGAGGGCGCTGGAGCGAAGCGCGTACCTCACTAAGGGCCACGTGCTGCAGATTTTCGTTATCTTCCTACTCGTGCTGGTGGCTACGTATGTCGCTATGCTGGTGCTCCAAATGCCGCTGCTGATTCTCATGATGGCTTCCGTCGCCTCCCACAAGACACCGTCTTTTGGTTTGCAAGTTCTCCAGCAATTAGCGGCATTCGTTTCCCAAGTGCTCGTCGGGCCAATTGGCACGATCGCTTTCTCGCTGATGTACTACAACTTGCGAGTGCGCAAGGAAGCGTTCGATATCCAGCACCTGATGGCATCAATGTCCGCGAATCCAGAGCCGAATGCTCCCTCGGTCGCGTAATTCCAGGATGATCGGACGCGTGCCGTCACTTTCACGAGTCGTGCGATCGTTCGCCCTCATTGGCGGCGCGTTGCTACTGCCTGTCGCAGCCACTTCGCAGACAACGCAGACTTCCGTCGAACTGGACGTGGCGTCCTACGAATCGGAACTGGACCGCGTCGCCGAATCCATCAAGCACCCGGAGCAGATTCCCCAACTACGAAGGTCGTTGCCGCGCGCCTGGCCCGTGCGAGTGGGCGACAAATCCATCCAGGTCCCCACCGATTGGCTCGCTTCGGACTTGAAAAAACTCGAGGAGGATCCCGCGAAGTACGCATCCGTTTCACGGGAGGTTTCCTCTCGCCTGGGCGCCATGCACCGAGCAGCGGAAGGGCTCGAACGAGGAACAGCGTCACCGGTCAATCTCGATGCCGCTCATACGCAGCTCGACAAGATTCTGAGCGGACGCGAATATGGCGCGGCGCAAGGACCAAGCCAGCTCGACATCCTGAAAGCGCGGATCGCCCGCTGGCTCAGCGAGCAAATCTACAAGATGCTGCAGCGCCTTCATCTCGGAGCAAAGGCCGGCAACGCGCTGGCGTGGATCATCGTAGGCCTCGCTTTTGTCGCTCTCTGCTATTGGGTTTGGAAAACTCTGTTGCCGACGACTCGCAAGCGGCAAACTCCCGCAGAGGCCGCGACGGAATCCGATGATGCGCGAGAATGGGCCAGAGAGGCGCTCGCGGCCGCCGACTGCGGCGACTATCGCGAAGCGGTGCATTGCGCGTATTGGGCCGCGGTCGTGCATCTCGAAACAATGGGCGTGCTGAAGCGCGATCGCGCGCGCACCCCGCGCGAATCATTGCGCTTGCTGGATCCTCACCCGAATGAACAGAACCTGCTGCGCGAATTTACTCGCCGTTTTGAGTTGATCTGGTACGGCTACCGCCCCGCGTCCGCGAGCGACTGGTCCGAGGCGCGATCTCACCTGGAGAAAATGGGATGCCTCACGCCCTCGACAGCGGCGACCGCAAACTCCTGATCGGCGCCGGCGTATTGCTGGCGATTCTGATCGTCGCCACCGCTTATCTTTCTCCCAAGGAAAGGTCCGCAGCTTCCGCTTATCCATCGAGCTATTCAGGAGATTGGGATGGCGCGAAAGGCGCGTACCTCCTGCTTCAGAATTTGCGTTATCACGTCGAGCGCTGGGAACAGTCTCCAACCGAACTCAGCGGGACGCCCAGCAACGAAGTATTGATTCTAGCGGGGCCGACGCAGACACCGACGCCGGAAGATAAATCCGCGATCGTTGAATTCCTGCAGAAAGGAGGGCGCATCGTGGCGAGCGGCGCGGGCGCCGCCAAGCTCTTGCCCGACGCGCCGCCACTCAACGAAAGCTACGCGATTGAGGAAACGACCAAGTTTCCCGCGGTTCTTCCATCCCCGTTAGTGCGGGGCGCGCCGGAAATCAGCATGTTTCCTCCAGACAATTGGCAACCGAAAGCCGCTTCGCAACTCGTCGTGTTTGGAAACGAGGAGACCGCGGCGGTCATCAGCTACCAGGTTGGCAAGGGCCAGGTCATCTGGTGGGGCAATTCCGCTCCTTTGACGAACGGCAAGATTCGCGAATCCGGAAATCTTCCGCTGTTTCTGAATTCCGTCGGGCCACCTGAGGGCATCCGCGTGTTGTGGGACGAATATTTTCATGGCGCGCATGGGACGCTGTGGAGCTATATGGCGCGCACGCCTCTGGCGTGGGGAGCGGTGCAATTTGGAATCGTATTCCTGGCTATCGTCGCAACGTACTCGCGCAGGCAAGGGCCCATCAGCGTTCCGGCAAGAGTGTCTCGCTTGTCGCCGCTGGAGTTCGTCGAAACGCTTGGCGATCTCTATTCTTCCGCGCATGCGGGATCCGCGGCGGTACGCATCGCGTATCAACGACTGCGGTTTCAGCTCACGCGGCAGCTCGGACTCCCGCCGAACGTTCCTAATGCCGATCTTGCGCACAGCGTCAGCACCGCTTTGGCATGGAACGAGCAAGAAATTTCCGATACGCTCAGCCGCGCTGAACGCGCGATGACGGCCGCAAAAGTGAGCGACGCGGATACACTTCAGCTCGTGCAGGAAATGTTTGACTACGCTAGCCGCCTGGAATTGGTAAGAAAAAGTGGAAAATAAATGGCGCGACAGGAAGGGAAGAGTTTCCTCAGGGGCTAAAGCCCGATTTTGGGGGTGCCTGAATGTCGGAGCTAAAGCTCCGACCCCCCGAGATGTATCGATGCTCGACCCCCGAGATGTGTCGATGATCGGACCCCTGAGATGGATCGATGAGATGGCTAGATGACTTCAGGGAAAACCGTAATAGTGTCTCGCCGCCAATTGGAACGGTGCGGCTTATTCATACCCAGGAGAAGCTATCCGCATGAACAAGACTATGGAATTGGCGGCACACGTCCGCGGCGAATTGGGAAAAGCCATTGTCGGCCAGCGCGAGTCGCTCGATCAGCTCTTGCTGGTCATGCTTGTTGGAGGGCACGCGCTGGTCGAAGGCGTTCCGGGCTTGGCGAAAACGCTGGCCGTAAAAGCGTTGGCACAGATTTTTCAACTGAAATTTCAGCGCGTTCAGTGCACTCCGGACCTGATGCCCGCGGACATTCTGGGTGCAAACGTTTTCAATCTTTCCACCAGTTCGTTCGCGCTGCATCGCGGGCCGATCTTCACGGATCTTCTTCTGGTGGATGAAATCAACCGCACGCCACCGCGCACGCAGTCCGCGCTTCTGGAGGCCATGGAAGAAAAGCAAGTCACTATCGACGGCACGCGCTACGAGCTCTCTAAATCCTTCGCTGTTTTCGCCACGCAGAATCCCGTGGAGTTTGAAGGCACGTATCCGTTGCCGGAAGCGCAACTCGACCGCTTCCTGGTCAAAATTCGCATTGGCTATCCCGACGCTGAGCAGGAAGCGCAGGTCTTACAGAATTATCAGGATGGTTTCGACCCGCGCGAGCTGCAACGACTGAACTTCGCTGTGGTGCCGCTGGAAGTTCTACTTGCGGCCCGGCAGGAAACCGCTGCCGTTCGTGTCGAGCCTGCGTTGTTTCACTACATGGTCACGTTGGTCGGACGAACACGCAATTCCGCCGCCGTCAGTTTGGGCGCTAGCCCGCGTGCCGCAATCAGCCTCATGCTCTTCGCTAAAGCCATTGCCGCGACCGAAGGCCGCGACTACCTGATTCCCGACGATGTCAAAGTTGCCGCGCCGCCGATTCTTCGACACCGGCTGGTGCTCAAGCCGGAAGCCGATCTCGAGGGGATGACCGCCGACCAGGTGGTGCGCGAAATCGTGCGCTCCGTTGAAGTTCCCAAATGAGCGAGCTCCCGCATCTGGTCCCAGCGACGACGCGCGGCTTTGGAAGGCCTGCGAAGGACATCTCTTTTGCGTTTGGACGGCGTTTCTTTTTGTTGCTGCTGATCGGATTGGTGTGGCTCGGCCCTGCCTGGAACGATTCGCGCTATTTGTATGCGATGTTGTTTTGGGATGTCGCGATTTTCGCCGCGTGGGTTTGGGATCTTCGGCGGCTTCCCAGACCCGCACAACTCGATGTGAGCCGAGTCTGGAGCCAACCCATACAACTCGACGTGAACGCGCGAGTAGCGCTGGAGCTGCAAAATCCGAGTGGCCTGCCGATCACCGTGCAACTCACCGACGACGCGCCCGCCAGCTTTCAATGTGGCACGCCGCAACTGGAAGTTGCCGCTCCAGGCAAGGAGGCAGTGGCGGCGAGCTACGTGGTGCGGCCCGGCGAGCGCGGCGACGCAAAATTCGGCGACGTTTATCTTCGGTATCGGAGTGCGCTGAACATCGCGGAGCGCTGGGCGGTGGTCCCGTTGAGTCAAACGGTGCGCGTGTACCCTAATCTGGAAGAATCGCAGCGCGATACGATTTACCTGATTCGCAGCCGGCAGATCGCGATGGAAAAGCGGCACCAGCAGCAATGCGGCCAAGGACGCGAATTCGAGAGTCTGCGCGAATATCGGGAAGGCGACGAGTGGCGCGACATTTGCTGGAGCGCTACCGCTCGCCGAGGGAAATTGATCAGCCAGTCGCATCGCATCGAGCGCAGCCAGACGGTATGGATCGTACTGGACGCCGGCCGCCTGTTGCGCGCACGGGTGCGTGGACTGAGCAAGCTGGACTTCGGCGTCGCTGCGGCACTCTCGCTTGCGCAGGTCGCGCTGTACTCCGGCGACCGCGTCGCGATGCTCGCGTATGGCCGGCGCATCCAGCAGCGTCTTCCCGCGGGTCGCGGGTCGAGCCACGTGCGCGCGCTGCTTGAAGGGCTGGCACTGGTGAAGGGCGAAGAGTTGGAAGCGGATCATCAGCGCGCCGCTGAAGCGCTCTTGACGTTTCAGAAGCGGCGCAGTTTGGTCGTTTGGCTGACCGATCTTTCCGAAACGGCGGCGACACCTGAGGTCATCGAGAGCGTTTCGCGGCTGGCGCGCCGGCATCTCGTTCTGTTTACGGTGATCGGGCAGCCGGAGTTGCGGGAACTCCTTCGCGAGCGCCCTGCTACGCCGCGCGAGATGTTTCGCCACGTTGCCGCGCAAGAGATTGTGCAGCGGCGCGATGTGCTGCTGCGGACGTTGCGCCAGCAGGGGGTGCTTACGTTGGAGGTTGACCCTTCGCGGTTGTCTTCGGCGGTGGTCAATCAATATCTTGGGCGCGAAGGAGCGCGGGTTGATTTAGGGAAGCCAGGGCGTGGAATGTGCCGCAGGGCTCCGAGGAGCTCCGCCCTGCGCTACAGGGTGGCGGTAATTGCGGCGGCTGCGCGCACCGTACGGTTGTGCTCTACGGCGGCGGGCGGCTTGCGCGCTAGATACAGTACTAGCAGGGTTGCCAGGCCGGCGGCCAGCAGAAATTTCATGGAGGGCGGCAACGTCGTTGGCGAGACAAACGCTTCGACGACTCCCGCGACTATGAGCATGGGGATGGTGCCGAGCACGAGGCGCACGCTTCTTGCACCGGCTTGAACTAGCGAATCGCGGCGCGACAAATTTCCTGGAAACAGCAATCCCTTTGCGATTCCCAGGCCCGCTCCACCGGCGATGAAAATTGCCGGCAACTCGAGGACGCCGTGGGCGGCGACGAAACTCCATAACGACAAACTCATGCCCTCGCGCCAGCACGCTACGCCCACAACTCCCATCATCAATCCGTTGAGCAGCATCATCCACACCGTGCCAATGCCCGCGGTAATGCCCATGGCAAAGGCGGCGAAGGCTACCGAGATGTTGTTGGTCATGATTCCGCTAGAAGCGAGCGGCTTGATGGTGACGATCGAGTCCGTCCACATTTTGTGATGTTCGATCGACTGCATCATGGCGGGCCCCAGAAAATAGCGGGAGAATGACGGGTCGGCCAGGCCGAGTAATACTCCTGCGAGCGCAGCCACCAGAAACAATACAAACGCAGTCAGCGTGTCAGGGAGGGTCTCGCGGAAAATTGCGGGAAACGTGTCTTTATAGAATGTCCAGATGCCGCGGCGGTTGGTGCGGCGGCCCATGTAAATCAGATTGTGGGCGCGGCCCAACAACTGATTGAGGTAAATCGCCAGCTGCGTGCTGGTTGGATCTTCGCGCACAGTCGAGAGATCGGACGCCGACTGCCGATATAATAGTGCCAACTCCTGCAACTCCGCCGGTGTGAACGCGGTTACACTCTTGCGTCCGCTCGCGCCCACAAGTTGCTCGAGCCGATTCCAGTGCGGGCGCCGCTTTTCCAGCCAGCGAGTGGAGATCACGAGTGGAGCCTCTCGACAAGCTTACCATCGACACGCCGGAGCAAACGGCGCTGGAGTTTCCGCTTGCCGGAATCGGCAGCAGGTTTCTGGCGATGGTGATCGATACGGCGATCCAGATTGTTGTCGCGTTTGTGCTGCTGGTGGGGCTGGCCTTGGCGGTGCCTGCGATGCGGGCTTTCGGTTCTGTGGCGCCGCAGTGGGCTGTTGCGATCATGATTGTCGTGGGGTTCACCATCTACTACGGTTACTTCGCGTTTTTCGAAGCCGCGTGGAACGGGCAGACGCCGGGGAAGCGCTACGCGCATCTGCGCGTGATGAAAGACGATGGCCGGCCGATCAGCGCGTACGACTCCATCGCGCGCAATCTTCTGAGGATCGTCGATCAGCTCCCGGCGTTCTACGGCGTCGCGATCATCAGCGTCTTTTTCAGCAAACAAAACAAACGGCTGGGTGATTTCGTGGCAGGCACCGTGGTGGTGCACGAAAAGACGGTGGAAGCCGCGCGCCCATTCCTGGAAATCCGCGCGGACGATTCGAGCATTGCTTACGACGTCAGCCGCATTACCCTCGACGAGCTGCGGCTGATCGAGACATTTCTGCAACGCCGTGACACCTTTGATCCAGCGCTGCGCGGGTCCATGGCATCGCAGATCTCCACGCGCATTGCGCAAAAGCTGGAGGTGCAAGTGTACGGGTGGCCCGCCAACGAAAAATTCCTCGAAGCGGTCCATTCGCAATATCGCGCGACGGGGCGTTATCGCAATGCGTGAGCGCAGGCGAGCTCGGCTGGCCTGCGTAGCATCAAAATAGTTGATACTGACGATTCGCACTTTACCTCAACATTTTTGGTCTGTTTTTGTGACACGGCGCCTGCCTGAACGTCTAATAGTTTAACGACATAAATGAAAACGATTCCGCGGGCGACGCGTGCGGTGTCCTGCACGGTGGTGGCCACGGAAACTTTAAAGGAGCTGTATATGAAAATTTCGAGAGCATTAACATTTCTCTTCGGTGCCGCGCTTTTGCTTTCTTCGGCGGCAATCGCGGGGAGAAACCAACAAGGGAACACTGCGATTGAGCGACAGCGTTGTCATCCAGGGTAAAACCGTAAACTCCGGGAAATACACCGTGGAGTGGGATGGCAGCGGACCGGCCGTTCAAGTCACACTTCTCAGCGGCAAACAGACGGTGGCTACCTTCCCGGCCCATGTGACCGAGCAAGCGTCACCCAACACGCAGGATTCTTACAGCACCGCTTCCGAGCCGAATGGCTCGCGATCCCTGACGGCCATTTACCCGGGCGGGAAGCGCGTAGCATTGCAAGTCGAGCAGAACCAGGCGAGCAAGTAATCCAGCGCGCAACCATCAAATCGAAATAACAGGTGGCCCATTCCTTTCCGGTCGAGCCGGGAAGGGAATGGGTCGCTGTTTTTTCGGAGTCGCCGTCACTCAACCGCACAGCGCATTGACGTCTCTTGTTCCTCGGCGTAGCGTTGATTGGTTAAGACTGTTTACACAAGCGATGGAAATTCTCACACACAGGGTCGGTCGAGCGCGGGCCAGCGGCATTGCCATCGCGACAGTTTTGGCTATGCTGATCGCGCCGTTTTGCGGTTCGAACTGCGTGGGATCGCCTGGCTGTGGAGCCACCAGCGGGGTCATTCGATCCGGGGTGGAGGATTGTCACCATGCCGCCTCTGGTTCATCCGGGTCAGAAACTAGTTTATTTTCTGTTTCCGGAAAAACTTGTAATCGACAAGAATTGCCCGCCGCGATTTTGAGCATCCCCTGAGAAGTCCTCCTCGTTGCATGAGGTTCCGACGTTCGTGTGCCCTGTGCAGTGGGGCCAAACCAATCATTCCCGCGGGCTTCGATCATTCCGGTCATCGCGGTCGATGGGGCGGCACTGGCGATCCTCCTCGAGTAGAACTCCTGGAAATAACCGCGACGATTCTCCGCATCTGAGTATTTTCCTGATGGCGTGACCCGCTGGCAGAGGTTCTCCTCTGCGCGGTCACACCGCACTGCTCAATTCTTGGTGTTTGCGGTTTGGATTGACCGATCTAAAGATCGGCCACTACCTCAGAGGTGGCGCTGTCGCTGACGATGGTTCGCATGCCCCCGAGTCTCGAACTTGGCAGCACTTGTCTGGAGGCATAGATGAGCGGTACACGACGGAAATTCTTTCAAGACGCGGCAGCGTTCAGCGCGGGCATTTTCGGTTTGGGCGCGCAACTCCATGCGCAGACTCAAGCGCTGCACGAGCACGCTGCAAAACCCGACCGCGGGCCGCATCACGCGCCTGTCGATGTCGCGACGGGCCCACCGGTAGTTACGCCCGACGTACCCGACTTGCCCTGCGAGATGGACGGCGCGGTGAAAGTTTTCAGGCTGAGGTCGGAGGTGGTGAAACGGAAGATCGCTCCGTTCAAGACGATTGACGCGTGGGGTTACAACGGAAGCTGCCCGGGGCCCACGATTCAGATTCAGCAAGGCGATCGCGTTCGCGTGATCTTCGAAAATCGCCTTCCCGAATCGACCACCGTTCATTGGCATGGTTTGGAAATTCCCATCGAGCAAGATGGCGTGCCGTGGATCAGCCAGAAGCCCATCGCACCCGGCGAAAAATATACCTACGAGTTTACCGTCCATCAGGAAGGCACGTTCTTCTATCACGCGCATAGCGCGATGCAGGAAATGATGGGGCAAATCGGATTGTTCATCGCTCATCCGGAAAAGGCTTACAAGCCGCGGGTTGATCACGACTACGCGATCGTTCTGCAGGAATGGGCTGTGCTGCCCAGCAACACGGTGCCGAACACGGCGGGCATGGAATTCAACTGGCTAACGTTCAACGGCGTGTCCGCACCCGCGATCACTCCGATGATCGCCCGCCTGGGAAGTCGTGTGCGACTGCGCATCGTGAATTTGGGCATGGACCATCACCCGATTCATTTGCACGGAAACCAATTCGTGCAGACCGGGACGGAGGGTGGGCGGGCGCCGGAATCGTCGTGGTATCCGATGAACACTGTGCTCGTGGGTGTGGCGCAGGCTCGCGTGATCGAATTCGAAGCCAAGTATCCCGGGTCGTGGATGGTTCACTGTCACCTGCCCCACCACATGATGAATAGCATGATGGATCTGTTGCGGGATCGGCAGATTATGACCGCCGACCAGACGGATGCGAAAGCGCTGAGCCAGATGCAGACGCTCGCTAACACCGTCGGCTTCGAACACGTTCACCACTCCCCAATCGCCGACAATGCCAGCTCCGTCAAAGGCTTCCCGCAGGATGCGTTCATGGAGATGGGGATGGATGCGGCCGTCGATAAGCCCGAAACTTACGGCCTGCCTGCGAATTGGAGTGCAGGAATGATGGGCATGATGACGCTGATGCGCGTGCTACCCGGGGATCAATATGACGAAATCATTCGCAGGAAAAATTCGGCCGGGCCAGAGGAGAAACATGAGCATCCGCATAATTCTTGAACGTAGGCTTCGACGTTGGTGCCGGTGGATTAGCGGTGCTTGTTCTATACGCCGGGCGGGGCAAGCCCCGCCCCTACAGAGGGATGGAACGGCGACCTGTGCACGCGTCTTGATTCGTGCACGCATCGATTGTCTTTCTGGCGCTGAATCTTGGCGTCTTGCGCGCTTCGCGTGCTCAGGAAATGCCGATGCCGGCTTCACAGGAACACGCCGAGCAACATCACGCTGAGCATCATCACCATGGAGACATCAAGCCGGTGGAAGCGCACTATCCGGAACTGGGCCGTGCGCAAACAGCTGCGCAAGGAGCGCTGGTGACCTTGGAGCAGGTGGAGACCATCGCGCGACAAATGAATCCGACACTGCGCCAGGCGGAAGCGGAAATTCGCGCCGCGAAGGCGCGCCAGCAGCAAGTGGGACTCTATCCGAACCCTACCGTCGGATACACCGGCGACGAAATCCGTGGAGGCTCGGTTGGAGGCGGCAAAGAAGGGTTTTTCGTTCAGCAAACTATCGTGACGGCTGGAAAGCTGGGGTTGAGCCGGAACGTGCTCGGCAAGGAAGCGAAACTAGCTGCTCTGGAAGCGGACGAGCAGCGCATACGCGTCGAAAGCGCCGTAAAAATGGCTTTCCTGCGTGTGCTTGCGGCGCAGGAAATGCTCGATGCGCGAGGCGACCTGGCGAAAATCGTGCAAGACAACGCCGAAACGCAGCGGCGGCTTCTGAACACGGGGCAATCGGATGAGACCGAAGTGCTGGAGGTGGAAGTGGAAGCGCAACGCATGCGCATGGCGGCACGGATGCAAGAGAACACGCTTCGCGAGGAGTGGCGATCGCTGACATCAGTCATCGGTCAGCCGGATATGCCCGTGGCAACGGTTGCCGGTGACCTCGAGCATGGCTGGCCTGAGTTGAATGAAGAAGAAGCCGTGGAAGCGATCACCAAGCAGAGTCCCGCGGTACGCATAGCCGAGACGGCGGCGGCCCACGCGCAATCGGTGCTGACCAGAGCGAGGCGCGAACCCATCCCGGATGTTCAAGTTCGCGGCGGAATGGAATACAACAACGAACTTTTGTCTGGGCTGCCGTTTGCAAAGGGCTGGGAAGGCATTGCGGAAGTCGGCGTGCAAATTCCCATTTTCAATCACAGCCAGGGAGACGTGGCCGCCGCGCGCGCGAACATCGATCGCGCCGAGCAGGAAAAAGTACGTATTGCGCTGACGCTGCGCGACCGCGCCGCTTCCGCCGTCGATCAATACGCGAATGCGCGTTTGATGGCGGTCGAGTTTCGCGACGAAATCCTGCCACGCGCGAGAAAAGCCTACGGGCTGATGAGCGAAAAATACGGGCTGATGCTGGCGTCCTATCCGCGCGTGCTGGAGAGCCAGCGGAAATTGTACGAATTGCAGATCGAATACATCGCCGCGCTGGAAGGCGTCTGGACTAACGGCATCGCCCTCCAGGGATATTTGCTGACCGACGGCTTGGAAGCCCCGACGCGGCCCGGCGAAATGGATCGGCCGATCCGGGAGACCAACGTGCCGGCGCCGGAGCGCACGATGTCGCCCGGGGAGGGAATGCCGCGGCCCTAACGCGTGACTCGCGGCTGCTAACCAGTTTATATTCTGCAACTTATGATCGCAACGGCGGCTGTTTAGGTGTCCGCGGCACTGATAGCGAGTGCGAAACACTAGTACCCTAGTCACGTTGACCCGCAGAAAACCCGGCAGCTACTGTGCCAATAGGGCGAATGGGCGTCGGCGGCCGTGTTTTCTCCGGAAGCCGCTTCGTTAGGCCACTTTAGACCCAAGAAGTATCGAGACCCAGAGGATGAGTGGGCGGAGCCTTCGCTTCCGCCCGATCGGTTATGACCGCGATTATGAAAGCCGGGCGTTACGAAATTGTCGGCGAACTCGGCCGGGGCGCCATGGGTGTGGTTTACAAGGCTACCGATCCAGTAATCGGGCGCGCGGTCGCGGTAAAGACCATCAAGTTGAGCGAAGAGGGTACAGGACTCAGCCGCCCGGAACTGTTGGCCAGGTTTCAGACCGAGGCGCGCGCGGCGGGATTGCTGACGCATCCGAACATCGTGGTGGTGTTCGACGCGGGTGAAGAAGAAGGTCTGTACTACATCACGATGGAGTTGGTGGAGGGAAAGAGCGTCCAGGCGCTGCTGGACGCGGGGCACGCTTTCCCGTTGCCGCGGGTGCTGCGCATCATGGAGCAGACCTGCAGTGCCCTGCAGTTCGCGCACGAGCGCAACGTGGTGCATCGCGACATCAAGCCGGCGAACATCATGCTCACCGGCGACGACACCGTGAAGGTCACCGACTTCGGCACCGCCAAGATTCTACAGTTTGGAACGGTGCAGCAAACCGCGCATGTGATGGGCACGCCAAGTTACATGTCGCCCGAGCAGGTGAAGGGGCGCGCCGTCGACGGACGCAGCGACATTTTCTCTTTGGGCGTGATGCTGTACGAAATGATCACGGGAGAGAAGCCGTTTCCCGGTCAAAGCATCACGACTGTGATTTACAAGATCGTGAATGAAGAGCCGGTGCCGCCGCGGCAAATCAATCCTTCCATTCATCCGGGAATCAGCGCGGCGGTGATGAGAGCGCTGGCGAAAGAGCCGGAAGATCGCTATCAAAGTTGCCGGGAATTGCTGGAGGATCTGCGCAATTACCGCGCGATCGGTGGGGTGGAAGGCAATCCCCGATCAACGATGGTTCTGGGGGGACAGCAAACATCTCCCGGTGTGACGGTAGCGATGAATCCGGGCGGGCTTCGGGGTATGCACCCGGTGGCTCCGCAGAGCGCGCCCACAGGGCGGCTGGCGGCGATGGGCGCGGCAAATCCGATGCAGACGCCGGTGCCGCGGCGCACCGGTGCAATTCCCGCGTACGAAGCACCCAAGAAGAGAAGCATCGCAGGTACAATTTTCGGCGCGCTATTGTTGTTGGGCGTGATCGCGTACGGCGCATACAAGCTGCGTCCAGTATTCAACGACGCGCGACAACACCATGACACCGCGCAGACCTCCTCGAATGAACCGGCTGGTAGACCGACAGAAGTGGCGCCCGCGACAGCGGAACTCAAGCCCAGCGCCAGCGGTTCGGCCGAACTTAGCCCATCGACGCAAGCCGACACGCCGCAGACTGCGGCCGTGGACGCCACGGAATCGAAATCAACGCCTGCGCCGTCGACGGCAGATGCCAAGCCTGCGGTGGTCGAAAAACCAGCTCCCCAAAAGACTGAACCGGTGTTGAACCCGCAGGCGGCGCAATTCAAACAGCACATCGACGAAGTCATCGAAGAGCGTGGATTGACGGGTAAAGCGAAAGTGCAGGGCGTGGGAAACACGCTGGTTCTGGCCGGCAAGCTGCGTCCTGGCGAACACGCCGCGCTGCTGAAATTATTGCGTGACGCACCGGCGGACGTTCGCGTCGTGGACCACATCGAATACGACGACACACCTGCTGCCGCCGCGGATACCGCGGATGAAGGGTCGCATCCGACGCCACTCGCGGGGCTGGGCGCAATTCACATTGTCACCGACGTTTTAGGAGCCACGGCAGTGCTGCACGGGCCGATGGGGCGCGCCTTGAAGCAGTGCCAGACGCCGTGCAGCTTCAACAATCTCATTCCCGCTAAGTACAGCATTGACGTGAAAAAGGATGGCTATCGCCCGATCGAAACCGCGTTGCAGATCAAGGCCAATAGCGTCTCGGATCAAAAGTTGAATCTCGAATCCCTGGCGAAGGGGCTCTTGCTAAGCAGCGATCCTCCGGGCGCGGATGTTCTTATCGATGGCGCCAAGCAATCGGGGCAGACACCGCTGACGCTGCCGCTTGCGCCGGGCGAATACAAGCTGACGTTGCGGCTCCCGGGATACGAACCCTATACCGGCAAGGTGCAGGTGAAAGACAACGTGCAGACGGAACTCTCGCTGAAGCTGAACGCCAAGTCCAACGCCCGTATAGCGTGGGCGCAAGTGGACACGATTCCGAAGGGTGCGGAAATCTTCGTGGATGGCACAACCACAGGGAAAACCAGCCCGTCCCGGGTGGAGTTGCCCATCGGATTGCACACGGTCACCCTGCGACTCGATGGATTCAAAGAGGTGCGCAGAACGGTGGAAGTCAGCGATGGCGGTACGGTGACCGTGGCAGCCTGGCTCAAGCGTCAATAAACAAGAAGGCAGAAAGCCGCCAGACCGGGCGGCTCTCCGACCGCAGCTGCGGCTTCATTCACTAATGACGTGGTCGGCCCACTCCACCAGGGAAACGTAGATCGGAACCGTGCCCCATTGCGCATTCCAACTGCTCAAGTCCGCCTCCGTGACCCCACGGGCCCGGGAGCAGGCTCCTCAAGAAAATACCGGGATGTGTTTGGCTACAACCTTCGCCATGGTCTCGCTCAGGGGAGGCCATCCGATGGGTTTGATCATATCAACCGTGGCCTGGCGCATGAGGTACGTAGCGTCGTGAGTGAGAAATATCTGCACATCATGCCCGGCGTCGGCCAGTGCCAGGCCGTGGGAAAAGACGAAGGATGCGCGGGTCGGCTCATCGGTTCCCCAAGAACTCCTCATCAAAATGTGCAGTTTCTTCTTGGGTGCCTGAGGTTGCTGAGTCTGCGCCCCGCTGGTGGAAGCCGTAATGGACCCGGCGGCGAGTACGCCAGCGGCCAATTGCGTCGATTTCTCAAGAAAGCTTCGGCGGGTCGCCATACGACACCTCCTGCAATTGGCGGGACTCTACACGAGCCGGGGGCTGATTACAAATTATAGTTGCAGGCGGCTAGCCCTTAATGGCGGCGCGAATCTTGGGCGGACTCGCTACGGCTGCCTTCAGGGCCGCGTTCGTGTCGAGGACGTTCAGCACGGCCCGCGTTACGTTTTCGTCGATCTCGGATGCGCGGCGGATATCCACGGGATAGCGCACGACAAATTCCAGCGCCGCGTCCGTGAATTGCAGCTTGGATTCTGGAACCGGGGCTTTCAGTTGGACCTCCAGCCGGCGCTCGATGCCGCCGAGCTGGCTCTCGATAACCTCGCGGTACTTCTCGTAGACCGAACCGACGACTCCGGAGATCTGGTCCTGAACGAGCTTGTAGTTGGTGCCTGGGGTGAGCGAGACGGCGACTTCGTGCCAGGCGTACTCCGTGCCGGGAATCTGCTTGAACAGCGGAGTACCGGCCTGAAAGAGCACGGAGTTGGAGAACATGACGACGCGGCCGGTGGGGTAAAGCTCGATGCCGGTGCCCGCCAGCTCCATGAGGTAGAGGCGCACCAGGCCGATGTCGATGACATCGCCGGTTACGCCCGCGACGCTGATGCGATCGCCCACGCGAATGCCATACCGGCCGATCACAAAAAAATACGCCGCGATGGAAAGCAGGATCGCTTGTAATCCCACGGCGATGCCCGCGGTGACGAAGCCCGCAAAGGTCGCGAGCGAACTGAACTCGCTGACAAAGCCCATGATCAGGACGACGCCGACAAGAAACCCAATCACGAATCGCCGGATGAACAGAAATTGCCGGCGGCGTCTTGGGTCCTGGACGTAGCGAAACGTCAGCCTTCGCCAAATTTCGGAGAGCACGAAAACCGCGCCGAGAGCGAGCGCGATCCCCAGCACGCGTGTTAACACTGCGCGAAGCTCCGATTGGGACTCGAACACGATCGATTTGCGCCATTCGAGGAAATTGGAGCGGCTTTGATCGAGGACCACAAGTTCCTGGCTGAGCGGCAGGGTCGCGCCGGCCAATTCCTTGAATTTCGCGGTGATCGCTTGAAATTCCTGGGTCGTAGCTTGCGACGCTGATCCGGCGGCGGGAGCTTGCGTCTGACTAGCGAGATCGCGGCCGCGCTGAATGGTGGCGACCAAAGTGTCGCGAAGCGGTTTGCGCAGAGCCTCGGCGGTAGCGCGCATTTTCGCGGTTTCGTCGGCCATTTGATCAATGGCGTTCATCGTTTGCATCTGATCGAGTAACGCCAACGATTGGCCGATCAAACCGGAAGGCCCGGAAGTCGTCGGGGGCTTGGAATTGACCGGAGCAGGCGCCGTTTTCTTGGAAGCGGCGTCGCTGATTACTTCGGGGACGGAACGGGCAAGCTCGTCAATACTGCCTTCCAGGCCTTCGGCGCCCTCGGCTGAGCCTCCAACGAAGGAGACCATCTTTTGAATGGTCTCCTGGAGAGCCTTGTCGAGTGAGAGGAGTCCCTGGAGTCTGTCGCGCTCAGCGATTAAGTCCTTCTGCTTGGTTCTTGTGGCTGTGACAAGTTGTCTGTTAACGACATCTAGTTTAGTTTGGGCATCGTCAATTTGCGCGGCGATTTTGGCCGCCGTCTGGCTGAGACTCTGTTGCTGGGTCGGTGGTGTGCCGGGCGGCGCGGCGGGAGTGGCGCTGCTGGTCTTGCTGTTCGCCGCGATGATATTGGCTTCCGCTCTCGCCGACTGGAAGGCCAGCCGGACCGCTTCGGCGGCCAGGTCTCTGCCGTTTTCCTGATAGATGGCGTCGCTGGGCAGGCCCACCGATTTGATTTTGGTGGTGGAATCGCGGTACCAGGTGATGACGGCGTTGAGATGATGCAGGATGGCGTCGCGGTCCAGCTGTGCGGGCTGTCCGTCAGCCTGGCCCCGCAGCGTTTGCGCACCGATCGCCAGCAGCGTGATCGCGGCGAACGCGACCAGGTAACGGAGCAGCAACTTCCGAACGTGCCACCAGAAATCCGAGCAGAACCGTCGTCGCGGTACCATGCATCTCCTTCTGAAGATGATTGTAACTGATGTAGCGCGGTGATTCTGCCACTCCGCGCGCCTAAATCAGATGGTTCAACCGGTGAAAGGGTCATCAGGAACAAGGATCGAGACCCTGAGTTTTTCGTTGTAGAATGTCGAGACGTGGGGCTGTAGCTCAGATGGATAGAGCGCTGGTTTCCTAAACCATAGGTCGGGAGTTCGAATCTCCCCAGCCCCACCAGTTATCTCTTTTGTTTACTCCCTGTTCTGGTCTCGGACAAAGGGATGAATGCCCCAAAAGTGAGGCATACGTCATAAAAACGTGATAATTCACCGCACGGTGCCGGGTTCGATCCTAAGTCCCGTCTCCCATCCGCTGTTTGAAAACGTCGGAGTTCTCGCGAGCGTCTTACCGCAAAACCAATTGCGGCGGGCTGCAACGCCAACACGCGAGGGCCATTGACGGATCTCGGGCGTTGCAGTGTCAACAATTTTTCTTAGTTCTTGGTTTATTGACATCGCTTTTCTGTGCAGCTAGAGTGAGGCCGCCTTTTCCGCAGGTATCGCGCCACCCTCGCATTCGACTCGCGGATTTCTGGAACCAAAGACCATCATGTAAATTGACAGCGCACCGGCAGTGACTTAGAGTGCCGACTCGTGGGAAACGATTACTGGCTTGTTTGTTTTATTTTACGGAGTTGCCGAGGTTGATTAAAAATGCTTAAGGCAATGGTGTTGAGTGTTTTGTGCTTGGGTTTGCATGCAACTCTATCCGAGGCGAAGACGACCGTGACCACCCAGCCGTTTGGCAAAATTCCCGATGGAACGCCCGTCGAAATGTTCACCCTGAGTGACGGCACCGTTGAAGCCCAAATTATCAGCTACGGTGGCATTGTCCTTTCCCTGAAAACTCCCGATCGAAATGGCAACTCGGCCGATATCGTCCTGGGTTTTGACGACGTGGATGGCTACTACGCCAACAGCAACAATCCGGGAGGCGCGTTTTTTGGCGCGATCATCGGGCGTTACGGAAATCGCATCGCCAAGGGAACGTTCACGCTGGACGGCAAGACATATCATCTGCCGATCAACAACGCGCCAAACTCATTGCACGGTGGCCCGCACGGCTTCAACAACGTCGTTTGGAAGGCGAAAGAGATCGCGGACGGCGTGGAGTTGACGTATTTGAGCAAGGATGGCGAAGCGGGCTATCCAGGAAACCTCACGACGACCGTGCGGTACACATTGGTTAAAGGGGAGTTGCGCATCGACTACTCGGCAACGACCGACAAAAACACGGTCGTAAACCTGACGAATCATTCGTACTTCAATCTCGCCGGGCAAGGCAAAGGCGACATTCTGCAACACCAACTCACGTTAATGGCCTCGCGATTTACTCCTGTGGACGCTGGACTCATACCCACAGGCGAATTGAGACCGGTGGCGGGTACACCGTTCGATTTTACGAAAGCCACAGCGATAGGCGAACGCATCGACGCGGATGACGAACAGATTAAACTTGGCCACGGCTACGACCATAACTGGGTTCTGGATGCCACCGGCGGGAAGCTGGCGTTAGCGGCGGAAGCATTCGATCCGTCGTCGGGGCGCGTGTTGCAGGTGCTGACCGACCAACCCGGAGTTCAGTTTTACACCGGCAATTTCCTGGACGGCACGGTCAAGGGAAAGGGCGGCGTAACGTACGGCAAGCACTCGGCGTTTTGTTTGGAGACGCAGCATTTTCCGGATTCGCCCAATCATCCCGACTTTCCCACCACCGAACTCAAGCGCGGGCAGAAATACCACACCGTGACCGTTTTCAAATTTTCGACGAAGTAAGCGTGGAGCGTGCCTCCCTGAGGCGACGTTTGTGGAGGCGCAGCGCTGCAGCGCCCCATCTCGGCAAGATGCCAACAAAAAAGTCTTACGAACGACGCCGCATTCTCATCGCGCAACTCGCGCGGGTTACAAAGACCACTGGAGCATCGTGTAGGAGCGGGCTGGCACTTCGAATTTTGTGCGGCCGCTTGTCGTCGTGGGCTTCGCGAATGCCTGCGGAGCCACGCGTTGCGGCGACTGGAAACCGTTCACTGCCTTCAGGTCGTCGCCCGTGAGCAGAGAAGTGGTCAGCAGGCGAGCGGGAGCCTGATCCTCCCACACAACCTCCACGTCATGAGCTTTTTGCAGATCACGGTTCAGGATGAACAGCACAACGCTGCCGTCCGCGGCGTTGTGGGTTGCCGTAGCATCCAGATGCGGAACCGGGTCCATTCCTTTGACTTCATACGTGGAAGACTCCACAAGAACATTCAAAGCCGCGCCGCGCGCGAACTGCAGCGCCCAACTGTACGGATAGTAGATGGTTTGGCGGAACAGCCCGTCCGCATTCGTCATAATCGGCGCGATCACATTAATCAATTGCGCCAGGCAAGCGATCTTCACCCGATCGCAATTGCGGATCAAAGTATTGAGCAAGCCTCCGACCAACAGCGCATCTTCGAAGTTGTAGATTTCTTCGAGCAGATGAGGAGCTTCGGCTCTCTTGCCGTTCACGGCGTCGCCACGACGCTCGCGGTACCACACGTTCCATTCGTCGAAGGAGAGCCATAGCTTTTTCGGAGAGCGCTTATGCCCGCGCACCAGGTCGCAAACCGCGACCGTCTCGGCAATCTGCCGGTCCATGGTCAGGTTCATCGCGAGAAACTTCGCCGTATCTCCACCCGTCGTATCGGAATTATCAAAATAGCGATGCAGCGAGAGCCCGTCCACGTACTCGTAGCACTGCTCAAGCACCTCGCGATCCCACTCCAGATAGGTGGGCATGGCCGGGCCGCTGGAGCCGCAAGCAATGAGTTTCAGCGAAGGGTCTACGTAACGCATCTGCCGCGCGGCGTCGGCAGCCTTCAAGCCATATTCAGTGGCGGACATATGGCCGATCTGCCATGGGCCATCCATTTCGTTGCCAAGACACCAGTGTTCAATTTTGTAAGGCTCGGCGATGCCATGTTTGCGCCGCAGCTCACTCCAGCGCGTGCCTTTTTCAACGTTGCAATACTCCACGAGGTCCGCGGCTTGTTCCGGAGTGCCGGTGCCGAGGTTCAATCCCATTAACGGCTCGGTGCCCACTTCTTTGCACCAGGCGAGAAATTCGTTGGTGCCAAACTGGTTCGAGTTCATCGAGTTCCACGCCCTGTCGAGAACCACCGGCCGGTCTTTCTTCGGGCCAACTCCGTCGAGCCAGTTGTAGCCGGAAACGAAGTTGCCGCCGGGGTAGCGAATGATCGGCACCCCGAGGTGCTTCACCTCATCCATCACATCTTTGCGGAATCCGTTGGAGTCGGAGAGCTTGGAACCCGGATCGTAGATGCCCTCGTAAATGGCGCGGCCGAGGTGTTCGAGGAAAGAGCCGAACAGGTCGCGGTCGATGGGCGCGATCGTTCGTCGCGAGTCGAGATAGATGCGTGCGGCCGCGCCGCTGCTAACGGCAGGCTTGCCTTGTGCCAGCAGGGACCGACCAAGCAAAAGATCCGCGGAGCAAGCCGCCGCGGCTGCGGAGGCCTGTTGTAGAAAACTTCGTCTGGAAGTCCGGAACATGGATGCGATCTCCCCCGTACGTGCGGCCGCGTACAAAACCAGGCAAGTAAGCGTTTACCGGGCGCAAGGAAAATAGTGCCTTCGCGCCCCCCTGTCAACCCACCCTTATCTAGGCGATGTAGGCGCTGGGCTTCAGCCCGGCGTCCGAACTGCCATGGGAATTTTACACATTCCCTACGAGAGCGACACAAGAACGCGAGGTCGTCTCGCATCGGAAGGGCGGAACGATGTCGGCGTCAGTTAACCTTGCTCTTCGCAGTCGATTTCGCTTGCCCAAGCTTATCGAAGTCCTTCAAGAAAACGCGCGACTGGAAACTCGTGCTGATTTTCGTGTAGCCCGCGGCGAGTTGCTCTTTGTAGTGATCCAGATAGAAATCCATCGGATCGTCGGGATTCAAATCGTAAATGACCATGTCTGCATCATCCATCGTCAGTTTGCCGCAACGCAGGCGATTTCCCCGGAAGGCCATGTAGTTTGCGCTTAGCAACTTCGGTGCCGGCGCCGCGCCGGTGCCGCCAAAAGCCTGAATAATCGAATTTCTCTCGACACGCACCGAGGTAACTTTGCCGTCGATGTGAGGCGGCGGCAGCATTTGCTCCAGGTCCAGAATCAGGTCGTTTTCTTCGGCCTGGACGCCGGGGACTTTTCCGGACTTGATCATGTCGTCTACGCCGATGCCAAAGGCATCCATCAAGCTCTTGACCGGCACATGCAACGCTTTGATTACTTCGCTGTGCAGGCGAATTCTTCCGTCGGGCGTCGGAGTCATCACGCCCTGCGTCTCAAAGAGAATGTCGCCCTTGTCCCGAAGTTTCCCCTTGACTTGCAGCCGTCCGTTGACGATCGCAACAGAAATTCCGGACAACGGAGAGTTAGGTCGCGCGAAAACATAAGAATTGAGCAGATTGGCGAGGTCCGTTGGGCCGATCGCGATTTCCGCGGTGTCGATGTGAAGCCGGAACGAGTTTTTGTCGTCCAGGATCGGAAACTCGTTGTCGCCTGTAGGAACAAGTGCGCCATTCAGCGAGTTAATTTGCACCGCGATGTTGTCGCTGAAACGGTACCTGACGTTACCCATCTGCGCGCGGACCGCGGCATCGGGCTTTTCTTGGGCGCCACCTTGTTGCGCCACGACGATTCCCGGAGAGGAAAGGCAAATCAGGGAGCAAATCCAGTGACATAGGGCCGAGCCGCCGCATTTCCGAAAGAAAGAATCCGTCATCCCCTGCGCGTGTCGCAACGTCGGCCTCGTTTCTCTAGCGCTGCGGCGACTGTTGCGGTGGCGCCGGTGGGCCCACTGGTGGTGTCACGGTTCCAGGATCCGAGTGTTCACTTGGCACTAATTTGGTAATTCCCAGGCTCTTGAAGATCGTTGGCCAGTATTCCTTCACGACGTTGCCCAGCGCTCCGAAACCTACCCGAACTCCGTACCGGCCGAAGGTTTTTCCCGCGGTGCGCTCCGCGTCCGGAAGGTAGCTGTTGGCCAAGCTCTCGGCCATCAATCCTCCTAACACTCCGGACCAATTGAAGGTATTTCTTCCGTCATCCGTGCGCGTGATCACAACGCGTTCGATCGCGTACAGAATGCGGCTGCGCGGACCTCCGAACGCCTTGACAAAGTAGCGGGGATCTTCGTGCAGCATCGACGGAAGCAGAAACGTTCCAAAGAAGTGGCTGGAAGCGCTACTGGCTACAGACGAGCCGAATCGTTTTCCGTAACCCGCCCATTCCTGTCCGTAGCCTGGCAGGGAATTCCGCGCCTGTCCGATCGCGGCCGTGAACATGGAGCCGAGAAATCGCGAAGGCGCGATGGTTTCATCGACCGCGAGTTCAAACTTCTGCCGCGGGTCCAGCGGCCCTTTATCGAACGCCAGCTCGGGGAAAAACACCGACCGCTTCCCGAGTATGGAAATGGTTGCCTTCAATTGCGAAGACTGTTGACCGGGGTTCTGCTGTTTGGGAATGGGCGCGTCAGGAAGATTCTCGGTCCTCGGTTCTTCCTCCGCTGTTGTCACGGCGCTACCCAGGGCAGTAAACAGGACCGTGATCGCGAATGAAATTACCAGGCGTGAAGCGAGGGTTCGCACGTTCATGTCCGTTGAAGTTCCCCCCAATTTGATGCACTTCCGTTAGACAAAACCACCCTCAACAGCCGCCGACCGCGGCTTTCGCGCCGACTGCCGGTTTAGATGCAGTCAAATACCTATTCGATGTGAGCGTTCCTCGGCCTTCGTCACGAAATCGGCAACGGTCTGGAGGCGCGATTCGCGGCCAGATCTGACTGCCAAGTCAGGCTTTCCCTGTAGGTCCGGCCTCGAAGGGGTGTGCTATGATCGCCTCGCCGCAACGAGACTCGGTTCCCACAATGCCTGCCGCGATGGAGGTCCTCTATGAGCCGCACGCTTAAAATTATCGCCGTTGTCGTTGGCGTACTCATCGTTTTAGTGCTGGTCGCGCCGTTTCTGATTCCTGTGAATCAATTTCGGCCCACGATCGAGCAAAAGGCTTCCGCCGCATTGGGCCGAAAAGTAGAAGTCGGCAATCTCAGCCTGTCGCTACTCAGCGGGGCGCTTGGCGCGGACAACCTATCCATCGCCGACGATACCAAGTTTAGCAATTCGCCGTTTCTAACCGCCAAGTCGGTCAAAGTCGGCGTCGAGTTGATGCCCCTGATCTTCTCGAAGACGTTGAACGTAACCGACGTCACCATCGACAGCCCGCAAGTTTCGTTGATTCGTGGCGCCGGTGGGGAATGGAACTATTCTTCGTTCGCGGCGCCAGCCAAATCCCAAGCGCAGACACCGCCGCCCGCGGCTACACCGTCCGCTTCCGCGTCCTCTTCGTCCCCGGGAGAAGCATTCTCGGTCCAAAAACTCGAACTCAAGAACGGGCGTATCATCGTGGGCTCGACGGCTTCGCAGAAACGTAGCACCTATGACAATGTGAACATCGTCGCGTCGAATGTTTCCCTGACTTCGAAATTTCCCGTGACCCTCACCGCCGATCTCCCGGGAGGCGGTAACTTCAAGGTCGACGGCACAGTCGGGCCTGTCAACCCGACGAATTCCATGCTGAATCCGGTTACTGCCAAACTGACAGTCAATTCCCTGAATCTGGCCTCGACCGGTTTTCTGGATCCTTCGGCGGGCTTGGGCGGCATCCTTGATCTAAACGCCACGCTGGAATCGCAAAATGGCGTTGCTGAAACCAAAGGCAGCGCCAAGCTCTCGAAAGCGCTGCTGATCGCCGGTGGTTCTCCTTCATCCGAGCCCGTTATCATCGATTTCCATACAAAATATGACCTCGTCAAGAACACTGGCGTCCTCGAGCCTTCGACCCTGAAAATCGGCAGCGCGGTCACGAATCTGTCAGGTACCTACGAGGTTCCCGCCGAGGGCGCCATTCTTCACATCAAAGTGAATGGCCAAAACATGCCCGCCAAGGATCTCGAAGCGTTCCTGCCCGCGTTGGGTGTCAACATGCCGAAGGGCGCTTCGCTTCAGGCCGGCACCCTAAATACCGATCTGAATCTTTCCGGGCCGACGGACAAGCTGGTGACCACCGGCACCGTGGGTCTTTTCAATGCGAAACTTGCGGGATTCGATCTAGGGTCCAAACTATCGGCGATTTCATCGCTCACCGGTGTGAAGTCCGGAAAAGACCTGGAAATCCAGAAAATGACCAGCAACGTGCGTATGGCTCCCGAAGGTATCCAAGCGACCAATTTCGATGCCGTCGTTCCGGCCGTCGGTACGCTCGTTGGCGGCGGTACCATCAACTCCAAGAACGCATTGGACTTTAAAATGGCAGCCACGCTCACAGATGTTCTGGGTGCGGCCGGAAGCCCAGTTGGAAGTACGGGCGCGCTTTTGGGCAAGCTTGGGGGCACCGGTGGCGGCAAGAATTGCAAAAGCCAAACCACTGTCCCATTTCAAATTCAGGGCACAACATCCGACCCGAAGTTCATTCCGGACGTCGGCGGCCTCGCGGCTGGAATGCTGAAGTCGCAATTGGGATGCGCGGCCGGAATTGTTCCCGGAGGTGCCGGCACCCCCAGCATTCCTGGAATTCCCGGCGCCGGTGCAGGACAGAATCCGGCGGACGCGGTGCAGCAGCTCGGCGGCTTGCTTGGTAAGAAGAAAAAACCGCAGTAAGGTCGACCAATCAGCTCGACCAATGCCAATGGGCTCGACCAATGGAAGTGCCGACGCTTCAGCGCGTGACTCTTACGCGGGTATTCGGCTGCTGAGGGAAGGTCTGCGCCCTACTCATATCGCAGTGCAACCATCGGATCGACACGCATCGCGCGCCTCGCGGGAATGTAACTCGCGCCTAGAGCCGTAAGCACCAGCAGCCCGACCACCGCGGCATACGTCGCGGGATCTGTGGCTTTAACCCCGAACAGTATGCTCGTCAAGAATTGCGTTACCACCGCCGCCCCCGCCAAGCCAATCACGATCCCCGCGCCTGCCATCAGCAGCGTCTGCCGCAAAACCAGTCGCAGCACATCGCTCTGACTCGCTCCGAGCGCCATGCGCAGTCCGATCTCATTCGACCTCTGGCCTACCACGTAGGACATCACTCCGTAGACCCCAGCCAACGCCAACCCGACCGCCAATGCGGCGAAAATACCAAGCAGCAGCGTGCGAAAGCGCGGAACCGCCACGCCTTCCGAATTGAGAGCTTCCATGGTCGTGAACTTCACCGGGACATCCACAGAGAGGGCGTGGATCTTGTCGCGAACTGCCGGCGAGATCGCGCCCGGCTGCATCGATGTCCTTACCAGGATGCTGAGGGCCGTCGCAGGTAGCGGATGTTGCTCGTACGGCATGTAGATTTCCGGGGACGGCTCTTTCGCCGGTCCCTCTTGCCGAATGTTGCCTACAATGCCCACAATCTTCATACCCTTCATCGAATCAAGTCCGCAGTAAATGAGTGCCCGATGGGATCCTGGTTCGGAAATGCCTTCCGTGCCAACTCCTCATTGATGACCGCAGTAAATGGTGCGTCGTAAGTGTCTCCGTCGTTGAAGTCTCTGCCGCGTTGCTGCGGAATTCCGAGAGTGGCAAATGTTGCCGGTGACACGACAGAGAACACCGCTTGCGGTGCGCTGATGTTCAGCGCTGCGGGCAAGTGGTCGATCCAATAGCTGCCGTCCGACGCCGTGTGGCCCGGCGGCTCCATGGTTGCGCCCGCATCGAGCACTCCGGGAAGCGCGCGCACCTCCGCCAGCAATTGTTTGTAGAATCGTGTCGCACGCCGCGCGCTCTCTAGATCCGAGGCCGGCACGCTGGTTCCGACCACCAGCACGCGCTCCGGCCGAAATCCCAGCTCGACATTTTGTAACGCGACGAAACTTTTGATCAGCAATCCAGCGCCCGCCACCAGGATCACCGACAACGCAATTTCCGCCACCACCAGCGCCTGGCGCATACGGTCCGCAAGGCTCCCGCCTCCGGCGCGTTGCACGCTTTGCTTGAGGGCGCTATTAAGATCGACGCGCAACACCTGCAGCGCCGGTGCTAGACCAAACAACAAGCTCGCCACCATGGAAATCCCCAGCGTGAATAGCAAAACGTTGCCGTCGATGCCGGTTTCGGCCAGCCGTGGCACGTCTCCAGGAGCTAGCGTCACTAGCGCCTGGCATCCCCAGAACGCCAGTGCCAGCCCCGCAGCTCCCGCGATCAGCGCCAGCAATATGCTTTCGGTGATCAACTGCCGCACAATCCGCCCGCGGCCCGCTCCCACCGCCGCGCGTATGGCCATCTCCCGCGTGCGCGCAACTGCTTTCGCCAGCAGCATATTCGCCAGATTGGCGCACGCGATCAGCAACACTACGCCAACCGCCGCCAGCATCACGTACAGCGTCAGCCGGAACCCGCTGACCATCTCGTCGCGGAGTTGCGTGACCGCTACGCTCTTCCCTTTGTTGCTATCGGGATATTTTTCCTCGAGTCGCGCGCCAATCGCCACCATCTGCGCTTGCGCCTGCTCCAATCGAACACCATCCCGAAGCCGTGCGATGACCCGATAGTTGTGAGCCCCTCGCGACTCCGTATCGGGAACGATCGTGTTCGTCGGATACCAGATGTCCGTATTTTCAGGAAAGCGAAAACCCGCAGGCATGACGCCTACGATATCCAATGTCTTGCCGGCCATCTGCACGCGTTTGCCAAGCGCATTTGCTTCATCGCCGAAGTGTCGCGCGGCGTACGCGTAGCTGATAAGGGCGGCGCCGGGTCCACCGCGCTTTGCTTCCTCAGCGCTGAATTCGCGTCCCACAAAAGGCGTCACGCCAAAAACGCGGAGGAATTCCGGACCAATCTGTGCGGCGTGCGCATATTCCGCCGTCGCGCCCGTTGCCGTCCCCGCGGTGACCGCTGTATCCCAAGCGCCATAGTAGGCCATTGCCTCAAACGCCGAGCTTTGATCGTGCCAATCGTGATAATCCGGTGCGGATACCTGGCCCTTGCCCGAGTCCGCTTTCCAAAAAGATGCCAGTGTCACGATGCGATCCGGATCGGAATACGCCAGAGGTTTCAACAGCACAGCGCGCACCACGCTGAACATCGCGGTGTTCGCGCCGATTCCCAGCGCAAGGATCAACACCGCCACCATCGTGAATCCCGGGTTCTTCAGCAGCATCCGAACCGCAAACCGCAAATCCTTTAGCAGCGTCTCCACCGCCGGAATCCCGCGACGCTCCCCATAAATCTCTTTCGTCTGTGTAATGCCCCCAAGCTTGATCAGTGCATGCCGCCGCGCTTCTTCCGCGGTCATCCCGGAGCGCAAGTTATCGTCGATGTGCATCTGCAGATGACTTTCCATCTCTTCCGCGAATGCCCGGTCGGATCGCTCCCTGTTAAACGATCCGTTAAACAATCCCACCAGGCGCACGAGCCAAGCGCGAAGCCGCCTCATGACCGTTCCTCGCCCGGCGCCAGAAATCGCGCCAGAATCGCAGTAGTCTGGTCCCACTCCTGCGCTTCCTTGGCCAACTGCTTTCGCCCGGCCCGCGTCAGCCGGTAATATTTCGCTTTGCGATTGTTGTCCGACTGGCCCCATTCGGAATCGATGTAGCCTTCCTGCTCCAGCTTCAAAAGCGACGGGTACAACGTCCCGTAGTTTACGGAAAGCAGATCGCCACTGGTCTGTTCGATCCGCCGAGCGATTCCGTAGCCATGCAGCGGCCCCAACGTCTCCAGCGTCTTCAAGACCATCAGCGCCAGCGTCCCCTGCCACACATCCGCTTTTCCACCCATGCATCATTCTCCTATGGGATAGCAATAGCAGAGTGCCACATCTCCTATGGGAAAGCAAGAGAAGCGTGAGCCAGGGATGGATTCACTCGTGTAAGGCAAACAACGCCCCGAGGGAGAACCGAAGTTCCCCTCAGGGCGTCCCCCGGGGCGGAGGAAGTTTGGTTTATTTTTTTCTAGCCGGAACCAGAAGCCGCCGCGCCCGCCTAGTCCTCGACCTTGCCGAGCTTGTGCCCGTCGCTGTGGATCAATGCAGGCACCGGTCCAGGTGCTCCCGGCGGCGTCAGTGAATACACCACGGTGTGAATCCCGCGACCGTGATCGCTGAGGATGAACTTCACTTTGATCACCCCATCCGATACCGGCGCTCCCGCGCTGTTCGTGTACCCGGTGTCGGTAATCGTAAATTCGCCCGTGCAGTCTGGATTGACGGTGTATGTCCCTGATTCGTTGCTCGTAAAGCCGCTTACCATGTCGGTCTGACCCTTAGGCGGCGTTGGGGCCCCGGGTGGGAGCGGACTGCTGAGCACGAAATCCACTTGGGTGAATTTGCCGTTGCCCTCGAAATGGGTCAGCGCGATACCCTGGCGTTCGAGCGTCCCGGCGGGCGAGAAAACTTGCCCGGACACAGTGAAGGCATAATCGCCTTCTAGAATCGAGTTTCCCGCGCTACAGGGTTCATTGGACCACGCCCTTGCGGTGCTGCTGAACGCGAGCCCAACGAACGGCACTACGAAAACTGCCCTCAAAATCCAAGTCCTCATACTTTCCTCCGGTGTCGATATTTCGTCGGGAGTCCCCGACCTGCGCCTTCTGCCACTTCTTGGCTCCCTGGCACAATGGACCGGCCCTGAAGGTTTCCTGAAGTCTTCCTGTAGAGCTTACTGCAAGCAAAATTTGACAGCTATCTCCCCTCAAGCGATCTAGATACAATCCCCATACTGTCCTGTCGCTGGAGCTGGATCCGCCATGAGCGCCGAAATCTATCAATTCGAGGATTTCGAGCTGGACCGCGGTGCTTATCAGCTCCGCCGCGATGGCCGCGTCGTACATCTGGAGCGCATCCCGCTGGACCTGCTTTTTCTGCTGGCCGAACGCCATGGCCAGCTCCTCACCCGCGAAGAAATCCTCGACCGTATCTGGGGCAAGGAGGTCTTCGTTGACGCCGACAACAGCATCAACACCGCGGTCCGTAAGATCCGTCTCGCTCTAAAGGACAGCCCCGAAAGTCCCCACTTTCTCTATACCATCCCAGGCAAGGGTTACCGCTTCGAAGCCTCCGTGGTGGAGTTACGGCCCGCCGCCTCGACTCCAGCCCCCGCCGCTCCGACCCCCGCCGCTCTGACTCTCGATACTCCCGAGCCCACCGCCATCGAGCCTTCACCCCCGGCCCACCGGATTCGGCTATGGCCTTTCTGGCTCGCACTCGTCGCGATGCTGATCGCCGCGGTGTTCCTCACCAGGCCCTACCTTCGTAGGGCTTCCAGTCCCAAAGGAAGTGGAAAAATCATGCTCGCCGTGCTCCCGTTCCAAAACCTCAGCGGCGATTCCAACCAGGAATATTTCGCCGACGGCATGACCGAAGAAATGATCACCCAGCTCGGCGGACTCGATCCGCAGCACCTGGGCGTCATCGCGCGGACCTCTGCCATGCAATACAAAGGCGCCCCCAAGGACGCCGCGCAAATCGCTCGCGAACTTGGCGTCGCCTATCTACTCGAAGGAAGTGTGCGTCGCGACGCCGGCCGCGTGCGCGTCACCGCCCAGCTCATCCAAACCAGCGACCAGACGCACATCTGGGCCGACAGCTTTGACCGTGACCTCGGCGACATCCTCAACCTCCAGCGCGATGTCGCCCGCGCCATCGCTGGTAAAATTCAGCTCACCCTTTCGCAAGCCGTGGAGGCTCGCCTGGCCGGCGCTCCGCGTGTCAGCGCCCAGGCCTATGAAGCCTACCTTGAGGGGTTGCAAGCCTTTGACCAGAGAACGCGCGCGAGCTTCCAGCGCGCCGCCGCCGCATTCAACCGCGCCATTTCCATCGACGCGAACGACCCGCGCCCGTACGCAGGTTTGGCTCGCGTCTATGCTCTGGCGCCGGTCTTTGGCGCGAGGCCTTCCGAAACCATGCCCAAGGCTCGCGAAAACGCCATGCATGCGCTTGCGTTGGACGACTCGCTCGCCGAAGCCCACGCGACGCTCGCCTTCATAAGAGCCCATTTCGAATACGACTGGCCAGCAGCCGGGCGCGAGTTCCATCGCGCCCTGGAACTCAATCCCAGCGACGCCAGCGCTCACTTCCTTTATTCCAACAGCTATCTTTCTCCCTTCGGCCGCCACGACGAAGCCATCTCCGAGATCCGGACGGCCATTGCGCTCGACCCGCTCTCGGTTCCCATTCGATCTTTCCTTGGCCGCACCTATCTGTGGGCGCGCCGCTACGACGAAGCCCTCGCCGAATTGGAAAAAGCCGATAAAATCGATGCGGACTTCGTCCTCAACCATGTGCGGCTCGCGCATCTCTACACCTATCTGCAACGATATCCCGATGCCATCGACGAAGAGACAAAGGCACGCATGCTGGCTGGAGAAGACCCTAAACTCGCGCTCCGAAAGCAGGACCAACTGAGGGCCGCGTTTGCGGCTCACGGTCCCCGCGGTTACTGGGAAACTCTTCTCGATTTTTCGAAGGACAAAGAAAATCCACCCGAGTCCTACACCAACAACTATGGCGTCGCTCTCCTGTATGCCCGCCTCGATGACGCGGACAAAGCATTCGCCTCTCTCGAGCGCGCGTATTCCGAGCGTGAACTCGCCCTGACGGAACTCGGCATCGAGCCGGCTTTCGACTCTTTGCGCTCTGATCCACGTTTCCAGGATTTGCTTCGTCGAGTGGGCCTGGCAAAATGAACTCCGCGGCGATTTCCTGAAAAATTATCGTCCCGTCAATTTTGATTTCCTTCTGACTCTTCTTGACTCTTTGGAAACTTCCCACTAGCCTCGTCCGTCTACCAAAAACAGGGGTCGGGGATCGCGTCCTGCCGCGCCGCCCAAACGAAGGAGTTAGCATGCATTTGGTCTTCCGTCGAAGTTTGTCGCTTGCGATTGCCGCGACCGCGGCCTTTCTCGCGGCGCACGCGGTGCCTCGTGCCGCCGCGCAAGGTGGCGAGCCGCAATCGTTCGCCATTCGCGGCGCCACCGTCGTGCCGGCCTCCGGTCCGCGCATCGAGAACGCAACGGTGCTGGTCTCGCGCGGCGTGATCATCGCCGTCGGCAAGGATGTCACTTTCCCGCAGGAAACGTGGATCATCGATGGAAAGGGACTGACGGTTTATCCCGGCCTGTTCGATCCGTTCACCGATGTTGGCCTTGGTTCTTCAGCTGCCCCCGCTGGCGGTGAAAGCCCCGGACGCCCGCAGGAACCCATTTCCGCGGCCCCGAAGACCGGCCCGGCGCGACTCCCTGGCGCGACGCCGCCGGTGAAGCGACCCTCAGCGACAAGCGCATCGAAACGTGGCGCAGCGCCGGATTTACCACCGTCATTTCCGCAAACAAGGGCGGCATCTTTCCTGGCCAGGGCGCGGTCCTTGATCTTGCCGGAGAGCGCAACGGCGATCTGGTCGTGAAATCTCCGGTGGCCATTCCGGTTTCGCTGCAACCGGTGGGCAATTTCGCGAGTTTTCCCGGTTCGCTGATGGGTACGATCGGCTACGTTCGCCAGGTCTGGCTGGACACCGAGTGGAGCGACAAGGCCGAAGCCATCTACGACAAGAATCCTCGCGGCATCGGCGCGCCCTCGCTACGATCGCACCAATTCCGCGCTCGCCGATGCGCTCGAAGATCACGCGTTCGTCCTGATTCCTGCAAACAATACGGTCCAGATTCGGCGTTCGTTTGAGCTGGTCGATCGCTGGCACGTCACCGCCGCGATCTACGGCGGCCAGATGAGTTACGAAGTAGCGGACGGAAATCGCAGCAAAAAAACTGCCTGTGCTCGTGGATCTGAAATGGCCGGAAGCAGACAAAGACGCCGACCCCGACGATGTTCCTTCGCTCCGCACGCTGCGTTTCCGCGATCGCGCTCCGTCGTCGCCTGCCGCCCTCGCTAAAGCTGGCGTAAAGTTCGCGTTCTATTCCGGAGGCATCGCCGCGCCCAAAGACGTCCTGAAAGCCGCGAAAAAATCGATCGATGCGGGCCTCAACCCGGACGCCGCCCTGCGCGCGATGACATTGTCGCCCGCGGAAATTTTCGGTGTAGCCGACCGCCTTGGCTCCATCGAAAACGGAAAAATCGCTAACCTGATAATCACCGACGGCGACCTGTTCAACGAAAAAACGAAAATCAAAATGTCTTCGTCGATGGCCGCAGATTCACAATCCATGAGCCGGAAAAGCCTAAAGATCCGCCCAAAGGCGACCTGACCGGCAAATGGAAACTCGCCTACACCACGCCCGAAGGCGCGGAAGAATCGACCGCCGACCTCACCATGGCCTCCGACGGCACACTCTCCGGTACGTTCACCAGCAAGCGCGGCACACAGAACATTCTCAGCGGCACTCTCACCGCCGACAAATTCACTTTCACCATCAACGTCGTCTTGGAGGACGGACCGGCCGACGCCGTCTTCACCGGCACCTTCGACGGCACCTCCCTCAAAGGCAACATCAAGGTAGTAGGAATCGACATTGAGTTCACGGGCACGAAAGCGCCAACGCGCTCCATCGCGACGCACCTGTCGACAAACGCCCAGGGAGCCGCCCGATGAAGATTTCGATGAAAACATCACGTCTTTTTGCCGCTTGCATCGCGACGCTTCTCGCCGCTCTGGCGCCGGCACCCACACTCCCTGCAAATGCGCCGGCCGTGGCCAGCGAGCCCGCCCCAATCATCCTGATTCAAAACGCCACGATCCTGACGGTCTCCCACGGGAACATCGAGCACGGCTCCATCCTTATCAAGGACGGCAAGATCGCCGAAGTCGGTTCGTCCATCAAGGCCCCGAAAGACGCCCAAGTGATCGACGCCGCTGGCCAATTCGTTATGCCCGGCATCATCGATTGCCACTCGCACATCGCCATCGACGGCAGCGTCAACGAAGGCAGCATCGCGGTCTCTTCCATCGCCAACGTCGCCGACGTGCTTAATCCCGACGATATCGACATCTACCGCGATCTCGCGGGCGGAGTTACCGTCGCCAACATTCTCCACGGCAGCGCCAACCCCATCGGCGGCCAGACCGTGGTCATCAAACTCCGCTGGGGCCAGCCCGCCTCTAAGCTCCCGTTCGAGGGCGCCTTGCCCGGCATCAAGTTTGCCCTCGGCGAAAATCCCAAGCGCTCGAATTTCAGTGGACGCGGCGCTGAGAAGCGTTATCCCGCAACGCGCATGGGCGTGGAAGAAACCATCCGTAGCGCATTCGCCGAAGCCCGCGATTACAAAGCTGCATGGGACGACTACAACAAGCGCGCCGCCGCTGGCGAAAAAAATCTGATCCCGCCGCGCCGCGATCTGCGTCTCGAGCCGCTTGTCGAAGTGATGGAAGGCAAGCGCTACGTGCATGCCCACTGCTATCGCGAGGACGAAATTCTGATGCTCCTCCGCGTGGCCAAGGAATTCGGCTTTAAGGTGCGCACTCTCCAGCACGTCCTCGAAGGTTACAAGGTCGCCGACGAACTCGCTGCGGCCGGCGTCGGCGCTTCCACGTTCTCCGACTGGTGGGCCTACAAAGTGGAAGCCTTCAACGCTATCCCATACAACGCCGCACTCATGACTCGCCGCGGCGTGATCGTCTCCGTCAATTCCGACGACGCCGAGGAAGCCACGCACCTGAATCAGGAAGCCGCCAAGAGCATCAAGTTCGGCGGACTCTCCCGCGACGAAGCCATCAAGCTCGTCACCCTCAATCCCGCCATCCAGCTCGGCATCGACAAGCGTGTCGGCTCCATCGACACCGGCAAAGACGCCGACCTGGTCATCTACAACCACGATCCCGCTCAGCGCCTATGCCGTCGTGCAGAAAACTCTGATCGACGGGCGCGTTTATTTCGATCGCCAGCGCGACCTTGCCGCACGCCCCGATCTGGAGAAAGGAAAAGAAAGACGTTGCTCGAAAAAGAAAAGAAGGCTGCCGCTGCTGAGAAAAAACCCGACGGCAGCTCTGCGAAACCTGGCGAAAAGAAACCTACGACGAAAAGCCCAAGCCGCCATCCGCGGCAGTTTCCGGAGGTGCGCTGTGACGCGTACTCTCCTGACCCGCGTCCTTACGCTATCAGTCGCGTATTTCTGCTCCGCGGCAATCGCCCCCGCGCAAACGCCATCCACCAACTACGCGATCACCCACGCAAAAATCTTCACGCTCACGGGCCCGCCCATCGACGACGGCATCCTGGTAATCCGCGATGGGAAAATAGCCGCCGTCGGCACCAATGTTGATGTTCCCTCCGGCGCGCAAGTAATCGACGGCAAGGGCCTGCAGGTTTACCCCGGCCTCTTCGATCCCGTCACGCAAATGGGCTTAAGCGAAATCTCCGCCGTCAGCGCCACCGTCGATACCTCCGAGACCGGCGCTTTCAACCCGGATGCTGTCGCCGCCGACGCCGTCCTGCCTTCCAGCGAGCATATTCCCGTCACCCGCGCCGCTGGCATCACTGAAGTTCTCGCCGTCCCTGCCAGCGGCGGCTTCGATTCCCGCGGTTCCGCCAATATCCTCGGCGGCCAGGCTTCCGCGATCCACCTCGCCGGTTGGACCATCAACGACATGCTCATTAAAAAGAGCGTCGCCATGGTCCTCGACTGGCCGAAAATCGAAACGCAATCTTTCGATTTCGCGACATTCTCCAGAAAAAACAAGCCATTCGCGGAGGCCAAGCAGGAATACGAAAAACAAGTCAACGAGCTTTCCGACTGGATGGACAACGCCCGCCACTACGCGCAAGCCTGGGGCCACGGTGGCCCCGCCGAGTATCAGCGCGACCTCAAACTCGAAGCGCTCGTTCCCGTTGTTCGTGGTGAACTGCCGGTTCTCGTCTTCGCCGAACGTGCCCGCGACATCCGCAGCGCCATCGAGTTCTGCGACAAGCAAAAACTAAAAATGATTCTCGCCGGAGGCGCCGAAGCCTACAAAGTCAAAGAACTCCTGCGCTCGAAAAGTATCCCGGTCATCCTGCAGCCCAACGCTCACCGAGCCTCTCAACGAAGACGATCCCTACGACCGCTCGCTCACTCAACCCGCCGAACTCGCCGACGCCCGCGTCAAAATCGCGTTTGGCAGCTTCGACAACTCTTTCGCCCGTCGCCTGGGCCAGCAAGCCGCCAACGCCGTAGCGTACGGCCTGCCCTACGACGAAGCCCTGAAAGCGGTCACACTCTACCCCGCGCAAATCTTCGGCCTGGCCGATCAAATCGGCACCCTCGAAACCGGCAAAATCGCCAACATAATCGTCACCAACGGCGATCCGCTCGAGTTAACCACCGACGTCCGCTACCTCTTCATCAAAGGCCAGCTAACGCCCACCGACAACAAACACAAAACGCTCTACGAGAAATATCTCAATCGCCCAGCAGCAAAGTAGCCCGAGCGCGAAGGCCGGGTGCCGCACCCTTGACTTTTAAGGGTGCGGGTTTTGACGTCGGTTTGACATTCCCCTGCGAGCCCGCTTGCGAACAATTGTAGGCGCCCGACTTTAGTCGGGCGCAGTCAAGGCGCCGTCGCACGCTTTTCTGAGAATGCGCGTTTTGTGACCGCTCTTCTATTTTCGTCTCTCCGGAAACTTTTTCCGCGGTTCTGCGTTCTTACCTGTGAGCCCCATGCGCAAACGTCTTCTAGCCCCGTGTCTGGCCTTGACCCTTGCGGCTCTCTCCACGCCCGCCCACGCGCAAGACGCCGATAAGATCGTAGACCAATACATAAAAGCCCAAGGCGGCGCGAAGAGCCTGTCGAAAGTCCAGACGCTAATCATTGAGGGCACGCTCACAAATGCAGCCGAAGGCAAGTCCGGAACCTACACCCTCGATACCAAGCTCCCCAATCGCTACTATTCCGAGCTGATCATCGACGACAAAAGCGTGATCGAGGCGTATAACGGTAAATCCGCCTGGCACCAGACCCCCGCCGGTGAAATCAGCACGCTCGTTGGCCTCGAAGGCACGCAACTCGAAGCGGCCGGGCAGTACTACAATTCGCGTCTCGTAAACGCCAAGAAAAACAAGCTAGGTGTCGCCTTCATCGGCCACGCGCAGGTCCGTGGCAAAGATGCTCTCCAGATCGAAATCACCACGCCCGCGGGCCTGAAGCGCGAGGTTTTCTTCGATCCCCAGAGCCACTTGATCGTCAAAGAGACCGCGGCGATCGGCGGCATCGATGAACAAATCCTGTACGACGATTATCGCCCCGTACGCGGCCTGAAACTCCCTTACAAGATCGAGCTGCATCGCGGCAACGATACCTACGATATCGCCGTAACCCGCGCCGCCGTCAACGCGACTATCGGCGAGCGCGTCTTCGATTTCCCGAAAAAATCCCAAGTGCAACTCCCCGACCTCAAGGCCCTGTTCAAGGAAATCGACGACAATCAGAAAGCTATCGACAAGATCAGGGAAAACTACGCGGGCACTCGCGCGGAAGAAGAAACCGAATACGACAAGACCGGAAAGGTCACCAAGCACGAACTCAAGGAATATTCATTCTTCTACCTGAACGGCGATGAAATTTCCACGCTCACCAAAAAAGACGGCAAGCCGCTTAGCGACGACGAACAAAGAAAAGAAAACGAGAAAACCCAGAAAGAAATTCAGGAAATTCAAAAGAGGCAAGACAAAAAGGAAGCCAAGGAAGAAAAGGCCAAGGAAGAGGGAAAGGACCAGGAAAAGAAAGACGATGATGACGTCGGTATCGAAGTCTTCCTGCGCGCCTGCCAGTTTGTGAATCCGCGCCGCGAACGTTTTCGCGGACAAGACGTCCTGGTCTTCGACTTCGAGCCCAATCCCGAATTCAAGCCGCACAAGCTCCCCGAAAAAGTGGTGCACGAGCTGGCGGGTGTCGTCTGGATCGACGAAAAAGCCCACGACGTTGCCCGCCTCGAGGCGTATTTCGTCGGCGACTTCCGATTCGCAGGCGGTCTGATCGCGAATTTACAAAAGGGCACCAGCTTCACTTTCGAGCAGGCCTTCCTGAACAACGAAGTCTGGCTCCCCACCTACGAAGAAGCCCACGTTGGAGTCCGCGTCCTGCTGGTGAAGGGATTCAAAGTTAACGCGGTCACGCGCTACTCCGACTACAAGAAATTCAACGTGGAGAGCGTGGCCTCCATCGGCAAGCCCAAATCTGCCAACGACGCAACCGCGCCAGACGCCGCCCCGTCCGACCCTCCACCAACCAAGCCCCAATAACGCCGAAATGATTCACAGGCTTCAGCCGGTGTGGCCTCGCTCTCGAATGCCAATTAGGTTCCGCGCCTGAGATTTCATTCAGGACAAAAGATTCAAATCCATCGCATCACGCCTTCCGCAATTAATATTCATTGTTCTCAAGGCTAAATGCCTGTAACAATGAATGCAGCGTGATCACCGGGTCGTGCATCAAAGCGCTGTATGACCAAATTCACACCTAGTCCCAGCATCAGTCCTCGCGAGATACTCGGCGCCTGGGGGAAGATCCTCACTGGTAAGTCCCCCATGCTGTCCATCGAAATCACCAGAGAGTGTCCGTTGAGCTGTCCGGGCTGCTACGCGTATGGCGATTCCCACCTCGGTGGCGAAAAAACTCTCAGCCAACTCAGTGATTTCCGCGGCGACGCGCTCGTCGATGGCGTCCTCGACCTGGTTCGCAAACATCAGCCCATGCACGTTTCTCTCGTTGGCGGCGAGCCCATGGTGCGTCACCGCGAATTGAGCCGAATTCTCCCCGCCCTCAGCGCCATGAATATTTTCACGCTTGTGGTCACCAGCGGCGTAATTTCCATTCCACTCGAATGGATGGATCTTCCGCGTACGCGCGTGGCCATCTCCATCGACGGCCTACCCGAGCATCACGACATCCGCCGCAAGCCCGCCACCTACGAGCGCATCTTGAAAAATATTTCCGGCCGCGACGTCAACGTCCACTGGGTTATCACCCGTCCGATGCTCGAGCGCCCCGGCTATCTGGAAGACTACGTTTCCTTCTGGAACGCGCGCCCCGAAGTAGACCGCATCTGGGTCAGCCTGTACACTCCGCAAATCGGCGAGCAAAGCCCGGAAATGCTCTCACCCGATCATCGCGAGACCATCGCGAACGAACTGCCGCGCCTCAGCAAAAAGTTTCCGAAGCTCCTCATGAACTCCGGCATAGCCCGCGCTTTCGTCCATCCTCCCACCAGTCCGGGTGATTGCCTTTTCTCCAAAATGTCCGTCAACCTTTCCGCCGATCTCGAAACGCGTGTCGAGCCCTGCGTTTTCGGCGGCACGCCGGACTGCTCGCAATGCGGTTGCGCCGCCAGCAGCGGCCTCCACTGGATCCGCACGGAAAAGGTCGTCGGCCCGCTCAAAGTAGGACATTTCGTCGAAAGCTCCGTGGCCATCGGCTCGTTCGTCAATCGCCTCAAACGGCGCGCAGTCCATCCTTCTCGCTGGCGTCCCGGCGGTCCCCAGATCGGAAAAAAATCCGAGCTGATTCATATCGTTTCCTGAGCGCAGCCAAAATATTCGCGCGGGTGATAGCATTCCAAGCGGTGTTGTGGAGCCGCCATGAAGCGCGCAATCTTTCTGATTCCCGCGGTACTTTTCTTGACGGCAATCCCTCCAGCTGAAGCGCAATCGACCTCACCCGATGCCGGCGCATCAGCCGAGCCGTTACATGTCGCCGTGGCGGGACTCACCCACGGCCACGCTGACGGATTCCTCACGCGCGTCAAAGATCGTCACGACGTTCAAATCGTCGCCATCGCGGAGCCCGACCGCAAACTCTTCGATCGCTATGCCGCAAAGTTCAACCTCGACGCTAACCTATGGCACGCCGACCTCGATGAAGCGCTCACCGCCACGCACCCGCAAGCCGTCCTCATCTACACGAACACCTTCGACCATCGTCGCGCGGTAGAAATTTGTGCCCGGCACTATGTTCCAGTAATGATGGAAAAGCCGTTGGCTGTGAGCGACGAAGATGCCCGCGCCATCGAACGAGCCGCCCACGCCGCAAAGATCCCCGTCCTCGTCAACTACGAAACCACCTGGTACCGCAGCAATCACGCCGCCTACGATCTCGTCCACCAAAATGCCATCGGCGAAATTCGCAAGGTAGTCGTCCACGACGGCCATCAGGGGCCCGCCAAGATCAATGTCCAGCCAGAGTTCTTCGGTTGGCTCAACGACCCCAAACTCAACGGTGGCGGCGCCCTCTTCGATTTCGGCTGCTACGGCGCCGACCTGATGACCTGGCTGATGGACGGCCGCCGCCCCGACACCGTAACCGCCGTCATCCAGCACTTCCAGCCCAACGTCTACACCCACGTCGATGACGAAGCCACCGTCATCCTGACCTATCCCAAATCGCAAGCCATCCTCCAAGCCTCCTGGAACTGGCCCTTCGACCGCAAAGACATGGAAGTCTACGGCGAAACCGGCTACGCCATCACCGTGAAGCGCGACAATCTCCGCCTGCGCCTCCCCGGCAAGGAATCCGAGGAGTCATTCGCCGCCAAACCGGTCCTCGCCCCGCTCGACGATTCCATCTCGTACCTCCGCGCGGTCGTCCTCGACGGTCTGAAACCCGAAGGCCCCTCTTCGCTCGAGACAAATCTAGTCGTAACGGAAATCCTAGACGCCGCCCGCCAATCCGCAACCTCCGGCAAAACCATCCGCCTCAACCAATAACCTGCAGGGGCGAGCGCATCATGGCGGTCTCACTTTTCGACAGATGTAGGCGCTGGGCTTTAGCCCGGCGCATGTTCCACGGGCCGATTTTGCGCGTGAGAAATTTCGTCAATCCGATCGCAAAGTTCCAGCGGCGACTTTATCTCGCTGTCCCTGTTTTTCGCTTCAATCTCGGGAAAAAAACTCTACCGCGCAGGCACAACCGCATCCAACACATCGCGCACTTTCTCCACCAGCGCACTCGGCGTGAACGGTTTCTGCAAAAAGGAAACCCCCCGCTCCAGCGTCCCACCCTGCGCAATCACGTTATACGTATAACCCGACATATACAGCACGCGCATCGCGGGCTGTCGCGCTAAAATCCGTTTCGCCAGCTCGCGCCCGCTGATTCCCGGCATGATCACGTCGGTCAGCAGCAAATGAATCTGCGCCCCATTGCTTTCCGCAAGGCGCTCGGCCTCTTCCGCGTTTCGTGCCTCCACGACCGTGTATCCCTTGGCGGCCAGTACCGTCCGCGTAAGCTCACGCAAATCCGGCTCGTCTTCCACCAGCAGAACCGTCTCGGTGCCCATTTTCACGCGTTCTTGAGGTGTCGGCTTCGCCACCGGCAGCGCCTCCACCGCCTCGTCCACGCGCGGCAGATACACCTTGAAGGTCGTTCCGCGCCCCGGCTCGCTATACACCCAAATATATCCACCGCTCTGTTTCACAATTCCGTACACCGTGGACAATCCCAGTCCGGTTCCGCGCCCGCTCTCTTTCGTCGTATAAAACGGCTCAAAAATGTGCGCCACGGTCTCCGCGCTCATCCCCGTACCGTTATCGCTTACCGCCAGCATTACGTAGCGTCCCGGCCGCACGGTAGCATGATCCCGCGCGTAGCTCGCATCCAACTCCACATTCGCCGTCTCCACAATCAACCGTCCGCCGTCCGGCATCGCATCGCGCGCATTGACCACCAGGTTCATGATCACTTGTTCGACCTGCCCAGGATCCGCTTTGATCGCTCCCACAGGCTTGTCCGCGACCGTCAACATCTCAATATCCTCGTCCATCAATCGCCGCAGCAATTTATCCAGCCCGATTACAATGCTATTCAGATCCAGCACCTTCGGCTGCAACACCTGCCGCCGGCTGAACGCCAGTAGTTGCCGTACCAACCCCGATGCCCGCTCCGAAGCATCCTCGATCCGTTCGATGTCCGTCTTCAGTTCCGGCAAACCCTTCGCGCGCATCAGCGCCAGTTCCGTATATCCCTTGATAATCGTCAGCAAATTGTTGAAGTCATGCGCGATTCCACCGGCCAATCGTCCCACCGCTTCCATCCGCCGCGCCTGCTGCAGTTGCGCCTCAAACTGTTTCCGCTCGGTGATATCGACGATGATCCCTTCCATCAACGGGTGGGAATCGCTCCCCGGCACCACCACCGCGGTATCGCTCACCCAAATCACGCGCCCATCCTGACGAATCACCCGGTACTCCGCCTGGAACCTCTCGCCCCGTTTGCTGGCTTCCTCCGCTGCTTCGACAACCGCGTGATCTTCCGGATGCACGTGGCGCATCCACTGCCGCGAATTCGCCAGCCAATCATCCACGCTGATCCCGAACATCATTTCCACTTGCGGGCTCACGTACAACCATTGCCCCTCGACGCCCAGTTCCGCGATATAACTGATCGCGGCAACCTGTTCGACCAGCGTCCGATACTTCGCTTCCGCCTCTTCACGAAATTTCTCTGCGCGGTAACGGTCTGAAATATCCCGGCCCACCGTCACGACGCCGCGGTCCGGCAGCAGTGTAACGCTCATCTCCATCGGTAATGGCTGGCCGTCGCGATGAATGGTTAATGGCCCGAACCATTTACCGTCCCGCTTCAGCGCTTCCCGAATTTCGCGCTCCACTGGCCTTACGTCCCGCGCCGCATGCATCTCCACCCACGACTTGCCAATCATCGCCTCCGGGTTGGCATGCCCCATCATTCTTGCGAACGCCGCGTTGACGTAGGTGTATTCTCCCTGCCGCGACACAATCGCCATTCCATCCATGGCCGAGTCCATTGCCAGCGTGTCGCGCTGCACTACTTCCGCCGCGGTCGCCTCACGGTATTGACTCACCCCCAGCCGCACCGCATAGCAAGTAATCGATGCGCCCAGCAACAGAAGACCAATCCAGCGCCATTCCGCCGCAAGCTGCGCTACCACCACCAGCACAATCAAGGGAGCGAGGGCCAGCATCACGTTCTTCACCGCCAGCGCGCCCAGCGTCTTGCTTCGCGGTTGCGACGTTTCCTCCTCAGCCGGCTCCTGCCACCGCGACGCCCAGATCGCACACGCCAGAAATGGCAAGGACCATCCGATGTCACACCACGTTCCCGTCGGCACGTTGGCGATGCTCTGCATGTAGTCGGCAATCCCTGATGAGACGGTGTTGATCAGCAGGAAAACCGTGAGCCCTCCGTACAGCGAGCGCAGCCGTCTGGTGCGCACGCTCAACGTCGCGACGACCGCAGCCAAAGTTAACGCCACATTGATCGACTGGTAGGTCCATGTCATGAGCAGTTCGGAGCCCGCTACGCTTACCCCGCTCAATACCTGCACGTAGTACAGTCCGAAAAATGCCGAGAAAAATACGATGGCGATCTGGAGGGAATCCAGCAGGGTTTCCGCATCGAAGCGCGGCGAGTCTTTCTCCTTGTCCAGAAACAACGCAATCGCAAAGAACACGCCCTGCGAATCAAACAGCATGCGCACGATCGAAAGGGCCGGCGGCTGCCGGTGCAGATAATTCTCGTAATACATCCATCCGAGATTGGCCACACCCCAGGTCGCCAGTCCCAGGGCGATCAATTGCCAAAACGGCCGGCTCAGCCCGCGTCCCCGCTGCGAAGCCCCGAATGCCATCGCCGCACCGATCGCGCACGCGACTAGTTGCAACGAGTTTGCCGTCAGCGAGCCGGCCGGCGACGTCCCCAGGATCAGGATCTCGCCGACCTGCAGCCCAACGACAAAAAGCGCCACGATCGGTAGCTTCCAGGACATCCCAAGGGCTCCTTCGTTCCCATACGACAAATATGTTAATCGTCAATTTTAGTGCATATTTCGCGGCGAAACGCGCGCAGCTTCACTCGCGATGCGCAAGCCTAACCTCCGGCGAACCTGTACGTTAGGCCAGTTACCCGAAGGGAATCGAGAAGCTGTCAGGACGTCCCGAAACTGTAGCCGCCCTCGTTTACCCTGAGCTTCGAAGGGCCGAGAGGGCGGGGTTTAGATGCCACAAGGCCAAGCACGAGTGTGTGCGCGCCGATTCGTATTTGTGTGCCGGTGCGGTTTACCTTTGTACTGAGGAAGATGTTAAGCCGCGGAAAGTCTCAACCGTTCGCATCGAACAAAACCGTATCGCCGAGCCCCCAAGCACACGTTACTCTTGGTCTACGCGCCCGACCACGCCGCCATCTTCTGCGGCAAAATAGAACCGTGCCAACGATTCACGATTCCGTCCGCCAAAGCGTCTCGCTCCCGGCTCGCATAGCGAAACGCGTCCTCGCCCTGGCCGAAACCAAAAAAACCAGCGCCAGCCGCATCCTGGTCGACCTGATCGAAACCGGCCTGCAAGCGAAAGAGGCCCAGCATCAACGTTTCTTCGAGATCACCGACAAGCTAGCCGACACCAAAGACCCCGTCGAACGCAAACGCCTTCAAGAAGAACTAGCCCGCATGACCTTCGCCGAGTAATTGTAGCGGCCGCGTTCTGAAGCGGGCGCTTTTGCTCAACTCGGGCCTAGACCTCAGCTAGCCCGTCGAATCTCTTCCCGAATCACCCGCCGCAATGTTTTCTCAAAAGACTCATCAACACGCGAAATGTGCTGTCGCAACGCGTCATTGATCAACGTTTGATAATTCCCGCCTCCGGCGCGCTCCACTTCACTGCGAAACCAGTCAAGGGTGTCGCCATCAATCCGAATGGTGATTCTCTCCTTCGTCTTGGGCACGGCAACCACCGGTCCACGCTTCCCCTTACTGAAATCATATTCTCGCTTCATAGATTCTCCGTGTACTTCCTGCGCTCTCGCGGCGTTGCCTGCCGCGCGGAAATCAGTCGCACATTTTCCTCACGCCACGAATAAACCACAACCAGGACACGCCCGAACGCATCTCGGCCCAAAGTGATCCAGCGCTCTTCCTCAGAGAAAGGGTCGCGGATAGTTACTGCCCGCTCGTCTTCCAACGCCGCCACAGCGTCGCCAAAATGGACGCGATGCTTCGCGGCATTGGCGCGGGCTTTCGCAGGATCCCATTCGCACTCCACTCAGCCAGTATATGCACAAGTGTACATACACGTCAACGGAGCGCGCCTGGCCGCTTGTCTAATCTATTGGGAAATGTTCTACCGGCCCTCGAACGGATACCGGTCCTGCGCCTGCACCGCCGCCGCCACTTTCCGCCGCAGCGCAATGGTATCTACCGCCCCGCGCTTGCCAAACCGCTTCAGCACCGCCATCTGCGTGGTCAACATATCGCCCTCATGCACCGCCGCGATCGCCCTCTTCGCCTCATGTTCCAGACGCTCGGCCGCATCCGCGATAAACACGCGCGCCGCATCGATCATCACGCCAGACGCCGCCTCGCCCTTCGCCGCCGCAGCCTTCTGTGCGCGCAGCAAACACGACTCCATCGCATACACTTCCATCACGATGTTCGACAGCGCCCCAATCAACTCCTGCTCGTCGGCAAGTTTCTCGCGGAATTTTTGCATTGCGCCGCCCGCAGCCTGCAAAAACATCTTCTTGGCATTCGCCACCACGCGCGATTCCTCGGCCAGCACGCCTTCCGGAGCTTCCTCAAACGACGGCCCAGCCAAAATCTCGTCCGCCAGCTTCATCGCCGCCGGAATCAACGCTAACTGTCCGCCCATCGCACGCTTCATCAACATCTGAATGATCAGCATCCGGTTGATTTCGTTGGTGCCCTCGAAAATCCGGTTGATACGTGAGTCGCGGTAAGCCCGGCACACCGGATAATCCTCGTGGAATCCATAGCCGCCAAAAATTTGCACGCCCTCATCCACCACAAAATCCAGCATCTCGCTGCCATACACCTTCGCAATCGAGCTCTCGATTGCGTATTCCTCCAACACCTTCATCGTGCTCTGAATTTTATCGCCACCCGAAACCGAGGCCGCCGCCATCGCCGACTCGATGTTTCCCGAACTCCGGTACACCATCGACTCCACCGCGAAAATCTGGATCGCCATCTCCGCGAGTTTTTCTTTCATCAACCCGAACTCGCCAATCTGCTTCCCGAACGCTTTCCGTTCCTTCGTATACTTCGACGCGTTCATCAGCACATACTTTGATCCGCCGACGGCCGAAGCTCCCAGCGTGAACCGGCCCGCATTCAAAATGTTGAACGCCACAATGTGCCCGCGCCCGATTTCGTGGAGCACGTTTTCCTTTGGCACTTTGCAATTTTCCAGAAACACCGGGGTTGTCGAGCTTCCATGAATCCCCATCTTGTGCTCTTCATTCCCAGGCTTGCATCCCGGAAATGCTCGCTCCACGATGAACGCGGTAAATTTCTCGCCATCAACTTTCGCGAACACCACGTACAAATCCGCGAACCCGCCATTCGTGATCCACATCTTCTGCCCGTTCAAAATGTAGTGCGTGCCTTCCGGATTTAATTCCGCGCGCGTCAATGAATTCTGCGCATCCGAACCCGCTTGCGGCTCCGACAAACAATACGCTCCGATCATCTCCCCCGAAGCCAGCTTCGGCAGATATTTCTTCTTCTGCTCCTCGGTCCCGAAATAAACGATCGGCAAAGTGCCAATTCCCGCATGCGCCCCGTGCGTAACCGCAAACCCGCCATAAATCGAAAGTTTCTCGGTCAATACCGTCGTGGCAATCTTGTCCAGCCCGGCCCCGCCGTACTCTTCCGGGATGCCCCCGCTCATAATCCCCAGCTCCGCGCCCTTCCGCACCATCTCCGCCATCAACCCGGGCTTCTTGTTCTCCAGGTCCTTCACCAGCGGCATGACTTCCTTGATCACGAACTCTTCCGCGGTCTGCCCGATCAATTTTTGATCGTCAGTAAGGTCCGCCGGGGTAAACACATCCTGCGGCAACGCCGACTCCAGCAGAAAACTGCCACCCTTTGCAGCAGGCTTGTTCAAGGTTGCGGTAGCCATCGATATTCTCCTTCGTGTCAGCGGCCAGAAATGGAGTGCCCAGGGAACCAGCAGAATATTATCTTACGCCCGCCAGCGTGTCCCAGCAATCGCACCGATCCGCGAGCCCCAGTTTCACGAGAACGCCTCTGCTCCGTGACCTCTGCGCTCCGGCCTCTGTGAACTCTGCGTTAAATCCCGTTCTTTCCTTATCCAACATGCCCCCCAAAAAGGCTATAGACCAAAAGTCCCAGCACAAACAAGGTCACAAAAACGTAAGTCCAATCCCGCTCATACAAAAACGCAAAAAACGAAAACGCCACCCGCGCGACGGGTGTAGCAATTAAAACTAGTAATCCCAGCTGAATCAACCCGCGCCCATGAAACGCCAACGCCTCATGGAAAATCCCCGAAACGCTCCGCAAGTCTCCCGGCTCCCCCTGAAACACCCCATAGTTCGTCACCGGCACCCGATGCCGCATCAAATAAACCACGCCGCCCACGAACACGATCGCCGCCGCCAGCACCACCCCGGTCCGCAGCAACCCACCCATAATCTCGTCCATCCGCTGATCCGACCGGTGAACCGCCACCTCACTCACGTTTTTCTTCTCCCGTCCTCTGTGCTCCGCTCTCCGTGAACTCTGCGTTTAAATCCTTCTTTAGTCGTTACCTTTTTACCTCATTACGTCATTACTTCGCTTTTCCTCAAAGCCGTCCAGTCAATCCGCTGTAAATCATCTCAATCGCCAAAACCCCAATCACCCCGCTAAACACATACCGCAGCACTTTCACATTCGCTCCCGCCAGAACGCGCGCCCCGGCCAGCGATCCCAGCAATACTCCCAGCATCACGGGCATCGCCAATCCGGGATCGATGTACCCGCGGCTCAAGTAAATCCCCGCGCTAGCCGCCGCCGTCACTCCAATCATGAAGTTCGATGTCGTCGTCGAAACCTTGAACGGCAGCTTCATGGCCCTGTCCATCGCCAAAACCTTTACCGCGCCCGACCCAATCCCCAAGAGTCCCGAAAGCACCCCGGCAATGAACATCAGTCCGAATCCCAAGGGCACACCGCGCACATGGTAGCTCTGCAACCCATGCTCGCCCGGGAACGTGCCGTCCATCCGCAACCAGGTCGCAATCCGGTCGGGTCCCTGATCCTGCGTTGCGTGAGGCTTCTCGCGAAACGAGACAATCGCCGAATAGATCAGCACTAGCCCAAAAATTACCGCGATGACAGAAGCGTGGAGATACAACGCCAACGCGGCACCGCCCAGGGCGCCAATCGTAGTCGCAATTTCCAGGAACATTCCGACACGGATATTGGAGTAGCCCTCTTTCACATACGCGGCAGCGGCGCCGCTGGAGGTCGCAATCACCGACACCAGCGCGGCTCCAATCGCATACTTGAGGTCCACGTGAAACACCAGCGCCAACAGTGGCACAAGCACCACGCCGCCGCCCAGCCCGGTCAGCGCGCCAAGAAAACCCGCAAACAGCGAACCCATTCCGATCAGCGCCGTAAACTCGAGGGTATTCACCCGTTCTCCTCAACGATCTCTATTACCGATGATTATATCGATGATCCCACCGGAAAACTCTCGCGCAGTGGCCTCGAATGGCTGTTCCGTCCAAGTTGGAATTTTCCATGTCTACGTAGCGGACGGAGTCATCCTCAGGCAGGCAGCCGTCAGTTCGATACTTCAGAATATGCGAATGGTGAGAGGTAAAACGCGTAGCATTAAGCGATCTGCGGTCTACAGTGGATCGCGCGCGTCCCGTGGCACAGCCATTCCTGGCTGTGCAATGTCAGATGCGCTCAAAGATGCCTGCGGCGCCCATGCCGCCGCCGATGCACATCGTGACCATGCCGTAGCGCGCATTCTTGCGCTGCAAATCGCGAATCAACGTAGCCGTAAGTTTCGCCCCAGTGCAACCGAGCGGATGGCCCAAGGCGATCGCGCCGCCGTTTGGATTCACGCGTGATGCGTCGAGCCCCGCTTGCTGAATCACCGATAGCGATTGCGCCGCGAACGCTTCGTTGAGTTCGATCACCGCGATATCGCCGAGCGATAGCCCTGCCAGCTTGAGTGCCTTCGGAATCGCGAAGACCGGACCGATGCCAAACTCCTCCGGTGGGCAACCCGCGGTCGCGTAGGCGACGAAGCGCGCGAGCGGTTTGAGCCCGAGCGACTTTGCGCGAGTGTCGCTCATGATCACGCAGGCCGCGGCGCCATCGCTCATCGGCGAGCTGTTTCCTGCCGTCACCGTACCCCTCACATGGAATGCAGGCTTTAGCTTTGCAAGAATTTCGAGTGAGGTGTCCGCGCGAGGCAATTCATCCGTGTCGAACATAAACGTCTGCGTAGCTGCTTTGACCGTCGCCTTCGAGCCGCCGCGCGAAGAATGCGACGCCGAGGACGCGCCGTTGCCATTCGCAGGCACCGCCGTGATCTTCACTTCGACGGGAATCGTTTCGTCCTTGAAGTTGCCGGCAGCAATCGCCGCGAGCGCCTTTTTGTGGGAGTCCGCGGAAAACCGATCCGCCTGCTCCCTCGTAATTCCGAACTTGCGCGCGATGTTTTCCGTGCCCAGCCCCATGTTGATGTACGCGTCCGGATAGTGATCCACGAGCCAGGGATTCGGCGAGACTTTGTTGCCGCCCATGGGCACCAGCGACATCGATTCGGTTCCGCCTGCCACAATGACTTCCGCCGAACCGCCGCGTATGCGTTCGGCCGCCAGCGCGATCGCTTGCAATCCCGAAGAGCAGAATCGGTTGATGGTCATTGCGGATGTTTCCACCGGCAGCCCGGCGCGCAGCGCCGCGATGCGCGCCACGTTCATACCCTGTTCGCCCTCGGGCATCGCGCACCCGAGAATCACGTCGTCGATTTCCTTGGCGTCCAAACCGGGAACCCGCGCCAGCGCTTCCTTGATCGCCAGCGCCGCCAGATCGTCGGGGCGGGTGGAACGTAGCGAACCCTTGTAGGCGCGGCCTACGGGAGTGCGGATAGCGGAAACGACTACGGCTTCAGGCATAGCGACCTCGCGAGGCAGAAAGTAACCTCTTCATTGTTCAACTCCGCTAAGGATAAAGCAACTTCCAGGCCATGGCTGTATGCATGTCCGAAAGGCGCCTCTTGTTTCGCGTGGAGGAAAGGTCTATACGTGAGAGGTACGTGAGGACAGCGTGAGGAAAACGTGAGCGACGCTGTTAGCTGCAACATTCAGGGGAGAGAGAATGCGCAAGAGTCTGATCGCTAGTCTGTTTTTGGTAGTGGTGCTGGGTTTGCCGCTGGCTGGCTGCCAGGATACCAAGGCTCGGCAGGAGAATGACCAACTGAAGGCGCAGGTAGCGGAACTGCAGAAGGAAAACGCGGATCTGAGCAGCAAGGTCGATGCTCTGGCCAAGGAAAATTCCGCGCTGGCGAGCGAGAATGAAAAGCTCAAGGCCCCCAAAAAGTCGGCGAAGAAATCGACGAAAAGTAAACACCACAAACACAAGCAAACGACGAACAGCTCGAACTGATCGATAGTCACAGACAACGACGCTGTGGGTCTCGCCAGGCAGGTCGAGATGGCTGACGTGTACAGATGACGCAAGATTCCGCGTCGCCCGGAAAAAGCAAGATCGTCGACGCGTTTTGAATCCCTGGGCAGTTGGGGCGCAGCGGTGTTGCGTCCCTACCGGTGAATCGCACCAGGTAAATCGCCACCAGGTAAATCGCAACTAGGGCAACCATGCTTACCGCGCTGCGCCGGCTTTGCGGATATAGATTTGGCCGTTGAAATTGGTGAATTGGAGTTCGGGGCCGCCGCCGTTGATGGTGCCTCTGACGGTTTTGTCGATTTTCACGCGGTATTTTCCGCCATGGCCGCGGCTGTCTTCTACGATGGGTTGCGATGAAGCGGCTTTCATTTGCACGTCGAAATCGCTGAAGACATCGCCCATATCGGAGCGCAAGCTGACATTGGCTTTCAGGTCGGCGGGGAAGGTTACGTCAATGTCCCCGTTGAGGGAACTGAAGGCCATGGGCTTCTGGTTGATGCGTGTAAAGGTGACGAGCAGGCGGCCGTTGAGGGCGTGGGCTACGGCGCTACCGGCGATGTTGTTGAGAGTGACGGAGCCGTTCACATTGTCGATATCCATCTCGCCGTCAACGCCGGTGACCACGATGTCGCCATCATTCACAGCGCGCAGATGTAGGGACGTGTGGACCGGGACGGAGATGGTCAGGTCGACCGGCCTGGCGTAGGACTCAGTGTTGATGTTGACCTGGTTGTTCTCTTCCTCGACGGTCAGGCCGGTGGTGGCAATGGCGATGCGCTTCGGACCACTCTTTTCCTCGTCCGCTTCTTCGTTCTTGCGAGCGTGTGCTTCGACGACGATTTCCTTTCCATCGTAGGCCTTCACGGTGATGCCGCCGTCGATCAGGCTGGCCTTCACGAGTGCGGGCCGCGAAGGGTCGCTGAGTGTGACCGAGACGTGGTCGGAGCCCGCTCGGCCTTTTGCTTGTGCCGGTTCTTCCGTCGCGGGTTGCGCTTTGGGCGCGACGAGTGCGAAACCCAGGAGTGCGATGCCAGTTGCAAAAATCAATGGAAAACGCTGCACGGATTGGTTCGTTGGCTTATTCATGGTTTTCGAGGATACGGATGTCTCCATTCAGATTTTCGATTTTGATTTCGGGGCCACCGGCGCTGACGCGCGCGGCGGTAAAACGGTCGGCGTGAAAGACCACTTTGTTGTCGCGGCGCTCTTCCTGCGGAGCGCGGACGGGCATGGTGGTCACCGGGAAATCGCTGTAGACACCGCCGTTAAAGGTCTTGAAGCGGAAGTCGGCGGAGAGGCCGCGGGCGAAGAAGAGATCGATGTTGCCGTTGACCGACTGAAAACTGGAATTCTCGCGCGGGTTTTCGCGAAAGGTGACTTTGACGGGGCCGTTCACGGTGTGGGCCGTGCCGGAGCCGGCCATGCCGTCGAGCTCGATGTCGCCGTTGACGTTGCGTGCGATGAAATTGCCGGTGATATTGTGGACGAAGACGCGGCCCTCGTTCACGGTTTTCAGCTTGATATCTACATTGCTGGGAACGTGCAGGACGAAATCCATTTTGACGATGTAGCCTTCCTCGTCACGGCGGCGGCGCGAGCCCTGGCAGCCGTCTTCACATTGGCAGCGAAATGGGCCGTTGACGTAGAGATCGAGGCCGCCGTCGGGCTGGGTGATGTCGAGGGTGACTTCTTTGTGGGCGAGCGCGAGGGCTTCTTTGGACTCGGCGCGAATCGTTTTGTCGACGACCAGTTCGACCTGATCGGAAGTCCCGCCAACGACTTCGATCGAGCCCCAAATGTTGTCGATGTCGATGGATTTGCGGGCGGCGCCGGCCAGCGAGAAGGATTTCTGGATGACCTCGTGGTCCTGCACGGGCAAGTTGGTGTCGGAATCATCGCGGGGAGCGGCGTAGGCATGCTTGATCTGAATCGCGCGGGCGAGATGCTTCACGACCGTTTCGGCCGAGTGCGCGATCGGACGGCGCGCGACGAACCACGTCGTTAGCGTCAGCAGAGCCGCTATGTAGATGGCGAGAATTCGATGGAACGGTGTTGCTCGCACGATTCCTCCTTCTAGAAATTGCTGCAATCGACTCCAACTGCTTAGTTTCGCCTCGAAGGCCGCAGGGCTTCACGGACTCCGACCTGCGCTAGAGCTAAATTGGCCCTGCCTTCCATTCGCTCATTGCAATTTGCTGATGGCCCACTCGGCGCGTTTGCGGACGGCGGGGTTAAGATTTGGTGTTTGCTGGAAATTGCGCAGGCGCTGGGTGGCCTCGGGATCGCGCCACTCGGCTAGCTGATCGATGAGCGCGACCTGCACGAGCGGCGATTGCTGCTCCTGAAGCGCGTCGACGACATCTTTGCGAATCTGCGGCTGGTTGGCGTGGCGGCTGAGGGCGTCGAGGGCGGCCAGGCGAACGTCGACGCTGTTGTCGTAGCGCAGCGTGTGGAGCAAGGCGGATTGAATCTGAGGGTCGAGATGAGCTTCGCGGCCGCTCCAGCTCACGCCTTGGAGGCGTTCGCTGGCGGACTGTTGTTGCAGCATCGAGAGCGCGACCAACTGACGCATATTGGTTAGCTCGGCATGCATGGCGGTCAATTCGTCGGGGTGTGCGGGAGTGGCTTCCTTATTGACGCGCGTGCCGATGAATATGCCAAAGATTAGAAGAGCAGCGCTCCAGGCAACGGCGCCGAGAGGGGAGCGCAGCCACGCAAAGAAGCTCCATCGCGCTGCGCGCTCGCTGGAATCGACGAAGGCTGGCGCAATAGTCGTGGGAAAAAGCGCCCGCCTCGGAAGGCGGCCGCTACGGTCGGTGGAGGTTGCCGGATAGGCATGGAGCATGGCGTCGAAGCGGGCGCGGGAGTCGGGACTGGGTTGATCGGGCGGGAGAAGGGATAGCTTCTTCCACATGGCTACGTCTTGGGCGCAGGTGGCGCAGTGCTCGCAGTGTTGCTCTACCTGGCTCGCTTGCTCGCGCGCGAGGCTGGCTTGCAGATAGTCCGGCAGGAGTTCGGCGATCTGTTCGCAGTTCATTGCACCCTCCTGGTGGGAGCTGGACTTGTGGAAGTGGGGCTTGTGGAAGTGGGGCTTGTGGGAGCGGCGGAATCTCCCGGAGCGCGACGGGAGTCTATTGGTTTTGGGCTACTGTCCAGCTGCAGGAAAATTTCGCGTAGCTGCTGGAGGGCGCGATGGACGCGGACTTTGATGGCGCCGACTTCGCAGCCCAGCAGGAGGGCGATCTCGTCGTACGGGAGTTCCTGAAAGCGGCTGAGAATCAGGAGTTCGCGTTTGTCTTCGGGTAGGCGCATGAGGGCGGTTTGGAGTAAAGCGGCTTCCTGGAGTTGTTGCGCGGAATCCGCGAAGGCTGTTGGAGCGAGAGGCTCGGAGGTAAGCGGGGATTCGGGCCGAACTTTGCGAACCTGGTCGATGCGGGTGTTGCGGGCGATCTGGTACATCCAGGTGCGGAAGTTGGTGCCGGGACGGTAGGTTTGGCGATAGCGCAGGATGCGGAGGAAGACTTCCTGGACCAGGTCTTCGCTGACGGTGCGGTCTTGAGTCATCTTGGAGTAGAAGTTGAAGAGCGGGGCTTGATAGCGGTCGAACAACACGCCCAGTATTTCAACTTCGCCGTTGCGGACCTGGAGCATGACGTCCTCGTCAGGAACCGAGTTCATTCGGTGGCTGTCGTTTCTGCATTGGCGTTGAATTGCCGTTGCGTGGATGAATACCGAGGGACGGGGGAAAGGTTACAGGGAAAGAGGAAAGTAATGGCGTAAAGAAGTAAGGACGTAAAGAAGCAAGGAGGAAATGAAGGTCGAGGGAATTCGGCGGGGTGGGGAACAAAGATAACGCAGAGACGCTAAGGGACGCTGACGCTCGCAGAGGTGGCGGCGGGGAGGGAGGGACTGTTAACCTTTTGCTAATCCCTCCCCTGGGGTTTTTCGTAAGTATTCATTCTACAGGGAGATAAAGTCATTTGTTTTGATAGACTTGTGTAAGTATTGAGTCTACGTAGGTTGCGGGATCGCGCGGCAGGGGCTCGGATGTCTGTATAGATTCCTGTGCATGGGGTTCTGGGTGTTCTGGTTCGGGGTTTTCATATGGAGGTTCGGGGTTGGTGTCGGCGAAGGCTGCCCGGATTTCCTCGCGCCAGGAGGTGGTGCCGAAAGCGTTGATGTATTCGTGTTGGGACAGGTGAATGGCCTGGAGGAGGGTTTGGCTTAGGTAGGCCAGGGTCGAGGCGGCACGCGGTTTGAGGTGGCCCTGGGCTACGGCGGACATCATGTGCGCCAGAGCGGAGCTTAGGTCGGAGCCGGAGAGGTAGTTTGCGGAGAAGCGGTTGGCGAGGTCGCGACCTACCTGGTCGGCGGCTGCGGCTTGCGCTTCCTTGCGGGCGTGGTAGGTGCAGAGGTACGGATGGGAAGTTTTGCGGGGCATGCGGCAGTGGTGGCCATTGGCGTAGGCGAAAGAACAGACCAGGGCGCGGCCCTCAAACAGAGTCGTGGACATGGAAGTCTCCTAAAGAGAATTTGGATTTTTGGTGATTTGGATTACGGCCAGGCGTACTTCTTAATGGAGATAGTATAGCTGGTTATAAGCGGTGGGTCAAGTATAAAAATCGGCACTGGGGAGGAAAACTCAGGAGGCAGATGGAGATGGTTTCGAGGACACCGACGGGAGGAGATTTGGTGCGGTGTTGGGGACCGGCGTGGGCATGCCCCGGATCGATGAGGTGAGCGGGCGGAGGAGGGCGAAATGGCAATGTAGTTTCTGGAGGGTCAACTGGATTCTGCTTTCTCGCAGATATTTACTTGCATTAACAAACTGTGTTAAGTACGATTAAGCATGAGAAGTGTCGCGGCGAATGGAACTGAGTTCACAACTGCGCTGCGCACGGCTTTCTCGATATTTGTTTTTGGCGGTGGCTTCTTTTTTCTTGCCGGAGCAGCCTTCCCAGGGGGAAACTACCAGCGCCATCGTCGGACAGGTGAGCGATGCGAGCGGCGCGGCGGTGCCGGGCGCCGCGGTGACAGTGACCAATGAGGAGACCGGGTAAAGCGCAAGCGCGAAAACCGATGACTCAGGCCGGTTCAACTTTCCTCAGCTGAAGCCGGGCAGTACCTTGTCAGGGTGGAAGCGGAGGGCTTCGAGCCGTAACAAAATGACGGCGTATCCGCGGCCCTGGGCCAAAAGCAAACCGTCGATTTCAGGCTCAAGATCGCCCAGTCAAAGCAGACCATGGAGGTGAGCGAGCGAAGCTGCCGATCCTCAACCCGAGAATGCGAACACTTCGACAACTCTCAACGCCCCGGCGCTGGAAAATCTTCCGAATCCCGGCGGCGATTTAACCTATCCCGCTGCAGTTTGCCGCGGGCGCGCTGATCAATACGGCCGGCAGCGGGAACGATTTCGTCGGCGGCACGAATGGGTATGGCAACGTGGAGTTCAATGGACTGCCTGCGCTCTCCAACGGCTACATCGTCGATGGGCTGGAAACCAATGATCCGCTGACCAATCTGAACAGCGGACTCTCGACGAATCTGGTGCTCGGTTTGAATTCGATATCGGAGGTAACGGTCAATACGCTTTCCTACGCCGTGGATCAGGGGCGATACGGAGCATCGCAAGTCAACTACGTCACCAAATCCGGCGCGAACCAGTTTCACGGGAACCTCTACGAGATATGGAATGGCTCGATGTTCAACGCCGCCGACTATTTCACAAACGCCACGCCGGGAAATCACAAGCCGCGCTCGACGGTGAATCATTTCGGGGGCAGCCTGGGCGGCCCAATTCGCCACGACAAGCTGTTTTTCTTCTTCGACAGCGAATGGGTGCGCATCGCGCTGCCGATCGTCACGCCCACCACCGTCCCAACCCCCGCATTTCAGAAGTACGTCTTGCAGCAACTCCCATTAGGCCTGACGAGATTACCGTTACCGGGATTCATTTATCCCGCAGCGCCGCAAGAGGTGCCGTTCTATCAGAAAATGTTTTCGCTCTACGGCAATACCAGCGGAACGCCTCTCGCGGTGCTCGGCTGTCCGTTCGATGTTGGCGGAGGTTCAGCCGGCAATCGCCAACGATGGCAACGGCTGCGCCAATCGCCAGAGCGTCTCGCATTCGAGCGACGATCACGAGCAGGTGCAGACGGTCCGCATCGATTACAACATCAACGAAAAAAACACCACCTGGTTTCGCTTTCAGGCGGATACCGGCGTGCAGGCCGCCTACACCGATCCGATCAATCCCGTGTTCGACGCGGTTTCTCCGCAGCCGCTGTATTCCTTCGCGGCGGGATATACCCACGTCTTTTCGCAGAACCTGGTGAACTATTTCAACCCGGCATTTTCCTGGTACGAGAGCTTGTTCGGTCCGGCGGATTTTCAGAAGACACTCGCGGCATTCCCTATCGTCTTGCAAGGCAGCGGCGCCAATGCGCCTTTCACCACCGTCGGAGGGCTGGATAACACCTGGGTGCAGGGAAGGCGCGCCATCGCGGTTCTTCATCAACGACAACCTCGCATGGAGCCAAGGGGCGCACGAATTCCGATTCGGAACCAATACGCGAATATTCCGACTGAATGATTATGATTTCGGCGAAGGCACGGTCCCACCGTGACGTACTCCACTTTGCCACAATATCATTTACGGCGTCGCATCCACGGCAACGAAGACTTTCCCCACCTCGGCAAACGAGCCATTCAATTTCCTGAATCTGGATCTTTATGCGCAGGACACCTGGAAAGTAACCAAGAAGCTGACGTGGACCTTCGGCATTCGCGACACGTTTAATTCCAATCCCTCTGAATCCGCATCAGCAAATCGCCCGCCTGCAGCGGTTCTTTCGATTCCATCCCGCACGACGTGAACCAGCCGCTGAACGCCGCGATTCAGACCGACCTCGGCAAAGTGTTTTCCTCGACGCCGCTCGCGATCCTGCAGCCGAGAACAGCGATCGCCTGGCAATTCGAACCCAAGACCGTGCTGCGCGCCGGCTTCGGAATTTTCAGCGACATTTTGCCTGGCAGCATCGCCGACGTCGTCGGCGTCAATCCGCCCTACGTGCAAAACTTTCCAGGGCGGCCTTCTTGGGCACTGTCGGCGGCACGGCCATCGCACCGGGAGTTGCACAACAGCGCGGTGGACGCCACCGTCGCCGCCAATCAAACGTTCACTTCAGGATTCGCACAGGGCCAGCTTTCCTGCGCATCTCCGCAATCGAATCCCGCCACTTGTCTTCCTCCGGTCGCCATCACGGCGGTACCCAGATGGCGAACTCCATGCGCCCTATTTCATGGAGTGGAGTCTTGGCCTGGAACATGAATTTGGAGCCACCGGCAGCATCCACGCGCAATATGTCGGCACCCGCGCCGTCAACCAGCCTTATCTCACGCAAGTGAACGGCTATCAAACCGTCTGCGATGGATGTTTTGCGCCCTTTCCCGTATGCGCAACCCACCGATCCCACGGTTCGGCGCCGTGACGCAATTTTCCACCGGCGCGAACAGCCACTACAACGGCTTGCAAATGACCGCAATAAAGCGCCTCGGCCACGGCTTCATGGGGCAAATCAACTACACGTGGAGCCGCTGCATGGACACCGTTTCGAACGGCGGCTTCCTGCAATTCTCCGCGGGAGGAATCCTGTCGCCGCTCCCGGGAGAATTGGCGCGCGACTACGGTCCTTGCGACTACGACATCCGCCACAATCTCAACGCGCAGTATGTCTACCAATTGCCGTTGCAAAGTCCAAAAGCCGACCTCTCGGCTACGCGCTGAACGGCTGGCAGGTATCGGGCACCGTCGTTTTGGCACAGCGGGATTCCGTTTTCCGTGCTCAGCACGCCGTATTCAGCGAATGGAGAGGGCATTGTGAACGGCAGCGGGCCGCAATTCGCGAGCATCGTTCCCGGCGTCCCGCTCTACGAGCACCATCCCATTCCAGGTGTCACACAGCCAGGGCACTGTTCAGTGGCTCAATCCCAATGCGTTTCGTCTCCAGCCGGTGCTGATCCCGAGTACCGGGCGCTGTGCCTCTGGCATGGCGATCCAACATGCGTCAAGAATTGTCAATTCGGGAACCTCGGCCGCAACGCCTTGCGTGGCCCGCAATTTCGTCTGGAGTGACTTCTATCTCACCAAGTCGTTTCCCGTTACCGAGCGTGTGAAGCTGCGCTTCGACGACGCAGTTCTTCAATGTCTTCAATCATCCCAATTTCGGGCTTCCAAGCATGGTGCTCGCCGGCATCCCCGGAAAGCCCTCCACCCAGACTGGGTTCGGCGCGCTTACCTACACGACCTCTCCGCCGACGGGCCTGCTCGGCGTCGGTCTGGGCGGTGACAGCACGCCCCGCATGATCGCCTTTCAATTGCGCCTGGAGTTTTAGCTCCGTGTGCGGGCTAACCGGAAGGGTGACGATCTAGATGGTGGATTGCGGATATGGGCATGGTTCGCCGACCGATGCCAGAGGCAGCGGAGTTCGACGGAGAACCACGAAGCCGGCGAAGCAGATCTTTTCGCAGGGTTTGGAACTCCTCCGTCGAGCGGGCGTGTGCGCAGCCAATCAGGAGGAGTGCGGCGAGTAGGCGGCGCGCTCAGTCCAAGCTACCGCACGAAGGGCAAAAGCGCGCTGCGCCAGAGACTTCATTTCCGCAGGCAGAGCACTGCATATAATCGTGGCCGGAGTATACCACCGCCCGCTACAAAGCCCTGGCTGCACGGCTAGTTGTGGTCTGCGAGTGGTTGCAAAGGTTGCGGGTCGGCGCTGGAAGTAAGGTCACTCGGCTGGATACGGAAGGGCTGTTTTTTCCAATAGGTAAGAGAGCGCCACGCCCATTCGAGGGGGCCGAAGCGGAAGTGGCGCAGCCAGATGGGACTGATGATGAGAATCACGGCCCACACGGCAAGGACGATTCCGTAGAGCTGGTAACGCTGAAGCTTGCCGAAAAGGCCAAAACCGTAGCCTTCGAAGAGCGTGGTGCAGATCAGCGACGTGAGAATGTAATTGGAAAACGCCATGCGGCCAGCGCAGGCGAGAGTTCTCGTGGCGGACTGGAATGCGCCAGACTTGATGACCAGAAGAATCACGGCGATGTAGCCGAAGGCTGTGAAGCGCCCGAATTCGTATTCAACGCCGGTGAGGTACCAGGGACCAATACTGAAATGTCGCGTGACGGCCAACCAGGCCGCCCAGGTGTCCGAAGGCACGCCAATCGCGAAGGATAGCAGCGCCATCCAGACATAAAATTTTGTGGAATAGCTGCCGGTGAGAACGCCGACCTTCATCAGCGCCAGGCCGATCAACATCATGGCCAGGATGTCGAATCGCGAGGAACCGTAAATGGGAGCACTATGAAAGCGGTAGACGTCCTTGGCGCGATAGGCGAGTAGTTTGAAGTATCCGCCGAGGTGCGCATCCGTTTCCTTCTTCAAGTCTTCCGGGGATGGGCTGAACTCCTTAACGGCGTCTTCCCACTCTTTCTTCTGGTCTTCCTGATCGGAGGTCAGCTTTTTGCCGGCTTTTTCATCGGCTTGAATCTGGAAATCCGCGCGTTGCAGATTCATGAGATGCATATAGGTGTATGCGCCATTACCGGCCATGCCGAAAACCATAATTCCGGCGGTAATCAGCAGGGCTCGCGGGGAAAGCTTGCGCAACGGGTAGAGAACAAGACCCATCAGAGAATATGGAAAAAGGATATCGCCATCCCAGATCAAATAGGAATGCATCAAGCCGAAGAGCATGAGCCACAGCATGCGACGGTAATGAATGTCCGCGGCGTCGGCCGCAGCGCCTTTGCGGGTGAGGCGATCGATCAATAGGTAGACGCTAGCGCCGAAAGCCACCGAAAAGATGGCCCGCATTTTGCCGTCGGCGGCGACGTTCATAAAGCACCAAGCGAAAAGATTCAGACCGGTAGCGCCCCCAGCCGGCACGGGATTGGCATAAGCGGATAGAGGTAGACCGAACCCGCAGATGTTCATCAAGAGGATGCCGAGCAGACCGAATCCGCGAATGGTGTCGAGCGCGGAAATTCGTTCGTCGAGGCGGACAGGGGCGACCGCGAGGGTGTGTTCCTGCGGCGACGTGCTCGAGAGCCGAGAAGGAGACGTAATGGTCGGGGTGGCAATCGCGGCTGAAGCCGTAGAGCTATCGGGCGCTGGCATGTGCCTCACCACGAGCAGAGGATTTGGCCCGGGATCCGCTATTTGGCCCCAAAAGCAGCACCATCGTACACCCGTCTTTTCTGATCGCCATGCATTTTCGTTGGGCGCTGACGGGGGCATCAGGCAAGGCGCTTAGAGTCACTGGCGCGGAATCATTTTGCCGAAGGGAGCGCCGGGCTGAAGCCCGGCGTCTACATAGGCTGGATCAGCGCTTTTTGGTGATGATGGGGGTGTGTTTGGTGGGGATGAAGATGGTGCCGGGGACTTCTACGTTGAATTTTTTGGCGTAGTTGCCTTGGTTGACAGCTATGCCTACGCGGCCTCGGGAGTCGATGTAGAGGAGGGAATCGCCTACCGGGACGGCCATGAAGGTCTTGCCGTAGGGGAGGGTTACGGGCTTTTTGTTGATTTGGACGGGGACTTTGTCGCCTACTACGTAGCCTAATTTTTGGAAATCTTCGCGGGAGATGTCGGTGATCAGGGAGCCGAAGGGGTCGTCCAGACCGATGAGGTCGGCTTCGATACCTTTTTCGGTTACGAGGGCGGTTTTTGTGGTCAGCCGGACGAGCTCGGGGAGCGCGGGGCCTACGAGATTATAGTCCCAGCCCGCGGCCAGGTGGGCTGCGGCTGGGGAGAAGATGTCGCGGCCGTGGAAAGTGGAGGAGACGGCGGCCTGGATCATCCAGTTTTGGTTGGTGATTTCGCGGGCGGAGTCGAAGCCGTCGCGGTCGAGGGTGGAGGTTAGAACGCCGTTGTCCGGGGCTACGAAGTATTGGCCTTTTTTGGATTTGGCGATGATGGCTTTGCGGGTGGTGCCTACGCCGGGGTCGACGACGATGAGGAAGACGGTGTTAGCCGGATAGTAGGGGGTGACGCCGTAGAGGAAGCGGGAGGCTTCTTCGATGGAGAAGGGCGTGACCTGGTGGGTGATGTCGGTGAGGCGAGCCTCTGGGGCGATGCCATAGATTACAGCGCGGCAGATGGCGACAGCGTCATTGGCGGTGCCGAAGTCGGTCATGAAGACGATGGTGGGGCGGGTGGTGGAGGCAGTTTGGGGTGCGGCGGGAGATTCCTTTGGGGCGGGTTGTTGCTGGCAGGCTGAGCAGAAAAAGACGAGAGTGAGTACCGAAAGCGCGAGCAGGCGAGTCCGCAAGGTCGATTCTCCGGAGAAGTGGTATGGAAATGGTGCCAAGATTTGACGGCCTTGTGCCGCAAACCGCCAAGTATACCTGAAGGCGGCGGAGAAGCTTAATACGTAAAGGAACACGTAAAGGGCAAGCAGAATTCCGACGGAATACGTTGGACCGGTGCGCGGAATTCTGTAAGCTTAGGTGCCGTTTCTTCGCCGATTGTCCGCCAGCGCAAAGCGGGTGGGGGAAAAAAGCGCCCGCCTCGGAAGGCGGCCGCTACAGCGAACTCTAGCATTTCGCAGCTAACAATCCGCCCAGCCTGTAGGTTCGGGGGAAGTCCGACGATTGATTCAAACAAAGGAGAGCTACTGTGCGCCGAAGTGTCCTTGTGGTAGTGGTTCTGTGCTTACTGGGAGTAACCGTGCGGGCCGATCAGGTGGTATTGAAAAATGGGGACCGGATCAGCGGGACCATTGTGAAGGTAGATGTAGCGCCGGACGACAAGAGCAAAACGGTGTTGCTGATCAAGACGGAATTTGCCGGGGACGTAGTGGTGCAATGGGATGCGGTGACCTCGATCGTGGCGCCGGAAGCGCTGCACCTGACGTTGAAGGATGGGCAGACGGTGGTGGGAGCGGTCACTACCGTGGATGGGAAATTCGATGTGACCACCGCGACGACCGGGGAAGTTGCGGCGCCGAAGGATACCGTGGTGACGGTGCGCAACGATGCGGAGCAAAAGGCGCACGACGCGGAGGTCGACCGGTTGAGGAATCCGCACTTGTTGGACTTCTGGAGCGGCTTGGTGGATACGGGGTTGAGCCTGACGCGGGGGAACTCTGCGACGCTGAGCTTTAACCTGGCGGCGAAGGCGGTGCGGCAAACAGCGCGGGACAAAATTACGGTATATACGACGGCGGTGTATGCCAACGACGACACCACGCCGCCGAGTCGTACGACCGCGCATAACATAATCGGAGGGATTCGCGGCGATTTCAATCTGAACGAGCGGGTGTTTGTGTTCGGCTTCACGGATTTCGAATACGACGAGTTTCAGCACCTGGACCTGAGAAATGTGCTGGGCGGCGGGGCGGGGTATCATGTATTTAAGAGCGCGAACGCTACGTTTGATGTGTTCGGCGGCGCGGACTTTCAGCAGGAGTATTTTTCTCCGAATCCGCCGACCACTTTGACGAATACGACGCGAAAGACGGGGGAAGTGGTGGTGGGGGAGGAGTTGGACGCGAAATTGAATGGTCGAACGACGTTCAGCGAGAAGGCGTCGTTCTTTCCCAACATCAGCGACACCGGTGAGTACCGGTTCCAGTTTGACGCTAACGCGGCGACGAAATTGAAGTCGTGGCTGAGTTGGCAGGTGACTTACAGCGACCGGTATATCAGCAATCCGCTTATGGGATTGAAGGGGAATGATCAGATATTGTCGAGCGGATTGCGGGTGACGTTTGGGAAGGCGAAGTTTTAGGTAAGAGGCAAAGAGCAAAAGGTAAAAAGATAAGAAGCAAAAGGCAAAAAAGGAAAGAGGCAAAAGGCAAAAGGCAAAAGGCAAAAGGCAAAAGGCAAAAGGCAAAAGGCAAAAGGCAAAAGCTTTAACGCAGAGGGCGCAGAGGTCGGAGCACAGAGGTCACGGAGAGTTGGGTGCGAGTGAAACAGTCGCCGGCGCCCCCCGTTTGCGTGTTACTGGGCTTCGGCTGTGACGGATACTGGTGCATGAGTGGCTAGATACCACTCTACGGTGGGGGCGCGCTGGTATTTCAGGCGCGTGCGCGTGGATTCGGCGGCGGAGGTGTTGCCGAGCTTTTCCTGTGCGAGGGCAAGTTGGCGCAGGGCCAACGGCGAATGTGGATCGGTGGCGAGTTCGTCGGCGGCGCTGGCGAAATCACCTTGCGCGAATAAGGCGTAACCCCGCGCGGACTCGTAGTTGTTTTCGACAATCAGGTCGCGGGTGATCGCAGAGCAACGCTCGAGCTTGACGATGGCTTGCTGGGCGATGTCGGGCTGGGCGATGAGCGCGGCGATGCGCGTTTCTTCGCGCAGGACCGAGGCCAAGGCGACATTGCGCTCCGGCTCACTCCATCCCGGGACGGGCTTTTGAATAGACGCTTCGAGCGAACGCAATTGTTCGAGTTCGCTGGCTGGGTTGGCGGCAAGTTGAGCGCGCCCGAAGCCAATTTCGAATTGAGCAGCAGCCTCCTTCTGGCGGCGGGCTAATTCAAGAAGTGAATCGAGAGTCTTGCGGCCTTGATCCGGCTGGCCTTCCCAGAAGGAGACCAGGGCCTTCTGAAATTGAACGTGGAGGCGGTCGCGTGAGTTGGTTGCCGAGGTGGCGACCTTATCGTATGCGGAGCGAGCGCCGGTGTAGTCGCCCATGAGGGTGCGCGTGTCGGCAATGCCGATTTGCGAACTGAAGAAATTGGTGATGATTTTGAGTGCCGCGCCGTAGTGTTCGAGGGAGGCCTGGTCGTCGCCGGCGTGGCGTAGAACCTCGCCTAGCGAATCCTGGGGGTTGGGTTGATTGGGTTCCAGGGCGGCGTAGCGTTGGAGGTATCCGACGGCTTTGGGCGGATCAGGATCGCCAGTTTCGATGTAGGAGTAGCCCAGCATATTGTAAGCGGGGGGGAAATTGGGGTCGATTTCCAGAATCTTCTCGAGCATCTTGCGGGCGCGCTCGTAGTCCTGCTGGGAGTAAAGCCATTCCGAAGTGAGATAGAGGACATGCTTGTCGTTGGGGAAGCGCGCGAGAAGATCGTTCATGGCGCCGATGGCGGCAAGATTTTCGCCTTCCTGGACGTCCACCATCCAGTTGATCAGAAGCTGTTCGTCAGATGTGGCCTTGGGAGCCAAGGCTTTGGCATGCTTGAGAGCATCGGTAGCGGGCTGGCTCCGATAGGCGGCGTAGGACCACAAAGCGAATGCTAAAGCCAAGTGAGGATCTCTGGTGGCCGCCTGGTGAGCGCTGGAGACGGACATCTCCAGGAGGTAGTTTTCGTATTGGTCGAAGGATTTCTCCAGGAGCTTGCGGGCGTCGTCGGACTTAGTGGTCACCGGGAAGGTGCCGAAGAGCTGGCGCTGGGCGATGGGGGCGATGGGGCTGGCAGGGGTGGCGGGCACGGCTTCTTTGCGGCCGGTCTCTTCCACGTGGGCGGCGGGTGGCTGCTGCGCCAAAGCGTGCGCGGAAAACAGAGATGGGAAGATAAGCAACAAATAGCGCGCAGCAAAGCGATTCATGAAATACGCTCCCGACCTAAGATTAGAAAACTTGAATGAGCCCAGGGGCCACCGTATCGTCTGAGCGCTGGCAGCCGATACTGGCCTCAGGGACAGGTGTGCTTTGGCAAAACGATTGATGGATTAGCCACAAAATGACGGCAGGCGCACGGTTAGACACAAGGTGCGAAAAGGGCACTTGTGCGGCGGCTCCGGTGGTCCTAATACTTCAGGTAACGCTCCCGAAAGGCGATGTGGGAACCATGAACGGAAAGACCTGGGGCCAGCGGCTGGGATTCTTGGCCGCTTTGTTTCTGATATTGATGATGGCGCTGCCGTCGCTTCCGGCGGTGAAGAACATTGCCGTGATCATGTCCGCCGGTGCGAAACTGCAGGACGTGCAGCTGTCGGAGCTGATGAAATTGTGCAAGGGGACGCAGAAGACCTGGGTGGACGGAAAAAGCTTTACGCTGGTGATGACCGATCCTGGGGCGCCGGAGATGCATCCCGCGATCCAGAAGCTATTCGGGATGGCCCCGACGGACTTGAAGGCGGCGCTGGCCAAGCTGAATGAGTCCCGGACATTGATCAAGATCGTGGATAGTGATGCGGATTTGCTGCGCACGGTGGAGGAGACGCCGGGGGCCGTGGGAATCGTGGACGTTTACGCGATTAACAGCTCGGTGAAGGTGCTGCGGGTGGACGGCAAACTGCCGTTCGATGTGGGCTACGCTTTAAAGGGAAACTGAAAACCAGGCGTTAGAAGCTGTCGGCAGTCCTTTCCGACCTCCTAACCTCCAGCTGAAGACTAACCGCATGTTTTTCAATGTCTTCCGGGCAATCTTCTGTTTCGGATCGTGCTTCACCGCTGGAGCGATCCGTTTAGCATGTCCCCCAGATGTCCGCGGGAATCGCCCATACCTAGCCTGAGGAGCTTTTACGGGCTCCCGAGTGGCGTTCCGTTTTGGAACAAGATGGTTCGGGCGGTGGGCAAAGCGGCTACGGCCTGTAGCCTCCCTGTCCGTTGGATCAGTTTTCCACAGGCAGGGACGGGCGAATCCTTGACGAAGATCGAGCGAAAGCTCGAAATAAATCTAAAGCTTGTTTTATCAATTTCTTACAATGTATCAGATTGAAACGCCAACGTACTAGGCCGCTCGTTTAAAGGCGAAAATGTGTCTTGTGTACCATCGCGTTTGTTCCTCCAGTCGTGTCAAATGGTACAGGTACGGCGATGACCAAGACCAGTGGACAGGTCAGCGCATCCAAGGAAGCCGGAGATCAGGCAACAGGGGTCGCAAGCGACCGGCGAGTTGTTCAGGGGTAAGGGGAGCGAGGCCAAGAGATGAAGACCAAAGACAACAGCAGGACGTGGATGTGGTGGTTCCTAGGGGTTGGGGGGGCGCTGCAGCTGTACTTTGTCAGGGAACTGCTGGCGGCATTCGCGCTGTTCGCGGCGGTCTTTGCGGTTTTCGGGGTTGTGATCGCCACCTTGTATATGTTGCAGAAGGCATGGGCAGTCGGCGTGGAACGCGTCGCAGAGAGCGGGCATCCGGTGGTGAATATGGCGAAGCGGAGTGTGTCCGCGGTGGAAGATCTGGCTCGGCGGCCGTTGCGGCGTCCGGGTTCCGCGGCTGCGCACTAAGTTCGGGAGTTACCGACGAGACGATTTGACCGAAGTTTTGCAGGTTTGCAGGGCACACACGGACCGAGGTGAAATTGCCTCGAATCCGTGGCAAGACGAAACATAAGTGAAAAATAGGAAACAAAGGGCCAACCGGACTTGAGACCGGTTGGCCCTTTTGTTCAAGCGGACCAACGGCCATTCCGGACGCCAAGGCAGAATAGCCAAACCTTATACCGACATCGACAGGGAGATCGTCGGAGCGCAGGCAAGAGTGCCTGTGCCACGTCGAGCGGCGCTCCGCTTCGCTCGCTTGCTGAGGGTTTGTGCTACGCTTTGCGGCCGTTGAGGGGGATGGGATGAGAATGCGGCGAATTTCGTTGGTGCTGATGGCTGGTTTGGTCGCGGGGGGCGTGGGTGGTTTGGGAACGAAGGTGCCGGGAGCGTCCGGGCAAGCTAAGGAAAAACAAGTGGCGGCGAAGAAGGTCGCGATACGTGCTGGTCGCTTGATTGACGGCAAAAGCGACGCGCCGGTCACGAATGCGTTGATCGTGATTGAGGGAGACAAGATCGTCTCGGTGACGCCGGGTGGGGCTGCGCCCGCGGGTGTGGAGGTGATCGACCTTTCGAAAGCGACGGTGCTGCCTGGATTTGTTGATGTGCACACGCACGTGATGTTGAACGGGGATATCACCGCTGAAGATTACGATGCGCAGTTGCTGAAGGAGTCTATTCCGTATCGGGCGATTCTGGGCGCACGCAACGCGCAGATCGCTCTGGACCACGGATTTACGACCATCCGCGACCTGGAAACCGAAGGGGCCATGTATGCCGATGTGGACGTGAAGACTGCGGTCGCGAACGGGGAAGTGCCGGGGCCGCGGATGCAGGTGGCTACGCGCGCGATGACGCCGACGGGGATGTATCCGTTGCTCGGCTATTCGTGGGAATTGAAGGTGCCGACCGGCGTTGAGTATGTGGACGGCGTGGAGGGGGCGCGCAAGGCTGTGCGTGAACAGGTGATGTACGGCGCGGACTGGATCAAATATTACTCGGACCGGAAATATCATTTTGAAGCGGATGGCGTGCTGCACAGCATGGTGAACTTCACGGATGAGGAAGCGAAGGCTATCGTGGACGAGACGCACCGCCTCGGCAAAAAGGTGGCGGCGCACTGTATTGGAAGCGACGGGATCGCCGCGGGGCTACGCGCAGGCGTGGATACGATTGAGCACGGCGACGGGCTGACCGACGCGTTGATCGACGAAATTGTGAAGAGGGGCGTGTACTGGGTTCCGACGATTACCGTGGGGGCGTATGTCGCGCCGGGACGCGGCGGAAATTGGACGAAAATGGTGGACCTGGAAAAAGTGGCCTTCCAGAAATCGGTAAAAAAGGGCGTGAAGATTGCGCTGGGCACGGATGCGGGCGGCTTCGATTGGAAAGAATTGAACCAAGCGAAGGAATTCGAATATTACGTGGAGTACGGCATGACCTCGATGCAGGCGATTCGGTCGGGAACCGCGGTGCCCGCGGAACTGCTGGGTTGGAGCGACAAAATGGGAACGGTCGAGCCAGGGAAGTGGGCGGACATGGTCGCCGTGAGCAGCGACCCATTGAAGGACATCACCGAAGTGGAGCGCGTAAAGTTCGTGATGAAGGGCGGAACCGTCTACAAGAATGACGTCCACTAGAGCGCTGTTTGCCATGCGCATACAACCCTTTGACAGTTGGTAACCTCCATAAGCAGTATGGTGCCAGGCACCATTTACGGAGGTGACGTAATGCGAACGCGAATTGTTTTCCTCGGTGTAGTTGTTGTCGCGATGACGCTGGGAGCAGCCATTCCCCAATATGGACAAAACGCAGTGGTAGAGCCTACAGACGCGGACAGCCGACACTCTATGGCTGTCGGACTCCTGCGATCAATCAACACGGTGGAAGCCGGCTATCGAGTGGGGCACGGTTCGTACGTGAGCTGGGACGACCTCTTAGCGAGTAAGGAGTTTATCGAATTCGAGAAGGAGTGTCTGGCCCACATTCCGGAGTTCGCGACGGCACATTTCGCGAAGAGCCCGGAGATTTTGCCGGGGTGGACGCTGCGTCTTAACGTGACGCAAGGCGGCAAGGGATATGACTTGCTGCTCGAAGACGCGACCGACAAAGAATGCGGGTACGCCGCGGCAACGGACGAGCGCGGCGTCATTCGGCAAAGTAAATGGATCGACTGCAAAATCTAGATTTGGGCAAGTTGAGCACAGCTTAGCGCACACCTACGCGGTGCGGGCGCGCAGGCGTAACGCGGGGCTAAACAGAAATTGAGCGAGTGTCGAACGGCAGCGACCGGCTACTTATGCGCCGATTATGATGGTGCCGCCGCCTCCCTGCGCTCCCGACCTGGTGACCGCGGGGCTTACGGGATAACTCTCTTCCGTCGTCTCGGCCGCAGCGGGGGGCGCGGCAGCTTCTTCCTCGGAAGCCAGGTCGTCCAGATTTGTTTTCACTAATTCGTACGTGCACTCGCCTCGTATGATAGCCGGATCAGCGACGAGTGTGGCTTCGCCGAGTGCCAGAAGCAGGAGATCAACGTCGGCGTGCGCATTCTGGCCGTTCAACTGAAGACGCACGGTGTAGTTGATTTTGTCCTTGTTGACGAACTGAACGGTACCGCGTGGTTTCACGCGTACGACTTTCTTGTCTACATCTCCGTTCTGAACTGTGACGATTTGATTGGCAAAGTAGGGCCCCTCTAATTCCATACCTTTAGCGGGACTGGACATTTGTAATTCTCCTTTCCGATATTATTGCTTTCCGCCGGAGCGGAAACCTGGATCGGCCAGGACGCTTTGAAGTCCGTACTGGCCTTGAAGGTCGCTTAGGCTGCTGCCATTCTGCAAACTCTGGCGCGCGTATTGAATCGCATGATTGCGATCGCCGAGTTCTTCATAGGTAGTGGCTACATCGGAGAGGACGTCCACGTTCTTAGGCTCCAGAGCTAACGCGGTGCGCACGTGAGAGAGCGCTTTGTCGCGGTTCTCGTTTCCGTACAGAATGCTGATCATCGAATGTGCTTTGGCATTCTGTGGCGTTACGGCAATCGTCTGTTCGAGACGTTCGATGGTTTTTTGTCGCACCGGGCCGATGCCGGCCTCGTCTTTAAGCCATTGGTAAGAGACGAAGAGGTTGGCCCAAACGCGCCAGTCTTTGTCGTTGAGGGCGAGCGCCTGTCGTAAAGCCTGGACAGCTTCGGGATAGCGATGCTGGCTATAGTAAAGATAGCCGAGGTTGGAATAGGCGGCGTAGTTGGGGGCGATCTGAAGGGATTTTTTTAAAGCGGCCTCGGCGTTTGCGTCGGACTTGGCGTCGCCAATATTCATGTACTCGGCGCCCAGGTTGCTGTAGGCCGTGGCGTTGTCGGGAGTGAGTTCGATGACGCGTTGAAATTGAGCGATGGCGTCCTGCACGCGGTGCTGGCGATCATAGAAGATAGCTAGCGACAGGTACCCGTTCCAGTAATCGGGGCGCAGCGCAATGGCGCGCTTGTAATTGTCCTCGGCGTCGACCGGGCGGTTCAGGCGCTCGTAGGCACCAGCCAAACTCATGAAGGTGTCGGCGTCGCGGGGGTTCATGTCCAGAGCTTTTTGGTACTCCTGAAGGGCGATGTCGTTTTTGCCGAGCATGGTGTTGATTCGGCCGAGATTGAGATGAACGGCGGGAAGGCGATCGTCGAGTTGGGCGGCTTTTTCGCAATTCGTGAAGGCTTGACCGATGAGAGCGGGGTCGTTCTCCAGCGCATATTTCATGCGGTACGCATTGCAAAGGGTGGCGTAGCCGAGGGCAAAGCGCGGGTCCGATTGTACGGCGGAATTCAATGCGGCGATGGCTTGATCGACATTGCCGGGCTTGTCGTAGCGCTGCATATAGCCGAGCGCTTTGAGGTAGGACTCATAGGATCCGGGCGTAGCGGTGGTGAGGGCCGCCGCGGCAGAATCGGAAACCTTTACTCGCATCAGGCGCGCCAGGCGAAACACTGCTTCGTTCTGGACTACGGCGAGATTGCCGGAGTTGTCTTCAAGCTGTACGGAACCAATCTGCCGCAGCCGCTTGGCGTCAATCAGCACGACAGTTAAAGACACGGCCGGTCCTTTTCTCTGGACGCTGCCCTGGACGACCATGGTGGCACCTAGGTCGCGATAGGCGGAAGCCGCGTCGTTGATCTTGTGACTTCGCACCTCGCTGGCCGGGACGATCCAGAGAGATTTCTGGGCGGCTTCCAGGTTGGACATCTCGTTGGTTAGTGCGTCCATGAGTCCATTGGCGACCGGCTCGAACTCCGGATCGTTGCCGGCATTCTGAAAGGGCAGGACGGCGATGTGTTTTTCGGTGCTGGCGTAGACCATGCCGGCGAGTTGCTCGCGCACGGGCGGCAAAAACAAAACGCCGGTCAAAACCACGATCAGCGCCAGGGCCACCAGCGCTGCGCGAGTAACCCATCGGGTGGGGCCTTTGCTCCAACGCGGTGTCGATGCGTTCTCGACCATTTTTTTCAATTCGCGCGGGCTGAGACTGCGCGTCATGGTCGGCTCTTCGGCAGGCGGGGGTGTGGAGGTGATTTGCACGCGGGCTGCTTCCAGATCCTTCAATAGTTCCGAGGCGTTGGCCTGGCGGTGTTCGGGTTTCTTGGAAAGAGTCCGGTATACCAACGGGCGTGCGACTTCGGGGACCGCGTCGAGAGCCGCCGGCGGCTGGTTCAGGATGGCAAAGGTCATCGCCGCGGTATTTGGGCGCACGAACGGGTGGCTCCCGGTAAGCATCTGCACAAGAATCACCCCGAGCGCCCACACGTCGGAGCGCTGGTCGACGGGTTCGCCGAGAATTTGCTCCGGAGCCATGTAAGGAAGTGTGCCGGTCAAGGAGATAGATTGCGTGGCGCTGGCGGAGGCGACCAAGCGGGCCAAGCCAAAATCGACGATCTTCACGAGGCCATCGTTGGTGATGATGATGTTCGAAGGCTTGATGTCGCGATGAACGATGTTGTGAGAGTGAGCGGCGCTGAGGCCTTTGGCGATCTGGATGGCCAGATCAAGCGCTTCCTTCGCCGGCATCACGCCCTGGGTGAGCTTTTGGGAAAGCGTTTCCCCTTCGTAATAGCCCATGACGATGAAGAACTGATGGTCGTCGGACTCTTCCAGCCCATGGATGACGCCAATGTTGGGGTGATCCAGGGCGGACGCGGAGCGCGCTTCGCGAACGAGGCGCTCGCGGTCTGTGTCGGTGACGGCAATGTCGGGAGGGAGAAACTTGAGGGCGACGGTGCGTTCGAGCTTCAGGTCGACAGCTTTGTAGACTACGCCCATGCCTCCGGCACCCAATTTTTGGGTAACCCGGTAGTGCGAAATGGTTTTGCCCAGCATGGTAAATCCAGTGCAGCGGTGACAGGATTCTAGGGTTACACGCGGTGCAAGTCAACGAATTGCAAGGGGTTAAAAGCTGGTCAGCCGGGGCGTCAGAAAAAGGCCGCGCCACCGTCTACGTTGATCGATTGGCCGGTTATGGCGCTGGATTGTCCGGAGCAAAGAAATAACGCCGCGGCAGCGATTTCGTCCGCCGTCTGTCCCCGCCCTTGCAGCAAAGTGCTCAAAAATCCCGCTAATTGTTCTTCCGGGCTGACCCCCAGCTTGCGCGCGAGGGTGGCGCCGAGTTCCTTGGACATGAGCGTTTCGGTGACAGGTCCCGGGCAGAGTGCGTTGACGCGGACGCCTTTGCGCGCCGCTTCCGCCGCGGTGACGCGCGTAAGTCCCAACATGCCTGCTTTTGCCGCGGCGTAAGCCGAACCCCATCCAAAGGCTGATTTGGCGGAGAGGCTGGAGATATTCAGGATTACGCCGGACCCGCGATCGTACATCTCCGGCAGCACCAGTTTGCTCAGGAGAAATGCGGCGCGAAGGTGCACGGCGATCACGCCATCGAATTCCGCGAGTGGATATTCCTCGACGGGAACGACCGGTCCGTAGTGCCCCGCGTTGTTGACCAGAATGTCGATGCGTCCAAATTTCTCGCGAGCCGCGGCGATCACGCGGATGCAGCCGTCTTCGCGCGCAAGGTCCGCGGTGACGAAACTCGCAGCCTCATGATTGTGTGTTGCGCCATTGATCTCGCCGGCGGTGGCGGCCAGTTCCATTTCGGTACGGGCGGTGAGAAACACTGCAGCGCCTTCGTCGGCAAACAGCCGGGCGATGGCGCGGCCAATGCCGCGGCCTGAACCGGTGACCAGCGCGACCTTGTTTTCCAGGAGCATAGAGATACCGAGGATAAAAGGAAGGGAACACGCTGGCAAGACGCGGCACGGACGATCGGTGGGGGGCAGGGTCGGCTTAGCGGTGAGGTGGGACCTCCTGGCCGCGGGGCAGGTGCGCGGCCTAATCCCAAGATACGCAGGGACGATGGCCCACAACTGTCCCCCGGGCCAGATGTAAATCGCGCGCGCGATGCCTAACCTGAGTGCATCCAGGGTCGCGTCGCACTGGTTTGTGCGGCACGTTTCGATCCTTGTCGAACCCGCAATCAGTCGGAACCGGAAATGCGGCGAATTCCACGGGGGCTTACGCGTGCGTCGATCAGCTTGCGCCAACCAGATCACAACATTCTTTACGATCCTGCTGGCGGCATCCGCGCTGGTGGGTTGCGCCGGCGCAGTGACCGCCAATAATCCGGGCAACACGTCTGGTACACCAACCGCGGCATCGATCACCGCGCAGCCCGTGAGTCAGAACGTTACCGTGGGACAGGCTGCGACGTTTACCGTAACCGCTACGGGAAGCGCTCCGCTGGGCTATCAGTGGCAGAAGAATGGGGCGAACATCGCAAACGCGGCCTCGGCAAGTTACACGACGCCGGCAACGACGATGGCGGACAGCGGGTCAAAATTCGGCGTGGTGGTAAGCAATTCGGCTGGAACGGTAACGAGTGCTGCCGCGACGCTCACGGTCAATGCGGCCAGCGCACCTCCGGCCATCACCACCCAGCCGGCAAGCCAAGCGGTAACGCCGGGACAAACGGCGACGTTCAGTGTGATCGCGACGGGGGCGGCTCCGCTCTCTTACCAGTGGCAGAAGAACACCGCAAATATCACAGGCGCGACCTCGTCGACCTATACCACCCCTGCGACAACGACCGCGGACAACGGTTCGCAGTTCCGCGTGGTGGTGACAAACTCGGTGGGCAGCGCGACCAGCAATGCGGCGACTCTGACGGTTTCGTCTGCAGCCACAGCCGCTCCGAAAATCACCGCGCAGCCTGCGAATCAGACGGTTACCGCGGGACAAGCCGCGACATTTAGCGTCGTTGCCACCGGCACGCCTGTGCCCACGTATCAATGGCAGAAGAATGGGGCCAATATCAGCGGCGCCATCTCCGCAAGTTATTCGACGCCAGCCACCGTCACCGGGGACACGGGGTCTACATTTGATGTGGTGGTCACGAATTCCGCAGGGAGCGTCACCAGCACCTCTGCGACGCTGACCGTGAATCCCGTCACCACGCCGCCCTCCGGGGTTGACGTGACGACCTATCACTACGACAACCTGCGCACCGGGCAAAACCTCAACGAGACCGTGCTGACTCCCGCCAACGTGAATCCGACCAAATTCGGAAAGCTCGGTTCGTTCACCGTTGATGGCCACGTGGACGCGCAGCCGCTCTATCTTTCCAACGTCGCGATCCCAAATAACGGAACGAAAAACGTTCTGTACGTCGTGACCGAGCACGATAGCGTGTATGCCTTTGACGCCGATAGCGTCAACGGCGGCACAAGTACGATCCTCTGGCAAAAATCCATGCTGGCCTCGGGAGAGACTTCCAGCGATGATCGCGGCTGCGGCCAAGTTACTCCGGAGATCGGCATTACTTCCACGCCGGTCATCGACCGGGCACGCAACGCCATTTATTTGATCGCGGTGTCGAAAACTTCCGGCGGCAACTATATTCACCGCATCCACGCGCTCAATTTGACGACCGGCGCGGAACTGTTCGGCGGCCCGACCACCATAACGGCAACTTACCCAGGTACAGGCGCGAACAGTTCGAACGGAAACGTGGTCTTCGATCCGAAGCAATACAACGAGCGGCCTGGTCTGCTGGAAGTGGGAGGCACGATTTATACCACGTGGGGCTCGCATTGCGACGGTGGGCCGTACACTTCGTGGGTGATGGCGTACAGCGCCGACACCCTCGCGCAATCCAGCGTCGTAAATCTCGTTCCGAACGGCAACGAGGGCGGCATCTGGATGTCGGGCACGGCGCCCGCGGCGGATGCTGCCGGCAACATTTATTTCATTGTTGGCAACGGCGACTTCGGGACCTCGCTCGATGGCAACGGATTCCCAGCGAACAAGAATTGCGGCAACTGCTTCGCCAAAATTTCTTCGTCGGCGCCATTGACGCTACTCGACTACTTCACGCCATTGAACACCGTGTCGGAATCAAACGCGGACACCGATTTCGGGAGCGGTGGACCGCTGCTCTTGCCGGACATTGTGGACGGGAGCGGAAAAACGCGTCATCTCGCGGTAGGATCCGGAAAAGACTCGATCATTTACGTCGTCGATCGCGACAACATGGGCAAATTCAACGCCAGCCAGGACAATATCTATCAACAGATCACTGGTCAGATCTCCGGCGGCGTCTGGTCGAAACCCAGCTACTTCAATGGCACGGTCTACTATGGCTCCGTCGGCGATTCGATTAAGGCGTTTCCTATCTCCGGCGGAAAGCTGGCGACTTCGCCCTCATCGAAGAGCACCCATACGTTCGGCTATCCTGGCGCGACACCCGCGATCTCGGCGAATGGTTCGAGTAATGGCATCGTCTGGGTCGTGGAAAATGGCGGCACCGGCGTGCTGCACGCTTACGATGCCACTAACCTAGCCACCGAGTTATATAACTCAAATCAAGCCGCTAATAGCCGCGACCAATTCTCTGGCAACAAGTTCATCACGCCGATGATCGTCAACGGCAAAGTGTATATCGGCACGCAGAACAGCGTGGTTGCCTTCGGCCTGTTGCCGTAACCGCGCGGAGAAACAAAAAAGGGAGCAAGCGACGATGCTTACTCCCTCTTTCAGATCGTGCAATCGAGTCCGGCTACGTTACTTTTGGGGTTTCAGATCCTTAAGCAGATGATTCACCAGCCCGTTGATTTCGTCCTGCGTCAGAGAGAACGCATCGCGCTTCACGGGCTTTTGGCCAACGGCGCGATACACCAGGTGGTTATTGATACGCTGCGTGAGGTCGAACACGATTGTTCCTTCGCGGAAGTGGACCCGTTCATAGCCCACGGCCGCCGGCCCGTAGCCCCAGCCTCGATAGCACCCGTAGGGTCCGCAAACCAGGCCGGGATAAGCGCCGGGATAGACCGTTTCGATGGTTTCACTCCGGTGATCCACCGCGAAGTGATAGTCGACCAGAAAATCCGCGACGGCGGGATCACTGACTTGCACCAGCCCTTTAGCCGTCAGGGTTTGCTGGATGGCCATCTTCACGCGATCGCGGACGATATCGTTCTGGGCGTTGTTGTCGCGCACCGGGGCTTGGTCGCGCCCCCGGGTGTCGCGCGAAGTTACTCGACGATTATCCCGGCCAACCATTGCGGCACTGCCCGGCTCGGGCTGCCACGCCCAGGTCATGCCCTTCGCGATACGAACGTCCCGATCGCGCGTTATTTGCACATTTTCGTCGCACCCGGCCAGCGCCAAGCCACTCAGGCACACGACCACCACCAGCGCCGTCATTTTCATTCTGGGAAAGCACCAAAATGCCATCGCTAAACTCCTGTAGAGCTACATTCCTACCCATTTATCTAACACCAGGCTGCTGGAATAGTTGTAGGAGAGGCCGCGGGGGTTGTGCCGTCGAGGGTAATGCGCCGGTCGTGGCTAGTCCCACTTTTTCAACCGCGGCCAGAGTTGCTGCAGATTTCCCTTCAGCCCGCGGGCCAGCAGGATCGGCCGGTTCTCATGGGGTATAGCATAAGGGTTATCCAGTTCCGCCACCGGCTCAACCGAATCGAAGAATGGCCTCGCTTCGTTGATAGTGGCCGAGCCGACCAGAATCATAATCTCGCCGGTGTAATCGCGGGGTCCCCACAAGAAGTAATTTTGATGCGGGCAGATCGCTTTGGGTAGCCCGTATTGCGATCCGAAGAAATCGATGGCACCGGCCTCGCCATAGTTGTCGGCGAGGATGGCGGTTCTGCGTCGCTGGTCCTCCGGCAGCGAATGGTAGACCCGCGCCAACGCGGCTACCATCTCCGGCCAGCCAAATTCGTCCGCATAGTGCTGCGGCAGCGGCGCTCCCATGTGCCCACGTTCCGAGCGCGGCACCTCGAACGGCAAATGTTCCTGGTAGCGCAAATAGGTATCCACTGGCAGAACCGGCAAAGTGACGGGCAACATCGGCGCAATCGCGAGCACCAGCCAAACAAAACAGGCTGCCTGCAGGCTGCGGCGAAGCGCAGGATGCGATTCGAAGCGTCGCGCCCGCAGCAACAGTTCACTCACGACGCCTCCCGCCGCCACCACCATCGGATACGCGGGCGCGGAATAGTAATTCTTGCCGTGGGCGAGGATGAAAAAACCGATGGTGATCAGGAATGCCCATCCAAAGGCGCGGTAGTCCTTAGCTTGTCGGGAAAAAAGATAGAACAGCAATCCCGCAAGCCAAAACGGCAGGGTCAGTGGCGTCATGATGAGGATCTGTTGACTAAGGAAGGCTAGCGGCGAGAGCACCACGTCGCGGCCCGAAGCACGGATGTTGTGCATCAATTCCAGGAACGGCCAATGATGATGAATATTCCACAGAAGATTGGGCAGAAAAATCAGCAGCGCCAGGCCGGTGCCCGCCAGCAGCCAGGGAGTAAACAGCAACTTACGCTGCGGCGTCAGCAACAATCCGGCGACCAGCGCCAACGCGAAAAAGCCCATGGAGTATTTATTCTCCAGCCCAAGCCCGCCGATTGCGCCAAACGTCAGCCATAACCTGACGTTCCCGGTGCGGATCATGCGCAGCAGGGCAAACGCGCATCCCGTCCAGAAAAGAGGCTCCAGCGCATTCATCGCGAACTGGTGATCGATGACGTACCAGACGGCGGGCGTCGCGGCGAGCATGGCCGCCAGCGCCGTGCCGAATCGCCGCGCTCCCAATTCGTGCGCGAATGCCGCCGTCAGCAGAATTCGCCCACAACCCGCCAGCGCCGGCCAAACCAGCAGCGCCCGCAGAGAAGTCCCCAGAGTGTGCCGCGCGATCCACGCAATCAGCGCGATCAGCGGCGGCTGGTCGACGTAACCCCAATCGAGATGCTCCGAGCAAGCGAGGTAGTAGAGCGCATCGCGAAAGTATCCGTAGCGCGTGGCGGTCGCCATATGCGCGGCAAAATAAATCACCGCAATCAGCGCGGGAAAAAACCACCACGCCTCGGTCAGCCTCTGCTCTTTATTTTCAACCGATGACATGGACCGGGAGGATAGCAGAACGCCGCAAATCCACGAAGCACGCGCCGCCGTCCATTTCCTGGAAGTCAGGACTTCGACGGCACCGCATTCCAATCGACGGGCGGAAATTCCACGGACCAGAACTCCGGCGCGGGCCTCTCAAATTCAAAGGCAACTCCAAGCTGCGCGCCTGGCAAATATTCCACGCGCACCACCCGGCAGCGTTGTTCCAGTTTTGTTTGCATGTTGGTGAGGATCATGGGCTGACCCGGAAGGACTTCCATCTTCAGCTTGAACAGACCGCCGTGCGCGTTCACGGTGATGGTGTGCGTTACTTCCTGCGCCCTTTGACGTTCGGGCGTTTCGGTCATGACGATGACGGGCACACTGAACTTCACGCGCTCACTGCGCCGTTTCTCCCGAGTACTCGGGTTCTCCAAATGGTCTCCGCTCTTCGTTGAACTTGTGGGCAGACTATCCGAAGAAGCAGGTCGCAAGACGCAGTGAGAGGCGCTGGTTGGGATCCCAAGCACGCGAACAGTGCGCCTGGCCTTCAAGATACACGAGTGAACTCGGTCTACCAGGCTATTTGACTTCTCGCGTCAGCGGTTCAGCTTTCGTTCGAGTCGCGACTTTACCTCCGGCCATTCCGAATCGATCACGCTGAAATACACGGTATGCCGGATCCGCCCGGTGGACGTCATCATATGATTCCGGAAAATTCCCTCTTCCTTCGCACCAATCCGCAAAATCGCCGCGCGCGATTTCTGATTCAGCGAATCCGTCTTCAGTTCCACGCGCATGCAGCCCAGCGTTTCGAACGCGTGCCTGAGCAGCAAGTATTTCGCCTCCGTGTTTGCGGCCGTGCGCTGCCACTCGCGTCCGATCCACGTGCAGCCGATCTCTACGCGGTGATGTGCCCGATCGATATTCATGTAGCGTGTGCTGCCGATCACCCGTCCGGTAGCCTTCTCGATCTGCGCGAACGGCAGTGACACGCCATTTGCCTGTTCCTTTAAGGCCAATTCAACGTAAGCCGCCATGTCATCCGCCGTCCGCACTGGAGTGGGAATCCAGCGCCACAACTGCTCCTCCAGTCCGACCTCGCACAATCCCGTAGTGTGTTTTCGCGACAGCGGCTCCAGCCGAACGTGAATGCCCTCCAGCACGACGGGATCGACCTTCATTTCGGTAGCAGGCATCTCGCCAGTTTGGGTTTCGGCAGGCCGCTAGACCAGCGCCAAAATGGACGATTGCTGGTCAGGGCCGGGATCGTTAAATCCGGTCAGGTTGCCTTATTACCACGACGAATTTCCGCAACGGAAAAGTGGCACTGACGGGAGAGTGAGGTATGATAGATTCTTGCGAAATTGTACCTTAGGATGACGATGCCGATCGAGAAGAATGGAAAAGTACTGCTAAGAATCAGACCGCGAGGTTTCTGCGCGGGTGTGGTGCGCGCCGTGGATATCGTGGAGCTGGCACTGGAAGCCTATGGCGCGCCGGTTTACGTGCACCACGAAATTGTGCATAACACCTATGTAGTCGAGCAGTTACGCCGCCGCGGCGCCATTTTCGTGGAAGCCATAGGCGACGTGCCCCACGGGGCGGTGCTGGTCTTCAGCGCCCACGGAGTACCTCCCACGGTGCGCGACGAGGCCAAGGAACGCTCCCTCAAAGTGATCGACGCCACTTGCCCCTTGGTGACCAAAGTTCACCTGGAGGCCCTCAAGTTTGCGCGTGAGAAGCGCACCATCATTCTGATTGGCCACCGCGATCACCAGGAAATCGTGGGCACCTCCGGCGAAGCCCCCGACCGCACTATCGTGGTGGATTCCGTCGCCGCCGTGGACGCCTTGGAAGTAGCCGAGCCCGACAAGCTTTCTTTTCTGACGCAAACGACGCTCAGCCTTTACGATACTCAAGAAATCGTCGCGCGCCTCCGCCAGCGATTCCCGGCCATCAAAGGCCCCGCCAGCGACGACATCTGCTATGCGACGCAAAATCGCCAGGAAGCGGTGGAACAGGTCGCCAAGGATGTGGACTTCATCCTTGTGGTCGGTTCCCCGAACAGCTCGAATTCCAACCGCCTTGTGGAAGTGGCCCAGCGAAGTGGAGTGAAAGCGCAGCTCATCGACTCCGCAAAGGACATCGATCCGCAGTGGCTGGAAGGGATCGAGCGAGTTGGCCTAACGGCCGGAGCGTCCGCTCCCGAAGTGCTGGTCGAGCAAGTTAGCAACCGTCTCGCCGAGATTGGCTTCACGGATCAGCGCGATCTCGATCTGATTCGCGAGGACGTGCGCTTCACCTTGCCGCCGGAGCTGGCCACCATCGCGGCAGCCCCGCGCCGGTAACAGCCGAGGATGCGCCCGCCGATGCGGGCATGTAGGCCCCGGGCTTTAGCCCGGCGAATCAGTTCGCCGAAGTTGCGAACTGGCTTTCTTAAAGTTTTTCGCTGTCGCCTTAGACTGTTCGAGGATCAGGGGCCAGTTATAGGCGCGCTCGGATGCGGTAAACGAGCGAACCAATACGTAAGCCGTAGCCCAGCCTCGCGCTGGGAAACACAATACAAGGAGCCAAACTTTGGCGGTCAAAATCGCCCGTCAGCCGAAGAAGATTGCCTTGATCGGCGCGCCGTCGAGCGCCGCCGCGTTTTTGCCCGGCTCCGAGAAAGCTCCCGCTGCCTTGCGCGCTGCCGGACTCGTCGAGCGCCTGCAGGGCGTTGGATTCGAAGTCATCGACTATGGAGACTGTGCTCCCCGTCTTTTCGCTGACGATGAAGAACATCGGCGCGCCCGCAATCTTCCCGCCATCGTCGCGGGCCTTAACGATTTAAAGGTTCACGCCGAAGTGGCCATGAAAAGCGGCGCGCTGGTGCTGGTGCTGGGTGGCGACTGCGCGCAATCCATCGGCTTGCTCACCGCAGCCCGCCGCTATTACAAGCACATCAATTTGCTGTGGTTCGACCGTGACGCCGACCTGAACACGCCCGCATCGACACCGTCCGGGCGTATCGACGGCATGGTGGTCGCGCACATCATCGGGCGCGGCGCGCCGGAACTGGTGCGCTTCTGGGGAGAAACGCCACTGGTCCGCGAGCCCGACGTCACGCTGTTCGGAATCACCAGGCTCGATCCGCCCGAACAGGAATTTCTGAGCAAGTCTCCGTTGCGCCACGTTTCCGCGGAAGAGATCGCCGCAAAGAGCGCGAGCGCCGCGGCAACCGATGCATTAAATCTTATGCACGCCGACACTCGCGAGTTCGTCGTGCATCTGGATCTGGATGTCCTCAGCCAGGAAGACTTTCCGCCGGTGAATGTGCCGGCCAGCGGCGGATTGAGCTTGGAGGAGGTTCGCGACGCTCTGAGAGAATTCGCACGCAGCAAGAACCTGCTGGGGTTGGACGTGGCGCAGTACAATCCCGACAAAGACCCTGACGGCGTGAACGCCAAAAAGATCGTCGATCTTCTTGTCGAAGCGCTGGCCGCTCGCGTGGATTCCACGGCCGCGCCGGAACCTTCGGCCGCCGAAATCGCACCCCCGTTGCCGCCGGAAGTTCCGGCGTCCGGCCCCGCCGAATCCGAACCGGCTTAACTCGTAGTCCCCTGACTCCAATCGTTGGCCTCTGGTCAGGCTTCCGGCTCATTTTTGTCACGCCTTCCGGTTCGCTGATCAAGGCGCGGCTTCGTTGCGTTTGCGGATGTAACGCGCTAACCCTCGGAAACTGAGGTCTAGCGCGCCGGTGAAGGCGTGGTGTTCGGCTTCGGCGGGGCCTAGCTTCTCATCCATTTCGGCACGCGATTTCTTAATGAACGCGCTCATGGCTGCGGCATCGCGTGCGTCGGGATCTTGTGCGGTGGAATCGGCGGCGGCCGAGGCGAGAGCTTCTTCGGCGACGTCGGCCCAGTGGTGAAGCCGTTCGCGAAATTCGGCGATGTGCGCGGCGGGATTATCGGAATAACCGTAATGCGTCAGGAACAGGCGCGTGGGTCGGCGTTCCGAGAATGGTAGCGAAGGACTGGTCCCAGAGAGTGAGGTCGATGTCAGGCGGAGGCGTGGCGGGAAGAATATAGGGGCCGTTGTCGATGCGGATTCCGGCGGTGTCTCCGACGAACGCTACTCCTGCGTCGTCGTCGAAGTAGCTTACGTGGTGAGAGGCGTGCCCGGGCGTGTAGACGACGTCGAGTTTACGGCCGCCAAGGGTGAGCGTTTGCGGGCCCTCCATGATACGGATATTTTGCGCTGGGACCGGCAGCGTTTCGCCGAACAGGATCTTGAGGTCGTCGCCCCACAGGCGCGTGGCGCTGGCCAATAATTTCGCTGGATCGGCCAGGTGACGCGCACCGCTGGCGTGGACGTAGACGGTCAGCGCGGAATTTTCGCGCACCAGCGCGCCCGTGGCGCCGGCGTGATCCAGATGGATATGCGTAAGCAGGATGGCGTCGAGATCCGCGACCGACAGACCGTGGAGGCGCAGTTGGTCGCGCAGCGTGGCCAGCGTAGATTCCGGGCCGGGATCGATAATGGCGCGATGGTCTTCGGATTCGAGAAGCGCGGCGGCAATGGATTTTGGATGGCCGACCCAATTGGTGTCGAGTACGGAGATTTTATTCATGGCTGGTTTTTGCGGGCTTTTTCCGGACCACCGAATCGCCGACGCTTTTGAATTATGAAGCGAATTATCGCGCGGTCCAACCTCCATCAATGAGAATGGTGTGACCGGTGATGAGAGAGGCGGCAGGCGATGCGAGGAATACGACGGCCCCGGCAACATCCATGGGTTCGCCGATGCGATGCAGCCCGGCGATGCGTTCGATGACGTCGGCGCGAAACGCGGGATCCGAGAGGGCTTCGTCGGTGCCGGGCGTGGAGATGAATGTGGGCGCGACGGCATTGACCGTGATGTTGTGCTGGCCCCATTCGACGGCCAGGCATTTGGTGAGGTGCGAGACCGCGGCCTTACTGGCGCAATAGACGGATTCTGTTGGCAGCGCGGCGAATCCGGCTTGCGAACTCATATTGATGATGCGGCCGCCGTTCTGTCGAATCATGGTTTTCGCCGCGGCCTGAGCCGCAAAGAACGTCGCCTTCAGGTTGATGGTGACGGTTGCGTCGAATTCTTCTTCCGGGACGTCGAGGGCGAGATTGGTGAAGCCGCCGCCCGCGTTATTGACCAGGATGTCGAGCTTGCCGAAATGCGCAGCGGCGCCCACGACGCTGCGCGTGATCTGATCGAGGTCGGTAACATCCATTTGCAGAGGAAGCGTGCGACGGCCCATGGATTCGATTTCGCGGCCGAGATCGCGCCCGGTGCCAATGTCGCGGAGGCCGAGTGCGACGTCCGCTCCCGCATGGCCCAGCGCGAGGGAAATGGCGCGTCCCAGGCCGCGCGCGGCACCAGTGACCAGGGCCACCTTGCCGGTCAGGTCAAATTTGGGAAATTCGGCCATCGTATTCTTTCGCGCCTCCGGGAACCCAGGATTGTGCTGTTCGGTATAAGAGCACAAGCGCACCTCCATGTGCCACCGGCCGGCGCGCTGGGAAAGATCGTTGGCGTCCGGCAAACGTCACGGTGCTGCGTGATCCGCGTTCGAGTTTCCCGGCTGGGGAGAATTGTAGTCGTAAGAGCACAGGCAGAGATGCCTGCGCCGTCCTTGCGTCAGATCGATTAGTGGCCGATGATCAGTGAGGCAAACTTGGGCACGGCCGCGATCCCGATGAGGAAATAGGCGACTGCGCAGAGAAGGTAATCCCAGCCGTTGAACGGTTTCAGTGGCATTCTTCGATCAGCATCCTTGCGAGAGGTCTTCGAGGGCTGGCGGTGCTGCGGAATCTTTCAGCACTAGCATTATTCAGCACTGACATCATGCCTGAGGAACGAGTTCAGGTCTATACCGGGAATCCGTTACACGCGACGACCAGCTGCTGGGGGCGGTCGCCAGACCATTGCAATATACCGATGCAATCCACCGAGGCGCGGCGGGCGAGATGCGCGCCGTAGTTCTGTGAGTATCTCGCCGCAAAGGGGCCGCGCGGGAGCATTGGGAAGGACACCGCTACTTAGCGGTCACCTGATCACGAATTTTTTGGTAGGTTGCGCCGGAGAGAATGCCTCTATCGATCAAATCGTGCTTGTCGTGATACGGGCGGCCCTCAATAATTTTGCGGGCGGCGGGGCGATTGATGCCTGGAAGATCCAAGAGCTGGCTTTCGGAAGCGGAGTTGAGGTCGACCAACGGGTGCTGGCCATTGTTCCAGCCTTCGCGGACACCTTCCGCGGCGGCGCGCGCCTGGTCGGCCGCGTCGTGGGCGGCTTCGCCCAGTTTTCTTCCGGCGTCCTCGATGGCCGGCTTGGCGCGCTCGGTGGCCTTGGCGACTTCGTCGCGGGTTTTTTCGTCGCGCGCGCGCTGGTCGGGATCATTGGTGTTGCAGCCCACACAACTCGCCAAGACGAGGGCTGCCGAGCAGAGACTCAGAGCGGTGAAAGTACGTGAGAACGGCATGGAGGCTCCTGAAATTGGGCGCGGGTGATCGCGGCATAATTAGACAACCTTTAATTAGACAACCTTAAGGTTCGATGTTGGCGAACCGTCGCTTTGTTGACTCTACATCTTGAATTGCCAGTGCAAGACAAGGGCCGAAACTCTTCGGCCCTTGCCGAGCGCGGGTCAACTCGCAACGATCAGCAGCAGGCGAATTCCCGGATGGACTGGGTCGATCAAATAATATTCGCCATCGATCTCGTCGACGTAAACGTCGTCGTCGTAACTCCAGTCTCCAGGCCATGGCTGGCTGTAAACAAACCAATAGCCCCCGTAATTGAAGCGGCGATCGTCGCGGCGAGCGACGCGGAATGCATGCTCCCGTCCGAAGTGAGCGTGGAAATCCTGGTCGGGTATGCGGCGGACGTTGCGATTGCCTCCGTCACGTTGCGCTGGTTGCACGTTATTGTGCGCGTCGCGCTGCGATTGCTCAGGGGTCGCGCGCTCCTGCCTGGCGCGGTCTTTTTCGGCTTGTTGTTCCTGCTTGACGGTTTGTTGCTGTTGCTTTTCGTTCTGCTGTTGCGCCTTATCCGTTTGTCGCGCGTGGTCAGCGGGTTCCTTGTCTTGCTTCTGATTGTCGCGCGGAGGCTGTTTTTCCTGCGGCTTCTCCTGTGGTTGCTTTTCTTTTTCGGCGGGTTGCTGGTGTTCGGGTTCCTGTTTCCTGGGCTGTTCTTGCGGGGGTTTTTCTTTGTCCTTGTCCGGCTCCTGGAAGGCATAGGCGGGCGTGCCTATGGCCAGGGCCAGCAATGCTGCGCTGATTGCGAGTTTCATAGTTTCTCTCCTGAAAATGCGGCTGCACCGGCAGCAGGGGCAATGGTGCCACGGGGTCCCGCAACGAACGCAAGCGGGACCCGGCGCTCCACGTGCGGGGAGGCGCGGGAGCCGGTTTCAAGCTGGTGAAGATCAGATGCCGCCGACCCTCGCAAGGTACGCAGAGGCAGCCGAAATCGGCGGAGAGACTGGTCTTTAAGTTCGAAGATGTTGCCACCCAAGTGGCTGGTTGTTTCATCTAAAGTTGCGAGCGTGCCCGATGGGGCGAACGTGTGGCCAGCCCGCGTCCGCCTGGCCATGCCCTTTTGCTGTGCGGCTTGGCGGATCGAAGCCTGTCGGGAGGAGGAACCCATGCAGAGAGTGGAAGTCACAATTCTGGCTGGTGTGATGTTGCTGGGAGGTTGCGCAACGAAGCGCTATGTGGCGGACCAGGTGGACCCAGTCAATGCGAAGGTTGGCGCGGTAGATCAAAAGCAACAGAACACCCAAAAGCAGCTGGACGAAGCGGAAAACAAGATCAGTGCGGCGGATGAAAAAGCCACCTCGGCCGACGCGCGTGCAGGTGACGCGATTGGGAGGGCCGATGCGGCTTCGAAGAAATCAGATCAGGTCAAGGAAGCATTGCGCGGCGAGTTGAACGACCGCATCGCGAACCTGGATGATTACAAGTCCGCCGGGGACGTCACCGTGCTTTTCAAGTTTAACTCCGCCGAACTCACCGGCGAAGGCAAACAGCAGCTGGACCAACTGGTGACCGGCGAAGTGGGGAATCTGAAGCGCTATTTCATCGCCATCCAGGGATTCACGGACAAGACCGGGTCAGCAGAATATAACTTGAATCTTAGCCGGCGGCGGGCCGAAGCGGTGCAAACGTACCTGGTGGCGCAGCACAACGTGCCCGTTTTCCGGATACAGATCGTGGGCCTGGGTAAAGACAAGCCGGTAAACGATCAGAAGACGCGGGACGACCGGGAGAAAAATCGGCGCGTGGAAGTGACCGTATTCGACGCGGACGCCAGTCAAGCGGCGAGCAAGAGTTCCGCTTCACGGTGAGCCGCAGGAATTCGAGGAAACGCAGCGAGCCTTTGAACCACGGCCGGCCTTTGCTCCGGTAAACGAGAGGGCTTGTGTCAAAGGGCCAGGCGTGCGATTCGGAGGAAATTCGCGCTTGCGCGAAGGAATTTTGTTTCGGGACGCCTTTGATTTCAGGAAGAATCGGAGGCGGGTTGTGGTGTACCTCGAAGGGGTCAAACAGACGTCTCAATAGGCAAAAATCACCAAAGGGGAAAAACGGGCGGCTGGAGGAATCGCTTGCAGAAACCGCGACGTGTGGAATACCCTATGTCACCAATCTTGTTGCTTCTAGTGAAGTAAACCCCTGAGGTGGTGTTCCAAGGAGATCTGGGGAGTGGTGCCGCCGGGTCCAAGTAGGAAGCGAAGGACAAGTACAGGCTGAAATGCGTCTGACGCAGTTTACCGAGAGTAGTGGTTAGTTTCGGTGAACGCGTGAATAACACGTGATCTCGTAGTGAATCTTTTGGGAGGATACGATGCGCAGGTTGTGTCTAACAGTGGGGATAAGCGCGATGCTGGCTCTGCCGATCTGGGCCCAGCAGGGGGATAGCACTCGCGACGCGGCGAAGACCGCGGCGGACGCCACGGCGGCGGCGAATGCGGCGGAGTCCACCAATGCAGTTCCGGCGGCCTCGCGTAGCAGCTTTGCCATTCCGGACGTTCCGCGGGCAACGCCATTTCCTGGTCCGGCAGCAGCCGCGAGCAGTGACGAAGGCGGGCCGGGAACATTGGTGCCAAAGTTTGAACTAGCGGCCATGTACAGCTTCGTTAATTTTAATCCGGGTAGCGGCTTCCCGAACTTTAACAGCAACGGCGGAACAGGGTCATTCACGTACAACGCGAATAAGTGGCTCGGGCTGACGGCGGAAGCCGGCGCGTATGGGTTCTCCAGAAGCGTCCCGGGCGCCGGGAAACCCGAGGGCGGCTTCCAGACCTTTCTGTTCGGGCCGCGGCTGAACCTGCGCCGGAAGTATTTTGTTCCTTTCATTGAATTTCTGATCGGCGATTTCCGTGCCGACGGGCAGGTCACCGGCGGCGCCCGGCAGAGCTCCTTCGCTCTAGCGGCGGGCGGCGGCGTTGATGTGGTATTCACTAAGCACATTGCATGGCGATTCGCACAACTTGATTATCTGATGACCAACGCAAACGGGATCTATCTGAATCCCAGCGGGCGTCAGGACAATTTCCGCGCAGGAACGGGCTTGGTGATTCGCTGGGGCTTCCCGCCGCCGCCACCCCCGCCGCCCTCGGGACCACCGACGGCTTCGTGCTCGGCAAATCCGGCGTCGGTGTACCAGGGCTCCAACGATCCTTCCGCGATTCATGTGACCGCCAGCAGCCCGGCGAGTCTACCCCTCAACTACAGCTACACCGCGACGGGTGGCACGGTGGAAGGCACCGGGCCGGACGCGCGCTGGAACTCCTCAGGCTTGGCCGTGGGCACGTACACCGTGACCGCGAAGGTTGACGATGGAAAAGGCGGCACAACTTCCTGCTCCGCGGACGTTCAGGTCCAGGAGAAGCCGCATCACCCGCCGACCATTTCCTGCTCGGCGAACCCCAGCTCGATCGCTCCTGGCGAGAAGTCGACGATTACCTCGACGGCCAGCAGCCCCGACAATCTGGATCTGACCTACAGCTACTCGGCAACCGGAGGCCAGGTCACCGGCAACGGTCCGACCGCGACGTATGACTCCACGGGTCTGCAACCGGGCAGTTACAAGGTCAATTGCTCGGTAACCGACTCTCGCGGCGACAAAGCCGATGCGCAAGCCACCGTTGACGTGCAGCAGCCGCCACCGCCGCCACAGGCGACCAAGGTGGGCGAGTGCGGCTACACCAAGGCCGGCGTGGCGCGCTTCGACAACCTCTGCAAGCGCGTCGGAGACGACGTGGCCTTGCGGTTAAAGAATGACCCCACCGCCAAAGTGGTCATCATTGGCTACGCTGATCCGAAGGAGCCTAAGGCCGCGAAGTTGGCGCAGAGCCGCGCGGACCTGGCCAAGGCCTACCTGGGAGAGAAGGGCATCGACGCGTCGCGAAGCACGACGCGGACGGGCCAAGCCACCACGGAGAAGGGCACGGAGAAAGAAAACCGCCGCGTCGAATTCATCTTCGTTCCGGAAGGTGCGACATACTAAACGGGTGACCCGGGACTCACAACTCGCGGTCGCGAATCGCGGCGGCGCGTAAAGCGGGTCCGGCACCACAACCGAATCAGTACTGACGGGCCCTTCGAGGTACACCTCGAAGGGCCCGTTTTTCTTTTTGGTATCACCAAGGCCGAGGTGAATTGCGGACCAAAATGAACCAGAAAGCGAGCGGTCCGTTCCGTTCTTGCAAGCGACTCAGAGCCGGAAGGTTAGAGCGAGGTGGCGAAGAAATCGAGCATGGCCCATTCCCAAAACGGTAGATGCATATCTAGTACAATAGAGGTAATATACGTATTTATTAGGGCGTATCGTGTGTTCCTGAAATGGAACTGGGGATGCAAGCATACGATGGTTCGACATCGACACGGAGGATGACCAAGCCATGATGAGCGAAGAAGCGGTGGTCCTGCGCGAAACCGCGCCTATGAATATCCTGATCGTCGATGACGAGCCCACCATTCGCGAGGCTTGCGGAGAAGTAGCGCAGTTGACGGGCATGAACGCGACCATGGTGGCCACGGCGGAGGAGGCCATTGAAATCCTGGAGAACACCGCGGTCGACATTGTACTGACCGATCTGATGCTGCCGCATACCAGCGGGCTGGAACTGCTCAAGCGTGTTCACGATACGCATCCGAACCTTCCGGTGATCGTTTTAACGCAATACGGAACGATTGACTCGGCGGTGGCGGCCACCCGCATGGGTGCGATCGACTACGTCACGAAACCGTTTCGCATCGAAGAGTTGCGCGCGCGGCTGGAGCGCGCTTCGCGCGCCGTCGAGCTGCAGCAGGAAAATCAACTCTTGCGGGAGCAGTTGCGCACGCGGCCGGGCTTCGGCGGCCTCATCGGTTTGTCCGAGAGAATGCAGCGGGTTTACAAGACCATTCAGAAGGTCAGCCAGCACGAGTACCCGGTTCTGATTTTGGGAGAGAGCGGCACCGGAAAGGAGCTGGTAGCGCGGAGTGTGCATTATTCCGGGGCGCGCAAGGACCGCACTTTCGTCCCCGTGGACTGTTCGTCCCTGGTGCCCACGCTCATCGAGTCGGAGTTGTTTGGCTATGTGAAGGGCGCATTCACCGGGGCCCTGCATGGAAAGCAAGGACTGCTGGAAACGGCGCACGGCGGCACCTTGTTTCTCGACGAAATCGGCGAAATGCCCGTGGATTTGCAGTCCAAGCTCCTGCGCGTGCTGCAAGAGCGCGAGGTGAAACCAGTGGGTTCGACCGAACGGCGAAAGATCGACGTGCGCATTATCGCGGCCACCAACCGGGACCTCGATGCGGGCATCAAGAACGGGTCCTTTCGCCAGGACCTGTATTTCCGCCTGAATGTGGTGCAAATCAAGATTCCCGCGTTGCGCGAGCGTAAGAGTGACATCCCTCTGCTGGTCACTTCGTTCCTGGATAAATTTTCCGATCCTCACCGGCCAGCGCGGACGATCTCCGAGGATGCCATGCGGCGGTTAATCTCGTACGACTGGCCGGGAAACGTTCGCGAACTGGAGAATGCCATCGAGCGCGCGGTGGCGCTGGGCTCGGGTCCCATCCTGCACGTAGCGGATCTGCCGTCGAGCCTGCAATATCCCACCAGCGAGCGCGTGCCGGAAAGAGATGAGTTGCTGCCACTCGAGGAACTCGAGCGCCGCGCGATCCTGCGCACCCTGCGCCAGACCACCGGGGACAAGCTGGCGGCCGCGCGCATTCTGGGAATTGGAAAGACCACGCTATATCGGAAGCTCAAGCAATATCACATGGAACCGGCGGAGCAGTGAGCGCGTTCGCGGCGGGCATGTAGATCGCGCGATGCGACGCCTCTGCGATGCAATAAGCATACTCCGCAGACCCGGGGGCAGTGGTTCAGCTCCCGGATTGCCGAGCATCATCAAGCATCAACTGAAAGGCAAGAATCAGCAATGCTCGGCTTGACGATCAGTTTACTACGCGATACGTTATTACGCGAGGCGTAGTAACCGTGAAAGATCCGACCATTCTCATTCTCGCAAGCCTAGCCGACGGGGATAAGCACGGGTACGCAATCATGGAAGATGTCCAGGTCTTCGCGGGCATTCGCCTGGGCTCAGGCACGTTGTATGGTGCGATCTGCCGCCTTGGGAACCGCGGCTGGATTGCGCAAATGCGTATCCCGCAGGCAGCCGTTCGGATACCACCGAGGGCGGTCAGCATTTGAAGGATGCTGCATTGTCGCGGACAAGTTGTCCGGCCCGGAAATCGCCAAATGAGAGAAGCATGAGAACTTTGATCCGTTGGGCGGCCCGGTTGTACCCGGCAACATGGCGCAATCGATACGCCGCCGAATTCGATGCGCTTCTCGACGACATCTCCCCCTCTTTAGGAGACCTCTGCGACGTGCTTGGGGGCGTGCTCCGAGTGTGGGCGACTACCTCTTTTGATGCATGCCTGATGTTGGCACCCGTGTCCCCCATGAGTTTGCGCCTGCCCGTCGTCGCTTCTCTGACCGCACACGTAGTGATGACAACCCTCGTCCTGTTCGCAGCCTGGGGTCACGTAACCACGATGCCTTGCATGTGGTTGCGCCGGAACTCCTCCTACCCGGTACCACCAGCCCAAGTCACGGACGTCGCGTTTTTCCAAACGCACTGACGTTGTACTCTTCACTGCCGCTTAAAATACTTGCCCAAGGCGACACGTTGCCGCTCTACGTTGCTGACGGTGTAGGAATCAACTTTCTGTCGCTCCCGGACATCGGGGCTATCTATCGGCAGGGGAATGTTGAATGGCGAGTCTGGCCGGGTCAGGCTCTAGAAAGCTTCATTGTTCGACGTGTGCTGCCGGAGTATCCCCAAGGAACAAATGCCCGAGGTGCGGATTCCGTAATTCATCGAATATCTAGTCACACTAGACGGATCTGTAAAGGTGCTACGAACCTCTAGAGCGACACTCCTTCACCGGCGCCGCTCATCGGCGATCAACAGTGGTTATATCGACCGCTGGAGTATGAGAATCGACGTTGCGAAGTAGTTAGTCGAATCGAGGTGAGGTTCGATAGTGAGTTTACCCACTCAGGCATGTCGCGCTGAATCCTCGAGCAGCGAGGAACAGCAACCAACCAACGGCCTGGAGAGACGCTATGCCGATCGGGTTAATCGAATCTTGCTTGCGTATTTCGTCACAGCGAGCGGCGAGACATGGATATCCCCGATAGGCCGCCGGGCGCACCCTCGAGGCTGGTGGAGCCTCAACAGCGGCGACCGCGCCACGGAAGAGAAATACTCAAGAACTACAATCCCGGGCGCTCCTCGACGACGAAATGCGCTTTCGTGCATGACTGCGGCTTCATTATCGCCAAATCCAGAGCGATCCGAACGTCGGCTCAGGTCAAGGAGCTGCAACAGCGACATACCTCGAACGAAACTGGAGGTCAAACTAGGAGAAGCCAAGTGGCATTTTGAAGCCTGATTGCCGTAATGCCCGGGACCGCAGCCGCCAAGAGCTTCAAAATTGAGCCCCAGCGGCCAAAGTGATTGCCCGGAACCGAACACGGCGGCTGAAGAGCACCTATGAACTTGTCCGGAAACCTCCAAAAGGATGAAGAAGCCGTCACGAGAACAACAGAAGGCAGACAGTACGAGACAATTCCGATGGCAAAAGATGAACTGTCGGCGAAGCCGCCTGACTACGAACCATCCAGGCCATCAGCCGCGATAAGCACCTGCGCAGAAGTACAGCCCCGCCGCGAAGCCGAATTCGACAACCAGAAGCCCGATCCCAAACGAAGGCCGAAGATCGCAAACAGAGCGAGCACGTCAATCGCGGGTTCAAAAAAGCGGAAGTTCTGGAAGACAATATCGGCTATCTGAAGTACGACTTCTTCGCCGACCCCGGCATCTGCGCGCCGACACGCGGCAAGCGGCACAAACGACAAATGGCGACCGAAACAGGAGCCCGGTTCCGTACATCGCGCTCCATATTCCTAGCCAGACAACGAGGCGTATGCGACTCCGCCGACGGATGGCAGCAACGGAACAAGCTGCCAATCCGATGAACAGGAAAACTGTTCCAAACATGACGTCGGCGAGTTGGCCGCGGTGCATCGCGAGAAGTTGGTCTTCCAACCGCCCACCTCCCAAACATCGCCAAGATACCAGACTCGATGTCGACGTTGATGCCGTCCGTTTGCTCTTGGACGGCGCTTTGGCAAAAAACCGACGATCCCAACTGAGTCACGCGCAAACCGGAAACTGACCCAGCGCGAACCTCGTGTGTTTCATTTCCCGATTTGCACTCCCCGACCGTGAGCCCGCGCCACTAACCTCAGTCGGTCCAGTTCGGAACGCCTGCCAAAAGCGGGTTTCGACATGGGATGCACCCGTGGGTGTCCTCTTTCTGAACCCTTTTAACCTATTGATTATGAATGTGATAATCCCGGAACAAGATTGGTCCTGCCAGTGCAAGGGGACATGCGGGCAAAACGCTCGTACGCTAGCGTACAAGATACCCGCGATGCCTTGCGGTTCACCGCGGCGACGAGAGCGATTCCGAAGCACATTCTGCGGCTTGCCTTCTGAGTTGAAGATTCTGAGGCGCGGATCCTGAGGCGCCTATCCTGAGGCCTGATGAGGTTCACAGCACGACAAAACGGACCCGCGGTTGCCGCGCGAGGAGTGGCGCGGGCCGCGGTCGCGGGAATTGCCAGACACGAACTGATACAGGAAGCCGTTCATTTTCTCGCAGCCCATGCGAAAGCCGATCGTATTGGCGTATGGATGGAAAGCGCGGACGGCGAACGCGTGCCTGAGCGCGGGTTCGCCGAATTTCGCGGGATCGTCGCGGATCGCGACGGCGAAGCCACGCCACCGGAATGGGAGAGGCTGTCGCCAGAAGCACCGCTTCCCGTGGAACTTCTGAATGCTGGAAAAAGCGTGGAGCAGGATCTGGGCCGTCCCCGCGACCACATCATCCTCGGAGTGCTGCTGGAGATAAAGCGCGCTTTATGGGTGCCCGTCGAGCTCCGCGGACGTTTGCGCGGCGTGCTGCTCGCCGGTTCGCACAACAAGCACGGCGCCCTGCCGCTCCGATTGCTGGAGTCGGTATCAGCGGAACTGGCGCTGGTCGCAGAGCGGGACAGCGCCGCGTCGCTCCGTGAGCATGCCGAAGCGCAACTCTTCAACGTCATCGAGTGGCTGGAAGAAGGTGTGTTGCTGTTCGACGCGCAGCACGGCGTGCAGGCCATGAACAGCCGCTTTGCGCAGATCGCCGGGCTGCCTCCGGAAGAAACCGGACGGGTCAACACGCTCAATGGATTGATCACGCGTCTGGCGGACCAGGTCGCGGAACCCGAGAAATTCGCCAGCCGCTGGCGCGATCTCGCGCGCAACCTGGACGGCGGTGCGCGCGACGAGATCCAGATGCTGCGGCCGGTGCCTCGCGTATTGGAGCGGGCCGCGCGGCCGGTACTGGACGCGGACGGAAGGCGCATCGGACGAGTAGAAATCTACCGCGACCTGACCGCCCAGCGCCTGTCTCAATCGAAACTGCTGCATACCGAAAAACTCGCCGCGCTCGGCCAGATGGTCACCGGCGTCGCGCACGAACTTAGCAATCCCCTTACCAGCATCCTCGGCTATGCGCAACGCTTGTTCCTGCGCAGCCAGGCCGATGGAAAGTCCGACGAGGTCCGGCAGATTTTCCAAGAAGCGGAGCGCGCCACCATGATCGTGCGCCGGCTGCTGATAAGCGCGCGGGAGTCGCGGCCGGAGCGCCGCAAGATCGCGCTGAATCTGCTGGTGCTGCGCACCATGGATCTGCAAAAAATCAGGCTGGCCTCCGAAAAGGTGAACGTCGCGCTGGATCTGGACCAGGCCTTGCCATTCGTGCTCGGCGATGCCGGCCAGTTGCAACAGGTGTTGATGAATCTGATCGGCAACGCCAGGCAAGCGATCGAGCAGCGCGGCAATGGCGGCACCATCCGGCTGAGCACCAAATGCACCGATTCTGGCCGTCACGCGCAACTGGAAGTCAGCGACGATGGCCCGGGGATTCCTCCGGAGATTGCCTCGCGAATCTTCGACCCGTTTTTCACTACCAAGCCCGCGGGGATTGGAACCGGTCTGGGGCTCGCGATCGTGCACGGCGTGGTGCGCGAACATGGCGGCCGGGTGATGGTAGCCAGCCCTCCGGGCGGTGGCGCGATCTTTACTCTGGAGTTTCCGGCAGCACCCGCGGAACACTCCCGCATGCCCGCGGTGCCCGCGACGGGGCCTGGGGAATTGCACCAGGAAATTGTGTCGGCGGGACAGGCCCCGGCCTTGCCGCAGCGCTCGACGCCAGCCGCAGCGCCCGCGCTGGCGTCCTGGAAGGGGACGCGCGTGCTTGTCGTGGAAGACGAACCCACCGTCGCGCGGCTCATCAGCGACGTTCTCGAGGACGAGGGATTTCAAGTGGAAGCATTGTTGGATGGGTACGAGGCGCTCGAGCGGGCCGCCCGCGCTTCTTATGACCTGGTGATCTGCGACATGAAAATGCCCGGCCTGGACGGGCAGCATTTTTACGAGACCCTCGCGTGCATGGGGAATCCGCTGTCGAAGCGCTTTCTCTTCGTGACCGGAGATGTGCTTTCGTCGCACACCCAGGAATTTCTCGAACGCCATCACCTGCCACACGTCGCCAAGCCTTTCCGGGTCGAGGAACTTACCGAAAAAGTGCGCTGCGTGCTGGCGGAAGTCCGGCCGGACAAACCTTCCAGCGAGCCGGCGGCGAGAACCAATGCAGCGAGTACGTAAGGGAAGTACGCAGGGAGGCAATGGCATGACGCAAAATCAAGAACGTACCATTCTATTGGTCAGCGACGACGCGGCGCTTTGCGCGGTGGCGCGCCAGGAATTGGAAACCAGGGAAGAAGGGCTGCGCGTAGCGGCCGTAAGCACGGTGGAGGCGGCGCACCTCATCATCGCGGATGCGGCTCCCGCGGTCATCCTGCTGGAGGACACATTCGTTGCGGCGGATTCACGAGAGCATCCAGGACATGGCGCGCGGTTGGAATCGGCAGTATCCGCGCTGGCGGCCTACGCGCCGGTGGTGGTCATCGGGCAAGCGCGTCATCAGAGTGCTCTCGCGCAGTTCGTTACCGCTGGCCTTGCGGACTTTGTGGCGCGTTCCAACGGGTATCTCCCGGAAGCGATCGGCCTGGTGCAACAACGGTTACAGCAGACGACGAAACTTTTGAGTGTTGCCCTGCCGCCCTCCTCGCTCGAAGACCCGGCGGCCGACGCGTTTGGCGAGGTTTTGCGGCACGAATTGAACAATCCGCTCACGGGAATTCTCGGCAACGCCGAGCTGCTCCTCGCGGAGGTCCGGCGGAAAAATGACGGGCAGCTCCCGAATGGTGGACAGCAAAGGCTCGAGACCATTGCGGCGCTGGCAGTACGCTTGCGCGAAACCGTGCACCGGCTGAGTCAGGACTGGGAATCGCGCAATCGCATGCCGCAGCGATCTGCTCCGTCGCCGCTAGCGCACTGACCCTCCTGGTGTTCTGCCGCTAGCTAACGCCGGGGGAGCCCTTCAAAGCCTAGAGTAAACGACTCCCGCACCTACAAACTCATTTCGGCGGGCAGGCAGCGCAAATCCCACGGACGCCGAGCAGCACGAATTCTTCTCAGACGGCGAGCGACATAAATTGTCCTCGGTCGGCGAGCAGCACGAACGCGCTTTCCAACCCGGCGGCACTCCTGCTAGGCTTACCCCACCAGCGCCGTGATCCTCGTGCCGGCGTTATTTCCTGATGAGCGAAACTTCTGCTCCCCGCAGCTCCCCAGAGCTCTTCCCGGAGCTGTTCCAAGGGTTGCGTCAACTGGAAGGGCGCTTTCCCACCAATGAGATCGCTGCGCGTATCGTGAATGCCGCGATGGTGCAGCCGGATGTTGCCGGGGCGCGTCTTTGGCGCATCGACAAGGGCGTCGCCGAAGTTTGGGCGCAAGCCGGCAGCATGCCGACGGCAACCGAGGGCGGGCCTGCGGCGGGATCGCTGCGGGACGCCGCGGCGGACGCGACCTCGTGGACCGGAGCGCTGGGCAGCGATGACTTCCGCGTGCGCATCCTCGAAGTGCGCGCGACCGTGCCGCTGTCCGATGTCGCGCGCACGCAACTCGAGCTCCTGGCGCGCTTCGCCGCTGTGGTTCTGGCGCTGGCGGAACGCCGAGGCGCGATGGAGCAGCTTTCCTCTATCGTGGAGGCCACCAAGCGGCTGAATTCCACGCTCGATCTCGGCGAGCTGATGCACATCATTCTGCAAATCGCCACACGGCAGACCGGTGCCGAACGCGGCACCGTGTTTCTGATGGATCGCGAGCGCGGCGAGATGTGGTCGCTAGTCGGCCTGGGTCTCAATCAGGTAGTGATCCGTTTTGCGGCCGATCGCGGCATTGCCGGATGGGTGGCGCGCGAAGGCACGCCGGTGCGCCTGGAGAATGCTTACGAAGATGCGCGCTTCGAGCCCGAGTTCGATAAGCGGCTGGGCTTCACCACGCGGCGCGTGATGAGTCTGCCGATTCGCAACGAGTCCGGCGTGATCATTGGCGTGCTGGAACTGTTGAACAAGGCGGAGGCGTTTACCGCGGAAGATGAAGCGTTTCTCGACGCGCTTTCCGCGCACGTGGCGCTGGCGCTGGAAAAGGCGCAGCTCCACCGTGAACGCATTGAGAAAGAGAAGATGGAGCGCGACCTGGCACTCGCACGCGAGATCCAGGCGGGATTTTTGCCGGAAGCGCCGCCAGTCTGGAAGGGCATTGAAATCTGCGTGTCGCATCGGCCATCGCAGATGGTAGGTGGCGACTACTACGATTTCCTTCCCGTGAATGCCGGCGGTAAGGAAGCGCTGCTGGTGGTTGTTGCCGACGTGGAAGGAAAAGGCGCGGCCTCGGCGCTGGTGATGGCCAACGTGCAAGCCACGCTGCACGCGCTGGCGGATCACGCCGAGCCGCTCGACAAATTGCCTGCGACGATCAACCAGAAAATACTGGAGGGGGCGCGCGGCTCGCAGGCGGCGGGGCGCAATACCAAGTATCTGACGATGTTCATGGCTTTCGTCGAGAACGAAGGGCGCGCCTTGCGCTACGTCAATGCCGGGCACGTGCCGCCGGTTGTGATTCGCGCCAACGGAAGTCAAGAGTGGCTGGAGACCGGTGGAATGGTCGTGGGGCTGCTCGCGAACGCGCGCTACGACTGCGGCTCGGTGGCGCTGGGGAAGGATGATCTGCTGATCGCGTGCACCGACGGCATTACCGAAGCAATGGACGCGCAGGGCAACGAATATACCCGCGAGAGGCTGGCGGATTCGGTGGCTAAATGCCGAATGCAAAAGCCCGAAGAGATATTGCGGTGTATCCTGGAGGAAGTGGATCTGCACTCGCGCGGGGGCATCCACGAAGACGACCGGGTTCTGATGGTCTTGAAGGTGACGTGATCGAGTTCGCCCAACGGTAGAAATCGCAAACTAGACAGCGCAAACGGCTGCGCTGCTGGCCCTTTTCCCAGTTTGGGACTGGACCATTTGAGGGACCCCCTCCCCCCGGTTTTTTGTAAGTATTCATTCTAAAGATAGTTAAAGTGGCTTGTTTTGATAGACTTTTGTAAGTATTCATTTTACGGGGGTTAGGTTCGCAGGGGGCTGGACTTTTCGCCCGCCTCGGAAGGCGGCCGCTACAGGTTCGCCTCCCGGGCGAGATCCGCGCACGGAATCGAAGAAGGCCAGGACGCGACGGCGGAATTCGACTGGTTCGTAGCCCAGGGCGGCGGTATGGTATGCGCCTGGGACGATCCACATTTGTTTCGGCCCTCGCGCGGCTTCGTAGATGCGTTTGGTGTGACGGCAGGGAAGCGCGACATCGGCGGCGTCGCAGATCAGGAGAACCGGAAACGCCCTCGCGGCGACCGCTTTTTCTGGCGACACCTCCGCCGCGGGAAGATTGGCCAGCAATTCCGCGTGGTAGATCATCGTCCAGGTGCCTGGAGCGAAAAGCGTCTTTCCCAGCCACGGATAGCGCCGGAGGCCGGCATAGTCATAGGAGGCCTCGCGCAGGTTTGCGAACGAAGCCTCGGCGGCGACGGCTTCAATGCGTGGTTCGATTGCCGCCGATTGCAAGGCGATGCCCGCGCCCATGGATTCGCCCAGAGCAAATAGATGTCGCGGGTGCTCGGTCGCTTCCAGTGCGTCGACGATGGCGCGCGTATCGTTGCGTTCGAGCCAGCCGTAAGTGGCGATCGCGCCGTCGCTCGTTCCGTGAGCGCGAGCGTCCATCATGACCACGTTGTAGCCGGCGGGCAGCAATACGAGAGCGTGTTCAAGCACGCCCATGCGATTGTCGGCGACGCCGTGAAAGAGCAGAACCCAGTCGCCGCTCGCGTCGGGTGAGCGCACTTTCCACCCGCGAAGCATGCCGCCATCGGAGGCGCGCACGTCGAACTCTTCGCGATGCGTGTGTTTCTGCGAACAGGCAATGTCCGCTTGTTGTATGAGATCAGGTGTCAGCGGACGGCGCACGGGATGAAGGAACCACGGCGCGACGATCCAACCTGCTGCTGCGGCGATGAGCGGTGGGAAAATCAGGAGCTTCAGCAGGAAGCGGGCTGGGCGGCGCATGCTATAGAAGATACGTCAAGAATCCTGCGGAGGTTCCTTGTCGCCGGACTGGGACCGGGCTTGGGCTTATGAGGAAAACAGGACGGATTCGCGCTGAAACATTTTGACTGCCAGGAAGAGGGCGATTCCTGCGTAGAGGCAGGTGCAGAAAAAGATCAGCGCGATGTAGTTCCAGTGATAGGTGCCGGTGACGAGCTCCTTGCACAGCAGGCTCACGTTCAGAATGGGAACCAGGGCGAGCTTCGATGTCAGCTCGATGCCGGGGAGTACCGCGGCGATGGCCGGCACGATGACGATGAACGTCATGGGGGTGAGGTAGCTTTGCGCTTCCTTGAAGGTTTTGGCGAAGAGAGAAATGGTCATTAGCACCGCGGAAAAGAGCACGGCGACCGGCAGCGCCATGACGAACACGGCAATCACGGTTTTTGGATGCATGGTCAACATGGGGAAACCTTCGCCGATGCTCTGTTCCTTGGCGAATTGCGAAAGAATCGCGAAGGAACCTCCCATGGAGATGACGGAAAGCGTGGCGGTGGCCAGCGACGCGGTCAGCACGACGAAAAATTTTCCGAAAACGAGGTGGGTGCGGTCGATGGGGCTCGAAAGTATGGTTTCCATGGTGCCGCGCTCTTTTTCGCCGGCGGTCAAGTCCATCGCGGGATACATGGCGCCGGTCATGCACATGAGGATAACCAGATAGGTGATTAAGCCGCCGTACGACTCGCCTGCGACTTTTTCGTCCGAAACGACATTTTGCGTTTCGACGGCGAACGGCTTCATCAGGCTTTCCGGCAAGTTTTCGGAGGCGAGCCGGCGTCGCACCATGGCATCGCGATATTCGGTGAAGAGTTTCTCGACGCGAGTGGCGCTGAGCATGGATTTCAGGTCGTCCTTGAAGATATAAATCTTCACTTCAGGGCGTTCTCCGCGGGCCACACCGGCCTGGAAACCAGGAGGAATGTCGACCGCTGCGCGAATCTTTTTGTCGGAGATGAGGTCAGCATAATCGGCCGATGGTGGAACGACACGCAGGTTCCTGGCGTCGTGCAGGGCTTTCACGACATCGGAAGAGTCCGCGCCTCCCAGAATCATGATTTTGGAGGGTTCGCGCGTAGCTTCTCCTGCAATCTCCACGAAGGCGTAACCGATGCCGAAGGTCAGGACCGGAAACAGGAAGAGTGGAATCAGAATGGAAGAGACGAGAGTGCGGCGGTCGCGCAGCGCCTCGGTAAGCTCTTTGCGGTAAACAATGCCAATATTGCGCAACGACATGCTAGTGGTCCTCCGAGGAAACATAGTGGGGAGCAACCACCTTGACGAAAATTTCCTCCAGGTCCTGCTCGCCGTAATTGTCGCGAAGCTGTTGGAGCGTGCCTTCCGCCAGTAGTTTCCCGTTTGCGATGATGCCGATCACGTCGCAGAGCTTTTCGACTTCGCTCATGATGTGGGTTGAGAAGATGACGGTTTTGCCGAGGTCGCGGCATTCGCGGATGAACGCGGTGATGGTGCGAGCGGTCATGATGTCGAGGCCGAGCGTGGGTTCGTCGAAAATCATTACCGCAGGGTCATGGACCAGGGTGCGGGCGATGGAAGTCTTCTGCTTCATGCCGGTGGAGAGCTTGTCGCAGCGGCGGTCGCGAAAGCCATTCATGTCCAGACGGTCGAAAATTTTGTCGACGCGGGTTTTCAGGATGGCGTCATCGAGGCCGTTGAGGCGTCCGAAATATTGAACCAGTTCTCTGGCGGTAAGCCGGGGATAGAGCGCGGTGGCGGTGGAGAGAAAGCCGACGCAGGCGCGAACTTTTTCAGGGTGCTCGACGATGTCATGGCCACAGACAATGGCGGTGCCGGCGGTCGGCTCCAGGATGGTGGCGAGCATGCGCAATGTGGTGGTCTTGCCGGCGCCGTTGGCGCCCAGCAAGCCGTAAATCTGTCCCGGCAGGCAGCGAAAGCTAACGTCATCGACGGCGCGAATCTCGCCACGCTTTTTGTCCCGGAAATATTTCGATAGATTACGAACTTCGATCATCAAGGGGCCTTCAAAGGGTACCAGAGCGCCGCACTTTCCCAACGGGCACGGCCACTCTCAAAATGTTACTGGAAAAGGTGACCGCCGTGTGAAGCCAAACCGACGGTCAGGTTCCATGCCGCGAAGCAAATCCTTGGCGCGAGCGAGGGAGGAGCAGACTACACGGAGAGGCCATCAAGCCATCTCATAAATGGCCGAGACAGGAAGAGAAGAATTTCCTCAGGGGCTAAAGCCCGGTTTTGCGTGTCTTTAAATGTCGGAGCTAAAGCTCCGACCCCCTTAGATGCATTTATGAGATGACTTCTGGTGGTTTCTCACTGCGCCGGTTCGCGGGTGAAAGGCGGCGGCTGGCCGCCGCACTCCGTAAAGCTACGTGCGTGGTTCCGGCATCCCGTGGTGCAGGCCGCGCATCCATCTCACGGTAACCCCTGAACCCTTGATGGCAAGCCGGATTCGGTACAACGCCAGGGAACAACGCCGCTAGGGAAAGCCGCAGGGCTATTGCTACAATCAACGTCTTTGAGGCCCACCGGACGGAGGGCCAGCAAGCCACGCATACAGGACGCAAGGCCACGCGGGGCAAGCGTGCTCGCGCACGGTTGCGCGAGAAGGGCAAAGAAACGAATCGCAAACGATGGATCGCCGACTGCGAAATCGCATACTGATCTTCCTGGCGCTGGCTGGCGCGACCGCGCTGGTATTGATCAAGGTGAGCGGGCGCCAGCCGTTGGCGAAAATTTCGGCGGTCAAGCCGGTGCGCGAGAACATCATCGCTTCGATCTCCAGTAACGGGAAGGTTGAACCCATCTCGCCATTCGTGATGCGCGCGCAGTTGGATACGTTCGTGGAGCGCATTCGCGTCGTGGAAGGGCAGGCCGTCAAGAAGGGACAGGCGCTGCTGGAACTGAACGTGAAAGACGCGGAGGCGCAACTAGCGCAGGCACGGTCGAAGTTGCTGCAAGCGCAAAACAACCTGCGGGTGGCCAATGGAGGAGGAAAGGCGGATGCCGCGGCGCAGGCCGCCGGCTCCCTGGCCACGGCGATCGCGCAACGGGACCGGCTGCAACGCAGCCATGACGCATTGCTGCGGCTGATCGACCAGCACGCGGCGACAAAAGACGAACTCGCCGCCAACGACCTGGAATTGACCAAGGCGCAGTCGGAAGTGACGCGGCTGACGGCCGCGAAGCAGGAGTTCGACCGCGGCGTGAAGCTGGATGCGAATCAGGCGCCGCTGCTGGTGCAGCAAGCGCAAAGCGAAGTTGCGGCGCTCGAGGAGAAAGTGCGCAACGGGCACATTATCGCGCCGTCCGACGGCACGCTGTACTCGCTGCCGGTGAAAACCGGCGATTACGTAAAAGTCGGCGACCTGCTCGCGGAAATGGCCGACTTGCACAAGGTTCGCGTGCGCGCTTTTATTGACGAACCGGAGCTGGGAGCGCTGGAACCGAATGAGCCGGTGAAGATCACCTGGGATGCGTTGCCCAACCGCGTCTGGAACGGAAGAACAGAAACGATTCCCAAGCAAGTGGTGGCACGCGGCGCTCGAAGTGTCGGCGAACTGCTGTGCACCGTGGATAACGGCAACCTGGAGTTGCTGCCGAACATCAACGTGAATGTGCGCATCAATTCCAAGGAGCGCGACAACGTGCTGGCGGTGCCGCGGGGAGCGGTGGAAGCCGAGGGGAATCAGCGATTCGTGTATGTGGTGAAGCAGGGCGATTTCGCGAAGACCAAACTGGAAAAGCGCGAGATCCACGTGGGCATTGCCGATTCGACGAATTATGAGATCACGAGCGGACTGCAACAGGGCGAAATGGTCGCGCTGCCGGGCGACATCGATTTGAAGGATGGCATGAACGTAAGGATCATGAACACGGACGCAAGCTCAGTGCGTGGCCGGCAGGATGCGAATTAGGTCAAGGAAAGTCGCGCTGCTGTCGATGTTGTTCGCGAGCGCAAACCTGGGGGTATGCGCGGCCGGAAGCGCAAGCAGGGAGCAAGCTGAAGTCATGGAGGCAGGTAAACAGGCGTATGAGGCCAGCGACTACTCCAAAGCGGCGCAACTGCTGCAAGATGCCGCGGCCAAGAATCCGCAAAACGGAGAAATCTATCTGTTGCTGACGAAGACCTACTACGAGACGCAGCAGCACGACGCGGCAATCGCCAGCGGAGAAAAGGCCGTAGCACTCGAACCCCAAAATTCGGTGTACCACGAATGGCTGGGCAGGGCCTATGGCGGCAAGGCCGAGCACGCGGGCATGTTTTCGGGATTGTCGCTGGCCAAGAAAACGCGCAAGGAGTTTGAGACGGCGGTGCGGCTGGACGAAATGAATTTTGCGGCGCGGCAGGCGCTGATCGAATATGACTGCAGCGCCCCGGGAATTGCGGGAGGCGGTGAAGACAAAGCCCGTCCGCAAATCGCCAGGCTCGCCGAGTTGGATGCCGCCGAGGGTCACTACGCGGCGGGCAACTGTCGCCGGCAGAAGAAAGACTTTGCGACGGCAGACGCGGAGTTTACCAAAGCGCTGGAGAATCACCCGAAGTCCGCGGACCTGATCTACGACATCGGCGACTATGCGGTGAAGCACAACCAGCCTGAACGCCTGATCAGCGTCGCGAACGAAGGCGAGAAGGTAGCTCCGACAGACCCGCGCGGAGATTTCTATCGCGCCGTGGCCCTGATCCTTACGAAAAATAATAGCGGCGATGCGGAATCCTTGTTGCACGAATATTTGAAGCGGGCTCCGAACCGCAGCGGCTATCCGCGCCCCTGGGAAGCGCACGAGTGGCTGGGGCGGCTGTATGAGAACCAGGGAAAGACGCAGGCGGCCGTCGGCGAATACGAGATTGCGCTGAAACTCGATCCGAAAAGCAAAAACGCCAGCGAAGCGCTGAAGAGACTGAAGAAGAACTAATGGCACCGCGCGAACGAACTCGTGGGGGGTCGTGGCGAAACGCGGGGCGCAGTCTGAGGGGCCACGCGGGAGGCGGGTGTCGCCATGATGGCTGTTCGGGAAACTCTGTCGGTGGCTATCGATGCCCTGCGCGAAAACAAGATGCGCGCGATTCTGACATCGCTGGGCGTGATCATCGGAAGCGCGTCGATCGTTCTGGTAGTGACGATCGCGCTCACGAGCCAAAAGTATGTGATCAGTCAGATTGAAGGCGTGGGCTCCAACTTGGTCTCGGGTAGAACTGGTCAACGCGGGCAGTAAAGGCCAGCCGCTCAACTACGAACTCACCGTCGATGACATGAACGCGGTAAAGGCTACCGATGCCCGGGGTAAGCGAAGTTGCGGGCACGCGCGAATTGCCCATGTCTATCGTGGTGGGCGGCCGCGAACGTCCCGTGAACCTGATCGGAGTGACCGAGGGATATCAGGCGATTCGGCGACTGGTGATCCTGCGAGGCCGCTATTTCGATGCCGCCGACATGGAAGCCCGGAGCAAGGTCTGCTTGATCACCAAGCAGGTTGCCGACCGCGTATTCGGCATGGACAATCCGCTTGGCGGAACGATCCGGATGGGCGAACTTTCGTTCACGGTAATCGGGGTGTTTCGCGAGCGCGTGTCGACGTTCGGGTTGTCGGAAATTAAGAAAGAGTCGGTCGATCATTCCACTGACGCTGATGCGCTACTACACCGGCGTTGACGTCTTGCGGGTGCTGTATGCGCAAGCGGACAGTGCGGAAGACGTGCCTGCGGTGGAGCGCCAGCTGGGCCGCTTATTGCCAGCCGCCATCCGGCCGCCGCCGAATATGACGTGCAAACACTGACGGCCATCCTTAGCGCCGCGAAAAATATCTCCCTGGCGCTCACGATCGTGCTGCTGCTGATCGCGTTTATCGCGCTGTTGATCAGCGGCATCGGGATCATGAACATCATGCTGGTGACGGTGAAAGAGCGCACGCGGGAGATCGGCATCCGCAAAGCGATAGGGGCGGCGCACCGCGAGATCATGTATCAATTTTTGTTCGAGGCGTTTTTGATCAGCGGCGGCGGCGCGGTGTTGGGGATTTTGATCGGATTGTTGATACCGGTGATTGTGCAAGTGTTTCTTCCGGTGAATCTGCGCGTGCCGGTTTCGACGTGCGAGCGTGATGGTGGCATTCGTGGTGTCGTGTTCGACGGGCCTGTTGTTTGGATATTTGCCAGCGAACCAGGCGGCGAGAATGCAGCCGATTGAGTCGCTGCGGTACGAGTGATGGGAGAATCCGGCAAATCGATCGCGAGGTAAGCATGAAGAAAGCGTGTTTCCATCGCTACAGGGCCAAGATGTTTCGCGGCGGTTGGATCGCTGCCGCTCTGCTGGCAGCATCGAGCGCGGGGGTCAGGGCACAGGAAGCGCCTTCGCCAGACGGAGCGTTAGCGCGAGCGCGGGCACGCCCGTGGCGCTGACGCTCAAGCGGGCGATCGAACTCGCGCTGCAGAACAGTAAAGATATCCAGGTCGGCGAAGCTGCAGGCGAGCCTGGCAGATCGCTCGGCGCAGATCACGAAATCGGAGTTTCTGCCGAATCTGTACGCTGGATCGGGCGCCGGTTATACCTATGGCATTCCGGAAACTCCGGGGGGCGCGCGCCGGCGGTCTTCAGCGTGACGTACACCGAGCAGATGTTCAACGAGCCGCTTGCGCGGCCAGGCGAAAGAACTGCAGGAACAGGCCAAGATCGCAGGAGTTCTCTGGCGGACATGCGGAACAGCGTGATCGCGCGGACGGCGATGGGTATCTGGAGCTGGAGAAGATGCGGCACTCGCTTGACCTTGCTAAAGAACAGGACAGCGCGGAGAGGATCTTGGAAGTGACGCAAAACGAGAGAAGGAGGACTTCGAGCTGCCCGTGGAAGTGACGCAAGGCGCAGCTGACGAACGCGCGGGTGGTGCAGCGAATTTTGCAACTGGAAGGGCGCGAGGACGAGCTGGAGGTGTTTTCTGCGCGGCCAAACGGGTTTGGCGCACGGATACGCCGATTGAGGTTACACCGGAGGACCTGCCCGGCGAAGCCGAGCAGGAAGGCGCGAACCTGGTGGCCCTGGCGATGCAGAACAATACGGACTTACAAGTGGAGGAAGCCGACGTGCGCGCGAAGGAGTTTCGTTTGAACGGGGAGAAGCGCGGCTACTGCCGACGCTGCGAGCTGGTGGGGATTTACAGCTTACTTGGCGAAATTTAACAATTACGATCAATTTTTCAAAACATTTCAGCGCAATAATCTCAATGCCGGCGTGCAGGTGCGCGTGCCCATTTTCAGCGCCAGACAAAGGCGAATGTGGGGCTGGCGGCAGTAAATTTGCGCATCGCGAAGGTCACTTGGCGAACAGAAAAATGAAGTAACCGCGGCGGTGCGCCAGAAGACGCCGGCGAGTGCGGGAAAAAGATGCCGCGAAAGAAGTGGCGCGCCTGGAATTGCAACTGGCGCAGCAGAATGTAGCGGTGCTGCAATCGCAGTTTGACGAAGGGCGAGTGAATTTGCGGGAAGTGGAGCGGGCGCGGGTGGCGGAGAACGACAAGTGGATGATTATCTGGATGCGAATTTTCCGCGGCAGCAGGCGCAGGTGGATTTGCTGCGGACGGCGGGGCAGTTGGACAAAGTTTGGCAGTAGAGATCGCCACTGGCAAGGGAGCGGACTGGTTGGAAAGGAAGCTTAACGCGCGACGCAGAGTGGCGGAATTTTTTGAGAATCCCGTCGAAAGAAGCGTGGAAATTTATGTTTAAGATGGACGACGATGCGATCGAAGAAAATGGCGAAGGCGTCTGGACAAGGAGTTGGACGCGGGATTTGCTCGCTGCCTGTCATCCGCCGAGGTTCCGGGGGTCGGGCGCATCGAGGAAGTGCTAGCGCTACCGCGGAGCGTTTGCGGGACAACTATCCTTACTTTCATCCTTTGTATGCAGGGCAGATGCTCAAACCCCCGCATCCCGTGGCGCGGCTGGCGTATGCGCTGGCGATGTGGATCAATCCAAACAACCACGCGATCGACGGCGGGCGCGCGACGTCCGCGATGGAGAAGGAAGCGGTGGCGGAGATCGCCGCGATGTTTGGATGGAAGAGTTTTCTGGGGCATCTGTGCGGCGGCGGGACCATGGCGAATCTGGAAGCGCTGTGGGTGGCGGGGCAGGTGCATCCGGGGAAGACGATCGTTGCTAGCGAGCAGGCGCACTATACGCACCAGAGGATTAGCGGCGTTTTGCAATTGCCGTTTGAGGCGGTGGCTTGCGATGCGCTGGGGCGCATGGATGTGGAGGCGCTGCGAGCGCGGCTGGAGCGCGGGGATGTTGGGACGGTGGTGGCGACGCTGGGAACTACCGCTACGGGTTCGGTGGATCCGCTGGCGGAAAATTTTGCGGCTGCGCGAGAATATGGTTTCCGCGTGCATGCGGATGCGGCGTACGGCGGGTATTTCGCGCTGGCGGAAAATTTAGGTGAAGAGGCGGCGTCGGCGTTTGCGCGCATGGCGGAAGTCGATTCTATCGTGATCGATCCGCACAAGCACGGGTTGCAGCCGTACGGTTGCGGTTGCGTGCTGTTTCGCGATGCCGGGGGCGGGGACGCTTTTACAAGCACGATTCGCCCTACACGTATTTCAGCTCGGCGGAACTGCATTTGGGCGAGATCAGCCTGGAGTGTTCGCGCCCTGGGGCGGCGGCGGCGGCGTTGTGGGCAACGCAAAAGCTTTTGCCGCTGGTGACAGGGAGGGGAATTTGCGGGGCCTCGGAGCGCAGCAGGGAAGCGGCGTTGGCGTTGTATCACAAGATTGCAGTCGCGGCGAATACTTTCGTGGCGGCGTTTGCGCCGGAGCTGGACATTGTGATATTTGCGCCGCGGGCTCCGACGGCTGCGGAGATCGTCGGCGCTGGCGCGGCGGATTTTCGAGGCGGCGGCGCGAGCACGATTTGCATCTGGCGGTGGCGGAACTGCCGGCGAAGTTTTGGGGCGAGACTTGCGGGGCTATGGAGATGGATCGCGAGACCATCACATGTTTGCGCTCGGTGCTGATGAAACCGGAGCACTTGGATTGGATCGAGCGGATATGGGAGACGTCCAGCTGTCGCACCGGCTGAGGTTGCTCGCGGAAGCATTTGGGGTGTTTGGGCCGACGAGGGAACCGCTGGCGGCTTGGCCGCTCGAAATCCGCACTTAATGCGGTATTTAGCCGTTCGATGCAGGATAACACCATTGGCAGAAAGGTTGAGGGAGGCAAGCAAATCGGGTAAACTATACTCTGGAACTGCAGCGATCGGGCACGCTAGGGCGGCGCAGCTTACGTGGTGAGGAGGTCGGGTTTCGCGAAAACGGGAAGGAGTTTTGCACACGAGCTGATTCCGATTGACAACGAATTTCTGAGGGTGAAGAATGCCGGATTATATGAAGACGTTGCTGTTGAATCCGCCGAGCTTTGAGAATTTCGACGGCGGAGCGAGCTCGCGCTGGCCGGCGACGCGCGAGATCGAATCGTATTGGTATCCAGTGTGGCTGACGTATCCCGCGGGAATGATTCCCGGCAGCCGCTTGCTGGATGCTTCGCCGCACAAGGTGGACTGGAAGCAGACGATCGAGATCTGCAAGGACTACGAATTTTTGGTGCTGTTCACCTCGACGGTCGGCTTCGACGAGCGACATCAAGCTGATCCGCAAAATCAAAGAAGTCAATCCGAGCATGAAGGTCGCGTTCGTCGGCCCGCACGGACACATCAAGCCGGACGAAACGCTGACAGGCCAGCGAGGACATCGATTTCGTGACGCGCGGCGAGTTCGATCACGCCGTGGTCGGAATACGCCAAGGGTAAGCCGCTGAGCGAAATTCTGGGCGTCAGCTACCGCAAGGACGGGCAAATCGTTCACAACTGCGCATCGCGCCGCAGACTGCATACCGCGGAGCTGGACGCGCTGCCGTTCGCGACAGATATCGTACAAGCGCGATCTGAAGATCGAACGCTACAACGTGCCGTTCCTGCTGCATCCCTTCGTTTCGTTTTACACCACGCGCGGCTGCCCGGCGCTGTGCACCTTCTGCATGTGGCCGCAGACGATTTCGGGGCATGCGTGGCGCACGCGCTCGACCGAAAACGTGGCGCGCGAAGTGCAAGCAAGCGACTCTGGAATATTTTCCGCAGATGAAGGAAATCTTCTTCGACGACGATACCTTCAATATTCGCAAAGATCGCGTCATGGAACTGTCGGCAAGAAATTCAAGCCGCTGAAATTCCAATGGTCGTCCACGGCGCGCGTGCCACAGCGACTATGAAACGCTGAAGGCCATGGCGGACGGCGGCGCGCGGCTGTTCATCGTCGGATTCGAATCCGGCGACCCGCAAATTCTGAAGAATATCAAGAAGGGCGCGACCGTGGAGATGGCGCGCACGTTCATGAAGAACTGCCAAGAAGGTCGGCATCAAGGTGCACGGCGACTTCATCATCGGGCTGCCCGGCGAAACCAAGGAAACCATTCAGAAGACCATCGAGTTCGCGAAGGAACTCGATTGCGAGACGATTCAAGTGTCGCTGGCGCACGCCATGCCCGGCACCGAGTTGCATGAGTCGATGGCTCGAACAAGGCTTCCTGAGCGTCGAAGCGCTGGCCGACTCCGGCGGCCACCAGTTGCCGCACATCGAGTATCCACATCTGTCGAAGGCGGAGATGATGGGCGGCGTGAACCGCTTCTACGACGAATATTATTTCCGTCCGAAGGTGGTGTGGCGCATCGTCCGAGAAGCGCTGTGGGATTCCCACGAGCGCAAGCGGCTGTACGAAGAAGCCACGTCGTTCCTGAAATTGCGCGCGGAGCGCTGGAAGTGGGTGCGCCAGGGCGGAGACATCGACAAGCCCATGATTGCCGTACCGGGTACATCGTCAGCTTCCGGCAACGACTAAACAAGTCGAAGAGCAACTCCAAGACTTTTCAACCGTGGCCTATCCATCTCAACCGTGGCGCAGCCATTCCTGGCTGCGTTCTTGAGCGTCAAACAGCAGATGAAACGAGACTTCCGTCTCCGGATCAAAACGTTCCTCATGATCCTGGTAATGGTCGGGTGCGCCAATGCGGGCGACCTGATGCTCAAGCGCGGCATGACCAAGATCGGCGCGGTGCAACTTTCCTGGACTGGTCTGCAGCACGCCTTCCTGCTCACGGTGGCCAGCCCAACGATCTGGCTGGCGATCTTGTTCCTCATTGGCTTCACCGCCAGCTACATGATGCTGATGAGCTGGGCGGACTACAGCTACGTGATGCCCGCGGGCGCCTTCGGCTACGCGCTGCTGACATTTCTCGCGGTCGTGGTTCTCCACGAGAGCGTTTCGCCCAGGCGCTGGATCGGTGTGCTCCTGATCTGCGTCGGAGTACTGGTAGTCGGCCTCACGAAGCCACGCACCACCGATGTCATACCTCAGCAGGTAGCAGCGTAATGCGCAGCGTCGTACTGTTCACACTGTTCATCCTATCCAGCACCGGCGGCGAGATTATCATCACGCATGCCATGAAGATTGTCGGTGAGCCAACCCGATTGCGTCCCCGAGAAGTGCTGATCTTTCTTGGCCGGGCGCTCCGCAACGGTTGGTTCTGGACCGGTATACCGCTGCTTGCGGCCTCGTTCTATCTGTTGCTGCTGCTGCTTTCCTGGGAACCCATCAGCCTGGTCATCCCGGCCTCCGCTCTGAATCCCTATGTTTTTGGCACGCTAGCCGCGAAATATTTCCTCGGGGAGCAGATCAGCGCGGGCCGCTGGGCTGGAGTTGCGTTGGTTTGCGCGGGCGTCGCTTTGGTGGCCCTTAGTTGACGTCCAAACGCTAGCTACCTCGCACAAATGCAGTTGCGCTTTCTGGAGACCTCTCGATACATGAAGAGCGCTTCGATGCGTGGGTTTTTGGGCTGGCTTACGGATGCACAGACAGGAGTGTCTGTGCTACTTGTTGGTGAAGACGAACTTTCCGCCGGATTTCGCTAACACGTAGGTGGGACCCAGCTTTTCGAGATACGTGCGCCGGTCGTCGCCTCCGGTGACGAAATAAATCTTGTTCGGTCCGGTCCACGCCTGGGCTAGTTGGGCGGCGTCGATAAAAATGGGTGCGGCGTCGGGAAATAATGAGCCGTACCAGAGTCCGTTGATGCGCCCGTTGAAGATGAGCATCTGCCGCCCGGTGTAGAAGTTCACCGAAGAAGCGTTCGCGTATTCGCCGTCGCAGACGATCTGGTCACTGGGCTGGAGGTTGCGCTGGATGGCAGTGGCGAGCGGCTTTGAGCCGAGTACCGGAGCAAAAACGCCGAGGGCGATGTGGGCGCACTCGATGAAGAGAACCATCATGAGGGCGAGCGCCCAGTTTGCCGCCCGCGGAGAGCCTCGGCGGCGTAATAGCCAGCTCAGGCCGCTGCCGAAGAAAAAGGCAATCGCCGTGCCGACCAGCGGGCCGCGGAAAAGGCTCATCGCGCTCCCGGTCAGATCCAGGAAGTGGCCGAGTGACAAGACATAGGCGTCGGTATTCTTGCTGAGCAGGTCGGCGAGTTCCATGCCCGGTTGTGGCGCGTGAGAAATGAGCGCGAGTGTCAGGGTGGCAACGGCGATGAGTAGCCCGACAACGAGAAAAACCGTAGCGGAGATTCGGCCTGCCCGCGCACCGTCGCTGCCGTAGGCGGACTCCGATTCACGGGCAAGCCAGCTTCCCAAAATCAAGGCGAGTGCCGGAAGAGCGGGCGCAAGGTAATACTCCTGGCGCGTCGAAAAACTGAAGAACAGAAGAATGACGATGGCCCACACGAAGAAGAGGAGCAACGCAGCCTCAGGCGACTTGCGAGTTTCCACTGTGCGGAGCAAGCGCAGCCTGACCTGCCGGATGGCTTGCGGCAAAAACGCGCTCCAGGGTAACAACCACACAAGGATCATGCCCCAGAACAGAACCAGCGGGAACGTACCGTAATCCACCGGGTAACGCTTGCCGATATAGCGCAAGAAGTGTTCGTTGACGAAATAAAACCAGAGGAAGCCCTTGGCCTGGCCCGCGGGCGGATTGCGGAGCGCGGCGAGAACGTGCCACGGCGCGGCGACCAGAAGAAAAACCAAAGTGCTGGAGATGAGGCGCATCTTCAGAAGATGGTGGAGGTCACCCACGAGCAACAGAAACACCAGAATGATCGCGGAAGGAAAAACGAGGCCGATCAAACCTTTGGTCAACACGTTGAGTGCAACCGTTACCGCCAGCGCCCAACACGACCAGCGCGACGACAGCGGCTCCTGCCAACCTTGCAGGAAAAAATAAAGGCCCAGGCCGATCCACAGACCGACCAGCAAATCGGGTATCAGGATGCGCGTGAAAAGGTAAGGCCCGAACGAGGTCACGCATACGACTCCAGCCCAGAAGCCGGCTTCGGCGGAAAGAAATCGGCGACCTATCTGCACAAGCAAGAGCGCAAGCAGCAAGACCCCAAGCCCTTGCGCAAGGCGAGCCGACGACTCGGTCACGCCAAACAGGCGAAAGCTGACCGCCATGGCCCAGTAGGGAATCGGCGCTTTTTCGAGATAGCGAATGCCGTTTTCGTGGAGGGTCACCCAGTCGTGCAGCGTGAGCATTTCACGACCGGCTTCGGCATGGGCCCCATCGGCATCGTCAAAAAGAGAGGGATGCGGCAGTCCAGGCACGAAAATCGCGAGCCAGAGAAGAAAAATTGCCACGAGAGAAGGCCAGAGGCGCTGGCCGATGAGAGCGCTCATGCCTGCAGCGGGCCTTGGTCAAAGCCAAATTGAAAGTATCCGGAATTCCGGCGCATGCATTAGAAAGTTTAGCACGGGGCGCAGACTTAGCGCCCGGCGCTCCAGCAGCAAATAACGAGTCGGTTTTCGACAATTCGACTAACCCCTCCCAGCGGCTGAAGCGGTGCCCTGACGAAAACCGGGCGCACTCGACCGGCATCGCCGCATGGACTATCATTTTCACGATGACTCGATGCATCGAGATATCTAGGCCGCGAGACCAGCGCAAACCAGCACGGCGCGGAGCCTGACGGCGTGTGGCTCACGTACACCCTTCTGGGCGTTGCCATTGCCGGGACGCTTTCTTCCGGTGTGTTTCTCGTGCTGGCCATGCTGGGCGCGGCGAAGTTTCATCGTGAGGCGCGGCGGCAACGGCGCGCTTCCGACACAGTAGCGATGGCGTTACCGCCGGTGTCCCTGCTGAAGCCGGTTCATGGCCGCGAAACGCGGCTGAAAGAAAACATCGAAAGTTTTTTTCGCCAGGATTACCCGGAATACGAGATTCTTTTCGCGGCCGATACGGAAGAGAACGAAGCGCTCCCTGTCGTCCGCGAGGTCTGCGCGCGGTATCCGCACATTCGCACCCAGGTGATCGTGACGGGGCGGCCGCCGTGGCCGAACCCGCCATCCTATTCGTTCTACAAGATGGCCGAGTTGGCGGCGCACAACATCCTGGTTACCAGTGACAGCGACGTCGAGGTGCAGCCGAATTATCTGCGGGAAGTGGTACCGCCGCTGCTCGAACCCGATGTCGGCATGCTCACCTGTGTCTACCGTGGGAAAAACCTTGGCGGCTTCTGGTCGGCGGTGCACGCCATCGGCATGTCGGTGGAGATGACGGCGGGGGTAGTAACGGCAAATTTGCTCGAGGGGATGAAGTTTGGACTGGGACCGACCATCGTGGTGCGGCGGGATGCACTGGACAAGATTGGCGGCTATAGCGTCTTGGGAGAATACTTCGCGAACGATTTCGTCATTGGGAACTTAATCGAGAGGGCTGGATACCGGGTGGTGCTTTCACGCCATGTAATCGATCATGTGGTGTCGCCGCTAACATTTCGTCGCGTGTGGGAACATGAAGTGCGGTGGGCCAAATCGACGCGATGGTCGCGGCCGTGGGGGCACCTCGGCTCGGGGCTTATTTTTGCGATCCCCTACGGAATCCTGGGATTCCTGGCCGCCGCGGCGATGGGGCGAATTTGGCTGGGCGCCAGCCTGCTCGTCATTGCGATTGGCAATCGCTTAATCGAAGACCTGGTGATCGGGTGGGGTGTGACCCGCGACCCGCGCGCCCGCGATGCCTCGTGGTTGTACCTGGTGCGAGACTTGCTGGGATTTTTTGTGTGGTGCGCGAGCTATATGGGGCAAAGCGCGGTGTGGCGCAATATTCCCTACGAGCTGGCTGGGGGAGGTCGAATTGCGCTGCGGCGGGATTTACCGGAAGGCGAAACGCAGAAATAGTCTGGAGCTCCATGCACGCTGGTTGGCGAGATGCGGTCCTGGCAGTGGCGGCGGCGCCGCTGGCTTACTACGTGACTGCGACGATCGCGGCGCTGCGTTTCTTCGGGCGGGAACGTGGCCGCACGCTGCCGGTTTATACGCCGCCGGTCAGCCTCTTGAAACCCGTCAAAGGTGTGGACTTTGCCTCGTACGAAAATTTCTCCAGTTTTTGCCACCAGAATTATCCTGACTACGAAATACTCTTCGCGGCAAATGAGGAAAACGATCCGGCCGTGCCGCTCATTCGAAGACTGGCCGCGGAATTTCCGGCGATTCCCATTCGCTTGACTACGGGGGCGCAGCAGATCGGCGCCAACAAGAAAGTGAACAACCTGATCGCGCTGGCCCAAGAAGCGCGCAACGACATTCTGGTGCTGACCGACGGCGATGTGCGCGTAGGACCGAACTATTTGCGCGAGGTTGTGGCACCCTTCGCGGACGCAAAGACCGGAGCAGTTACGTCTTTTTATCGCGGCATCGCCCAGAAGAGCCTTGGCGCTGAACTCGAAGCCATCGGCGCATCCAGCGATTTTTTCGCGGGCGTGCTGGTGGCGAATTGGAAAGAAGGAATGACATTCGCGCTGGGAGCATCGATCGTCACGACGCAGGGGTGGGTGAAGAAGATTGGCGGCTTCGAGGCCATCGCGAATATGCACTCGGATGATTATGAATTGGGCCACCGCATCGCCAAGGCCGGAGGGGAAGTGCTGCTCTCGCGCGAATCCGTGTGGACGATGTATCCGGCGCAGACCGCGAGCGGATTCTGGAACCACCAAGTCCGTTGGGCGCGCACGGTACGCCTGTGCAGACCCGTTTCGTATCTCGGACTGATCTTCACGCATGGTTTGCCGTGGGCCGTGCTCGCTGCATTGGTCACACCAGTGAAGTGGATCGGGGCAGCGTATTTGCTGGCATATCTGGTCTTGCGCTTAATGATGGCTTGGAGCGTCGGGGTCAGGGGCGTCGGCGATGACGTGCTGCGCCAAAAGATGTGGCTCGTGCCTTTCCGTGACGCCATCTATTTCGCGGTTTGGCTCGCCAGTTTTGGGTCGAACCGCATCCACTGGGGTGGTGAACAATTCAAAATGGAGAAGGGGCAAATGGTCCCGGCCGTCGCGAAATCACCGGCGGCGAAATCCGGTGCCGGCGTGGCACCATAAAGTTCTCAAGGTCATTCGCGGGCGGCTTGAACTTGGGACTTGCCGCGAGCACGAGAATGGGCGCACTATACTGGCAAAAATGACAGTTCAGCGGCCATCAGACCACTGTCATCATCGACGGCGTGCCAGGCGAAGCGGGGTGTACTCCTAATTTTGGCACGAAATTTCTGGGCGCTTGAACGGAGGAGACTGAAATGAAGAAAACCTCCTTGTTAAAACTTTTCTGGGTAGTAGTCGCGTCTATCGCGTTCGGCTGGGCGCCAGAGTCCGCTTTTGCCCAGCGTGGTGGTCACGGGGGCGGCGGGGGGATGCGCGGTGGCGCGGGAGGGTTTCACGGCGGCGGAGGCCACTATGCTTACGGTGGAGGACGGTATGGTGGCTATCGCGGAGGTGGATCCTACCGGTACCGTGGAGGTGGATACTACGGCCGGCGAGGAGGCTACTATGGCAGGCGCGGCGGGTATTGGGGCTACTCCGGTTACGGGTGGGGATTCGGTATTGGCTTTGACTGGGGATCCTATTGGCCGGGATACGCGTATCCTTACGGGTATAGCTCTTGGTGGGATCCCTACTATTACCCTTATTATGCGCCTTGCGGCTATCCATACCCTTACAACGGGGATGATGACGCTCCGCCGCCAGATCCTGGACCGAAGTCTCGCGACGACACTCCGGTGAAACCTTCCATAACGCCCGCCCCGGGAAGCTTCCCCCGGCGAACTCCGCGACAACTTATGTCGCCACCGTTGCGCCAAGGGCCCCGCTTCGCACAACCGACCGAACTACTGTCACGGCGAGCACCTATCGGCTCGCTTCCGCCACACAACCAGTTCCGCCACCCCGCCAAGAAGTGCAGAACGCGATTCGAGCGATGCGCGAGATGCCGCCGTATGCATTCCAGCGGCGAATTGACGCGGGCAACTACCGTAATTTCACGCCTGAGGAGCGCGAGGTTGTGAACCACTCCTCGCAATATCCGCTGACTTGGGAAAAGCCGTAGGGTACTACCCGGCCATCGCTGTTCTTCGTCGTGGGATCGGTAGTTTGTTAGCTTGAAATTGATTGACGTCGCTGAACAAGGGCGTTTGTCCTTTTGCGATGAAGCAATCTCACCCGAATTCAGGTTTGAGGAGGTCATGGCAAATGCCAGATAATGCGCGTGTTGACACCGGTTTCGGCAGGAGACAATTTCTTCAGACTGTTCTTTCGAGTGCCGTTGCGGGAGCCGCAGCGCAAGCGGGAATCGAGCTAGCTGCTCCTGGAAGACTTAGCGCCCAAACTACTCTGAGTCCCGACGCGGCTTTCCAAGAATTGCTAGCAGGCAACCAGCGGTTCGCCGCAAATCAGCTGACATCGATTGAGCACGATCTGACCGTCCTGAAAGAGCGGACAGTGAACAAGCAAGAGCCCTTCGCCGCGGTATTGGCCTGTGCCGATTCTCGCGTTCCTGTGGAATTGGTTTTTGACCAGACCATCGGCCATATCTTTGTCACACGAGTGGCAGGCAATATTGTGACGCCAGAGATTATCGCCAGCCTCGAATATGGCGTAGCTGTCCTTGGAGTCAAAGCCCTTCTGGTACTTGGCCATGGCAGTTGCGGGGCAGTAAAGGCAGCGATGAAAGCAGACGCCGTCCCCGGACAAATCAGCACGTTGTACGCGCACCTTCGACAGGCGGTGGAACAGAGTGGGGGCAATTTCGACAAAGCAATCGAAGCGAATGCGAAGATTCAGGCCGACTTACTGCGCACTTCCTCAACCGTCATCCGCGACGCGGTTAAAGATGGCAAACTGAAGGTAGAAGCTGGGGTTTATGATCTCGCGACCGGCAAAGTCACTTTGAGTTAGAGACGTCAATCCCTCTAATGGGTTGGACTCCTGAGCAATCGGAAACACTGGCGCTGAGCGTTGCCCGGTGACGGCGCAACGCCATCCTCATCGAAGAAATGGCAAGCTGAGTTTCTGATCATTCCAATTGTCAATTCCTCTTGTGGTTCCACGTGAACAAGAACTTCTGCTACCTGGGGCAGAGCCCTGAGAAGACGCCGTGGTGCTGTAACCGGGTCCACGGGCCACGAGCATTTGCAATCATACGGTGGTCCGGCCGGTCCGAGCCGCTGATTCGAGTCCCCGAGCGAGATGGTACAACGCGCGGTCAAAGAACTCTCCAATCATGTAATTGAGTTCCTGGATGCCGTACAGCTGGACGGGAACCAATTCGTCCGGGGTGATGCGATCACCGGAGAAGACAACCAAGCCATGGTCACGGATGAATCGGCGCAGGTGTGTCTTTGTCAGGATTACGCAGTACACGATCTCGCTAAAGGGAATCCCCTGGCGAAAGCGCGTCCTTCCCCATTCCTCATATTCCTTCCGTATCGCCTCATCGCTCGGATTGCCGATCCACTTCCCGAGATTCTGGTACAGCGCGGCGATGCGCGGCCTGAGTTCTGCGATAGGCACCCGACGGAAGGAGCTTGTGCACTCGTTGGTAAGGAGATCCTGCATAGCCTGATCGGCTAGCGACTCGGCATGGGCCTCGACCAATTGGATTAAGCGCGAAGTAAGCATTTTGGCTCTCCGTTTACAGGATCGGCGCCTGCTTAACGGAAAATCAGCACGCTGCGTCACACGGTTCTGTGCCGCAACTCACGACACGAGAGCCATGCCTCTGAAGCTGTCTGCGACTGAATCTGTGACTCCGGTCCGCACGCCCACGGTAAGCTCAACACACGGCGGATGATAAAGCCTCGCGGAGGCATGCAGCCCACGGCGGGTACGATTATTTCCATGCAAGCCGTTGAGTGCGCCTTTTGATGTTTGACCCGAATAGCCCAAACGGTCACTTTTATGCAGGTGGCGGCACATTGATGTAAGATCGAAACTCCATTCCGCGCCTGTCGAATAAGGAGGCAATATGCGCCACCGACACAACTCAACGATTTCAATTGTGCTCTTAATCGTGTTGATGGGATTTTCGGTAGCCTGTTCCCAGCATCCGAACGACGAGACGATTGCCAAGGACATTCAGAGCAAGGTCGCTGCGGATCCGGAAACAAAAGATTCCCAAGTGAACGTCGCAGCCAAAGACGGGAAAGTCACGCTGACCGGAAACGCTTCAAGCCCGGCGGCCCAGCAAAAACTGGAGCAGATTGCCCGTGAAGAGCCGGGAGCCGCTGGCGTTGATGACCAGACAGCCGTGCAGAACGGGGCTCAAGCAACGGAAGCAACGCAAGCTGCGCCCGCGCGCGTCGAGGCACCTAAGCCTGAGCCTATTGTCGTACCGGCAGGCACGGTTCTAACCGTGGTAACGGGGCAGTCTTTGAGTTCCAAGACCAGTACGACGGGCCAAGCCTTTATCGCCACACTAGCGCAACCCGTGAGTGCAGGCGGAAGAACGGCCTTCCCAAAGGGAGCAACCGTTAGTGGCACCGTGGTGATCGCCAAGGCGAAGGGTAAGATAAAAGGCGAAGGGCAGTTGGACCTTACGCTAACCAGCATCTCGGTGCGGGGACACACATATCCGATCAAAACGAATGTACTAAGCAGCACGGAGAAAGGGAAGGGCAAGCGGACAGCCGCCACCACCGGCGGAGGAGCTGCCGGAGGCGCATTGATTGGTGGGCTTGCAGGAGGAGGTAAGGGAGCGGGCATTGGCGCTCTCGTGGGTGCTGGGGCTGGTCTGGTAGGAGGGGCGTTGACCGGAAACAAGCAGATTGAACTTCCGGCCGAGTCCGCGCTCACTTTTACATTGACTTCGCCACTAACGCTTTCGCCGCGAGGTGAATGATTTTGCCTGGCTTCTCTTAGAGTCACTTACGACTCTGGCAGCGTGCTGCGGAGTCTTGTTCCACCCTATACTCAAACCGAATACATCTCCACGAACCAGAAACGGAGCCTGAACCGCTTGCCCTCCGGAGTGTTACGCAACCCAGGTGCTTGAGATGTGGGTACTGTCAAAACTAGCAGGCGCGGACACTGCAGAGCGCAGGGAGCTGAGAAGGGTGTCCTCGACAGTAAGATTCGGCGCACGACCGCGACTTACTTGCCGATCTTTACGCCAATAACTTCCCCTGAGACGACAATTTCCACTCGGCGGTTCTTTTGTCTGCCCGCGGGCGTGGAATTGTCGGCGACTGGACTGGACTTGCCGAAACCTTGCGCCGTTACGTTCGCGTCAGCTAACCCCTGCTCAATGAGATAGCTTCGCACCGCTTCCGCGCGCTTCTGAGAGAGCGTCATGTTGATCTCATCGGTGCCCACGTTGTCGGTGTATCCCTCGACAGCAAGATTCAAGCCGGGATGTCCTAGGACAATTCCCGAAAGCTTTGCCAGCTTCTCCCTTGCTTCCGAACGCAAATCATACTTGCCGAAATCGAACAGCACGTCGCCCATATTGACGACTAGCCCGCGCGGGGTATCACGAGTTTCCAGAATGCGATTGAATTGCTCCAGAAGTTGCGCGCGCAGGGCGTTCGCCTGTTGACGAGCCCGCTCCGCGTCGGCGTTGGCCGCTGCTTCTTTTGCCTTCAGGGCATCCTGCTCCGCTTGGGCTCGGACAGCCGCGGCATCTGCTTCGGCCTTCATCTGCGCTTGCTTTGCGGCGGCCAGTTCAGCCTGGCGTTGAGCCTCCTCGTCTGCCTTCCGTTTAGCTTCCGCTGCTTCGGCCGCAGCCTTTGCCTCCGCGTCCGCTTTGGCCTTGGCTGCCGCCGCATCACGTTCCGCCGCTATGCGTGCTTGTTCCTGGCGTTGCGCGGCGAGCGCCCGGGCGTCCTCGGCAAATTGTATGGCTTCCCGGGCTGTGGAGACGATCTGCTTTTTGTCGGCCTTGCTGGCCAGGGCATTCTCGGTTTTTTGCAGGCTGGACGCGGCCTTGGTAAAGATCTCTGGCGCGTCCTTATCCGCTCCACGCGACTTGGCGATGTCCACGGCGTTGCGTGCTTCATACACTTCCAGCGGAACGGTTTTCAGGTCCGGCGTCATGGCCAGCGGGTTTCCCAACTTCTCGTACTGGGCGCGTCTCATCAGCTTGAAGTCGTTGACCGGGAAGATCTGCCCCTTGGTATTCTTACGGGTCTCGTTTTCCAACACGACCATCTCACTAGGCACGCGGACTAGAAAATAGGGTTCTGCAGTAATGATCAAGGCGAAGGTTTGCGCCGGAGTGGTCGCGCTGAGCTTCCCTTCGCCGTTCTTGTTGATGACGATTTCGCCCGTGTTGCCAGCACGCCCGTCGGGCGTGACGGCCCAGAGCACGTATGTCAGGAACTCAGCGCCTAGTTTCGAGGGCTGCTGCATGTTCTTAATGGAGACTTCGATACTGGTCGCACCGGTCTTCGCCTCGACCTTAGCCTCGCCAGTGGCTTGGGCCATCAGGTCCGTGCCTATCAGATCGACCTTCGTGCTTCCTCCGTTGACCTTATAGCCGATGGCCTTCACAGACCTGGTCGTCAGGTTGGATGCCGGCACGTTTTGCGTCGATTGCTGCTCTGACTGGGCCGACGCCGTGCACACAGCGACGCACAACAGAAGGCAGGGAAGAAGAATTCTTTGTTTAAGACTCATATGATCCTCAGTTTGCTCCGTGGGAGGCTATGCTGGAGGAAACAGGATGTCAATGCCCACTGTCAAAAAAGACAGGTGGAACCGAACTCCGTCGCCTGCGGACTTTCCTAAGGATCTAGGGGGTTCCAATGCGTGAGGCAGCCGGCGCTTGAATGGTTTCCGTTCCTCATTTTGTCCCGATGACTTTATCTTTCTTCAGTTGCTTGACGAGGGTCTTCGCATACTCCTTCGCCAATTTCCCAAAGTCCTTGGAATAGACCGTTTCAGTTTCGCCGCTCCAGAGGAGGTTCTCGTCCTTGGTGTTGTAGAGATTGAACTCAGCGCTGACGATCGTGTTTTCTTTGAGATAGGAGCTTGTCGCATAGACTTGGCCCCAAGCCATATTCCAGTAGGGCCAGAAATGGTAGTAGGGCGCGGGAGGCACAAAGTAGGGGCCGGAGACGCCGGTGACCACTTCTTCGGTTTCCTTGCGGATGGCCATCGGCCGGATGACCAGGACGCCATCGAAATCGCCTTCCTTGATGCGTTCTTTGAGTTCGCCCTCCATCAGTTCGTTGCGGGGCGGCAAGACCATGTGGCTCTTGATGCCTTGCACGCCAGACTTGGCCAGCAGTCTTTCCATTTCGTCCTCAAATTCCTGCCGTATTAGGTAGTTTTCCAGGACCGCGATGACCAGGATTTTTTCAACCTTTGGCATAGGCTGGCCGGTGAGAACCCAACGGCGAATAATTTTCGTCCCTGCTAAGAGCGGAAGGGCGGCCACGGCAAAGAAGGACGCCAAGAAAAGGAGGCGCATTCTGATCGCGGGAATCCGCAAGAGGCAGGGAGCAGGCGGTTCGGCTTCCGGTAAGTTGAATGATTCGGTCACGGGCCTTCGTTGAAAATTGCTCCGGTATCTCCGGTCCACGCCGCGACGCCGGCGCGACTCGGGAGCCTGCATCCCAGCGAATACGCTTCTTGTGAGGCCCCTATTCCGTGTACTGAGTCAGCAGAGCACCCAGAACGATCAATAGGGTGGGCCAAACCTTCCTGAAGAATTGTTGCCACCGCTGTGGTGTTTCCGCGAGTCCATTCGCTAGTGCGACTCCCAAGCCCGTAGCGGCGAACCAGCGATGCTGCATCTGAATGTGTTCCATCGATTCCATTGCGTGGGGCGCCTGCATATCGCCGCCATGAACGTGAAACAGCAGCAGGATGGCTCCCGCAACCCCGACCACCGGGAAAAACCAGGCCGCCCACGGTGCCGTCAATCGCCCTCGCGCTCTTTGGAACTCAACATACCCAAGGGCCAAAAGAATAACAGCGAAGATCTTGTGCTGAAGATCCTCGGCGTTGTGGGTGATGGCATACCACGGACTTTGAGGACCGAAGGGCCAAATCTCGGTATCGCTAAAGATTAGAACAAAGAGTCCGGCAGCGAGAAAGCACATGGGCCAGGCATAGCGCACCAAGGGCCAGCGCTTTGCGAGCTGGTCCTGCGCGAGGATGAAAATCCCTGCCAAGACAACCAAGACACCCGCGAGGTGATGGTTAAGTTCGCTCTCCTGTCTGTCCGCCAGCCGCTTGGCCGCTTGCGCGGGATCCTCCGGAGCCGCGGGCGAATTCATGTTCATTCCTGGCATGCTATCCATGTCGTGTTGTTGGCACTGGGCCAAGGGCGCGAACAGAAGGATCAAAAAGACGTACAGTAAAATCGCAAACTCCAGCTGGCGAATCCCCGAAGGGATAGGTCCTTGCATGAGCTGCACAGGATTCTCCTTATCGATGTCGGAATGCTTTCAAGATTTGACCTGGTTACAAAGCCTGGTTACACAATATAGATGCAGTTTATACCGCTTGGTTAGAAGTTTGCGCCGTCAAATTTAACAGAGACGGCCCCTCCAACCCGGCGGAGGGCGGGGACACAACTCCCGCAGTCTTGCTCATGATCACGGACCTCCTGATGTTCTCGAACGGTGCCAGCGCACACTTGTTCCCTTAGAGCGTGTCCCATCGGAAGACGTGGTAACCCCAGGGCGGCATGTCCAAGTACAGGCCCTGAGACGCCAGTTCATCGCCGCTGCGCTCGTAAACCGCGGGGCCCGTTAGGTCCTGTGCGCGCATGGTATGTCCGCGGATCTCGTCAAACGGCAGCCGCAAGTAGCATTGACTCTGGTTCGGCGCGTAGTTCACGACAACAACAAGCGGCTGGCTGCCCGGCTTCTGCCAAGCGAACGAGACAAAGCAGTCCCAGGTCCAATTGCCGTCCCACGCTGGCGCGGCCTCCAGCAACTGCCACTCTCCGTCTTTGGTCTCCGATTGGGTTACGCACGCCAAAAGGCGGGCGTAAAAGTCACGCAGGGAGCTTTCCACCGGCTCAACAGGCCGGCGCTCAACGTGTACGGAGACCTTTCTTGTTCGACCTTCAAACTGCCCATCGTGAAAGAACCGCAGGCCCCAACAAAGGTAGGTCAACACGGCCGCAGTCCGGTGAATCTCTGGCGTGAATATTGCGGCCGCTCGCGGCTCATCATGGTTCTCAAGGAACCGCGCGGATTTCCGCTGAAACTCTGCGTCCGCGCGGAAATGATCTCGGATTGGCCGTGCGTGCCCTTCGCGAAGCCGGTCATAGAGTCGCTTGTCGTATGTATAGTCGAAGCCTTGCTGCTGCAGCGTCCATTCGAGGTCCCAATAGACCTCAGCCATCATGAGAAAGTCTCGCCGGTCCGCGCGGACCGACTGGATCGCTTTGGGCCAAAACGGTTCCATTCGCAAACCCCATGTCTGCTCAAAAACCTCGGGCAGAATCAGCATCGCCATGTCACAACGCACACCATCACACTTAGCGGCCACGCTCCGTAGCTCCTGTTGCATGGCCTCCTGGAGCGAAGGCTCCGCGTAATTCAGCTGCAGCGTATCGGGCCAGCCCGCAAAATACGGATCTCGACCGTAGGCCAGCACCCGGGGTTTTGTGCCGGCTGCGACCCGCACATAGTTCTGGGGTTCGCGGACGATTTGCTCTTCCGCGCCCTGCACGTAAAACTCCGGGTGACTCTGAACCCACGGATGGTCGAGCCCGGTATGATTGGGTACGAAATCCAGCATCAGTCGCATTCCCCGTTTGTGCATCCGGTGCCGGAGTTGCTCCAGGGCCAAATCTCCGCCAAAGTCGGACCGCACCGCATAATCGGTAATGGCAAAACAAGAACCGCAGATGTCTTTTTCCTGAAGATCTGGCAGAAGTTGTCGGAACTCGCCCTGCCACTCCAAATTCTCAAGCGACACTCGTCGGCTGGCCGGTCTGCCACACTCCCAGAAACCAGAGCCAGTCAAAGCCCGCTTGTGCCAGCTGATCCAGCTCACCGTCAGGGATGTCGTTCAATGTCGCCTGCCGTGCCAAGTTCTGCGACAAATCTCTTAGCCAGACACGCGTATTAATCTGGTACAGGCACGGGTATTTATGCTCTCTAGCTTCCGTGTTTATGTTTTGAGTCTGGAGGTTCTGCTCGGTTGCTGGGGCAGGATTCAACGAAGCGCTGGCCATCGTCCACCTTCAAGACGCAGGACTCCCCGTCACTGAGTCGCGACTCTCACGTGCCGGGATCTGATCCGTGGGACAGTCGCATCCTACGCACCGCTACGAAAGAAGCAACCTGTCAATACTTACAGGTGTTGGTCCCGCGCGCCATCCATACATCGAGTAAAACAAACTAAGCTACAACAACGGCGCCTGTATCAGATATGGGGGAAATTACCAGAATATTTCCGTCGCGTGGCAGTATTCCTGGTTGGGCAAACCCGAGTAGCGGAATAGCGTTATTGACATGATCCATCATCGACAAACTGGCCGCTCGAAGCCATCGCAGCCAGGGAGTGTCCGCAGTTCACGATCTTCAGGTCCAGTGCATCACCCTTCAGCGCGTCGGTAGGAACCATAGTCATCGACTGGTTTGCATCCAAAAATCGCTGGTTCAGCTTGTTCATGTTGTTGAGCTCACTACCGAGCAACCGAACCGCATTTCGGTCAGCATCAGTCGACGCTGCCACGGATGCCAATCTAAGGTTCTGCGTAGCCTGATTTCGATAGGCCCCCACCCAGTCCTCGGTTACCGGATAGCCGCGCTCGACAGCGTTCGTCAGCGCAACTCGCCATTCTCTGATCACCGCCATCTGCTCGATTCCCGCCTTCAGGAACTCTTTGGAAAATCCGGGATTTGCGGGTGGCGTTGCCGAAGCACGCTCAGACCCGCCGCCGCCCGCAGGCAGGGTCACGGAAATCTGATTTCCGTTAAAGCGTAAAGAACCATTCGCGATACGCACCAGAGCTTCGAGCTCGACGTAAGAACGGCCCTCTATTTCGACGACTGCCGTATCTCCCGAATGCCCATTCACGATCAGCGTGCGGGTCTGCCGCACGACTTGCGACAGAGCCAGGGTCGGCAGGGCCACGGCTACCGCTACGATGATCCATCCAACGAATGCGCGCTCCCGCATGTGTCCTCTCTTGAAAGCAACGCCCCACGCTTCGCTTCGATCAAACTGCGATGCCCCGCAGCTTGCTGTGCCGCGTCAGGATCGCTTTGTCTCCCGAAGTCGTGCCACTGGCAGAAATACTAGATCATGATAAGGGGAGTGTGACACCTGACCCAGCAAAATCCTCCCCTGGACTCCCCTTCGAAACTACCCTCGCGCAACGCCGGCTTGCTTAGGATGAATTTGGACTGACTCGTACCAGACGCTTCTGCCTTTTCGTTCGTTGGTACTGAAATCGAAGCGATTGTCACGGGGTGGGGGCACCGGCCGCGGGCATCGCTTTCAGAGCGTCCAAATTCTTGATGACGTCTTGCCAAGCTCCGGGTTTCCTCTTGGTTGCATAAGGCTTCTCCAAATCCGCGTAGTACGAGAGAATATCTTGCCGCAAAGCGTTGGAAATAGGTCTGCCACTCGTCTTATTCAGTAATTTCGCGTACGTTTCGTCCTCGAGTCCGTAGTCGGCCCCTCTCGTTATCGCTCCAGTGTCAAGGTTATCGTTGGGAAGTTGGAGTGCGCCGTCCCGTTGGGCATCGAGCAGCGCTCGATAGTGATCCAGAGTTTCGTTGAAACTGTGCATATACAGCTGTTCTACTTCTGGCATGGGCGGATGAAATGCGAGGCCGCTGAACGGGCCCACTTTGGGCATCAGGCGTAAGAAAATAGCCTTCAGGCGCGCGTCGAACCCCGGCTTTTCGTAGACGTCGCCCCATTCCTTTCGGTATCCCGAATTTGAGATGTTGTAGACGAATTTCGTCTTGGTCTCGCTCGGGTCACCATGCTGAATCTCATCCTTTTTGAGATGCCACGCCACTTTGGTCATTCGTGGTATCACCGTTGAGACCGCGTGGCGATAGCTTCCCAGCGTCAGATCCACCCGGACAAAGACGCTCGACAGATCGAGCGAATACGTTCTTGCGAATGCTCTTTCCAGGACCGGCTTTGAGACCTTAAATCCTATAAAATCGTGATAAGCTTTGGGCGCGTAGTGCCCTTTGGCCACCTGGTCCACATCGAAACCGTACTCAACCTTCATGTGTGCGGACGGTTTCTCCTCATACGTGACCACCGGTCCATATTTCTTCGCTAGCCCGGGGTACATGATGGCAACCGCTCGGTTGGTGGCTAGCTGATGACCCGATGTGTCCGCGGCGTAGTGTGAAAGCGCGCCCAGCGCGAATGCATACTCATTCAGATCCCTGGATTCTTCGATCAAGGCGACAACAAAATCACCGCTTCGAACGTAGTGTGTGAGATCGCTGAAGAAATGATTGCCGAACGGGTAGTAACCCAGGTCCTGGATAATTCCACCGCCGTATGCATATGCGTGGGCCTCGAGGAGTTCCTCCGGAGTCGCGTTGGGGAATCGCTTCAAAAGCAGCGGCTCGATGCCGTCCTTCCACGCGGCATCAATAATCGCTTCATGGGTAAGAACCGAGTAACCCGCGCAATCAGGAGCGTACGTCATTCCCAGGACAAGTCCGAGAATAAGGGGCCAGAACGGCGACAGCGTGGATCGACTGCGCTCCGGTATTGGGTCTCCTGGCGTGTTCAAAACGGTCTGTAACCAGAGGTTCAATCGGTTCAATTGGCTCGGCGGCAACCGTAGGATAATCCCCGGGTCGACATCATAGCAACGGCCCAGCGCTAGCCATTAGCCCATTTCATTTCACGACCAACGCGGGACATCCATGTCGATCTCCTCTTCCCAACCGTGCGCAGTATTGGAGCAAGGAACCTGATTTGCAGGATCTGTCAAAAGTCACAGCAGAGAACTCTTGTCAGCACACCTCGTCTTGCCCTCATTGAGGTCACGAAAATCGTTGAGGTCACCAGAATCGCGTCAAAACCATTCGGCGATGACCAACTGACCTAAAGCGCGGCGCACCCAGGGCGATGCGGTGGGACTTACTACTTTGATGGGTTGAAGGGTCCAAAGACAAACGCTATAATTGAAGCTCTGGTTGCAATGGTGGAAGTTTAGTGAAAACCTGACGACCATCAACCCGTCCAAAACGCTAAACCACTTTGTTTGCAACTCCTGGGAGGTCGTCCAATTGGTAGGACTCCAGACTCTGACTCTGGCTATCCTGGTTCGAGTCCAGGCCTCCCAGCCAATCTTTTAGATTCAATGGGTTACGTGCCTTCCTAAAGTTCTTCCTAAGCAATCTCGCAAATTCACCCGCAGCCAGTATTGGACTGCATGAGGGAAATTGCGATGACGAAAAAGTCCAAGTTCACGATCTACAAGTACGTCAAGACCGAAAACGGATGGCGCTACTGCAAAGCCGCAGTCAATCCGAAGAATCACAAGATCGTCCCCAACGTTGTGATCGTCCGCGGTGGGGAAGAGAAGCACACCGAGGGCAGCTACTTTCTCGCACATGCCGGTAAGTGGATTCCCGCCGGCGAGGATGCGACCGGCGCGGAGCACAAGCGCAAACTGAAACTCAATCAGATGGAAGCGGAGCGACTCAGCGGCAAGCGAGCGGTTGAGATCGCGGAGCCGGGTGCGCGAAAACTTATCCAAGCGGAAGCACACGCCTACATCGCCAATCTCGAACTCGCCAAGCGACCGCGTAAGACAATCCGGAGCAAGCGCAACTGTCTCGCGGCGTTTCTGAAAATGGTTCCCAAGAAAATTCGTGGACGAATTTGACCGTGACGATGTGCTGGCATTCCGCAACAAACTCATGGCTGAGTACGAACCGAAGTCCGTGGACACGGCGATGATGACCGTGGTGACGTTTTTCAAGCAATGGCTCCAGGTCAAACTTGAGATGCATAAGAGCGATTGGCCGGAGTACGCCACCAATCCCCCGGAGCCGTACAGCGATGCGGAGATTGTGGCGATGGAGCGCGTCACCACGGGAGACATCAATTTGCTGATCCGCTTGTTCCGCTCCACAGGATGCAGGCTCATGGAAATCGCGCACTTGACCAGCGATGATTTGAGTGTGCGGACGAAGGAAATTCTCATCCGGCGCAAGGACTGCCTGGATTGCACGGACTGCATCAGTCAGGGGGAGAACGGCAAGGGGGTGTGGAAGCCAAAAACCAGAGCAGGCACTCGCGGTATACCCGTGAGCGACGGACTCATGGCGGAATTGCTCCAGCGACCGAAGGGGTTATTGTTTCCCAACAAGCACGGCAAGGTTGAGATTCACTTGCTCCGAAGGGTCCAGCAAGCCGTGAAAGAATCTGGCGTCCAGCATGTAAAAATGCATCGGTTCCGCGATACATTCATCACGAATAAAATAAAAGATTGTGTGGACATTCGCACAATACAACGGTACGCCGGTCACACGGACGTAAACATTACGATGTCCTACAGCGCATGGCTCGATGCGCAGAGCGAGACGGCGCGGAACGCGGCGAATCGGGAAGACACTCGGTACAAGACAGGCACTAACGGCGACTAACCTTATCTCTGTTTAGCACACGGTGATCAGCGCTACTTCACCGAACAATAGTTCGCGCTCTCGCGAACTACGCCATTCTTGAGAAATTATCCGCAAAGTTGAGCACCTGTGAGCGCGCCACTGCGCATTCATATCCACGAGGCTGCTCGGTTCGCGTCCTTGCAGTCCGCAAAAGAGTTCCGCCGCACGTACTTCACTCCCGATTCGGCCTTCCCCTTGGTCTGCGCTCGATACGGCCGGCACAAGCGCGGCGTAAATCCCCAGTACCGTACAAAATCCATAAACACCGGATGCCAGACGACCTCCCCTCGTTCATCGCTGCCCAGCCACACCGTCTTCATGCGGTCGTAGAGAATCTCTTCGGGAATTCCGCCCATCTGCCGTAAGGCTTCTTCGTGCATCCGCAACAGCGTGCCGATCTTCTGATCCAACGCTACTTCCGCCATCATTCGCCGGCAATAACCCAAAGTGAAGGTGAACGCCCAGAGCTTCTGCTCCTGGCCTTCCCACTCCAGGCTTCCCAGATGTCCCCAGTTCACTTGCGCTTGCTTGCCGGGTGGGGTCTCGAATCGCCGTACCGCCACGGTTCGCGTGGCCTTCCGCTGCGGTTGTAACCAGTCTTTCAGAATCGTGTATCCACCGCGGTAGTTCCGTTCGCGCAGCTCCCGCAACAGCACACACGCGTTCCACACTCCTGCACGCATCCGTTCTTCTAGATACGGCTTGAACGGGTCGAGTTTACTGGCTTGCGCTTGCCGCGGTCCGTACGCCGACAGCGCACTTGGTTGTAGTAGGTACTTTCGAACGGTCTTGCGATCCCAGTGGGTCAGCTTGTTGATCCCCTGGATACTCATTCCTTGTCGTTGCAGTTCTCTTAGCTCTCGCACTCCCCGCCCCATTAGCAAGTCTCGGAACCTTCTCCGTGCGGAGTGGCTCCGGTTTACCACGATTGGGTGGGGATTTTTGCACCGGCGCTGACAGATGCATGCTCAGTGCTGTCAGCCAGTTCGATTCCGGAACCCGGATTGCGCCGTTCGTTTCTTCGAATTCGGAGCGGGAGATTCGCCAAGTGAGTATTCGATCCCTGCCGTTGCCCATAGTGAGACAGACGCACTGCGATCTGGTCGCTGGTGCCTCGGATGCTCAGGTGACTGGCCCATCTAGTAACCGGCCTCCGGTCAGAGGGGGTTCGTGAGGCCGACACCCATTTTCTGCCCGCGCCGTCAGAAAGTCGCCGCAACATTTCCACCGGCCGTTGGGCGACATTTCCACGGTGCTGCAATCCTGTCACTTTTGACAGTATGAGCGCCGCTGGCATTCAAGGACAATTTCAGCTACTCGTTTGATAACCGACTTGGAATCGTGAGAAAGACCTATATGCAGAAATATTCTCAGGCGGAACCTCGGCCGGTTCATCGCCGCGGGTCCCATCCACTGTTCTTCTCTTTTGTCGTCAGTTCCTTGTTGTTTGGTTTAGCCTGTGGCTGCGGCACAGAAAAACCAACTGCCGCCACCAATGATCCCGATCAACTGTTCCGGCAAATGTCCGAAAGGCTTGCTCAGGCAAAAACGTTTAGCTTCAAAGTCGATCGCAAGCTGGACGCGGCTTTGGTTGAGGGCCGAAACATTCCCGAGAGCGCGGAGATAGAAATCTCCGTCTCTCGACCCGGCAAGTTTCTGGCGAAGTCGGTCAGTAAGGACACTGAGCGCCAGCTCGTTTTTGACGGTCAGAATCTTTCGGTCTACGACGCTACGATGAAGCTGTACGCCACTGTGCCGGAGCCGGGCACGATTGATGAAGTGGTCGCGAAGGTCGACGAAAAGTACGGATTCACACCGCCTTTGGCGGAGTTCATTCTCAGCGATCCCTATGGAGCGCTGAGTCCGCGAATCAAAAGCGAGGCTTACAGGGGCAAAGAGACTGTCGGAGGCGTCGAGTGTCATCACCTGAGTCTGGGCGGCGACGTGGCTGACTCAGAACTCTGGATCGGCGTCGGTGATCTGCTGCCGCGCAAACTGGTGGCGACGTTCAAAAATCGCGAGGGTGGTCCGCAACTCCAGGCTGATTTTTCAGATTGGAATCTGGCTGCCACGCTCGACGACAAATTCTTCACCTTCGTGGCGCCGCAAGACGCTGAGAGCGTCGAGATGGTTACCGAGGCTCAGATGAAAGAAACCGCGGCAAAAGTGGCTGCGCTTCAAAAATAACCTTCATCAGTCTCCAACAATGAAAGAAACGAAGGGACCATTACGATATGAAACCAACAATTAGCCGATACTACGGGACCCTAAGCACCCGTGAACCACGCAAAGCCCTGATGAGGGCTGCTATTCTTGGCGCCGTGTTGCTGCCCTGTGTGTCCGTGGCGCGGGCGCAGGTTTACGGAGTCGCCAGAAGCACGACGGTAGTGAGGGGCCCGAATGGGAATGTGGCAGCAGCTAGCAAAACCACCGTCGTCGCCGGAGGAGGCTCAGCCAGCAAAACCACGGTCGTCGTTGGAGGAAGCACGTTGCCACACGGCTATGTCGCCGTGCTGCCTAGTGGCTATCGCGCGGTTACTGTTTCGGGCGTGCGCTACTACAGCGTGGGCGGCATTTACTACCGCCCGCAAATGTACCAGGGCCACACGGTGTATGTAGCGGTCCGCCTCTAGTTTGATTTCGCTGCCGAGTTCTACAGAGAGAAACCGACTAAGCGGCTTCTGACATTTTTTGAACAAACAGTCAATTGTGACGGTCGCTTGCCAACTGGTCCGCCATTACACCAGACTAGAAGGACGTGTGATTCCCAAAACACTGAGTAGGTCCCGCCGCTGAGATTCGACTGACTGAAAGATACAACGGACAACCTTGCAGAGCTATTGCGGTCCTCAACACTGCCGAACTAAATTCACATGCCAGATCAACGCGGATGGAAACACTTTCGGAGGGACCGTGCCGTTCGCATCTTCGAATTTCCTTGCCGATAGCGGCCCAAGGGCTTGAATTCCGCTAATAGCTATCGGGCAGACGCTGCCAATGTCGACAACCGTCACGAGCGAGTTTCAGGTGCCCCACAGATTCCCCTCCTGTAGTTCTTTTTTTACCGAAGTGCTAGTTAGTTAGGTCTGCCCAGCCAGGAATACTGCCAGGCCACGGAAACATTTTGGAAGTTGCCCCCGAAGGTGACATAGGCGCCACGGCTGTAGCTTACTTTGAGGCTCTGGTGTTTGCTCACGGGGACCGAGGCGGTCACTCCGATGCGGGAATTTTCCTGCAGGGTCTGGAGGTTTTCTACGCCATTCAAGCTAGTCCGGCCGCCGTACCAGAAGTTGCCGTCGAGCGAGATCCAAAAGCGCTGCCGCACGTCGTAGCTGAAGTGACCTTCAACGGAGCCTATAGGATTTTGCGATTGCGTCTGCGTGCCGGGGAAGAACGCGTTGTGCGAAAAGTACTCCGGGTTTGTCGTGAAGAACCACGCTCCCGCGTACCCATCGAGCACCCAATGGCCCCATCGTTGGGAGTAGCCAAATTCGGGTTTGAAGGCCCAGCGGTTGGAGCCAAAATTGACGAGCTTCGTTGGATCATACTGACCCGTCGGAGCCACAACCCTGAGACTCACGCCGAAGATGGTCTTGTGGTGCCACGATTGATACTCCTTTGGGGTCATCGTCGGGCCACCCTTGAGATTCACGGAAAAGCGAAAAGAAGAATCCAAGAGGCCGGACCGGTAAAGCTTGGTTTCGTTGTCCATAAACGTCCCCCGGAAGTGACCTACACCGTAGGGCAATGAGGCAGTGATGTTGGCCGACCGCCCGAAGAAGTTGAGTGAGTGGAAGTAAGTGATGATCGGGACGTGGAGTAGCGCAGTTCCGTCCGGAACCGGGAACGTGCCGTTTAAGAGAACGGCACCATCGGAGAAGGAATAGGTCAAAGTGACCGCGTTCCAATGGACGGGAGTGATGATGTAGGCCCGCGGAGCGAGGTCCTGGGCGCGAAGCGTTTGCAGCGGACACGCCGCGAGCACTGTCAGCATTACGAGATTGAATATCTTTCGCATCCTTAATCGCGCGACCTCAGCTCCAAGCCCCTGGCCTCTCTTTGAACATACTGCTTCCCGGGGCAACCGTTTAGCCAAGCGATCATTCCCTTGCATCACCCTTGCCGTGAGCGTCGATTCCGTAGACGGCGGCATTTCTGACAAGAGCCAGTCAAAATGTCCAACCCAGACTGGTACTTAAACCTTGGGCGTTTCTCTGAGCGTTTAAAGGGGGATGACTGTCGAAATAGTCCCAGAACGAAAAGTCCAAGTGGAAATTATTGGAAAGCTTGATGGTGAACGTGTCGTTCGTATTGAGTCGAATTCGCCCAAAATCAGATACTCCCGGAAAGACCAACAATTGGGATTCCAAAGTGTAGCGATCGAAATGGAAGAGTTGATACTGGGCCCCGACGAGTAGCTCGGCGTTTTGCTGAGTCGGCTGGGCGATTCCAGATTGATAGCTTGCCCGGGTGTAATCAGCACCAACCAGCCAACGTAATTCGTTGTGACTGCTCCGAAAGAAGTACCGACCATATCCTCCACCTAAGGTCGTGCGGAGATTAAGATCTTGTTGCGAACTATGAAGGAAATCAGACAATCCGAACAGATATGAATTGCGATTGAGAAACCGCTCACCGACCGCTTGCACCTCAAATAAGTTCGTCGTCGTGCCTCCCGATTGGCCACTGAAGGAAGCATTGTAAGAAGTTCCAGCACTCCAGTGAGGTGCGATGTATACTGCGTTCGCTGACGAACTGAGAGACGACTGACTGTTGCCACTCGTGTAGTTATACCCAAGATCGATACTGCCCTTCAGTTGGCGCCAAAAGGTTTGTTTCTGTGGTTGGATCTCCACAACTTCTGATCCAGGAATGGATACCTCGCCAGTTCGTTCGACTACCTTGAAATCCCTGCCCGAGGCAGCCTCTTCCTCCACTTTTGAAATTGCTCCGGTCAATCGCTTCCCGTTATTCAACACAATCTGGAAAGTGGCGGTGCTTTCCACCTCTTCCACCTGTTGCCAGTCAACGCCCACGGAACCCGAGAAGTAGATGGTCTCAATGTAGAGCACTCCCTGCTCCAGTCTTTTCACTTCCCCCGTCAGACGGTCGCCGTTTTTCATGATGACCGTGTCATGACGCTTGACCTTGCCAAGGCACGGGGCACCACCGAGCAGGTGAAGAGCTGCAAAAGCAACGAGGGCAAATCCGATTCGAGATCTGAGCGACGCTATGAACTGCGTCTTCATCTCTTCACTCCATCGTTCGAAACGCAGCGGAATCCCAGGTGATTTGTCCCCGTGGTGATCTCGCCTTTACCGCGCGTTCCCACCATGTACCGGGAGCAATACTGGTCCGTGCAAAGGAACGAGCCTCCGCGATGCACTTTCTTCTTGTCGGAAGGTTCCGTAGGGTCAAAGGGAGTGTCTGGGCCCTTCGGATTGCGTGCTACTCCCCCCGCTTGGGCCAGTTGAGCGTAATAGTCGGGCCGATACCAGTCCGAGGTCCACTGCCAGACATTTCCCGCCATGTCGAACAGCCCATATCCATTTGGCGCAAACTGCGCTACCGGCGCCACTCCCACGAATCCATCACTTCCCGAGTCCTTGTCGGGAAAATGTCCTTGATAGGTATTCGCCATCCACTTTCCCTTTGGTTTGAACTTCTCGCCCCACACGAATGGCTTGCCAGCGAGTCCGCCACGTGCGGCAAATTCCCATTCCGCTTCCGTGGGGAGCCGCTTATGGGCCCAGTTCGCATAGGCTTCGGCGTCCGGGTACGCCACCTGCACCACAGGATAGTTCTCTCTTCCCTTGATAGAACTTTTCGGGCCAGTTGGGTGGCGCCAGTTTGCGCCCTTCATGTAGCTCCACCACTGATAGTGATTGTTCAAGTCGACGGCATGATTCGGTGGAGAAAACACCACTCCCCCCGCATACAGATTTTCGGGCGGAGCACCAGGGAACTCCTCGGAAGTGGGGGTTTTTTCAGCAATGGTTATATAGCCCGTTGCTTTGACGAACTCCGCGAACTGCGCGTTGGTGACGTCCGTTTTGTCCATGAAGAAGCCATCTACATACACTCTATGGATGGGCCGGGAATCTCTAGTGGCTTGCATTCCGACCATATCGCTATCCTTCTCCGGCGGATTTTGCGCCCCCATCGAAAATTCCCCACCGGGAATCCACACCATGTCTTTTGGAGCTTGACCGGGTGGCGGTTGAGTGTTCGGCACCGTCGGGCCGAACGCCTCGCCCACACCTGTGGTTGAATTGGACCCGGCCTGCACCGAGGCGGGAAGAAAACGAAAAGCGCTCACGCAAATGGCGGCGGCGAAGAGCGTCAAAAGCATCCAGAGAGCGATCCGCTTATTCGTCGCAGGCTTACTCCCCCGATGCGCTTTCTCGCACAAATCTTCGTTGCAAGCAAATTTTTTCATCTTTGTGGGCCCGCCTCACTCGCTTTACTTCAATGGAATCGTCGCGCCGATTAGCAATCCGGTCTCATTTACATCGAGGATGAAGCCGCTGGTAGGCCGGTAGTTTACATGCATGTATCGCCATCCAGTTTGCAGGCTAAATTTCCTGAACTTGTAGCCAATGGCTCCCACGACCTGGTAGTCCAAATTCGAACCGCCGCCACCCGCATCTCCCGCGACTGTGACAACAATCTTCGGCGAGAGTATCGCTTGGATTTTCGCGCCGCCCAACGCATCCGCCCAGTTCGCCGCTTGATAAAATCCGTTCGCTACGGGGGGTACCAGATTCAAGGTCGTTCCCACATGCCAGTACCTGAATCCCACCAGTCCATCCACTTTGATCTTCTCGTTGTCGATCACGCGGTAGCCAATTTTCGGGGTCAGGATGTCCTCGTTCAATTTCGCCTTCACGGAAGTTGGGCCTACTTCGAAGGGAAGACCTTTATTGTCGGAGAGTTTTACCCACATGAAATCGACGGGCATCACGATGCGGTTATGGCGGACCTCGGCCTGTGCCATGATTCCGAAGTTGAAGTATTTCACGAGGTCGAGCGCAGAGACGTGCACGCTGGTTTCATGGCCCAGCGCACCGGCCGTCCCGTTCATTCCGGCGAGCCACAGGTAGGGAGAGAGGGACACGTGCCAGCCGGAGTCGGAAGTTGCCGTCGGGCTCGGCGATGCCGGGGTTGGCGCGGCGGGTTCCGGTGGATTCGCCACCGGGGACCAGTCCGCGTTGCTGATCCCGATCAGTTGTTCGCTGTTGATAAGAGGTGTTGCTTGCGCACTGCAGGGATGCGGTGTAGCGAGCAAGAAAAGACTGAATACCGAACTGGTGAGAATCGTCTTGGTGGCAAGTCTCTTATTGAAGATCATCGAATGCTCCTTTACAGATCGGAATACTGGTTATGCGACCTCATCTTGCTGCCCACTCAAACCAGGTAATGTCGTGTCCGTGCGCTCCGGGGATCGCGTCCACTTGAGCCGTTGCGCTTAAGACAGGCCTCCTTCATCTCTCTGCCATCCTGTGCGCCAGGCGCATGGTTAGCGCTCTGGACACCGCGTAGGGGAAGCAAATGAGAATCGGCCCAACCACCAAGGCCGCGGCAGGATGCACCGAGTGGTAGAGGATGAGTTGAAATATTATGTCCGTGATGATTCCCAAGGCGACCATGTTGCGGATGGCCGCCACGCCGCTTCGCAGCAATTCTCTTCGACGTTCAGCACTGAAGAGCAGCCCGAACAGGTAGGGCGGATTTCCTGCCTTGGCATCGGAGAGGCCTCCCCGAATCCCCAGGGCGATGGCAACAATTGGCTGCAGGATGAAGCGGAAGCGTCCGGGCCCGGTGAACCGCCGCGGTAATTCCTCGAGGAATTGCCGCGAGAACGTACACGCGACCCTTTTCAAAAGTGTCCATGACCGCAAACGGTAGCGCGATGGCGATCGCCAGAAGCGCCAGTACCGTCACGATCGTGTCGCGTCGCAGCGTCAAGTTTTGCACCTTAAGAAACGTGCTGCGCTGGGTTCCATCATGCGCGAGCTGCTACTTTTTCTTTTCAATGACCGCCTCCACCTTTCCGTCGCGAATTGCACGTTTCAACGCGGCGTGATCTTTTTCGTTTTGATCCGCATACGCGACCGAGAACTCGGCGATCGCTTTGTCGAACCGGTCGCTCTGGCCCAAATACCCGCTGATCAGGGCGGCGTCCCCGGAGCGCGCGTGGGAGAGCGCGAGCGAGTAGCCACAACAATCCGCGAAGACGATCATCCTGGCCTTGTCGAATGTTTCGACGGCAAACTTGATCTTGACGTCCCGGAGCTGGCGGACATAGAAGTGACGTCCTTGCCTTCCCTCGCTCCAGCCCAGGAAGATGTCGCTAGCCGGCTGCATCAGCCGGTGGCCGTTCACGACACGTTGTCCATGGTTCGGGAAAACGCTCTTCCCCGCATAGGCCTCCAGAACTGATGCGCGCGCCTCCTTGACCTGCAAAATAAGAGGATCTCCTTCTCCGGCCATCAATAGCATCATCCAGCAGTATGTGCCGACGCTACCGACACCGACGACCTTTGCGGCGGCGTCCTTAATTTCGTAGCGTTCGAACAACATGCGATGGTTAGGGGTCAGGGTTTCGCGGTACCGGTTGATAGCGTACCTGACGTCCGGATGGATCTCCCCGGCGGTGTGTCCCTTCCAATGGAAGATTGCAGGAAGCTGGTCTTTGATGACCGGCGATCCGCCAGAATCACCTACGAGTTTCGGGAAGAGGCCCTCCGAGGTACTGCTCGCTCGTGCCTTCGCCAAATTCTTGAGCGCCCCGCGGCGGATCCAGGCATCCTTGACGCCCGAAATCAGCATCTCGGCCTCGACGGCAAAATACCAAAGGTCCAGCACCTTCATTTCGGCGAACTCCGCCATGTGCTCCCGGTAGGACCTAACACAGTTTAAGACCGCATTCTCGGCGGTGGATTCGCTCAGGCCATTGTCGCGACAGGCGATCACGAAACTCGCCGCGAGACGCTTGAGGTCCCACTCCCAGGGCGCCGGGAGGGTTTCATCGAGATCGTTGATGGCGAAGATGACTTGTCTCTCCGGAGTTGCCAGACCTCGGAAGTTCACCAGATGGGAGTCTCCGCCGCATTGCACGCGGATTCCGGTAGACGGAGTACCCGCCAGATCAACCGCCATTGCGAGCGCAGAGCCCCGGTAGAAAGTAAAGGGAGACGCCACCATTCGTCCGTGGCGAAGAGCAAGGAGATCGGGGATCCGCCCCTCGTCGGCCTGAAGCACCAGGCGGATGGGGTCCGGCCGGGTGTGCGGCGGCTTCCACTCAGCGTGGGAGGTTCGCGGGCACTTGTCACGCAACGCTTTGCCCATCGCGTGGAGCTCGGCTCGCGAGTGGTGTGGCCGGGAGGCCGGGAACTTGCTGTTGATGGGTCGCCGGGATTTTCGGTTCTCAAGCATAGCTCCATGGGCCATAGGTCGTACTCCCTCCGACTTCACATTTTCAATTCAGGTCGCTATCTTTGTAGTACTTCGTGCTCTTGGCGGTCAGCTCGAGTGCCAGACCCTTGTCCGTCATTTGGTACATCCAGACGCCATCGGAGACCGACACCGCGCCGGCCATTGCTCCGCCCTTGGTTCCGGTGGTGGCCGCAGCGGTGGCTTGACCGCCAAACTCCCAGCCGGAGTTGATGAAGCTGTCGAAGACCTTGTCGTTGTCAAAGACGAAGATCACGCTGAATTTCTTCACTCCCATTCCGAGCCCCGCTTGCAGCTCGATCATCTTCATGAAAGTTTCTTTCTTGGTTTTATTGTTCACGGCGATGCCCTTGCCAGTGCCAGAGCCGGCGACCAGGATCTTCACTCCCATGTTATTGAAGACGGCATAGCCAGCAGCGTGCTTGACGGCGTCCTGAGCGAGGGGTTCGGCTTTGTAAAGCTGCTGAAGGGTCTTGTGAGCGGTATCCCGGACATCCTTCTGCTGTTTTTCTTTTTTGGTGTCCTGAGGAAATGCCGTCACCGCCAGTGCACAAACGAGTGTGGCGGCCAGAAGATTTCGGGTGTGGGTGGTTTTCATCTTGTGTCCTTTCGGTGCTCAGTTGATTTCGCCTTAGGACGCTCCAAGCTTTTGGTAATTGGAATTTGTCGTAGTTACCACCAGCTGCTTAGCAGTAGCGTTGAGAACCGTTTGCTGCTCATAGTTGGTGCCATCCGGCAGGCTAGCCATCTGCACCTGCAACGTCACGGCATCTTTCTCTTGCCCCATGTAAGTACTGATGTTCAAGCCGGTGATTTTCTTTGTGGCCGTGTCAAAAGTGATGGTCATCTTATCGCCGGGCTGGGCATAATCAGCGAACACCAGGTTCACCGCACCTTCTGCAGGGTTCAAAGAGACTTTGCCTGCTAGGAAGGCGGCCTGGATCTTCTGAGGGTCGGGTGGCACGTACATGCCAAGCACGGCCTTCACGTCTTGCATGTAATCTTTCATTTCCCCTTTTTTCTTTTCAATGACCTTTTGCTTCGCCCTGCCACCGCTTGGTTGTTGCGGTGGAGGACCGATCGGAGTCTTTTGGACCTTTCCGTCCGGACCGTACTGGCAGCTATTCTTTGTTGGCGGTTTCGCATCGCCCTTCAAAGTGAGCTGCGTTGTTTCGATCCATTGATACTGGCGGATCTTCTGCTTGTTTTCTGCCGCTGCCTGCTTCACAGCTGCGAGTTTTTCCTGAAGTTCAGTATTCTGAGAAAACGCCGGGGCAGTGATGGCCAGCCCTATAACTCCCACCACCACCAGACTTCTACTGATCCGAGCGACAGCACTGGTGATAACTTCCTTGCGATTGCTAATTGACGTGGTGCGATTCATTTGTACCCTCCAAAGTTTTCGTGCGAACTTCATCTGCACGTCCTACTCGTACCTCAATGCTTCAAATCCCATTCTTTGAGTTTCTTTGCCGCTGTTCCGAAGGGACCGAGCTGGTAAACGGCCGCGCCTGCGGGCGAGAATGTGAAGGGCTCGAAAGGCTCGGTGAGCATCCTGTCGAGGTACTCCCTGGAGGCGACGCCGGTGCTGACGTGCGGATTGAAATGCTCGCCGGAAGCCTTTGGCACGAATGTCGTCACATATTGGATCATGGCCGCGTCGATGGCCGGATCATCGTGCCCAGCGGTGAACGCGCTGATCGGCCCAGTTTCCACGGTGAATGGAGCCACGGCGGTTATCAATTCTTCCTGCAACTTCAGTAATTCGGGAGTCGGCTTCACGACAATGCCAGCTACGCCGATTTCTTTTGTCGGAAGGTAGTAATACTTGAAGGCTTCCAGCTTCATCTCTTTCAAATTGGCGGCGGCGAAAACCTTGCCCGCAGCGGCATGCACCTTTTCGAGGTCCGCCGTGCGTACGAAACGCTGGATTAGGGTGATGTGTGGCCGGTGGGCCGCGTCCAGGGCGAATCCCTGCGGGTAGACTTTGAGCAAGCGGGCGTTATTGGCTTCACAATGCTTGAGCATCGTGGCGTCGGGCTCCAGCAGAATGTCAATCGCCGTAACCTTATTATCGGCGACGGCAGCTCCCTGCTGAGCCTTCACAGTCCCGGCTTGTAGTATCGCGGAACACATAAGTACTCCACAGAACAGCAGGCTCATCAAGTTCTTCTCGTTACGTTTCATCACCGGTTCCTTTCGGCGAATAGACTTGTCGGCAAAATCCGTAGCTTATTTTTCAAATGCAAAAACGCGCTTCCAGTCGTCCCTCATACTGACAACGGTCCAATTGCTTTTCTTGGCTTGATCGTAAAGGGCTTGCGTGAAGGCGCCGAGTTTGACGTCCGGCAATCCCTTCGCCGGACCGTAGGCGTATTCGCGCGCCGCATCATCGTGCAGTACAAGCAGCTCAAACCGCGCGCCGCTGCCACCTTGCGTGTATTCCAACATTTCCCGGTCGCCGTCGGAATTGCCAAACGCCATGATGGGCCGTCGCCCGATGTGCTGGTTGATAGCGACGGGCTTGCCGCTTTTGTCGTCATTGAAGTTCAGTTCTGGCAGTCGCACAAGGACAGGTTGACCGTCGCGCATTTCAAACTTTGTTTTGACGCTGCTGCCGATCACCTGTTCTGGTGGGATGCCATACACCTTTTCGGCCCAGGGCCGCATGAACTCGATCCCGCCACCGGAAACGATGAAGGTCTTAAATCCATTTGCGCGCAGATAGGCGAGCAGTTCGAGCATCGGCTGATACGCCATTTCGGTGTAGAGCTTGCCGGTCTTGGGGTGCTTCGCGGTTGCGATCCAATCTTTGACGATCTGCTCAAATCTAACAGTGGTCATCCCTGTATGCGTGGCCATACCGAGTTCGAGGAGCGCACGGTCGCCACCTGCAAGCGCCGACTTCAAATCGCCCTTCAGTATCGACGCGAACGGCTCCGTGGTCTGCCATTCGGGATGTTGCGGTGCAAGCGCCTTCACGCGGTCAAGCACAAAAAACAATTGAACGGGCACCGGCTGCTCGCACCAGAGCGTGCCGTCGTTGTCGAAAACGGCGATGCGTTCGGGCACCGGAACAAAATCGGGCGAGCCGGGTTTCGTCACCTCCTCAACAAAAGCGATGATGGATTGCTTTGCCGGGCCATCGTTCCAGGAACGGAGCGGTTCGGCGGCGAATACCACGCTTGGGAGCAGCAGCAGAGCGACGAGAATCTTCATCAGCAAACTTTTCATGAATTACGCCTCAATCTGATCGGACGGCGGCCCTTGCGAGCCGCCCCTTAGGTAGCGGTTATTTATTCTCTTCGCGTCAGTTGCTGCCTTTAGGAGGTGAAGAGACCGCTTCCATGACTCGGTCGAGGCTGAAGCTGCCGGGCTTCATGCGTGGCGGAAAGTCGCGGAAACTCTGCAACCACTGCGCGACATAAGCACCTGCAGGTGCCAACATGAACATTCGGGGTCCGGCCCAGTCGATGTAGCTGGTAGACTCGTCGTTGGCGCGCTCAAAAGGATCCATGCGTAGATTTTCGAGCATAGGCCAGCGCAGTTCCTCGAACGGGGTCTCCCAGACCTTAAATCCCTTGGAGTTTTGCCGCAGGAAGTTCATCTTCCAGTTGTTGTAACGCAGGGCTGCCACGCTGCCGTCGTCGGTCCAGTAAATGAACTCGTGACGCGGAGATTCTGTTACTTCGCCCTTGAAGAACGGCATCAAGTTGTAACCGTCGAGGTGGACCTTGTAGGTCATATCGCCGATCTTCTTGCCCTTCAGTAAATCTTCCTTGAGAGTAGAGTCACCTGCCGCCGCAAGTAACGTCGGCATCATGTCTTCGTGAGCGCCTATGTCATTGATGATCGTGCCCGGCTTGATGACACCGGGCCAGCGAATCATACAGGGCACGCGGTAGCCGCCTTCCCATTGCGTGTTTTTCTCGCCGCGGAAGGGTGTCGTGCCGCCGTCCGGCCAGAGGAAGAACTCCGCCCCGTTGTCGCTGGAATACATGATGATGGTGTTGTCTTCGACGCCGAGCTTTCTCAACTCATCGAGCAGTAGGCCAACATCAGTGTCGTGCTCAACCATCCCGTCCGCCTCGATGCCGAGGCCGGTCTTGCCTTCCCACTTGGAGCTGAGGTGCGTATAGGTGTGCATGCGGGACGAGTTCCACCAAACAAAGAATGGCTTGCCAGAGCTAGCAGCCTTGTCCATGAACTTGATCGCTCCGGCTGTGACTTCGTCGTCAATCGTTTCCATCCGCTTGCGTGTTAGCGCGCCGGTGTCTTCACACTTCTGCTTGCCCATCTTGCCGAAGCGCGGGTCATCGGCTGGATCGTCTTTGTCCGTCGCGAAACAATGCAATACACCGCGTGGTCCGAACCGCTCCCTGAACGCAGGATTCTTCGGGTAATCCACATTTTCCGGTTCCTCTTCCGCATTCAAGTGATAGAGGTTGCCGAACCATTCATCGAAGCCGTGATTGGTCGGCAGCATCTCGTTGCGGTCGCCCAGGTGGTTCTTACCAAATTGGCCGGTCGTATAGCCTAGCGGCTTGAGCAACTCCGCCAGGGTCGGGTCGGCCTTGGTAATGCCTTCTTTGGCTCCGGGCAGGCCAACCTTGGTGAGGCCGGTGCGGATCGGCGATTGCCCCGTAATAAATGCTGCTCGCCCGGCGGTGCAACTCTGCTGAGCGTACCAGTCTGTGAAGATCGCGCCTTCGTGTCCGATGCGATCGATATTCGGCGTTTTATACCCCATCATGCCCATGTTGTAGGCGCTGACATTGAAGATTCCAATGTCGTCACCCCAGATGACCACGATGTTAGGCTTCTTCTGCTGCGCTTTGGCTGCTGGTGGCGCAGCCGCGCTGAAGAGCGTGGCAACCGCCGCCAACGCTAAACTTATTTTCCCATTCCACTTCATAAACAATCTCCTTTTTGCCTTACCGCACTAAAACGACGGGAACCTGCTCTCTTCGCTCTTACCCGCCATAGATTTTCATCGTGAATCTATTCATTCGTGATGTGATCGGAAGGCGGCCCTGCAAGCCGCCATCCGATTTTAGTGTTCCAATTAATCCGCGTTGCGTTTCGCCATGGCTTCCGCGATTTTTGCTTTCACGGCATCCAGGTTAAAGCTCGCGCCCTTCTGCATCGGCGGGAACTCGATTGCGGATTGGGCCAGTTTGGCTACTTCCTGCTGGACAAACACGAAGCGCCAGAATTCATAGACGAACCAATTAAAATATTGATAGCTTCCTAGATTTGCGTCTGCGCTTCCCCCTGGCCATCCCGTATGCTCGAAGGGATCCAAGCGAAGATTCGTGAGTATCGGCATGTCGGGATGTTCCTTAGTGCCGATCCACCCTTTGGGCTGTGTGATGAATTGATACTTGAAGTCGTCAATTCTGACCGCAGCTAATTGGCTTTCCGCGAAGTAGAAGATTTCATGTCGGGCGGAAGGTCCTTTGCCCGTGATCATGTCTAGCTGGTTGTAAGAATCGAGATGGTTCTTGTAGGTCCGGTCGCCGAACTGCTTGCCCTTCAGTAGCTCGTCCTTAACGTTCGGGTCACCTGCGGCGGCCACAAATGTTGGGAACCAATCGAGACCGGAGATGATACCGTTCTCCACCTTTCCTGCGGGGACGTGGCCGGGCCAGCGAACTATCGCTGGGCAGCGGAAACCGCCTTCGTAGCCCGTGCCTTTGGCTCCGTAGAATGGGGTTTGTCCACCATCGGGCCAAGTGAACGCCTCGGTGCCGTTGTCCGTCGTGAACAAGACGATGGTGTTGTCGTCCTCACCCATCTCTTTCAGCTTCTGCATGACCGATCCCACCATGTCGTCTAGTTCGGCCATGCCGGCCTCTTCGATGGTCCAACCATTCTCATCGTTGCGCAGCGCTTCGTATTTCGGTGAAAGATGCGTAACAACATGCATGCGTGAGGGGTTGAGCCAGAGGAAAAACGGCTTCCTCTCCTCGTGAGTCTTGTCCAGCCACTTTATCGAAGCATCGAGGAATTCGCTGTCCACCGTCTCCATTCGCTTGATGTACAAAGGACCCGCATCCTCGATCTTCTGTTTGCCAACCTTGCCCCAGCGTGGATCAACCGTGGGATCATCCTTATCGCTGGCCCAACTATGAACCATGTTGCGTGGGCCGACGACGTTTAGCAGCTTTTTCGGATAGGCCGGGTGATCCGGATCCTCGCTGGCGTCAAGGTGATAGAGGTTGCCAAAGAACTCGTCGAAGCCGTGAACGGTTGGGAGGAACTCGTTCTTGTCACCGAGGTGGTTCTTGCCAAACTGACCTGTGGCGTAGCCCATGGACTTGAGAACAGTCGCAAGGGTTGCAGCTTCGGCAGGCAGCCCGAGTGCCGCACCAGCCTGGCCGACCGTGGTCATGCCGGTACGAATCGGTAGTTCACCGGTGATAAAGGCGGAGCGGCCCGCCGTGCAACTCGCTTCGGCGTAGTAATCTGTAAAGCGCATTCCTTCCGCCGCAAGCTTGTCAAGATTTGGCGTCCTGCCTGCCATCATTCCCTGGTGATAGGCGCCGATGTTCCAATAGCCGACATCATCGCCCATGATGACCACGATGTTGGGTTTCTTCTGTTGCGCGCCCGCGGCGGATGCCGAGAGCACCAAAAGGAGCGCCGCGATTGCAGCAATCGCCTTCCGTGCAGATCTGCTTTTCATTTTCGTTCGTCTCTCTTATTTCAATTTACTAGTAAGACTTGAGCGTCCCTACTGGCCCGTGGACTGATTGCTTGCCGATACGTCCTTCACACAACGAAAACCAAGGTGGTTCGTTCCCGTGCTGACTTCGCCTTTGCCGCGCGTGCCGACGATGTAGCGCGAGCAATATTGATCGGTGCAGAGGAAGGAGCCGCCGCGATGCACCTTTTTCTTTTCTGTTGGCTCAGAGGGGTCAAAAGGAGAGGACGGGCCTTGCGGATTGCGTGCGACTCCACCTACTGCAGAAAGCCGGGCGTAATAATCCGGGCGATACCAGTCACCGGTCCATTGCCAAACGTTGCCGGCCATGTCATAGAGGCCGTAGCCGTTCGGCGGGTAACGCGCGACCGGAGCAATGCCAACGTATCCGTCGTCACCCGTGTCCATGCTCTTCACCGGGAATTTTCCCTGATAGGTATTAGCCATCCACTTGCCGTCGGGCCGGAATTGATCGCCCCAGACAAACGGCTTCCCTGACAAACCGCCGCGAGCGGCGAACTCCCACTCGGCCTCCGTAGGCAAGCGCTTGCCCGCCCACTCGGCATATGCGACAGCGTCTTCGTAGGCGACGTGAACCACGGGATATTTTTCCTTGCCCTGGATCCCGCTCTCGGGGCCTAGCGGATGACGCCAATTCGCGCCTTTAACGTACGACCACCATTGAAGGTGGTCGTTCAGTGGGACAGCGTGATCGGGTGGAGAGAACACGACCGAACCGGCGACGAGATTTTCAGGCGGAGCATCGGGAAAATCCTCAGCGCGGGGTGCTCGTTCAGCAACCGTGACGTATCCCGTGGCCTTCACGAACTTTCCGAACTCCTCATTGGTGACGTCCGTCTTGTCCATCCAGAAGCCATCCACATAAACACGGTGGATGGGCCGCGAGTCAGTGGTGGCGTGCATGGCGACATCATTCATCTCCGGCGCATCCTGCGCGCCCATCGAGAACTCGCCGCCAGGAATCCATACCATTCCGGCTGGAGACGGCCCAAGATCTTGAGTAACGTTGGGAATGGTGGGACGGAAATCCGAAGCCGCAGAGGTTTCGGACACCCGTTGCCCGCCTTCCACCTTGTGAGTGCGTGACGTATGCACCGGACGAAACACGGCGAACGCCACAACTGCCGCAACTACAACGACGGTTCCCACGATCCACACCGGCCGCATGCGGTTCAAAGACATCGATTCGGCTTGTGTCACGGTTCGCTGCTTTTCCTTCATGGTCACTCTTGCCACACTGGCGCAGGTCAGACCGCTACCCTCCGGATGACTTCGAGCACTTCTTTACCGGAATCCGTTTTTCGGAAGTACGCCGCGCAACCCAACGCTTCGGCCGCGCTGCGCGCTTCAAGATCGTCATGAGCGGTGATAAAGATGATGGGCGTCTGACCGCCCTCGGCCGCGAGCTGCTGTGCGAGTTCGATGCCCGACATGGCACCGAGCTGAATGTCGAGCACCAGGCAGCCAAACTGAGGATGCTTTGTGTCCGCGAGGAACGACTCCGCTGAGGCATAGGTGATGGGCTGAATGCCGGCGGCACGAAGGAGCCTACCGAATGATCGGCAAACGCTTTCGTCGTCATCAACAATAGCGACGTAGATGGGTGTGATGCTGCTCATCGTGATCCGATCAGCACTATAGGCATGGAGAGCTGATGCCGACTACTGCCCTTAGGGGAAGGTTAGCGCGGACGCGGGAGGATACTCGCCACCTGCGTTCGGTCGCGTGAGTCCCGCGATGGACTGCAAGCGCAATTTCCTGCATAACGTGGCAGAGTATTTCGAGATCTCGTCTACTATGAGGCGGCGAAAACGCTTGCTGCTGGAAGTCCTTCGGTCAAGTTCCCGTTGCGAAGCAAATCTCCCTGGAGCCTGGGCGAAGGAGCGCGAAAATGGGCCGCATTCTGCTCACAGCCAGAGGCTTCTCTTTTCACTTGTACCTTGCAAGCTGCGTCAATTCGGTTTGTGGGGTGGTAAACCGCGAATAACCGCATCCCAGGCAGACCTTGACTTCTTGGATAAGCAAAGTGCCTGGATTGTCGATGTTCTTTAGACCGCGGCAATGGATATTCATCTCAACGGTGAATTCCTCCTGGTCGCGCGAACCGCATAACGAACAGTGCATTGTGTCCCCCCGAATATTGTGAGCACCATAGATGTCGGCGCGTGATGTTGACTACTGCCCTTTGGGGAAGGTTGGGGGGGACGCGGTGAAGATGCCCGCCTCGTCGGCCAGCCGGGTGAGTTCCGCGACCGATTGCACGCCCAGTTTCGTCGTGATCGAGGTTCGATGCAGCTTGACCGTCCGCTCGTGGATGCCTAGATCGGCGGCGATCTGCTTGTTGAGCCTGCCCTTCACGACGTGGGAAAGTACTTCGAGTTCCCGGGCACTGAGCGCGCCGAAGCGAGCGCGCAATTCCCGCTGCCGGGCACGCTCCTGGCGTTCCTGCGCATCGCGGGCGAGCGCCCGCCTTACTGCATCGAGTAGTTTTTCTTTCGCCGCGCGCTTCTCAAGAAAATCCACCGCACCACCGCGCATCGCGCGCACCGTTGAGGGAATATCGCCGTGGCCGGTGAGGAAGAGGAGCGGCGGTGGATTGTCCGTCTGGGCGAGGGCCGACTGCAGATCGAGGCCGTTTATCCCGGGCATCCTCAAATCTGCCACCACACAGCCAGGGGCATTGGTATCGCGCCGCGCGAGAAAGTCGCTCGCTGACGAAAACGTCAGCACCGTAAACCCGCTCGCCCGCAGCAGCCGCGACGTCGCAGTGAGGAAGGACGCATCGTCATCGACGATCTGAACGGTAGGTTTACTCTCGTTCATTTCGGTGACGCCTCCTCCGCGATCGGCAGCGTGAAACGAAACGTAGCTCCGCCGTCATTGTTGTTCTCCGACCAGAGCCGCCCACCGTGTGCCTCGATGATTGTGCGCGAGATCGACAGGCCCATTCCCAAACCGGACTGCTTAGTGGTGAAAAAAGGATCGAAAACGCGCGCGAGTCTGTCGGTCGGGATTCCGTCGCCAGTATCGCTCACCGCGATCTCGACGGCCTGCGATCCATCAAGCGACGCGGTCACACTGACACGCCGATCCCTGCGGTTCGCCTCGTCGACCGCATCCATTCCGTTGATAATGAGGTTGAGCAATACCTGCTGGAGATGGACGCGATCGCCACGCACAGGCGGCAGACCACCTGGCACAACCACGTCAAGCTTCACGTGCCGGGCGGCAGCGTCGGCCCGTACGAGGCCGCCGACGTCACCAACAAGGTCAGCCACTTCAAGGGGAGACTTGTCGAGGTTGTGCCGCTTGAGCAGCCCACGCATCCGGTCGATAACGCTGCCCGCCCGCTGGTCATCCTTGCGGATGTCGGCGAGGATGGCGCGGATTTCGTCGAGGTCCGGCGATGCATCCTGCATAAAAAGCTCGGCCGCCTCCGCATTGCGCAAGATCGCGCCCAGCGGCTGATTGATCTCATGCGCCAAAGCCGAGGCCAGTTGGCCCATCATGGAAACCCTGCCCGCGTGCGCAATCTCCTCGCGTAAATTCCGCGTCTCTTGCTCTGCCACTTTGCGCTCCGTAATGTCGTGCGACACGCCTCGCACGAGGATCGGCTTGCCGGCGTCGTCGAATTCGGCGCGGCCACGGGATGCGATCCAGCGGCTCTGGCCGTTCGGGAGCCTTAAGCGATATTCCAATTCATACCTGCCGTCACCCTCAATCGTTTTCGTCAGCACCAAGCTGACCGCATCGCGATCTTCCGGGTGGACCCGCTGCAGAATGGCGCCGAGTTCAAGCTGTTCCGCTTTCCCAAAGCCGAATAACGCGCGCCACTTGTCCGTCGCCCAGATTTCGTTTCGCGCGAGATCCCTAACCCAGATGCCAAAGTTGGCGGCATCGACGGCCACGATCATCCGCTGTTCGCTCTCGCGCAACCCGGCTTCGCTCGCTTGTAACTCGAGGACGAGTTGCGAGGCGCGAAGCGTCTCATGGCTTAGCTCGTACCCCATCACCGCAATCAAGCCCATGAAAGATAGGCTCGCCGAAATTGGTGCCTGGACGATTCCCCAGAACACCACCAGGGACTGAACGGCTGACACGAGTGTAAAGAACACGGTACTTCCGCCCACGGTGAGTGCACTTCGCCGGTTGCCCCGCCGCCAGGCAGTGACACTGGAATCTGCGGCAAAGAGGAAGAGCAACACCAAACTTAACTGGCCGACCAACATCCAGGGATTGGGCACCCCCTCAGCGATTTGGACAGTCTCGCCGAGAAACGGGATGTGTTGCAGCCGGGTGATCTCGCGGTAGTTGAGATTCTGCCCCGTCAAAAAATTAAGAACGAGAGCCAGCGTGCGCAAGCCGCAGGTCATCCACGCGAGCCAAGCTCGACCGGTTTTCAGGTAGAGCCGCACGAACCAAACGAGGGACACGACCAACAGCCACACCGCCACATGCCCCCACTTCAGCACGGTCGCGAATTCTGCCGGCGTCTCCGCCCGCATCATCCACAATTCACAAAACGCAAAAGCCCCCGTCGAGATTGCCGTCAGAGAGAAGAGCAGATTAGCCCAAGCCTTGCGATTCCTGCACCATACTAGGAAGTTGATTCCCGCCAGCGTGAAACACGCAGACGCAATCATCGACCAAATGACAGTAATCAGACTTATTTGCATGCAGCGGACACACGGCGATTCAACCGACATCGACACGTCGACGCAGTGCCGACGTATCAAATTCTTTCGAGATCCTCGTCATCGTCCGTAACGATGGCGACCTGGAATCACGAGGATTCTATCGCGAGGCTCTCCGGGAGGCTATCGCCAAGAGTGTGAAACCAGTCCGGACCATTAAACGATCTGGGCAGACGGGTTACTTACGGGCAAAAAGGCATCGTCAATAAATTCAGAGGATTGGATCAGGTTCAAAGGCCTTGGCGGTCAAACATGCTCCGTTTTCCGTCGACTGACGGCCAGCCGTCGAGCCCGATGGGCTCGTATCAAAAGAAATCTTTTGGTGCACCCCGGGAAGCGATAAAGATGGCTTTGCTATTCAAGCGGATAGCAACGGCTATGTGGAAGCCTTTTGATGCAGTTGGATGCATCGCTGGACGGTACCAATCGAAGTACCAAATCTCAAAGCCAGTTGGCGAAGGCTTGCACCACCCATTGCGTACGCTTTACAGATGGACCGCCGCGCATCCTCGTCTAGATGCGTCTGGGGCGGCCGACCGATCCGCTTCCCCTTTGCCCGGGCGTTGCGCATGCCGGCCCTGACGGGCTCGACGATCAGGCTACGCTCGAGATACTAAAGGAATCTCGAAAGCCGATTCCCATCTTCTCGCTCAACTCCAAGCGACACGCTTCGTCCGCCACAGAGCCGTCGTACAGCGCTGGCTCTCACGTGGATTCGCGCAGCGTTATAATCGCATGGCACAAGGAGGACAGATGGCGGACATCAACCGAATCAGCGTCCAACAAGCGTACGCAAAGACAAAGGCAAACCAAGCCCTACTAGTCTGCGCCTATGAGGACGAGGCCAAATGCCGGATGCTAAATCTGGACGGGTCCATATCCTTCGCCACCTTGCAGTCCCGGGCGGCGTCGCTGCCGAAGACACAGGAAATCATTTTCTATTGAGCGTGACCCGGCGAAGCGAGCGCTGTCGGTCAGGCAGCCAAATATCAGGCGCAGGGCTTTACGAACGTCGCGGTGCTAAAGGGAGGTGTCGAGGCGTGGAAGGCGGCTGGTTATTCCATGGTCTGAAAAAAGAGCTTCATGAGCATTCAAGGCGGGCAAACCTTCGGGTTCCGCTTAGAGCCTACGTCAGATACCCGACAGCCCCCACTTTAGCCAGCTAACGTGGTTGAGAAGATGCAATCAGCCCGAAGGTTAGGTTCGTGACTTGCTTCCCAAGTCCGCCGGGCTGCCCAAAGGCAACATCGTGTCGATCAGCAACACGTCTGCCGCTGCGCCCATCGCACCGCCAGACGTGCCGGTATCAAGCCCAAGCCACAGAACCACCCGCTAAGCTGGTCACAAAGGCTTCTGCTGCCTCTGAAACGCACCAGCCGCGCCCAACGTCTCCGGGCAGCCAAATCGCCGCAGAATCGGCTTCCAGCTAGAAGTCGAAAGCGGGCTTCTCCAACAGTTCCGACTTGTTCCTTGCCCACGTGACCAGCATTCCTGAGTCCGGGTGGTTGCAGCGAAAGCGCCTCAACACGATGGGCCAATTCCTCGACCATCTGGCGAATGATGCGATGCCTTCGCTTCTGGGTCGGCTGTCGAAGGAACAGGCATGACCGTCGGCACTCGGTCTGTGGGTATTGACATCCATCCTCACGCGAAGTAGCTTTCCGCCAATCTAGGAACTGTTTTGGGAACTGATGGCCCACGAAGGAGAAATCCGTATGAAAAAGGCTATCTATTTCTCGGTTGCAATTCTGCTTCTGCTTGCCCCGGGTGAGGTTCTTCGGCTCCAAGGACAGAACGCCCCGGCTGACAAAGCCTCCATCGAGACCTTGTACAAAGCTTTCGACAAAGGCTTCAACGATAAAGATGTAGGTGCAATCATGGCCTGCTATGCGCCGAGCGTATTCGTGTTTGACGCAATCCCGCCGCGCCAATATCCCGACAGGGACGCTTACAAGAAGGATTGGGAAGGTTGTTTGCGACGTTTCCCGGCCCTTTGACGAATGCCCTATCCGACCTGAATATCACCGTAGTTGGTTCCGTAGCATATTCGCGCTTCATCGATGACGCCACGTTCACGGCGAAGGACGGTTCAAAGGTGCGTTTAGTTGTGCGCACCACCGATGTCCTGCGTAAAGCCAATGGTAAGTGGCTTATCGTCCAAGAACACGTGTCATTCCCGGTTGACCCAACGACGGGCAAGGCAGACTTGCTTTCCACGCCCTAGTTCAATCGCCCGGACAGACCTTTGGACCATAGAAGGCGTCGCCGGACGAGTGGTTTCGAATGGGCTCAGCTGAGCCGATCAAAGACGCGAGCATAGATCGCTGCCTTCATTGCTGACCACGCACTAGCGCTTAGCGCGTAGCTGTACCGCGTATCGTCCGGGCAGTCGTTTGCCTTGGGTGGCTAGCCCGCTGTGCTCGCACGCTAGGCCGTGGCGGGGTATTAGGACTCGTGTTTGCGCCCGCCGTGATTGGAATCTTTAGTCCGCTCGCTACGTTCAACAACAGATATTTGCCGGGTGCAGATGCTCCAAGCGCCGCAATGCTCGCTTTGGCATCGTCAAACGTCGGTGCGGTCCCAACCCATACAGGCTGCTCCCGCTCGTTAAATCGAAAAATCTCGAACGGTTGATTCATGCCCCCGGTTTATACCAACTATCGACAAAGCATGTCTGTCTCGAAAGACACACTTTTTCGAGAGCGTTGAAGATTTGGAGTAGAGGCGGGCCGCCCTTTTACTCAGCCCGTGCATCTTATCGCTACCAAAGGTAACGCTATGCCATGCCGCGCTGGACGTTGAAGTGCCCGAAGTGTAGCCACAACTTCACGCACACTGAGATTGAACGCTCAGTCATTGAAGACGCACTTCGCGACCCTTTTGGAATTCTACCCAGACCTGCATTCGCCCAAGATGGTGAGAGCCATACCTGCCCCAGCTGCAAAGTTGAATCCGTTTTTCAGCGACACCAATTGTTCTACCGCGAGGACACATCAGATTTTGTTTTTTAGTCTGAGCGGTCTAGCCGAGGGCATCCAGCGTCCATGCCGCGATCCCCTGAAGGTTGAAACGTTTGGCAGTGAGCCACGGTTTCGCGGGCCGCTTCCAACCTCACCTGCCATTTGGTGGGGCCAAACACCAGTTTGGACCACGGGCAGTACGGTGTCAGCTTCGGCAAAAGGTTGATGTGTCAGGGGCGTGTCGCTGTTGGTAGCAGCGGTGCGTCCCGCTATTTAATCCTTACCCTTCCTCGTCTTGATGTACTCCGCCAAAGCCATGCGAATCACCTGCGCGGTCTTGAGACCTGCGGACCGTCCGATAGCTTCGAGGGCCTTCAAGACTTTGGGATCGAGATAGCCGTCCACGCGTCGAGCAACCAGGCAAGTACCGCAAGATCGCGGCCCGCGTTCACAGGCTAAGGGTCGGTCAGCACTTCGACGTTCCGGGCATCGGCATAGACGAGCGGAGCCGCAACCGATTCCGCTCCGGCTTGTATGCCGCTGCGCGGCTCGACAGGGTGTCGGTACGAGGGCTGCCGGACGGCAGCGTGCGCGTCACGAAGGTCGGGGAATGGTCGAGCATGCGAGCATAGCTGCGGGCTTGGGTACGTTGGGTACATTTGGAGGGTCAGTGGCGCGAATCTCTCAGGGCGCGGAAAGCATTCGATCTTCCTAAGCTTTTCCTAAGACTTCTGACGAAATCCCAGACCTCAGATTTTCCAATGACACTGACAAAATGGTTTTTCGACAATTCGCTCGTTGACTACAAAGGACTTGAGTTTTACCATCGCCACTGAGAATTTCTTAGGGTGCTCGGGCAGAATCCAGGCCTCCCAGCCAAAATTCCTTATTCTCTAGCGCCCAAAGATTCCATGATTTTTTTGGGGCGGCTCCTCTGCGTTCTCGATTGGCGGGCGTAAGTTTGACAATTCCGGTGGAAGTCCGGAGAGGAAATTTGACATACCTGCGTGGCGCGAAACCTCAGCGCCCTCAGAGAGTGGAGCGGCAACCGCCTTGCTTACCACAGCGTTCGCAGTTGTTTGCAGGCGCGAATCTTTGCGTCCCTGGTCACCAGGACCATGCCCTCCTGTAGGGAAGTTGCTCCGATCAAACAGTCACATGGGTCGCTGGAATAGTCGTATGGAAATTGATTGGCCAACGCCGCGATCTTCGCCGTGATGGGACGGATGGCCACGCGCGAAGAAACCTCTTCGAGGTAGGTCTCCACAGTTCCGGCGACCAGCAAGCGGCCATGCGTGACCATCCACGCCAACTCCCATAGCGTGATCGCCGATATGGCGATTCCCCCGGTACGGTTCGCTCTGCGAATCGCGGAGGTCGCCGCTTTCGATAGCTTGCCAGGCTCGCTGGTGAGCCAAACCAGCACATGCGTATCGAGCAGGATCACGTTTTCGAGTCGCCCCATTGAAGGGAAACCGAAGACTCGATATCCCCAACGATTTTCACCTTTGCAGCTAGGAAACCGAAGATCTCGTTCTTTTCCTTCCCCACCGGCACCACCTTCACCAGCGGAGTTCCGCGCTTGGTCACGAGGACTGGCTCACCCGTACTTTGGACCTGCTTCATGACCGTCAGGCATCGGGCCTTAAATGCCCCCGCAGGTATTTGTCTCATTTTCGCCTCCCTTGCTGACCATGGTCATTTTATCATGACCATATAGAGAAAAGGCAACAACTCGGCTTATACTGCGCGAGGCTTCTCGGAGCGGGGTGCGCGGGCGCGCCGCCACGATCAAGATGGAAGCGATAGAGACATAATCACAGATCGAGCGTGGCCGTGAACGACTGCGGATCTTCGCCTCTCGCAATCGCAAAATGAAGGTGCCTCACCAGCGCTAGCATGGCCACATTTTCGGAGAGCATAATTGCCGCGATGCGCCGGAATCCCTCCCGGCGTGCGATCTCGATGAGCCGGCGCGTGATTTCCGTGCCCATTCCACGATTTTGATAACGATCTCCTACCACCACAGCGAATTCGCCATCGGTTGGTGTTAGCTGGCGTTTCAACCGGCCCACTCCCAGGATTTCACGGTGACCTGTTTCCGGGTTGACGCGCTCGGCTACCAGCGCCATTTCGTGGTCATAGTCGATGAAACATTGTCGGACCAGACGATCATGGGCCACTCGGGCATCTAGGCGATCGTTGAAAAAGAAACGCAGATACACAGAGTGTTCCGAAAGCACCTTGTGGAATTCCACCATCAGCGGCTCATCTTCCGGGCGGATCGGGCGGAGGGTAAGGGTTGATCCGTCCTTCATGGTCCAGGAGGAAATGTATTCCGCCGGATATGGCCGGATCGCGGGGCGAGGAAAATCCTTGGCCTGCATTTCGGCGCCGTGAACAATAATACGCGCGTCGAGGGCGACGAGGCTCGCTTCCGATGCGAGCAGGGGATTGATGTCAGCCTCCTTTATTTCTGGATGCTCGACGATCAACTCGCTGAAACGAACCAGGATTTGCTCCAACGCCGCAAGATCGACGGCCTTGCGGCCGCGGACGCCTTTCAGCGCTGTGAAGATTTTAGTCTGCTCCATGAAGCGCTGCGCCAGCGTCGTGTTGAGTGGTGGGAGCGCCAATGCGCGGTCGCGATAGACCTCCACGAGTTGGCCGCCAGAGCCAAACAACAGAACAGGACCGAACTGGGGGTCGATGCTACTTCCGAGAATGAGCTCGTAGCCGTCGAGCCGGACCATTCGTTGCACCGTCACACCGAGGAATGCGCTGCTGCCGGCCCGCTCCGTGACCGAAGTTTGAATGTTTCGAAACGCGCTCCACACCGCTTCTTCATTTTGAAGATTCAGCGCCACCCCGCCGACGTCAGTCTTGTGCGTGAGCGTCTCGGAGTGCACCTTCAACACCACGGGGAATCCGATCGCGCGGGACGCTTCCGTCGCCTCGTTTTCGCTTCTTGCAACGCGCGTCTGCACCACCGGAATTCCATAGAGTGACAGCACTTCCTTCGATTCGAGTTCCGTCAGCAATGTCCGGCCGGAGCTTCGTACGCGGTCCAGAATCTGATGCACCCCGGCACGAGCCGATTCCCGCGATTCGGGCTGGTCGGTCATCATCGGAGTTTCGTACAATCCGCGCAGGTTATAGGCGTAGCGCCACATGTAGTTGAAAGCGCGTGCAGCCGCGTCCGGATAAGCAAACGTGGGGACGCCCGCTTGGTTCAAGGCAGCTTCTCCGTCGGCGACACTCATGCCACCCATCCAGCTCGCCAATACCGGTTTGCCTTCGACGCTCGCGTGCGTCTTCAGTTTTTCCGCGACGCTGGCTGGATCGGTCATGCCCTGCGGCGCGAGGATTACCAGCAAACCGTCACTGTTGGCATCTTTTGCCGCAATATCCAATGCGTGCGCGTAGCGGTCCGGATCGGCATCTCCCAAGATGTCGATGGGGTTGCCATGACTCCAGTGGGGAGGAAGAAACTCGCTCAGGGCCTGGAGGGTTTCGTTCAGAGAGTTGACAGCATTCCGCCCCCGGCTAGGAGCGCGTCGGTGGCCAGCACTGCGGGGCCGCCTGCATTGGTCAGAATCGTCAAACGAGGACCGCGAGGGCGCGGCTGTTTGCTGAGCACTTCCGCCATCGAGAAAAGGTCCGAGATACTCTGCACGCGAAGGACACCACACCGGCGCAGCGCTGCGTCAAAGACTTCGTCGCTGCCGGTGAGCGCTCCCGTGTGGGATGCCGCGGCTTTAGACGCTGCTTCCGACCGGCCAGCTTTGATCACGATGATTGGTTTATTGAGAGCGACCGCGCGCGCTGCGGACAGAAATGAACGCGCATCCCCGACCGACTCCATGTACAAGACGATGCTTTGCGTCTGCGCGTCTTCCCCGAAAAACGAAATCAGGTCGCCCCAGCCGACATCCAGCATCGATCCCGTAGACACGATCGCGCTGAAGCCAACGTGCTCCCGGGCACTCCAGTCGAGGATGGCCGTCAGTAGAGCGCCGCTTTGACTGAGGAAGGCCACCTTGCCCGGCTGGGCGATGTCTTTTGCGAACGTGGCGTTCAATCCCAGCCGTGGATTCATCATCCCCAGGCAGTTTGGTCCGACCACGCGCATGTGTGTGCCGCGGATCTCCTCTTGAACTCGGCGCTCCAACTCCGCGCCATCTGGACCTTTTTCCTTGAAGCCTGCCGAGATGACGATGGCGGATCGCACGCCCGAGGCCACGCACTCGTGAATTACATCTGGCACCGTGGGCGCGGGCGTGACGATTACGGCCAAGTCGATCTTTTCCGGCAACTCGGAAATCTTCGGATAGCATGCGGTGCCAAGCGCGGTTTTCCGCGCAGGATTAATTGCATAGACGCGGCCCTTAAACGTGCCCGAAAGCAGATTCGCGAGCACCGTGCGGCCCACGCTGCCTTCCCGGTCGGTGGCGCCAACCACCGCCACCGAGCCCGGAGAAAAAAAGCATTCCATCGGCGAATGAAGGTCGACTCGGTCCGCGGTGATTCGGTCCATCATGAATGGGTCCATCGTAGTCCGCATATTACCCCGTTTTGAAGCCATTGTGGTCCCGGGTTCGGCAGTTTAGATGGAATCGCCGGATTCGCTTTCTCTTGAGCCCGGATCTGATGGGCATTTTTCCGCCATCACGTGTACCGCGCGGAATCGACCTCAGATGCGACTCGGGTCACAGACAATAGTGACGTGCATCACCGCGTCGGCCTGGGTGTTCGGCATAACAATGAAGCAGAAAGGGGGCTTATTATGAACGCTACAGCCACCCGCACACGAATCGAACTAAAGAATGTGCTCTTCGCAACAGACCTGTCGGATGCCGCCTCCGCAGCCATTCCTTATGCCAAGGAGATCGCCAAGAAGTACGGCGCCCACCTGTTCGTACTCCACGTTCGACCTCCTATAGTAAACCCCATGACGCCGCCCCAGACGTGGGCCAACACCGAGGAAGCCGCTCGTATGGAAGACGAAAGACGTCGGAAAGAGCTGAACGCGGTGTTCGCGGAAACAGATGCCGAGATCCTGATTGAAGAAGGGGATGTCGAGTCTGTGATGGCATCGATGATCCGCGAGCGCAAAATCGACCTCGTGGTTATCGGAACGCGGGGGCGTTCGGGATTCAAGAAGTTCTTCCTGGGCTCGGTGGCCGAGGAGATCTTTCGGCACGTAACCTGCCCCGTCCTGACCGTGGGACCCAACGCCCCTTTGGTCGTGCCGCAGAATGGCAGCCCACAACGGATTCTCTACGCAACGGACTTCGCCGCGGAATCTAATCTGGCCGCTTCGTATGCGCTTTCTATGGCGCAAGAATTTCAGGCCAGCCTAACGCTGATCCACGTTGTCCCTCCCCCGGGAAAGGGAGAACTGGTCAATGTGGCTCAGCTGGAAAGTCACTTCCGCACCCAGCTGCGAAGCTTGGTCCCGCCCCAAGTAGAGACCTGGTGCAAAGTGGAATATGTTGTGAAGCAGGGTGAGGCCGCCGATACCATCCTCGAGGTTGCCAAGGAACGCGATGCCGACCTCATCATATTGGGAGTGCGTCCCGAAACAGGCTTTCCCGGTGCATCGACTCATTTGCCGATCGCTACGGCCCACAAAGTCGTGAGCCACGCGAATTGCCCGGTACTAACCGTTCGTCACTAGCTAGTGGGAGATAGCAATCCCAGGTCGAATGCCCCGAGGCGGGTCTCTCGCCTCGGGGCATTTTTTCTGCAAGCATGCCCGCGAGAAAAATACACTCAGCATTTTTGGCTATTGGAGAACGCGCTCGCACCGCGCAAACGCGAGACTTGCACACTTCCTGCGTGTTTTGCCCGCCTATGCGCTGGCTTGAAAAGCATCGGCCAGATGCAACTTCCTCAGCATAGAGCGTTTCTTGTCCTGGTGGGCCTGCATTCGTCGCAGGATATCGTCCAGAATGCGCACGGCAGTGACGATGTAAGGTCCCTTGTTGAGCATGACGCACTCGGCGCGCTCACCCATCGCCGCATCCGTGATCTCCGAACGAGAAGGAATGCCGTTCTTCGCCAGCGATTCGAGCACTTGTGTCGCCCAGATCACGGGCATATGTGCAGCCTCCGAAATCCACAAAATCTCTTCCTGAATTTCGGCCAGCCGCTGATAACCACACTCCACGGCTAAATCCCCTCGCGCGATCATCACTCCCACGGCTCGGCTACGCATCGCCGCCAGCAGCAGGCGCGGCAACTGTTCGAAGCCCTCGCGGGTTTCGATTTTCAAAATGATCCCCAGCTTTTCTCCAGCACCCAAAGCGGCCAGCCGCGATTGTAAGTCCAGGACGTCAGCTTCCGTTCGCACGAACGAATAGCCGACGATATCCGCGTTCTTGACTACAAATTTGAGCGCCTCCAGGTCTTCCTTCGTCAGCGGGGACAACCCGAGAACACTTTCGGGTACATTGATTCCTTTTTCGGCGCCCAGTTTTTCCCCCGAAGGCCGGGCGTGGGTGATCTCCACGCTGACCGTCTGTGGCGCAACGGTCCGAATTACTCCTCCAATTTTGCCGTCGTCGAGCCAAATAGGCTCGCCCGCCCGCACCGAATCAAAGAACTCCGAAAGCGAAACGCCGACCTCCGCCGGACGAATCAGATTTTTGCCTTCGCCGTACTCGGCGGGGCGTCCAGGCTGCATCGACCGCCTTAAAACCAGCGTGTCGCCAAGTTTCAATCGAAGCGTTTGCTCCTTCGCCGGAATGCTGCCCACCTGAGTGTGCCAGGTGCCCGCCGCGCTTCCGTTTCGCGCGGGCTTGCGAATCTGCAGTGTTAATCCGGGGACGATGTAGGCCGTGCGGATCGCCTCGGTCCACCAGTTTTTTCCCACCGCCTCCACGACAGTCATCCAACGCGACGCTCCCCGCGCGTCCGTGAACCGTATGCGGTCCTTCTCCGTCAGTCCCGCAAGCCACTCCTTGTCAACTGGTAGGACGGCATCAGCCGGCTCGGGCGGGCCTTCCGGACCAGAACTTGGCGTCAGCCAAATCCGCGCCGGCGAAACTACACGTCCCATCGCGTCTCGCTTCGGGCGGTATTTCAAAGCGGCTGGGCCCGGCTCGATCGGTCCCGTGCGCAACTTCGGTCCCGCGAGGTCCATCGCCACTTTGCAGTGCTTGCTCGTCTCTTTTTCTGCGCGGCGCAGATTCGCGATCATTGCGGACCACTCTGTCGGCCCGTCATGAGCGCAATTGATGCGCATACAGTTCATTCCGTGCGACACCAGGTCGCGAACCAACTCGTAATCGGTGGCCGCTTCCGAAGGCATGGTCACCATGATCCGAACGCTGCGGCCCGCAGGAGCCACGCCAAGCAGCGCCTCCGTATTTCTTTTCAGAAGGACCGCGCCTTCGCCAAGCGCCGGTGCTCCGTTCTGCGCATTTGCCGAATTCGCTTCGCAGCCCACAAGGCGGTTGAGCAGGCTGATGACAGCATCCAGGGCGCTCATCACATGCGATTCCGTGCGACCCAATGAAGAGAGTCCCAGGTCCGCGAGTTGTGCCTGCAAGTGCCGTATGTCGTGCCGGCGCAGCGCCAGGTAATGCATTAGATTTTTCGCGCTGGCCCTATGTTCGGGATGCACTCCGGCACCATCCGTCAAGCCCGAAGCTTCCAGTTCTAGCATTTCCGAACGGAGTACATTTAGCTTCTGAATGAGTTCCTGCAACTCAGCATGGTCCGTACTTTGCATGTTTGGCTCGCTTGCTGGAAATCGCCCCTGAGGCAGCAGCGTCAGTGGAGTATTTTTGGGGGAAGCTGTGAAGGATGCGTCATTCGCGTTACGCGCCGATGAATGCCCGTTTAAATCCGGGCTTCGCCGCTCTTCGGGGAACAGATACGACCGACTCATTTTCACTCCCTGGCGGAGGCTCTCCGATCCTGCTCGGAATCAAAACAAATCTTATCTCGGTGCGCCTTCTTGACGCCGCCACAAGCATCACCTATGCGTGTGACGTAAATCACAAACTGTTAACCGGAAACGGCGCAGAATGAGTTAGGCAGGTCGGACGTGGAGACTTGCCATGGCGATCCGCTCGGTTGCGTGAAGCCTGGTGATGCGCTGCTCGCCGCAGTCGTTATCAAGGCGATTTTGTGCTACATCTTGTAAATGAAAGCCATGTTTTGGCGGTATGCTCCGGGGAAGGGGGCCGACGATGCGAATTGGCGAATTGACCGCGAAGGACTGCAAGGAAATACTAACGCGCACTTCAATTGGAAGACTCGGATGCTCACGAGAGGATCAGCCATACATTGTACCCATCTACTTTGTGTATGAGCCTGACCATCTCTATGGATTCACCACCGAGGGCCAGAAGGTCGAGTGGATGCGCGCAAATCCGAAAGTGTGCGTCGAGATCGACGAAATCACGAACCACTTTCAGTGGACCAGCGTGGTCCTCTATGGTCGATACAGAGAACTACCCGACCACCCACGCCATGCCGAAGAGCGCGACCATGCGCGCAAGCTTTTGGAGTCCCGCTCGCTGTGGTGGCAGACGGCCTTTGCCTCTCGACAGATCAAGAGCGGCGACGACTTAATCCCCCCGCTCTTCTACTCCATCGAAATCGATTCCATCTCTGGCTATCGCGCCGCCCCCGACGCCGGCGAGACCGTGGTCGCCACCCCAATACAATCGTCGTCAAGGCTCGCCTGACGGTGATCGATCGCCAAGGGGAAAACCGGGTGACCACCCCCACGCTCAAATTCGCTCTTTTGGGCACACTGCTCTTGGCCCTCATTGCTACCGCTCATCCTCAGGCGAAGGCGAAGAAGGAAGAGAAACCCCTGGGAGCAGAAACCGCCGCTAAATCGGGCAAGCACCTCTACGGCAAGTATTGTGCCTCGTGCCACGGAATAGAAGGCAAGGGGGATGGTCCGGTAGCTACCGCGTTAGCGCCTCCCCCTCCAGACCTCACCTCGCTGACGCGGCGCCACAACGGCAAGTATCCCGCCGGCTACGTTGGTGCTCTCCTTAAGTTTGGCAGGAGCTTCGCGGCCCATGGTGCGGAAGACATGCCGGTCTGGGCAGTGCGTTTCCAGGAGCTCGACCCGGTTCATGATCCCACAGGGCAGCAGCATATCGACGACGTGGTCGCCTATGTTGCGTCACTCCAAGCGAAGTAAGGCCAAAAGCGGTCGGCTCGCTCGCCGGCGCCCTTTCGCCACTCGCGGACCGTCGCACCGCTCAGGCGGCAGCGATGAATCGCAGCGTGCCTGGATGGGGCGTCAGATCCGGCCGAGCCTTGATCAGCACGCCGCATTCATCGCGGTATTCCAGCGTATACACTCCGCAGCACGTGCCGCACAGCCAGAAATGTTGAACCGAATGCGTGTTCGGCGGTATTTCGCCGGCCCGATGATCCTTGTGAAAGCGAAAAAAACGGCCTTGGCCATAGTCCAGCGGAGCTCCACAATCCGGATTCGCGCAGAACGAAAACATAACTACCTCACCCTCATTGATCTTGAAAGCTCAATCACCCGTAAGAAACTTTGCGCGCACATGGATTTCAGACTGTTCGGATATCCTGGTGCTTTCTACTCTTTCCCGTTCCAGCTTCGCGATCTCCGCCTGCAACCATTCCCTCAATGCCGATTCGATCTCTTCCTGCGTGCCCGAGCGGTACAGCGAATCCAGCGCATCACCCCGCTCGTTGAGCGGGATATGGCGGCAAGGAAACTTCCGCGCGCGGGAATCCGCGGGCACAACCTGCATCAGGATGCATTTGCTGCATGGCATTGGCGGCTGGGCGCCCTCAAAGTTCAAGCAGGTCGGCGAATCTTGAAAGATAAACTGGGGGCGCCAGGCAGCTCGCACGGGACGGCGATACCCTCCCTTCTCCAGGAACCCCAATTCAACTCTTAGCGCTTCTAGGAGGTCCTGCTTGTTGTTTCTCATAGAACAGACGGTCTCCGGCTCCATAAACTAGACTCGCGCTACAGGTTCACCGGTTGCAGTGACGGACGTCACTCATGATCGTGCGTAACCGCACAAAGAGAGCTGTGGCTCAAGAGACCAATGGGATATACTCTGCTGAGTTTCATCTCCCGTGGCGGATAGGTGTCGGCCCGTGCCACCCCCAGCTCGACAACATGCGCATCTCCAGGAAATCCTGAGGAGCGACAACGTGAGTGGACAAACGCCCGGCACCCTCCCGCACCTCGACAAAAGCGGTTTGTTCGAGAGGCTGTTTGAGTTTTCCCCGGACGCCATCGTGGTGGCCGACCTGCAAGGGAAAATCACCGAAGTCAACGCACAGGTCGAAAATTTTTTCGGCTATGCCCGTTCGGACCTCCTGAACCAATCAATTGACATCCTCGTTCCGGAGCGATTTCGCGGTACGCACCCAAAACACCGGCGTGACTACGCCGCGCATCCTCGCGTGCGCACCATGGGAGCCGGACTCGAGCTATACGGCCGCCGCAGGGATGGTAGCGAATTTCCCGTGGACATCATGCTGGGTCCGGTCGAAGCCGCGGAGGGCCCGGTAGTTCTGTGCGTCATTCGCGATTTAACCCAAAAGCGAGAAGCCGAAGAAGCCCTCCGCCGCAGCGAACAGCAAAAATCCTACCTGCAAGAGGAACTCGTTACCACTCACCAGTTCGAAGAGATCGTCGGAGAGAGTGCCGGCCTGAAGCGCGTATTAAAGCAAGCCGAGGACGTGGCCGCTACCGACGCAACCGTCCTCATCCTTGGCGATACCGGCACAGGCAAAGAGTTGATCGCCCGCGCCATTCACGACTTGAGTAAGCGCCGGGAACATGCCTTCGTCCGCCTCAACTGTTCGGCCATCCCTTCGGGACTCCTCGAAAGCGAATTGTTTGGACACGAAAGGGGCGCTTTTACCGGAGCCATTGCCCAGAAGATCGGACGCCTGGAGCTGGGCCATCAAGGCACCTTCTTCCTGGATGAGGTAGGCGATCTCCCTTTGGAACTCCAGCCCAAGATTTTGCGCGCCCTGCAGGAGAAAGAGTTCGAACGCGTCGGCGGCACGCGTACCATTCCCGTAAATGTTCGCCTCGTGGCCGCCACCAACCGCGACCTCGCCAAAATGGTCGCCGCAGGCCAATTCCGGAGCGACCTCTACTACCGCCTGCGCGTCTTTCCCATCACGATTCCTCCTCTGCGTGAGCGCCGCGAAGACATCCCCCTTCTCGTCCGCTACTTTCTCAACACCCACTCCAAGCGTATGGGCCGTCGCATTGAGACCATTCCCGCCCAGACCATGCAGACGCTCGTCCAATGGGACTGGCCGGGGAATGTCCGCGAACTCGAGAATTTCATTGAGAGGTCGGTCATCCTCTCGTCCGGGCCGGTACTCCGCGCGCCGTTGGCCGAGCTCGAAGCCGCTGAAGACTCCAGTGGGCCGACCTGGTCAAGTCTGGAAAATGCCGACCGTGAACACATCTTGCGGGCGCTCCGCGAATGCAAGGGAATGATCGGCGGCGATCATGGCGCCGCCGCACAGCTGGGACTGAAACGAACTACGCTGAATTCCAAGATGAAAAAACTGGGAATCCAGCGCAGGGACTACATTTAGTCGCCAGACGAAATATCGTCTCGTCGCTTGTCCGTGTCTTAGCTCACCAGACGACCTCTTCCGCCCCTTAAGCCTTCTTCTATGAATCGGATACGCGCTCTCTCGTGAGCCTGGTCACTGTTGGCCTGTGACCTGCATTACATACTGCGTCACGCGGCAGGCTGACACCAGGCGGATGCTGAGAATCACCATTCATGAGACACCTAACGGCCAAACGATCCAGTTGGACGGCAAGATCGTGGGGCCTTGGGTCGAAGAACTTAGCCGTGTTTGGAATTCTCTGGCACCCACGCTTGGTTCAGGAAAATTGCAGCTTGACCTCCGCGGTGTCGCTTTCATTGATGCGCACGGAAGAGAGTTATTGAGGGAGATCTACCAGAAGGCACATGCAACTTTCCTGGCGGATTCTCCTCTGACGCACTTTTACGTCGAAGAAGCAATGCAGCGAGCCCTGAAAAACGGGGCAGAGTGAGGCTAAAATGAACGGACCATATGGATTCAAGGTTAGCGAAAGCTGCGAGTCCTGCACGGTACGCACAAACGGATTCTTCTGTCAGATGAGCGTTCCGGCGATGAAAGATTTCAGCGCCGTGAAGTCCACCGCAACGTACCCGGCCGGAGCCATTCTATTTCTCGAGAAACAGGATCCTCGCGGCGTCTTTGTCCTCTGCGCCGGAGAAGTGAAGTTGTCCATCAGTTCCAGTTCGGGCAAGACCCTGATTTTGAGGATCGCCAAGGCGGGTGAGACCCTCGGCCTGATGGCGGTCATGTCCGGGACGCCCTACGAGGCCACTGCAGAGACCCTGCATCCATGCCAGGTCGCCTTCGTTCGCCGTGAAGACTTCTTGCGCTTTGCCGCCAAGCACGCCGAAGCGTACCAGGGCGTCGTGAAGCAATTCACCAAGCTCTACAGCGGAGCCTGCGAGCAACTGCGCACCGTTGGTCTTTCCACCTCCGCCCCGGAGAAGCTGGCGCGCCTCCTTCTAAGCTGGTCTGCCGACGCCAACAACATCAAACACGGTATGCCACTCAAAATGCCGCTGACCCACGAGGAAATTGCCGAATTCATTGGCACTACGCGCGAAACCGTCACTCGCACGCTCAGCGAGTTCAAGAGCCGCAATCTCGTCGCGCTGCAAGGCTCAACGCTCACGATTTCGAATCGACCAGCACTCGAGACCATCGGCGGAGCGTAGACACCCGTCGGCGCGATTGCGTAATCGAACTGGTCCACTTGGTCGAAAGGGGAAGTCCATGAAAGTGCGCGATATCATGACTCAAACCGCCATCTGTTGCCGGCCCGATACCAACGCCGCTGCCGCTGTCGAAATACTATGGGTTCACAACTGCGGTATGCTTCCCGTTGTGGACAGCGACAAAAAGCTCATCGGCATCGTCACCGACCGCGATCTCTGTATCGCCCTGGGAACCCGCAATCAGCTGCCAGGTACTCTCAGGGTCGGAGAAGTAGCCACCTCTCCAGTGTTTACGTGCAAGCCCGACGACGATATCCACGAAGCGCTTGGTACCATGGCCGAGCACCAGGTACACCGCTTGCCCGTCGTCGACGACAACGGCGTTCCGCGAGGGGTTCTATCCATGGACGACCTCCTGTTGCACGCCGATCAAAACAAATGGGAAGGGTGTTGCGAACTTTCTTCCGAAGAAATAATCCGCTGCCTCAAGAAGATGCACGGCCAGCAGTTTCCCATCATCCACGCCAAAACTGTGGCTGCTTGACCGCTGCCTTCATTGGGCTATCCGGGTATGTGTGAGAACTCCGGTTTTCGTCCGGGGTACGGCTTCACTGGCTACCGAAGAGCTTTTTTCTTCAGGAGGTCGGTGCTTTAGCGTCGACGTAAACTGCGTGCTCTCAGCGGGCTTTTAGCCCCTGAAGCAAGCTTTTTCCTTGTTTTCGTATATTTTTTCGAACCTTTATCCGCTCAGGGCTTCTTCTCTCAGTTCTCAACACAGACTCTATCCGCCCGCACGCTTGAAAAACTCCACCTGCCGCAAGCGTTTCTTCGCCGCTTCAAGACTCTTGTAAGGACCCCCGAGATTCTTACCCTTGCTGGAAACAACTTGGTATCCGCCGCTCACTTTCTTGATCATTACGATCCTCGATTCTCGACCGCCTTCAAACGACCCGCACTGTTGTCAGCCACGCACCGTCAGCACCGGGCACCGCGCGTTCACCACCACCTTATACGCGACCGCCCGATCCACTCGAACCGCCGCTCCGGCCAGCATGGCCATCCCGCGCACTCCGAGTACGATCAAATCCGCCTCGCACTGTTTGGCGGTAGCCAGGATCTGCTCCACAGGCTCCCCATGCTGCACCACAGCCTCCGGCCGGCACCACAGCTCCGCATCACGGGGCACAAGTTCTTGTAGTTGATGCAACGCCTCTGCAATCGATAACCCCCCCTCTTTGTCCGCTTTTCCAGGCTTGCGCTTCGGCAGCACATGCAAAAGCGTCAATCGGGACTGATTTTCCTGCGCCAGCGACACCGCGTAGGGCGCGCCCGCCGTGGACGTCGCGCTGAAGTTCGTCGCGAAAAGCACACTTCGAAACCTGCCTCCGCTGTGCGCTCCGATCTGCACCGCTGGTCCGATCGTCAGCACCGGCACGTCCGCTCGCCGAAACACTTCCTCCGCGGACGAACCAAGCAGTAACTTCTGAAATCCCGTCCGTCCATGCGTTCCCATCACGATCAAGTCAATGTCGTGCTGCTGCAACACATCGCTGAGAACGGGCCACACCGATGGGCCCCGTTCGATCATCGTCTCGTTGGTGAGTCCGCTGAACTGCGCTTCCACTCGTTCCATTTCGGCTTTCGCGCGGTCCTCCTCGTCGTCCAGCAGAGTCCCTGCCACTTCCGGGTTCATGTAGGTGTAGGCGGTCGGCACAAGAACGTGCAGCGCGTGCACTGCGGCACCATACGCCCGCGCAATACTCGTGGCAAACGGCGCCGCTGCCACCGAGGACTCCGAGAAGTCCGTTAGAAACAGAATATTCTTCAATCCAATTCGCTTGCTCGCTTGCACGGTTGTCATGGGCCCAACTCCCTCCTTTGCTTACTTTGAAGCGGACGAGTCCTTATTTCCGTGAGCCGGAGCACCTGGGCGGGTGACCTGCGTCACTGTTCCTCACGGTGAAGCTCGTCACACTATGCTTGAATAACGAGGGATCAGCGGGACCCCGATCCCCGGAAGGCATACCATGAAAGTACTCATCGCCGTCGATTCTTCCCCATCGTCGGAGCGCGTTGTGGAAGAGGCCGCAGCGCGCCCTTGGCCCGTTGGCAGCACTTTTTCGGTTATACAAATCGTTGATATCCAACGTTTCGCGCGGCTACCCGCACTCATCGGGGATGCCAAGCGCGAAGCAGACCGAACCGTGCACGCAGCCGTCGAGAAGCTCTGCCGCGCCGGGCATGCGGCATCTTCCGAAGTCATCATGGGTTATCCGCGCCGCGCCATCTGCGACTATGCCAAAGAATGGCACGCGGAACTCATCATGGTGGGCTCGCACGGCCACGGTGCCATCGGACGCTTTCTCGTCGGTAGCGTGGCGCAAGCTATTCTTCGCATTGCCCCCTGCTCGGTCGAGATCGTCCGTGCTGGAACAAACGGCCCACATTCCGCCCACCCCATGAAGATTCTTTTGGCCACCGACGGCAGTGACTGCTCCGTCGCAGCGATCCATTCCATCGCGAAGCGCCCTTGGCCCGACGGTACCGTCGTAAAGGTCGTAAGCGTGGAAGAACTAATGGTCTTCCAAAACCAGATGACTGCATCCTCCTTGGCGGCCCCTTATCCGGCAAGCCTGATGGAGGAATTGGCCCAGGACGCTCGCAACCGTTCCAGCGCCGCTGTCCACACCGCAAAGGAAATCCTGCTCCGCGCAGGCATCAAAGCCGTCAGTGATCACGCGGTGCCGATCGGCGACCCTCGCGGCGTAATCTTGGACATCGCAACATCCTGGCAAGCCGACATGATCGTCCTGGGCTCCCACGGTCGCCGCGGCATGGACCGCCTGCTCCTGGGCAGCATCTCCGAAGCCGTAGCAATCCACGCCCACTGTTCCGTCGAGGTCATCCGCGCAATCTAGGCGCCTGGCTTTAGCCAGGCTGCCGAAAGACTCCGTGGCGCACAGCCATTCCTGGCTGTCTGCGTCAACCAAGTCCCACAGCTTCAACGCGCGCGGGGAATGCTTCTGCCGAGCGAACGACTTTTTCCGCAACGCTTTAGCCAGGCGCTGCACCAGACCGATGAGCGCACCCAAACATCACCCGTCGCGCCAAAACCCAACCGACGAAGCGATCCAAGCCCCACGAATCAACTCCCGGCAACGTCCGCGACTCCATCCACACTCACTGCGGCAGAATGCGATCCAATCTACCCTGAGAGCTAGTCGCCGTTCCTTACGCCCAGCGGTCTTGCTCCCCGAACTTTAATCCTCCCGGTCGCCGTCCACTCCCGAATTCGCCCCATTCCCTGCAATTTACTTAACTAAATGATACTCACGTGCTATTCTCTCCCGTGTATACTGAGTCCCACGATCCGCGCTTTTCTCCGTCAGCTCATCGGCCCGTCGCCGCATTTCCCCACAACTCTCGCTGTGTCCCCAAGTCATGTAGAATCAATACTTGCAAAAGTCTATCAAAACAAACAATTTCAACTACCTTTAGAATGAACGCTTACGAAAAATCCAGGGGGAGGGTAGTTATGGTTAACCTTCTTGCGAACAACTTTTGGTCCGCGTTAGGCGCTCTTCTGTGCGCTTGCTGCGTCGTCGGCGGAGCGGCTCCGTCAGCGTTAGCGGCGCCAGTTTCCCAGGAGTTAAAGGTCTACTTCGTGGACGTGGAGGGCGGCCAGGCCACGCTGTTTGTTACCCCAGCTGGCCAATCCCTGCTGATCGACACCGGCTGGCCAGGCAACAACGGACGCGACGCCGACCGCATCGTAGCCGCCGCCAAAGACGCCGGAATCAACAAGATCGACTTCGTGCTGATCACCCATTTTCATCAAGATCACGTCGGCGGGCTTCCGCAATTGGTCGCCCGCATTCCGGTAGGCACCTTCATCGACCATGGCGACAACCGCGAAGCAGGCGACGCACCGACGTTGCAGGATTGGCAAGCGTATCAACAGCTCTTGGCCACCGGAAAATACAAGCGCCTCACTCTGAAGCCCGGCGACAAATTACCCTTGAAGGGCCTCGATGGCACAGTCCTCAGTTCGGACGGCGCTTTGCTCGCCAGCCCCTTGCCCGGTGCCGGCCAGCAAAACGAAAGTTGCAAGGAATCGGAGCAGCGTGCCGGCGACCAAACGGAAAATCCTCGCTCGCTGGGAACCCTTCTCACCTTCGGGAAGCTAAGGATTCTCGATCTTGGCGATCTGACCTGGGACAAAGAGATGGAGTTGATGTGTCCAGTCAACAAGATCGGAAAAGTGGACATATATATTGTGTCGCATCACGGCTGGCAGCAGAGTGGAAGCCCAGCGCTCCTGCATGGCATCGCGCCCCGCGTGGCCATCATGGACAACGGCGCAAAGAAAGGCGGCTCCCCCTCGGCGTGGGACATCGTCAAGTCCTCGCCTAAACTTGAGGATCTGTGGCAACTGCATTTTTCGGAAGAGGGAGGCAACGCCCACAATGTTGCCGCGGAGTTTATTGCCAATCCGCAAGGGCCTGACGACCCTGGAAATTATCTGGAGCTAACAGCAAAAACCGACGGGAGTTTTGACATATTCAATTCCCGCACAAAAAACACGAAGCACTATCCGGCACGATAGGTTCGCGAGCGAGGCAAATGCGGAACCAGCGAAATATCGAATTGCGGTCCTTTCGCCGCGCTGTTTGTAGAGCCGCAGCACCGCTGCGCCCCAAACGCCCCAAACGCCCAGACTTTCGCCGTGAGGCGCTAGAACCTCCGCCGCGAGACGCTAGGCTTTCTTGCGCCCCGGCGCGAACTGTAAACAGTACACGAGGCCAATCACCAGTAATATCGCGCCCCACCAAACGTTGGCGTGCAGGTGAAACAGCACAACCGGATTCGCGGGCGGGTGAAACACCTGCCACACCCCGGCGCCGGTAATCAGCACTCCATTCACAAACAGGGAGATCCCGATAAAAAACCAGATCGAAACGCCGCCTTCACTATGCACAATTCACCACCTGTTTTTTACCACGTTTCGTTACCACTGGTTTCGTTGCTACTAGTTTCGTTGCCACTGGTTTCTTACCACTTGTTTCGCCACTGCTGGTTTCCTACCAGAAGATCAGATTCAGAATCACGAAGATGATGGCCACCACGATGGCCCAGAAAGCCGGCTTTTCATACAACGGCAAGTCCCCAACCGAGGGAATCGGCGTCAATCCCCGCACCAGGCCGACCAATTCCGTCTCCGGTGTGGGCTGCGTCATATAGCTGACGACAACCGTGACGATGACACACACGCAGAACGACCACAGTGCCTGAAACATATCCTGAGCAAGCGTTTTGGCGTGCGGCGAAAGCGCCACATACCGAAGCGCCGACGGATCGACTTTCACCCATGCCCACATGCTGATGGAGGAAACCGTGCCAAGTAGCAATCCCCAGAAGCCGCCCGGCCCGGTCGCGCGCTTCCACAGCATGCCAAGAACAACGGTGCCGAAGAGAGGAGCGATGAAGAAGCTGAACAGTGCCTGGACGTAGTCCATGATGCTGGCGAACTGCATAACCAGGTAGGCCGTGCCAATGCTGATCAATACACCGATCACCGTGGTCCAGCGGCCCATGCTTAGATAGTGTTGATCGCTGCCCTTGCTGTTGATGAGCGGGCGATAGATGTCATAGGTCCATACCGTCGTGAAAGCGCTGACGTTGCCGGCCATCCCGGACATGAAGCCCGCGATCAGCGCTGTGATTCCGAGGCCCAGCAGGCCAGGACCGCAGTAGCGCGCGAGCATCAGTGGGAGAACGTCGTTGTAGCTGTGAAGTCCCGCGGCTGCGGCGCCCGATTCGCCCGTGAGCTTCATCGGGAGCACCGCCAAGCCCAGCAGGCCCGGCAAAATGACGATGAGCGGCACCAACATCTTGAATCCCGCGCCGATGATCGGGGCCATCTCAGCGCTGCGAATGTCTCTCGCGGACAGGATGCGCTGCACGACCAGGAAGTCGGTGGTCCAATAGCCCATGGAAATAACGGCACCGAGGCCAAAGACAATGCCAACCCAGTTGATGCCCATGGGATTGCTGGAGAACGAGCCGAGCGTGGACCAGAGGTGAACGTATTGGTCCGAGGCTCTCTGCGCGATTTGCAGCTTCAAGTTGCTCCAGCCGCCTGCTTCGTAGAGCCCGAGAATGGGAATGAGTAACGCGCCCGCCCAGATGAGGAAGAATTGCAGCACTTCGTTGAAGATTGCGGATCTTAGGCCGCCCAGCGCGACGTACACCCCAACGGTCAGCGAGGAGACCCAGATGCTGAAATTGATGTCCCAGCCCAGCACGATTTGCATGACCTTGGCCATGGCGAACATGTTGACGCCGCTCATCAGCACGGTCATGAACGCGAAAGAGACGGCCGAGAGCGCACGGCTGGGCTCTCCAAAACGCAATTTCAAGTATCCGGGAACGGAGTGCGTCTTGGAGATGTAATAGAACGGCATCATAACCAAGGCGAGGAACAGCATCGCGGGGATGGCGCCAATCCAGTACCAGTGGGTAGCCAGGATGCCGTATTGATACGCCGAACCCGCCCAGCCCATCAGTTCCAGTGCGCCCAAGTTGGCGGAAAGGAAGCTTAGTCCGGCGACCCAAGCGGTCATCTCGCGGCCGGCCATGAAGAAATCTTCGGCGGTGTTGGCGCGGCTTCTCAGGTAAAAGCCGATGCCGAGAACCAGGGCGAAATAAAAGGCGATAATCACGACGTCCACTGCAGAGAGCTGTACGAGCCTGGTGGAGACGTACGCCAACAGTGGCAGCATCAATAGGGTTCCTTTCCCTGGCCGCGAGCATCCCCTGGACGGGCCGTAACGGGCGGTAATCGTTTGCTAGCACAGAGAAAGTAGAGAAGCCGGTGGGTTTTGTCAATCTGGTTCAAGGTCGCTTTTCTCGTGAGATACGTTCTGTTCACTAAAGGCCATTTCATAAATGGCCGAGACAGAAAGAGAAGAATTTCCTCGGGGGCTAAAGCCCGATTTTGCGTGTCCTTAGATGTCGGAGCTAAAGCTCCGACCCCTGAGATCAATTTATGAGATGACTCCTTCTGGTCCGCCGGGCACCGAAAGGCGGCAAACTTTCTCGCGAAACGTACCGGAAAGCCAGAAGAAAAATCGATGCGGCTGGCTTGAATGGCCGCTCGCGCCGAGCATCGCAAGTCCTTGTCGCGTTTGGCGGCCCGGGTTAGACTCTCCCCATCAATTTTGGCAAGGTTCATTTGATTCCTAGCGTCGCGCGGCAGCTTCTTTGTACGCCGCTGCAAGGAAGTACGCTTTTTTCGCGTAAGTGGATGAAACGATGATGGTTCGCCACCCATGACGGAAGCCTACTCTGCTTCATTGCCCGCGGAAACCATTCGCGACAGCACCTTATATAATAAGGACCTTGCTCCGATTCCGACCGAGCGTCGCACCTGGCGCACGTACAATTACGCGGCGCTGTGGATCTCGATGAGCGTCAATATTCCAACGTACATGCTGGCCAGCGGCATGATTGCCGGCGGCATGAACTGGAAGCAGGCGCTGTTCACGGTATTCCTGGGCAACGTGCTGGTGCTGATTCCCATGCTGCTCAACGCACACGCTGGGGCCCAATACGGCATACCTTTTCCTGTCTTCGCGCGAGCTTCGTTTGGCGTTTTGGGCGCAAATATTCCGGCGATTTTGCGAGCGCTGGTCGCGTGTGGATGGTTCGGCATCCAAACCTGGATCGGCGGCGAAGCCATCAACGCGATGATCATCGCGCTGGTGCCGAGTTGGGTGCATTTCGCGTATGGCGCGGCGCTGTGCTTCGGTTTCTTCTGGTTGCTCAACGTGCTTGTGATTTTGCGTGGAATCGAGACGATCCGCTTCCTGCAAGGTATCTCCGCACCTTTTTTGCTGCTGATTGGACTCGCGCTCTTACTATGGGCTCGCTCCAAGGCTGGAGGATTCGGCCCCATGCTGTCGACGCCATCAAAATTTCAGAACTTCGGCGAATTTTTCCGGTTCTTTGTCCCGGCGCTCACCGGCGTAGTAGGGTTCTGGGCTACGGTGTCGCTGAACATCCCGGATTTCACGCGTTACGCGCGGAGCCAGCGTGATCAAGTCGTGGGCCAAGCCATCGGACTTCCCGCGACCATGACGTTCTATTCGTTCATCGGGATTGCGGTGACCTCCGCGACGCTGATCATTTTCGGGCAGGCGCTCTGGGATCCGGTCGCGGTGCTCTCGCGGTTAGGCAATCCCTTCGCAGTTGTGCTGGCGATGCTGGCGCTGTTGATGGCGACGCTCAACGTCAACGTAGCCGCGAACGTGGTGTCGCCCGCCAACGACTTCTCGAATCTATCGCCGCGGCGGATCAGTTTTCGCACCGGGGGTTTGATCACCTGCTTCATGGGCATCGCCATGCAGCCGTGGAAGCTGATGGCCAACTACGGGAGCTACATTCTGGGCTGGCTGGTAGGTTATTCCGGTTTTCTCGGACCGATTGCGGGCGTGCTGATCTGTGACTACTTTGTGGTGCGCAAAAAAATTCTGGTTGTCGCGGATCTCTATCAACGCAATGGCCTCTACGAATATCAACGAGGAGTGAATTGGCAAGCGGTGGCGGCGCTGGCCGCGGGTGCAGGTGTGGCGTTCGTCGGTCTAGTCGTTCCGTCGTTGAGAGTCTTGTACAATTACGCCTGGTTCGTGGGATTCTTCGTCAGCTTTTTTTCCTATTTCGCAATGATGCACACCGCTCAGCCCATGACGCAGGCCGCGGACTAACGGAGCCCTCCTATGGAATTCGGCATCACCATCAAGCCCGATCTCACAGTCGACCGCATCATCAGCCTGGCACGGGAGGCGGAATCCGCCGGTTTTCTTCACGGCTGGATTTTCGATTCGCATGTCCTCTGGATGGAGCCGTTCCCGCTGATGACGCTGATGGCCATCAACACGAAAAACATGCACATCGGACCTTGCGTTACCAATCCCGCGGTGCGCGAGGTCACCGTCGCGTCCAGTCTTTTCGCCACGCTGAATTTGATTTCGGGGGGCCGCATGCAAATGGGCATCGGCCGCGGAGACAGCTCCCGCCGAGTCCTGGGCAAGAAGCCCACGACGCTCGAAAACCTCGAAGATTTCGTGAAGACGTTTCGTGATCTCAACGCGGGAAAAGCCGTCGATCTCGACGGTGTCGCCACGCGGTTCCCCTGGACGAGCGGAAAAATTCCGCCGGTGTGGGTTGCAGGTTACGGACCTAAGGCTCTGCGTACCGCGGGCCGCATCGGAGACGGCGTGATCCTGCAATTTGCCGATCCTGATTTGATTTCCTGGTGCCTTGGCTTCGTGCGAGAAGGAGCGAAAGAAGCGGGCCGGGACTTCAGCAAGATTGAGGTCATGGCTGCCGCGCCGGTGTGGGCGTCGGATGATTTAGAGGTGGCGCGAGATCGGGTTCGGTGGTTTCCGGCGCTGGTCTCCAATCACGTCATCGATCTCATCTCTAAATACAAACCTGAGGATTTGCCAGCGTCGCTGACTTCTTTCGTGAAGGATCGTGGCAAGTACGATTACCTTCATCATTGTGAAGTGGGCAGCGATAACGCGAATTTTGTAACCGACGAGGTGATTGACCGGTTTTGCCTAGTTGGCCCGATCGAACAGCATCGCGAAAAGCTCGAGAAGCTGCGTAGCGTCGGCGTGACGCAATTCAACATTTATCTGATGTGCGGGGAAGAAGAGAAAACGCTGGAAATATACGGCCGGGACGTGTTGCCTAACTACATGCGCGCGCACGCATGAGAGAGCTTGCCCAGATGGGGCGCAGCAGTGCTGCGCCCGTACAACTTAGCACAATGTAAATCGGATTCGAGGGGCACGCGAGGGTTTCGGAGGCACGCCACACCCATGGGTTTCGACACCATCATCAAGAACGCTACGATCGTCACCGCGATGGACACGACGAGGGCTGACGTCGGCATCTCCGGTGGCAAGATCTCCGCCATCGCGGCGCAATTGTCGGCGGAGAATGCCACGCAGACCATCGATGCCAGCAATCATTTGCTTCTTCCCGGCGGCATCGATGTCCACACGCATCTGGACATGCCTTTCGGCGGGACCATGTCTGCCGACGATTTCCAGACCGGTACGATTGCCGCGGCTTTTGGCGGCACTACGACGCTGATCGACTTCGCGATTCAGTACAAAGGGCAAACGCTGCGACATGCGTTTGATACGTGGATGCAGAAGGCGCATGACAAAGCCACCATCGACTACGCCTTTCACTGCATCATCACCGATCTTGGGAGCGCGCAACTCGAAGAGATGGGGCAGCTCATCCGCGAAGGGGTCACCAGCTTCAAACTTTTCATGGCCTATCCCGGCGTATTCATGCTGGACGATGCCAGCATCTTCCGCGCCATGGGGCAAGCCGCAAAGCATTCCGGCCTGATCTGCATGCATGCCGAAAATGGCGGGGCTATTGACGTCATCGTGCAGCAAGCGCTGGCAGAAGGGAAGCGCGCGCCGAAATATCACGCGCTCACGCGGCCGACAACTGCGGAAGCTGAAGCCACTTCTCGCGCGATCGCGCTGGCCGAGATGGCTGGATGTCCTGTTTACATCGTTCATCTCTCCTGCAATGAGGCGCTCGAAAAAGTTCGCGAGGCGCGGGATCGCGGGTTGCCCGCTTACGCGGAAACTTGCCCGCAATATCTGTATTTGTCGCTGGAAAACATGAACGCTCCTGGTTTTGAGGGCGCGAAATACGTTTTTACGCCGCCGCTGCGCGAGAAATGGCATCAGGAAAAACTCTGGCAGGGTCTCACGCACGATACGCTGCAGGTCGTGTCCACAGATCACTGCCCATTCTGCTTCAAGGAACAAAAGGAGCTGGGGATCGATGACTTCACCAAGATTCCGAACGGTGGTCCGGGGATTGAGCATCGCCTGAGCCTCATCTACACGGGAGGAGTTCACGGGAAGCGTTTCTCGCCCAATCGGTTCGTGGAAGTTGTTGCAACCGCTCCCGCTAAACTCTTCGGCCTGTTCCCGCGCAAAGGCACGATCGCCGTCGGCTCCGACGCCGATCTGGTCATCTTCGATCCCAACGAAGAGCAAGTGATCAGCGTGAAGACGCACCACATGCGCGTGGACTATTCCATGTTTGAGGGGATTCAGATCAAGGGCGTTGCGAAAACGGTGTTGTCCCGCGGCCGAGCGGTCATCGACGCGGGTCAATTTGTGGGCCGGCCTGGCAGCGGGCAATTTCTCCGGCGGCAGACGTACGCGGGTATTTAGGGAATGACCGCGGTTCCTGGTTCCTTGGCATCTTCACGTGTAACCCTTCGCACGTCGATTCGTGCTTCCATTGTCGATTGTGCTGGATTGTCATCTAAACCCCGCCCTCTCGGAGAGGGCGGCTACAGGTTGCTATATTGTGCGCAGGACAGTGAGCGCCAATCTTTGGGCGTTTTCCGCGGCACAACTCCCGACGACACAAAAAAGCAGGGGCGCAGCACGCGCTGCGCCCCTGCTTTGAACTAACCACACCTGACGAGCTACGGCGTTGTGGCGTCGAAGTTCGGATGATCGAAGTCGAACATTCCGAACAAGTCTCCGATCGACGGACCGTTGATGGGCACGTACGGACTCCACCCGCTCTTTGGTTCGGGCAGGTTGTCACGGCTGCGGTTGGTAATCGGCGGGACCTTCCAATTGCGTTCGATGAATTTGAGGATGGAAACGTGATCGTAGTACACGTGGACCACACGGCCACCCACCGCGTAGGGGGAAACAACCTGCAGAGGGATGCGGGTTCCGTCGCCGAAGTAATCCAACGGCTGAACGTATCCGGAATCGTAGTATCCGCCGCCTTCGTCCATGGTGATGAAGATCGCGGTGTCCTTCCACACATTGGGGTTGGCCCTTACGGCATCCACGATCTTCTTTACGAATCCTTCCAGTAGATTCACCTTGGATGACGCCGGGTGACCATCCACCCAGCCGCTGGGCTTGACGAACGCTACCGCCGGCAACGTGCCGTTCTGGATGTCGTTATAGAGATCGATGGTGTCCTTGAGGACCGCTGTGCGTATCGGGGCGTTGGTCATGATGGAGGTGGAGTACTGGAAGAAGTTGCAAATGTTGCAGTACTGGTCGCTCTTCGCGCCGACGGTTCCATAGTTGATCTGGTATTTGTCGGTGAGGTAGGCGTTAAACTGATCGCCGTAGTATTTAAAGGACACGTTCTTTTCCAGCAGGGCATCACCAATGTTGCGAACGGTGCTCGGCGGAATGGTGAATGGAGTGTTGGCAACATTGGGATCGGTGTAAGCGTTGCTGCCGTCTCCAAAGTATCCGGGATTGTAATTGTTGAGGAGGTAGTAGGCACCCGGAGCGCAGTTGGGATCCACACGCTTGGGAAGTGTGTTCAGGTAGGTCAGCACGGCGGTAGCGCCGGGCTGGGTGGAATCGGAGCAGTTGGTGTAGCTGCCGCCACCAAACGATGGGGAACCGAAAGCTCCGCCTCCGTATCCATCTTCGGTGTACCAGTTGTTCGTGCCCTGTTGGGGATCGGGATTTTCGATTTCATCCACAATACCGGCGTTAGGCGTTCCTACGAAGGTTTCCGCGGGGACCATATGCGGCGGCACGGCCGGGTTGCCGTTAGCATCGCTGAAAAACATCGCGTCGCCGGTTCCCAGCATGATGTGGTTCGCGCCGGTTCCGCCCATAACAGCCTGGTGATAATTGTCGGCGGTGGCAAAGTTGTCCGCGAGGGCCTTGAAGTAAGGAACATCGCCTTGCAGCATGTTGTAAAAGCCCATCGCGGTGGCCCCTTCACCTGTCGAGGCGTCGTTGAATCCGGGGGGTTGTGGCTTGCCATTCGTGCCCGCGCCAACCGTCACTTCGACCCATGGAAAGAGGTCGTCTTTGCAGCCGGCCGGATTCCAAATCGTGGCGTAAACAATGTTGCAATCCAGGTCCTGCCACATCTGATAGAAGCGATGCACCGGACTGGCGGCGTAGGAATCGTAGGGGAAAGTCTGGGAGGTCAGCTGAAACGGACCGGGAGGAAGGTTAGTTACATCCAAGATGCGCTGGTCGGGAACATGGCTGGCTTGCTCGTGTCCACCGGTCAGTAAGAACTGATAGTAGTCGGCGGGCAGGCCATTTTCCGAAGCCATAGCGTCCGCCAGAGTGCAGATTCCATTGTTCTTGCAGACATCACTGGGTCCCCCGGTGAGCGGTGGAGGGAGGGTCTCATAAATGGACTTTGACTGCGGGCTATTTTCGTACTTGTCCGTGTCTTGCGCCGAGTACTGCAACGCGTATGCGTAATTAGGACCGGGACTGCCGTCCGGCATAACGATCTGCTTGGAAAGAAGATTGTCGATGGTCTGCCCTTTCTTAGGCTGGTACGTCGCGAAGAGATGATCGAAGGTGCGGTTTTCCCCGATGATCACGATGACGTGTTTGATCGGTGAGGTGGTGTTTGCATCGTTGCTGAAGTCGCCGGATTGTGCGCGAAGTGGAGTTGCGACTAGCAGTTGAGTTGCGACGAACGCGGCCAGCACTTGCTTGAGGGTCGGCAAGTAGGCGAGCCAGTGGGACAGACGCGAATGCATCGATACAACCTCCATGAACAGACGTGTCGCGCAATCTTGGAGGCTGGGCATGCAGATTGGCGCGCGCAACAGGTGTAAGCTCGTTTTGTTACATGCGCGCGACAACTCGATGAACTGCCGGACAAAGTCGGTGCGGTAATTTGTCTCAATTCAAAATTCGAATCTAGCTGGTTTTTCCCGCCGCCGAATCGATGCGATCTTGCTTCTCTCGCGGATTTTTCGCGTAGTCGTCGAAACCTGACGCAATTCCGCGGATTTCTTCCAGCGTGTGCTCCCGGCGCAGGATTCCGTTTTCCAATACCGTTTCCAATTGATCCACGCCATTGATTGGTTCGCCGGGATTTTCCTTCACGGTTACGAATTCGCCGCTTTCTTTCAGCAGCACGAAGCGTCCGGCGCGAGAATCTTTGCCGGGATCGGTCACCGGCTGCTTGTAGACGTCGTGCCACTCGCCGTTGATGTCGATCGCGGAACACTTCAGGGCGAAGCGCAGCGTATCGCGGTTCACCTGTTGCAATAAAGCGCCGCCCATCCCGAAACTCCAGTTATCCATGGACCAGCCGCGCCGGGTGAGCTGCGAGATCATGTTCTGAATGGTGTAGTAGTTCACACCGTCGCCTTGAATGAAGCGCACCTGCGGCGCGATGACCTTCCAGCCTTTGCGGTTGACCTCATAGCCGAATTTGTCGGCCGCGATTTTGAAAAGCTCTTCCAGCACGGAAACCGCGTCGCCGCTGTCCGGGCGGATCACCAGCGCCCCGTTGCGCTGCATCACCTTATCGCGCAGTTTCCCGCCCCACAGATTGCGGACCGCATTGTAAATGTCATAGGAATCGCTGACGCAGGCCACGATGCCCTCGGGAACGTTATCCAGAATATTTTCATAGGCTTCCACTTCATGCTCGCGGCCCCAAGCCGTGATCGTGGAATGCTCCGAGGCGGGAATGCTGACGCCCGGCATGTCCGCAGCGTAATACTGCCGGAGCAGTTCGATGGCCGGCAGATTGTCGGTGCCAAGAAAATTGAATAGATGTGCCGCGCCTCCGATGGCCGCCGATTCGCGACTGCTTACCCCTCGAAATCCAAAATCGTGCAACTTGAAGGCGATCCCGGAAGGATCACCGGTGCGAACCAATGCTTCGCCAAGAATTTGCTTGATGGCGCGGCTGAGTGTGGCCACCGTGATGGGGTACCAGATCTGCAGCAACACGGTCTCCGCCCAGTTCGTCAGCCAATAAAATTCCGGGTCGGTATTTTCCACCGTCACGATTGCATTCTGTGCGCCCACGACCGACCCTTCCTTGACGGCTTTGACGCGCAAGGGCAGAACGCCGGCGTATTTTGCGTAGAGGCTCTTCCAGCCTTCGTAGTTGAAGCATTTGGGGTTGCCGGAAAAATGCTGGCTGGCGAATTTCGCCGCTTCCTCGATGTCATTGATGTCGAAAACTTTACCGGCAAAATTTGCTTTCAAGATGTATTGCAACCCGGCCATTTCGGCGTGGTCGAAAAAGCCCCCGCGCGAGCAAACGTACGAGTATATATGTCGCGTATTGGGAGGGTACTGCCACCAATGGCTGAGTTTGTAGCTGTCGGTGTTCAGGATCGGATTCAATCGCAGAGGCTGGATAGTGTTCTCCTGTTCAGAGTGAAGGCGCGGGGCTTAAGCCCGGCGCTGGTCGTTCTCGCATCGCTTACCGGTCATCACTTCGGGTCATAAAGGTTGCTCCAAGGTAAAAGACACGTACAGGAGCCGATCGTCGCGCTGAATCTGCAGGACGACCGGTGCTCCGGGTTTGAGATCGGCCAGGGCGGTACGCAAACGATCGAGCGTAGTCATCGGCTGGCCATTCAGAGTCCGGATCACGTCTCCGGTGTTGAGGGGTATTTCGGCTCCAGCTCCCGTGCGCGCGGCCACGATGATGCCGAATGGATCGCGAAGGTCGGATGCCATCTCGGCAACTTTCTTATCGATTTCGATACCCAGAATGCCGAGCGGGCGGACCAGACTTTTCTCTGGATCAGCGAGCGCCGTAATCTGATCCATGTTGTCGGTGTGTTCGATTACAGGCACGTCGAACGCCAGCCGCTCTTGCCCGCGTAAAACTTCCAAATGCACCTTCTCGCCGGCATTGACCGACATCAGCCGGAAGGACACGTACGGAATGCTTTCCGCCATGCGGCCGTCAATCGTAAGCAGTACGTCTCCGATCCGAATGCCAGCCTCGAGAGCCGGGCCGCCAGGAAGAACGTCGGATACGATGACCCCGTAACTTCGCGGCAAGTTCATCGCGGCTGCGAGCACCGGAGTAATCGTTTGCAGTCCGATACCGACCTGCGCGCGATGCAAGTGGCCGAACTTGCGGAGCTGTCGATAGGCGACGCTCACCACGCTGCTGGGTATGGCGAACCCGAGGCCTTCGTTGCCTCCAGACTGCGAAAGGATAAACGTATTGACCCCTACGACCGCTCCATCCACGTTGACCAGCGGGCCTCCCGAGTTGCCCGGATTGATGGGCGCGTCGGTCTGGATGTAGACCATCGGCGAATCGGGATCGGTTTGCCGCGCAACCGACGAAATTACGCCCAGGGTCACCGTATTGCGCAGTCCCTCCGGGCTTCCAAACGCCAGCACCACCTCGCCTTGATGCAGACTTCGATAGGACGCGACCGGCAGAGCCTCCAGCTTGACGTTGTCCACTTTCAACAGCGCCAGGTCGATTTCGCGGCTCACACCCACGACACGGGCGGACACGATATTCGTTTTGGTGGACAGCAGCGATTGCAACGAGCCGTCGGGATTGCCGGAGGGCAAAACCACTTGCACGACCTGTGCGCCGGTCACGACGTGAGCATTGGTGATGATGTAGCCCGCCGGATCGATCACGAAGCCGGAACCAATCGCTCGTTGCCTGCCGATGACCGCGCTGGCGTTACCGTGGCTTTCATCGACGGGACCATAGCCCGCGACGAGAATCTGCACCACGCTGGGCGAGACTTTTCGAATCAGCGCATCCACCGACTCGTTTAATTTGTGAAGGGTATTGTCCTCGGGGTGGTTCTGGGCCGATGCGCGTGGAGTGCCGCAGAAGACTGTGGTGCCGACAAAAGCGAGAGCGACCGACGCCCATCGATGGCTGAGGCGACGGCGAAACATAGCGGCTGGCATGAACGGATTCTCCTCGGGTGGTTGGTCCGAAAAACTCTGGGCGCGATCCTCATTAGACTACAACCAGCGGAATAATACCGCCAAGGCTGGCGCAGCCCACACGACGGGGCCGGCTGCGGCTACTTGTCGTGCATGGCGGTGGTGGACGGGGCCTGGTTCTTTTGGGTGCGGAAAAGGCGGCGGAGGTGGCGGAATATGTCATAGGCAGCAACAACGCTGAGACCAATCAGGGCGTAAATGAGCGAACGGTTCAGGATTTCGACGGTGCGCCGGTAGCTTTCCGCAGAGGCGCCGGGTATGTCCGTGAGAACGACCCAGTTGCCGGCTTTCAGCAAGAAGCACAGCATCGTGATCCACACGACATTGCTGACCAGGCGGTAGATGGCAGGCAGGCGCACCCAGTCCGGACGGACCAGGTTGACGCCCGCTTGCACCATTCCCGCCAGCGCCAACAGGACCACAGGCCAGTAAAATTGATGCCAGATGGGCGCCGGCTTGATAAAGGCAGCCGCGGGCCCAAAGATCATGAACGGGAAGCGTTGCGCAACTCGCAGCCAGCCGATGGAAATGCCTAAAGCCACAAATTGCGCGATCGAATCAAAGCGCGATACGCGGCGTGAATCCTTTTTGGCCTCGAGTTCCCCTGTAAGTGCGGTTTGCATGGCGAACGCGGGGTGCCACGGATGCTTCAGGCCTCGGGGATCCCACCGATCCGGGAACTTACTCCAATGGCGCTCCGCGAGAGCAAAAATCAGGGTGATCACTCCGAACTGAATGAGGAACTGGTAAAGGAATGTGGGCAGGGTAGCGACCAGAGTCACGGACCTGCCGCTGGCGAACAGCGCCGTCAAAACAATGAGGATAACGATGCCCGTCAAACCGAGATTGAACTCCAGCACCCGCATGTAGAACGGAAAGAGCACCGGGCCGATAATCTGCTGGCCGAAGGCTACACTGCGCTGATCCTGGCGGTATCGACTGGCGACCACTAGTGGATGACCGTGCTGCTTCAGGATAGCTTCCACTTCACCCTCGTTCAGCGGCCTGCCGAGTTCGCCCTCCTTGTCTTCGATTTGTGCGCGGAGATTCTCCGACAGTTCGCTGACGATGTCGTCTCTCTGCGCTGCTGGCAGGCAACTTCGGACGGACTTGAGATATTGATCGAGAAGTTCCATAGGTGTCTCCTTACCTGCCGACGATCTGATAGGCAACCAGGCCGAAGTGGCAAATCTCCAAAAGAATCTGGAGTGAAGCGACGCTCGCCTGGGTGACCGTGTTCAGAATGGTCGGTCCGCCGACGATGAGCAGGCCAGAGGAGAGCAGGACGAGCAGGCGATCTGAGGCATTGACGTGGGCCTGTCCCGCGTGCTCCTGGGACTGGCCTGGGCTGAATCCCTGGCGGTGAGTTATATATTCTTTATTATCAGTCAGTTGCATGGTGTTAGCCTCTCACAATGGCGGTCAGCGACGAATCGATGTTTTTCCACTCCGCGAGGAGTTGCTGCAGGATTTGCTTTCCTTCGGTCGATAGAACGTAGAATCTCTTGTTGCGTTTGTCTTCTTCGCGCCACTCGCTGACCAGCAAACCCTGCGTTTCGAGACGCCGCAGGAGCGGGTAGAGAGTGCCTTCGTCAATGTCCATGCCATGCTCGGCCAGGGCTTTGCGAAGTGTGTAGCCGTACTGCTCGGACCGCAGCTGTGCCAGCACGGCGAGAATCAGAGAGCCGCGGCGAAGCTCGGAGCGAAGGTTTTCGAGGACGTTGGGTTCAACGGTCATATACTGTACGCCATCTACTGTACGCCGCATACTGTACGACGCACAGTAAAGCTTGTCAAGCGAAATTTTACGAGCGATTCATTTTGCAGCGCGTATGGTGCGGAGCATCCAGAGGCAACCGCCGATGAATGGCGTAGCGACGGATGCGGGAGGTACGGATGCGGACACCGGAGTGGTACGTGGTGTTGCATGTGCAGCGGAAAATGCGACGATGGACTCTGCTGAAGGATGAATAGAGCGATGGCGCGATTACAGACAACCGAAGACCGGCGGCTGGAAGAAACGAAAACACGAAAGAAATATTGGAAGCGCTGGGGACCTTATCTGTCCGAGCGGCAGTGGGGAACGGTGCGCGAGGATTACAGTCGTGGCGGCACCGCGTGGGAATACTTTCCGCACGATCACGCCCGATCGCGCGCTTACCGCTGGGGAGAAGATGGCATCGGCGGCATCAGCGACCGTCATCAACTGATCTGTTTTGGATTGGCACTTTGGAACGGCCGCGATCCGATCCTGAAAGAACGTCTCTTCGGACTGAATGGGCACGAGGGCAATCACGGAGAAGACGTCAAGGAATATTATTTCTACCTCGACTGCACGCCCGCGCACACCTACATGCGCATGCTGTACAAGTATCCGCAAACGGCGTTTCCCTACGCACAATTAGTGGAAGAGAACCGCAGACGCGGCAAAGCAGAGCCCGAATACGAACTGGTAGACACAGGCGTGTTTGCGGAGAGTCGTTACTTCGACGTGTTCGTCGAATACGCGAAGGCAGATGTGGAAGACATCCTCATCAAGATCACGGCGGTAAACCGCGGGCCGGAGTACGCCCCGCTGAAGATTTTGCCTTCGGTGTGGTTTCGTAACACTTGGTCTTGGGGCAAGGATTTGCGACGCCCCATGGTGCGCTCCGGGACCTGCGTACCGGGCAGCATGTGTGCGGAACTCCAACACTGGCAATACGGGAAGCGCTGGCTGCTCTGTGCTGGACACCCGGAGCTGCTGTTCACAGAGAACGAAACGAACATGCAGCGGTTGTACTCTCGCCAGAATCGTTCGTACGTAAAGGACGCGTTTCACGCTTACGTGATTCAGGGCGACAAAGGCGCCGTAAACCCGAAACAGATGGGCACGAAGATGGCGGCGCTCTATCCCGTCGATTTGGGACCCGGCGAGAGTGTCACATTGAAATTGCGGCTCACGGACATGGAACCGCTCAGCGGCATGAGCGAGAACTCCGCCATGGTGGGATTCAGCGGATCGCCGGCACGTGCGGAGCGCGCGGACGGCGTTCCCGCTTCGAATGATTTCGGCGACGGATTTGACGCAATGTTTGCGACGCGGCAAAAGGAGGCCGACGAGTTTTACGCCTCGCGCATTCCGAAAGAAATGTCCGAGGACGCGAAACTCATCATGAGGCAATCGTTTTCCGGCATGTTGTGGTGCAAACAGTTCTATCACTTCGACGTGCGCACCTGGCTGGACGGCGATCCCGCGGGTCCTCCTCCTCCCAAAGAGCGGCTGCAGGGGCGAGACAAGGATTGGACGCACTTATATAACGACGACATCCTGTCCATGCCGGACAAGTGGGAGTATCCGTGGTACGCGGCGTGGGATTTGGCGTTCCACTGTATTCCCATCGCGTTGATCGACCCCGATTTTGCGAAAGAGCAGCTGATCCTGCTGCTGCGCGAGTGGTACATGCATCCCAACGGGCAATTGCCCGCGTATGAGTGGGCCTTTGGCGACGTGAATCCACCGGTGCACGCGTGGGCTGCCTGGCGTGTCTACAAAATCGAGCGGCGCGTGCGGGGAGTGGCCGATCGCGGATTTCTCGAAAAGGTTTTTCACAAGCTGCTCCTGAATTTCACCTGGTGGGTAAATCGCAAAGACCCCGACGGCATGAATATTTTCCAGGGCGGATTTCTGGGTCTCGACAACATCGGACTGTTCGACCGCTCGGCCCCGCTCCCGACCGGCGGTCATCTGGAACAATCCGACGGCACCAGCTGGATGGGCATGTATTGCCTGAACATGCTGGCGATTGCGCTGGAGCTCGCGAAAGAAGACCCCGCCTACGAGGATGTAGCCAGCAAATTTTTCGAGCACTTCGTAAACATCGCGCACGCGATGAACGACATGGGTTCCGGCGGAAGATCGTTGTGGGACGACGCGGACGGATTTTACTACGACGTGCTGCAACTCCCGAACGGCGAAGAACACTTCATGAAAATTCGCTCGATGGTGGGGCTGATCCCGCTGTTCGCCGTGGAAACGCTGGAGCCGGAAATCGTGGACCGGTTGCCCGGATTTAAGCGGCGAATGCAATGGTTCATGGACAATCATTCGGATGTGCCGGAACACATTGAAATGACGGAACGGTCGGCACGTGGCGTGCGACGCCTGCTGTCGCTGGTGAATCGTAAGCAGCTCCGAAGGGTGTTGTCGCGGATGCTGGATGAAACCGAATTCTTGTCGCCGCATGGCGTTCGCGCATTGTCGCGGTATCACCTGGACCATCCCTACGAAGTGACCGTGAATGGCAACGTAAACCGCGTGCAGTACGAGCCGGCCGAATCGACGACCGGCATGTTCGGCGGAAATTCGAACTGGCGCGGACCCGTGTGGTTTCCGGTGAATTATCTGCTGATCGAGTCTTTGCAGAAGTTTCACCATTATTATGGTGAAGATTTCAAAGTGAAGTGCCCGACCCACTCCGATACGGAAAGTGACTTGTGGCAGGTGGCCGCGGAGATTTCGCGGCGGCTCGTGAGGACTTTCCTGCGTGGAGAAGATGGCCGGCGTCCCGTATACGGTGGCACGGAAATTTTCCAAAACGATCCCTACTGGAAGGATTTGATTTTGTTCTACGAGTTTTTTAACGGCGACAACGGTGCGGGTATCGGCGCGAGTCACCAAACGGGATGGACGGGACTGGTTGCCAAGTTGATCGAACAGAGCGGTGAGTGACCCGCGGCCAATCCGCTTTGAGCCTGCGCGAGCCGGGCACGCCGACATCTTTATCGCCATGATGCAAGCGTTGGAACGCGCCGATCCCGGGACGACGCCCTTCGACGAGCAGCGCCGGCGCGTAATTTTCGACCAGTTTGTCAGGGACTCCCCCTATGGCCGGGCGTGGCTGATCGTTGAGGGAGAACGCCCCGTCGGGTACGTGGTGCTGACTGTTTCGTTCAGCTTCGAATATCGCGGGTGCGACGCGTATATCGATGAGTTGTATATTGCTGAAGAGCATCGCGGCCGTGGAATTGGGCGCCGGGCAATGGAATTTGTGGAAACCGTTGCCCGCGAGTTGGGCGTCAACGCCATGCACCTTGAAGTCTCTCGGGACAACGAGGCGGCCTTGGAACTTTACCGGCGCATAGGATACGTCGATCACGGCCGCTATTTGATGACGAAATGGCTGGAGCGCGGCGAATCGTAGGATTTCGTTTGATGCAACGTTTGATGCACGCAGCGGGCAAAAAAGTGCGGAGATGATAGTGTCGAATCGAGCTGAAAAATTGCGGAACAAACCAAGCCCGCGCGAATCGCAGGGTGCCGCGGATGTGCAGGCGCTGCCGGCTTTGGTCTCGTCAAGACAACCAGCGAAGAGCGCGCGGGCGCCCCGTAAGAAAGCTGCCGCGAGCGCCGATCGCGCGGTGGCACCGCAGAGCGCGAAGATCAAATTTGGCCGCGAAGTTTGCGGCAACCTGGATGCGGCGGAAGCGCGCGAATGGATCGTGACCAACGGAATTGGCGGATTTGCCTCCGGTACCATCGCGGGATGCGAAACGCGCCGCTATCACGGATTGTTGTTGGCGGCGCTGCGGCCACCGGTTGGACGCATGCAGCTGGTAACCGGTCTCGATGAAATTGTCCGCTATGGCGGCGCCGAGTATTCGCTAGCGACCCATCAATGGGCCGGCGAAGTCGTCGATCCCAAGGGATTTCTGAACATTGAAAGCTTCCGACTGGACGGGATGATGCCGGTCTGGACTTACGCGCTCGCCGATGCGCTGCTGGAGAAGCGCGTGTGGATGCGTCACGGCGAGAACACCACGTATATCGAGTACACCATGGTGCGCGGCAGCAGCGGCGTTGAACTCGATCTGAAAACGCTGGTGAATTACCGGGACTTTCACGGGTCCACGCATGCCGGGAATTGGCAAATGAAGATCGACCCAGTCGAAAACGGCGTTCAGGTGATCGCCTTCGACGGTGCGACCCCCTTTTATTTGAAGTGCGCGGGCGCCGTGTACCAGCCGCGTCACGAATGGTATCGCAACTGTTTTCTGCCGGTGGAAAAAGAGCGTGGCTTGGACGACCTGGAGGACCACCTGTTTGCGGCCTTGTTCCAGGCGAAGTTGAAAGTAGGGACGAGCGTTACGTTTGTGGCCTCCACTGAAGCAACCGCGGAGCTCGATGGCACTTCCGTTCGGGCCGACAGCGCGGAGCGCGAAGCGAAGCTCCTTCGGTCCTGGCTGGCCGAGAATGAGAAAACCGCCGCGGAGTCTCCCAACTGGCTTCCGCAACTCGTGCTGGCGGCGGATCAATTCATCGTAAAGCGCAGCATGCCGGAGTATCCCGACGGACGCAGCATCATCGCCGGCTATCACTGGTTCGGCGATTGGGGCCGCGACACCATGATCGCGCTGCCGGGGCTAACGCTGGCCACCGGACGCGCGGACGTGGCGCGGCAGATCCTGCTGGCGTTTGCGGAATACGTCGATGGCGGAATGCTGCCGAACAACTTTCCGGACGTGGGCGGCCAGCCGCAATACAACTCCGTTGACGCGGCGCTGTGGTTTTTCGAGGCAGTGCGCCAGTATTTTGCGGTCACCAAGGATGGCCGCACGCTGCTGCAACTTTTTCCGACGCTCGGAGAAATCATCGACGCGCACGTCAAGGGTACGCGCTACAACATTCATGTCGATCCTGCGGACGGGTTGCTGTACGCCGGTGAGCCGGGAGTACAACTCACCTGGATGGACGCAAAGGTCGGCGATTGGGTGGTTACGCCGCGCACCGGCAAAGCCGTGGAAGTGAATGCCCTATGGATCAACGCGTTGGAAACCATGGCGGAATTTGCGCGGCTCTTGGCGCGGCCGGGCGAAGGATACGAGAAACTTTCCGCGAAGGCGCGGAAAAACTTTCAGAAATTCTGGAATGAAGAGCGCGGCTGCTGTTTTGATGTGATCGACGCGCCCGGCACGGGGAACGACGCGGCGCTGCGACCGAATCAACTGCTGGCGGTTTCGCTTCCGGTTACGCCGTTGACCGAGGAGCAGCAGAAATCGGTCGTGGACGTTTGCGCGCAGCATTTGCTGACCTCCTACGGGCTGCGCAGTCTCGCGCCGGGCGACCCAGGATACCAGGGGCACTATGCGGGCGGGCCGAAGGATCGCGACGCGGCCTATCATCAGGGAACGGTATGGGGCTGGCTGTTGGGGCCATTTGTGCTGGCGCACTTGCGCGTGTACGGCGACCGTGCCGAAGCCATGCGTTTCCTCGAACCGCTCGGCATTTCGGTGCACATGTATGGGCTCGGTACTCTCGGCGAGATCTTCGAGGGTGATCCTCCCTTCACGCCGCATGGCTGTATCGCGCAGGCCTGGACGGTTGGCGAAGTGTTGCGCGCGATGCGGGAAATTCTGAATTATCGAGAATCCTGACGGCCCGCGCTTTTCGGCTTTAGTTTCCGGGGATTTCGTAAAGCTCGATCAGAACCTTTCCGCCGGCGGAAGTGGGAGCCAGGAAAAAATTGACACGAGTCCCGTCCGCGCCGGGGCGAGCCTCCGGATAAATCGGGGCGAGGCCAAAATTTTCTCTCAAGATGCCGGTGGCGCGGTCCACATCCAGGCAGCGGAATTCCACCTGCTGTATTCCTTCTCCGAATCGTTTCAGGTAGCGCGCGATCGGTCCTTCTCCATCGGGATTTCGCGTCGTCAAAATATCGAGACTTACCTCGGTGGCAAAATGCAACTCGAATTCCTTGGCGTCCATGTCATCGGGAACGCTCGCCAGACGCGGGTGGCCATTGGCTTGTTCGATGCGCGCAAACGTATCAGGGAAAACGGCCACTCCGACGGTAAAGAGCTGCTCCCAGAGCAGCCGGGAGATTTCGCGATTGGAAAGCCAAGATGAAACGACGGGCTTGGCAAGTGCCAGACCGTGGCTGTAGATGGCTGCCGCGGAGACCGTACGGATAGCAGCATCCGGGGAAAAAAGGCCGGCTACATTGAGAAGCGGAGCACTGGACATTTTCGGTCCTAAAATTGTAGCGTAAAAGCTGAATCCAAGAGAACATCGCGGAATCTAAGTAACCGTAACGCCGCAGATTTCATCCGAAGGGTTATGCCGAAACCAGTTTTATTGACCGTGGATGACGATCCCGAAGTGCTGCGCGCTATCGAGCGCGACCTGCGCGGCCACTATGCCCAGAAGTACCGCGTGATGCGCGCCGATTCCGGCGGCGCCGCTCTCAGCACCCTCCGCGAACTCAAAGCCCGAAACAACCCTGTGGCCCTGCTACTCGCCGATCAGCGCATGCCCAGCATGGATGGCGTTGGATTTCTCGCCGAGGCCATGGACATTCATCCCCAGGCTAAACGTGCATTGCTCACCGCTTACGCCGACACCAACGCCGCCATCGATGCTATCAACGAAGCTAAAATTCACTATTACCTGATGAAGCCCTGGGACCCGCCGGAAGAGAAGCTTTTCCCTGCCTTGGACGACCTGCTCCACGACTGGAACGCACAATTTCGCCCGCCCTACGAGGGTATTCGCGTTCTCGGTACCCGCTGGTCTTCGCGCTCTTACGACTTGCGCGATTTCATGGCCCGCAATCAAGTGCCCTATCAATGGATCGATGTCGAAATGGCCGCCGCCGATCCGGAAGTTCGCCGTCTGATTGAATCGCTGGGTCCCGAACTTGAAAAATTGCCGCTGATTCTGTTTCCCGACGGCCACCGCATTGCCGAACCTACCCAACAGGTCATCGCCGACAAGATCGGCCTTCAGACCCACGCGCAGACGAACTTCTACGATCTCGCGATTATCGGCGGCGGGCCAGCGGGCCTCGCAGCCGCCGTGTATGGCGCATCCGAAGGACTGCGCACGGTGATGATTGAACGCGAGGCACCAGGTGGGCAGGCCGGCCTGAGCTCGCGAATTGAAAATTATCTCGGTTTCCCGTCGGGTCTTTCCGGGAGCGATCTTGCGCGCCGCGCGGTGGCCCAGGCGCGAAGGTTCGACGTCGAGATTCTTGCCCCGCAGGAAGCCATCAGCCTTCGTGTCGACGGTCCCTATCGCTACATCAAGCTCGGCGACGGTTTCGAGATCTCCTGCCACGCTCTGCTCCTGGCCATGGGCGTTCAGTGGCGCTCACTCGACATCCCCGGCATCGAACGCTTTCAAGGCGCCGGGGTTTACTATGGCGGCGGTACTTCCGAAGCATTGTCCTGCAAGGGCGAGACCGTATACATTATCGGCGGCGCTAACTCCGCCGGCCAGGCTGCCATGCATTTTTCCAAATTCGCCGGCAAGGTCATCATGCTCGTCCGCGGCGAGTCTCTGGCAAGCACCATGTCCCACTATTTGATCGAGCAGATCGAGAAAACTCCCAATATCGATGTTTGGTTGCAGACCGTCGTTACCGAGGTTCACGGAGACGCCCGTCTCGACGCCATCACCATCTGTCGCGGCTCCGTCGGTAGGCCCGAAAAACTTTCCGCCAGCAGCCTATTCATTTTCATCGGAGCGCAGCCACGCACCGGATGGTTGGGCGATTTGATTCAACGCGACGACCGTGGCTTTGTCCTCTCGGGGCCCGACCTGCTCCGCGATGGAAAGAGACCCGCGTCGTGGACCCTCGATCGCGATCCAGGTCTCCTCGAGACGAGCGTGCCCGGAATTTTCGCCGTAGGCGACGTGCGTCACGGTTCTGTCAAGCGAGTCGCTTCCGGCGTTGGCGAAGGCGCCGTGGTCGTGCAATTCATCCATCAATATCTGGCCAAGGTTCAATGACCCGTTTCCCGCGGACCAACAGTCGTGGTACCGAATTGAAAGTGATATGCGAATGACAGATATGCCGGACGAGACCGCGGATCTGTACGGTACGTTGAAGCTCCCAAGCCACCCATCCGACAAAGCGACCCTCTTCGCCGCGCTTCGCAAAGTAGCCGTTTTCGCCGATCTCTCTGAACCCGATCTCGATTGGTTCGTCGAACGAACTCACGAGTTTCGTTTCGAGGCCGGCGAAGTGATGATGCTCGAGGGCACTCCTGCCAAATTGATGTTTGTACTCCTGGAGGGTGAAATCCGCGGGCGCCAGGAGCGCGGCGGCGATGCGCCGGTGTTCACCACGGAAGCGCCCACGGTCACCGGACTTTTGCCATTTTCTCGATTGAAGAACTATAAGTTGACCATTCGGGCTACCGTCCCGACTTGGGGGCTCGCCTATTCTCACACCAAGTTTGGCGACCTCCTGCAGCACCTGCCGGAGCTTTCGCAACGCCTCGTCGGCATGTTGACCGATCGCGTGCGCACTTACACCGAATTCGAGCAGCAAAGCCAAAAACTCGCCGCACTCGGGAAGCTCTCCGCAGGCCTTGCTCATGAGCTGAACAATCCGTCTGCCGCGGCGCGCCGTTCGGCCAGTACTTTGCGCGAGTGCCTGGCGCGATTGCGCGAAGCCGTCCGAGCCTCCGCCATCGGTCCCGACGATTGCACTCTCCTCGCGGAGCGCGAGGAAGCCATTCGCGTCTCGCTCAAGCCCGCGCAATACAAAGATGAGTTTGCGCGCGTCGAACGCGAAGAAGCGATTCAGACCTGGCTCGAAGACAAGGATGTAAAGGAGGCCTGGCAGCTCGGCCCTCTTCTCGCGGAAGCGAATCTGACCGACGAAAATCTGGAAGCTCTCGCCAGCGTGGCGGGAAAGTCGCTCGGGCCGGAGCTCACTCGCTTTGCCACCCTGCTCGAAATGGACCGCATCGCCAACGAATTGGACCACAGTACCGCCCGCATCTCCGATCTGGTCCGCGCCATCAAGGAATATTCCTACATGGACCAGGCGTCCATGCAGGACGTGGACATCGCCCAGAGCCTCGACACAACGCTGACGATCATGCACCACAAACTCAAGCGCAGCATCACCGTAACGCGCGACTATTCTCCCGATCTTCCGAAAGTAATGGCCTACGGCAGCGAACTGAATCAGGTGTGGACCAACCTGATCGATAACGCCGCGGATGTTCTCAAAGACGGCGGCAAACTTGGTATTCGCGCGGCGCGCGATAACGACTACGTGCTGGTCGAAATTTCGGACAATGGGCCCGGTATCCCCGAAGAAATCCAGTCGAAAATCTTCGAGCCATTTTTCACCACCAAGGGCGTCGGTGAAGGGACCGGTCTCGGCCTCGACATCTCTTACCGCATCATCAAGAAAATCAGAGGCCTGATCACCGTAAAATCCCAGCCCGGAGATACGCGCTTTGAAGTAAGAATTCCGATTAAAGCCGCGAGCTGAGCGCGGCGGAGGATTAAATGGCTGAAGTTTGTACCCACACCGATCAAATTCGTCCGGTTAAGCCGAAGACCAAAGGCTGCGAGGAATGCCTCAAGATGGGAGATACTTGGGTGCATCTGCGGCTGTGTCTGTCCTGCGGGCATGTCGGATGCTGTGATAGTTCCAAGAACAAACACGCGACGAAACACTTTCACGCCGTGAAGCACCCGATCGTCCGATCGATTGAGCCGGGCGAGCATTGGATGTGGTGCTACATCGACGAAGTGATGTTCGAGGACGACTAGCCTGCATTCTTCGGAGCGTCCGGGAAGAGCAGCGAAGCCGCGGTTGCAAGTACGAGAATGCCGGCGACCACGAGCAGAGAAATTGGCGCCGGCATGTGCAGCCAGGGTTCCACGATCATTTTTGCACCGATGAAAGACAGCACAAACGCGAGTCCGACCGTCAGGTACCGCAAACGGTTCAAAAACCCAGCTAATAAGAAGTAGAGCGCGCGAAGGCCTAAAATCGCGAAAACGTTCGACGTGTAGACGATGAAAGGATCGTGCGTAATCCCGAAAATAGCGGGAATCGAATCGATGGCGAGAGTTATGTCGGTGATCTCGACGACCAGGAGCACGAGGAATAGAGGGGTCGCGTAGATCTTCTTTTCCTTGCGCACAAAAAAGCGTTCGCCGTGATAGTCGTGAGTCAGGCGAAGATGGGCATTCGCAAAGCGGAAAATGGCGCTCTGTTCGGGCCGAATCTTTTCCTTCTTCGCAAACAGCATATGGATTCCGGCGTAAACCAGAAACGCCCCGAACAGGTACATGATCCACGAAAATCTTTCGATCAGCTGCGCTCCGGCGAAGATCATTATGCCGCGCATGATCAGCGCCCCGAGGATTCCCCATTCCAGCATGCGGTGTTGAAAGCGTTCATCGATTGCGAAGGTGCGGAAGATAACCAGAAAGAGGAAGAGGTTGTCGACGCTGAGGGCCTTTTCGATCAGATAGCCGGTAAAGAATTCGATGGCTCGTTGATGTCCGGAAAAATACCAGATGCCCAGCCCGAATAGGACCGATAGGGCGATCCAGAGAATCGTGGACCAGAACGCTTCGCGCAGCTCCACCTTGTGAAGCCGGCGATTGAACACGCCGAGATCGAGCGCGACCGATCCCAGTACGAAAACATTGAACCCGATCCACAGAAGCGGTGTTCCCATGGCGGCTTCGCGTCTGGCGGGCTAGGGCGTGGAACCGTGGGCATCCGTGGCGTTCAGATTGGTCAGCTCGAGGTGCGTGCTCCGTCCTGCCTGGATGGTTACGGGGACGTCCCAGCGCAACCGGGAATCGCCGGCGCCGGCATCCAGGTTCAGCGTGCTGATCCAATAGTTACCTGCCGGTAGATTCGGCACCGTGGCGTGACCTTCGAGGTCGGTATCCGTCTGAGCGGCGAGGTATTTTGTTTGCGCGATCTCCGGGGCTATGCGCCCCACCCGTCTCTTGCGCTCGAATTGAATTTGCGACCACTTGGCCTGCGGATTTACCGCCGTCAGTTCAAGTTCTATGCCGCTTATGGATTCCGGGTGCGTTTGAATGAACTTCTTCAACGCCGCGAAATATTGGTCGTGTTGTTTCTGGTATCGATCGGGATGATCGGTCTTGTCGGCGTCGTTATATTTTGGCTTGGGGATTCCATTGGTCACGCCGCCGCTGTTCGCGCGCTGATAGGCCGCCAAAAACTCCGGGATATGCAGAATGTCGTCCGGGGTGAGCAAGCGGTCCAAATTTGAAGCGGTGAGATCGAAGGCGTCGTGAGCTTTCAGCCAGTCCTTGAGTTCCGGGGAAACTTTGAGGTCGCTGATGAACTTGTCGCGATCCGGAGGAGCGTCTTGCGCTTCCACGTCTTTGCAAATGTCCGCATAACTCTTGGTCAACAAGTAGAACGTGACCTGCCGCACGGGCTCCGGACGCGCGGCCGTAGGCGAGATGCGCGCGATGAAATCGAGAGTGCCTCTTGGGGTTTGCGAGGCGGCGGTACGCGGTGCGGACAACGAACTCAGCAATAAAGCCAGGAGAACCGGGGACGCTTTTTTCATGGCCTCATCGTAGCAGATTGGCTTTATGGCTTGGGAACAAGCGGGGACGGAGTTTCAAAACGGCACCAAGGTCTCCATCTTGGCAATGCAACTCGGAACATTACGATGACTTTCGATCAAGGCTTCGGGCTTCGGGCGGCTACCGCGCGCAGCAGGAATCGCCGCGCCACTCGACTTCTTGTGCGCTTCGGCGGCCGTTCCATTTTGGGACGGAGCTGGAATGTCGCCTCCCCCCTGTTTCTTGTAAGTGTTGATTCCAAAGGTGGATCAAGTCTTTTGTTTTCCTAGACTTTTGCAAGTGTTGATTTTGCGATACTTAGCATCACTGTGCGCGGGTGCCCGGGATTAGTAGAGGCGGAAGGTGACTTCGATGGGGACGATAGTCGCTACTGGTTTGCCGCCCGGGCCTACTGCGGGTTTGAACTTCCAACCCTTTACGGCTTCGATGGCCTTTTCTTCCAAGCCCAGGCCGGGACCCTTCACTACAGAGATATTCACTGCGCGGCCGTCGGTTGTAATCGTCACTTGCAGGACTACCGTACCTTGATACTTGGCCTTGCGGGCTTCGTCGGAGTATTGGGGGATCGGGCAGTAGAGGCAGACCGGGACGCCGACGCCATTGACGCCCGCGCGAAATGCGCCGCCGCCGGTGCCGCCGCCTTCGCCGGGACCCAGGCCGCCGCCGGAACCGCTGCCGATACCGGTGCCGTTGCCGTGGCCGAGCGAATCGGACAGGGCGTTGGCCAGCGGATCACCGAGGCCGTTCGGACCGGTAATCTTGAGGTCGGGTGGGCCCAGCAGCGAGGGGTCCATGGCGAGCTTAGGATGCTCGTTCTGAATCTTGATTTGCGGTGGGGTGAACTGCGTCCACTTGAACTTAGGGGGCCGGCCCTTGTTGGGAGGAGTGAGGGTGTGATCGTTGGCTCCGCCGCCACCACCCGCTTTGGTCGCGCCGGCTGGCAACTTGGCCATATACGGGGAAATATCGAGTGGAGTAGCGTCGAACTTGTTCTTTGCGGCGGTGGGTTGCTCTTTCCACCAGATCAGTGGAACCACGAGCAGCGCGATGATCAGAATGTGAAGGCCAAAGGCGATGATCTGGGTCCAACCGAAGTTTTCGTCCTTGGACCAGATGTCATTCACTTTTACCGGCTGAATTCCCGGCGGGAGCGGGGGCACCTTTGAGGGCGAAAAGAATTCCTTGACGCGATAGCCGAAGCCGCCGAAGTTCGCGCCCCAATTTACGGCCAGACGGCTATTCATCGGGCCTTTTGGTACCGGGCGCGAGCTGAAGAAATCTTTCAGGTTTTCGCGGAAGCCGCCGCCGTACTGATCGGGCATCAGGGTGGAATGAGCGTTGGGGTTGACCTTGACGGGTTTTTCCGTCAGGAACTGCTTGAGATTGGACCAGAAACCATCGGTGACCACGCGCTCGGGAGTCTGGAAAGTTGGCAGGGCGGAAGCGGGTACGGGAATGGCTTGTTGCGCGTTGGGATTCGCGCCCGACTTCCTTGGATCTGGCGGCAAAAGGTCGATAAAATTGCTCGGCACGTGTTCCCCTAACTCACCCCTACCTTAATTATAGACGCAGATATCCCGAATACGGTGGTATCGCAGGTACGATTCTGGTTGTGCCGGATTGGTTGCACCCCCGAACCGGCTGACACCTGCTTCTTTTCATTATAACATACGTGATTACGCTGTTTTCCGATGTTTCCCCCGCGACACAATCGAGGGAACCCGAGGGAAATGAGGCAAAGAAGGGAACCGATCCGATCGATCCATGGCCGAGCCACTCGAACTAAAGAAAACACTCAATCTTCCCAAAACCGAGTTTTCCATGAAAGCCAGCCTTCCGCAAAATGAGCCGAAGCAACTGGCAGCCTGGGAGGACGCGCATCTTTACGAGCGGATTTTAGAGGTGCGCAAAGGGAAGCCGCTGTTTGTGCTGCATGATGGGCCGCCGTATCCGACGGGCGAAATTCATCTGGGGACGGGGCTGAACAAGATTCTGAAAGATCTGGTGGTAAAGACAAAGAGCATGGCGGGGCACTATGCGCCCTACGTTCCTGGTTGGGATTGCCACGGATTGCCGATCGAAACAAAAGTGGAGAAGGAGCTTGGCGGAAAAGGCAAAGTGCCGCCGGCGGAATTCCGCGCCTTGTGCCGGGAGTTTGCGGCGCGCTACGTGGAGCAGCATAAAAAGGATTTCAAGCGGCTGGGCATTTTCGGTCGATGGAACGAGCCGTATTTGACGATGAATTTCGATTATGAGGCGGTCATTGCGGGCGCGTTTCTGGACTTCATGGAAAAAGGCTTCGTCTACCGGGGACGCAAGCCGGTCTATTGGTGCTTCCACGATTCCACGGCGCTGGCCGAAGCGGAAGTCGAGTACGAGGATCATGTCAGCCCGTCGATCTGGGTGAAGTTTGCGGTGGTGGGCGGTGGAAGTGGCGAAGCCGCGAAATTGGGCAGCGACGTCAGTGCGGTGATCTGGACGACGACTCCCTGGACGATTCCGCACAATCGCGCGCTCGCATTTCATCCTGATTTCGACTACGTCGTCGTCGACACCGAGAGAGGCGCGCTATTGCTTGCGGCTGATCGCGTGGCGGCTTTGCAGGCCGAGTGCAGTATTGCAGACGCCACGGTTCGCGCCACCTACAAGGGCCGCGACTTCGAAGGCATGAAGTTCCAGCACCCGTTTCTGCCGATTCAGGTGCCGGGGGTCCTCGCTACGTATGTGACGCTCGATCAAGGAAGCGGCATCGTGCACACCGCGCCAGGCCATGGCGTGGATGATTTCAACACCGGGCAGAAATACGGTTTGGAGATCGCCGCGCCGATCAATGACCGCGGCGTCTACCTGGAAGGCCTGCCCGAGTACAAAGGGAAAGATGTTTTCACCGCGAACCCGATCATCGTGAAATTGCTTGGCGAGCGTGGCGCGCTACTTGGCCATCACAGCTACAAGCACAGCTATCCGCATTGCTGGCGCTGCCATAACCCGGTGATTTTTCGGGCTACCGAACAGTGGTTCATCGGAATGGACCAGGCGGCGCATGACGCCAGCAAGAGCCTGCGGCAGGAGACGCTCGAGAAAATTCGCGGAGTGAAGTGGATCCCGTCATGGGGCGAAGACCGCATGTACGAAATGATCGCCGAGCGGCCGGACTGGTGCGTTTCGCGACAGCGTTTCTGGGGCGTGCCGATCATTGTTTTTTATTGCGAGGCTTGCAATACCCGCCTGGAGGACTTTGCGGCGCTGCGCAACGTCGTGAAGTGGTTTGAGAAAGAGGGTGCGGACGCGTGGTACAAGCACACGCCGGAAGAGTTGCTGCCCGCAGGGACCAAATGCGCGTGCGGCGCTACGAAATGGCGGAAGGAAAACGACATTCTGGACGTGTGGTTCGACTCCGGTTCTTCGCATCTTGCGGTATTGAAAGGTCCGGAGTGGCCCGCCGACGTTTATCTGGAAGGCCCGGATCAATATCGCGGTTGGTTTCACAGCTCGCTGCTGATCGGTATCGGCATTCGGAATAACCCGCCGTACAAAGGTGTGGTCACGCATGGGTGGACGCTGGACGAAAAGGGCCAGCCCATGTCGAAATCACTGGGGAATACCCTTTATCCCGCGGAAATTTGTGAACGGTGGGGCGCGGACCTGCTGCGGTTGTGGGTTGCTTCGGTGGAATACCAGGCCGACGTGAAGATGAGCGAGCGGGTGATGACGCAGCTGAGCGAAGCCTACCGGAAGATTCGCAATACGTTCCGCTATGGGTTGAGCAATCTTGCGGACTTCGATCCTGTGCGCGATGCGGTGCCAAACGATCAGTTGGACGAAATGGATCGCTGGATGCTGGAGCGTACCGCCGAGCTGGTGAAAAAAAGCCGCGAATGGTATGCGGGATACGATTTTCACCGCGTTTACCACGCCATCCATGATTTTTGCGTGGTGGATCTCAGCTCGTTTTACTACGACGTGTTGAAGGACCGCTTGTACACCAAGGCGGCGAAAAGCAAGTCGCGGCGCTCGGCGCAGACCGCGGTGTGGAAGATAACTGGGGCGCTGGCGCGGCTGATTGCGCCGATCCTGGTCTTCACCGCGGAGGAGATCTGGAAGTATCTGCCGAAGACGCCGGGCGAGCACGAGAGCGTGCATATGGCTTTGTTCAGCGAGGAACAAGAGCTTCGCGCGGGGATTGCGTCCAAACAGATGGCGGTGTGGGAGTTGCTGTCCAAGGTGCGCGGGGAAGTGCTGAAAGCGCTGGAAGCGGCGCGCAATGAAAAGAAGATCAATGCGGGTCTGGAGGCGAAGGTTTTGCTCAACGCGGAGCTGGAGCTCAAGGCCAAGCTCAAGCAGTATCTGCCTTTGCTTCCGGGGTTGTTTATTGTTTCGCAGGTGGATTTTTTGACGGCTGGAACGGGGGATTATCGTTCCGACGTGATTCCTGGGTTGGAAGTTACGATTGTGAAAGCCGACGGCGCGAAATGCGAGCGGTGTTGGAATTATTCGACGCATGTTGGCGAAAACCCACGTTATCCGACGATCTGCGAGCGCTGCACGGAGGCGCTAGCGGAGATCGAAGGGGCAACGGAAGAGGCCGCGACGAGGCGCTGACACGGTGGCGCTTAGCGGCTGAAGCGCGCCCGTATATTGTGTTTGCGGCGCAGTTCATGTTGAGGTCCTTCAGCTACCCTCGTCGGGTAGCTTCAGGATGACAGTTCGTGCCAATTAATTTTCGTGGTTGAGGATTTTCAGGGGACGCGAGGGATTGTGGCGCTGATTATTCCAAGACGCTTGCGGTGGCTCTGGCTTACGCTGGGCGTTGTGCTGCTGGACCGCGCGACGAAGGCGTGGTTTGAGACGCAGACCTTTGAGGGCTGGCGGCAGGAGATCGTTCACAACTTTATTTATTTGGTGAACAGCCGGAACCCGGGCATCGCGTTCGGGGTGCTGGCGGATTCTTCTTCTCCCTGGACCCGCGTGTTTCTGATCGGGGGATCCGTCGTCGTGATTGGGGCGCTGGCGTGGTTGTTTGCAGCGGGTCACAGCGGCGGTACCTTGACCGCGGCGGGGCTTGCGCTGCTGCTGGGTGGCGCTGCCGGGAACGTCACCGACCGCATCTTTCACGGGGCGGTTACCGATTTCTTTGAAGTGCGCTTTGGGAATTACCATTATCCGGCTTTCAATGTCGCCGACTCCGCGATCGCCATCGGCGCTGCGCTGATTATTTTGGACGTGCTTTTTGGCGCCAAACACCACGCGCCCGAAGTTTCCGAGCGCGAAGTAAGCTGACATCGCCGATACCACTCCCAACATGAGGCACGATTTCGTTGTCCTTCCCGAAGAAGCCGGCGAGCGGCTGGATCGCGTGGTTACGTCGCACTGCGCGGAATTGAGCCGCACGCGGGTGCAGGAATTGATTGAAGGGGAACTCATTCTTCTAGATGGCCGCCCCACGAAGGGTTCGCATCGTCTCCGCGGCGGAGAGCGCGTGACTGTCGAAGTGCAGCCGCGCCCGCCGATGCGCGCCGAAGCGGAATCCATCCCGCTCGATGTCATTTACGAAGACGATGACGTAGTTGCGGTGAATAAACCGGCGGGCATGGTCGTTCATGCCGGAGCGGGAAATCCGAGCGGGACGCTGGTGAATGCGTTGCTGGGCCGCGGGCAGGCGCTGTCGCAAGGGGGTGATGTGCTGCGTCCGGGAATTGTTCACCGGCTCGACAAGGATACTTCCGGCATCATCCTGGTCGCGAAGAATGACGCGGCGCACGCGAAGCTGGGCGAAGCCTTTCGACAGCGGACCGTCAAGAAGACCTACATCGCGCTGGTCGAGGGTTTGTTGAAGGAAGAAAGCGGGCGGATCGAGTTGGCCATCGCCCGCGATCCCAAGCGGCGCGTGCGCATGACCGCGCGGCGCAGCGCGGTGCTTGCGGATGCGCGCGAGGCGAGAACAGACTGGCGCGTCCTGGGGCGCATCGACACGACCACGCTGGTGGAAGTGCAGCTGCACACCGGGCGCACGCACCAGATCCGCGTGCACTTTTCGACGGTGCGGCATCCGGTGGTGGGTGACGTGCTCTACGGCGCAGCTGCGCAATTGGAAGTAGGTAAAATCACGCTGCCGGCGCTGGGGCGCAATTTCCTTCACGCTGCGAGACTTGGCTTCACTCACCCGCGTCGTGGTGCGTGGATCGACTTGCGGGCTCCGCTTCCACCGCAGCTACGCGCCTTCTTGTACGAACTTGCCGCCGCGGCCGGCAACGATTCTCGGCGAATTGACGCTGCGCTCGCCAACTACCTATAATCGATCCTACATGCGACCTTCACGGATTTTCGCGCTGCTCGCGATGACGCTGGCGTTCACGGCCGCCACCGACCGAGCGCAACAGTCGACGCCTACCTCCGGTACGCAGCAACCAGGCGCTCCTCCACCGCCGCCACCGGATGCTTCCGCGCAAAATCAGGGCAAGATCACACAGACCGTAAACCTGGTGGATGTTTTGTTCACGGTGCTCAACCGTCGCAATAAACTCGTTCCCGATCTGGAGAAGGGCGACTTCAGGATTTCCGACGACAAGACCCCGCAAACGATTCGCTATTTCAGCAGGCAGACGGACCTGCCCCTGCGCATCGGCTTGCTGATGGATACTTCCAACAGCATCCGCGACCGGCTGAAATTTGAGCAGGACGCGGCCACATCCTTTCTGTTTTCTGTTCTCCGGCACAATCAAGATCAAGCGTTTGTCATGACCTTTGATGATGAGCCCAGCATCCTGCAAGCCTTCACCGATGACGCTGGGCGCCTGCGCGACGAGATCGTGAAGACGCGCGCGGGTGGCGGTACGGCGGTCTACGATGCGATCTACACGGCGTGCGACAAGGAGTTAAGTCATCCTCCTCGCCCGGCGGGCGATCAACCCGACGTGGTGCGGCGGGTCATGATCGTGATCAGCGACGGTGACGATAATCTCTCGAATCATACTCGCGCGGAAGCCATTGAAATGGCGCAGCGCTATAGCGTGGTCATTTATACGATCAGCACCAGCACGGAGTGGATCCAGTTGTCGCAGACCAATCCCGATAAGCTGGCCGATCGCAAGACGCATCTGACCGAAGGCGACAAAATCCTCGCCGACCTGGCGGAAGAAACCGGTGGCCGCGCGTTTTTTCCGTATCACGTCGATGACCTCGATCAGTCGTTCCAGGATATTGGCGACGAATTACGCAACCAATATTCGATCGCGTACATTCCGACGAACTCCATTCTGGATGGGAAGTATCACCGGATTCGCATTGAGACGCCGGACCACAAGGGATATCAGGTCCGAGCCCGGCGCGGCTATTTCGCAAAGGCCAACACCAATACCTCGCCAAGCGCGAGTTCCAGCCCTACAGGCGAACCCAGGTAGTCTTTTTGGTTGTTCTGGCTTGGTGTTGCGACTACTGCGGCGTGTCGCGCAGCAAGACCGCGTCGGATTCGTTGTGGCCGCGTTCGATTGCGATCTGGGAGCCGTCCGGTGAAAAGGCAAAGCGTACGATGCGCTCCGTTGTAAAGTGCGTGAGCTGCTTGTAGGCGGAACCGTCGAGGGGCTGCATCCAGAGATTGTCGACGCCTTTTTCCCGCACCTTGTAGACGATCGCGTTTCCCGCGGGCGCGAAACTAATCGGCTCCGACGCCCTGGGATCGATATTGTGATAGGTGGTTTTCTTGTCCGCAATGCTGAAGACATTGAGCACGAGTTTGTGATCGAGCTCGCGAATGTCGAGATTCGCTACCAGTTTGCCGTCCAAGGAAAGGCTGTATCCGCTGGAGGGATCGTCGATCACCGTTTCCGGCGTTCCACCCTCGATGGGAACGCGTTTTAGAGCTTGATTTTCCATCAACGCAATGTAGTAAACCCACTTTCCATCGGGCGAGCACTGTGGGGCCTGGTCGTTCCTGCCAGATGTCAGTTGAGTCTGGTTTGACGCGGCCATATCGGTTTTCCACAGATTGACCGAGGCGCCTCCCATGGTCGGGATCGAGCGAAACACGACGTACTTTCCGCAGGAAGTGCTTTGCAACGGCAGGCGCTTCTTGTCGGACAGTACGACCGATTCGCCGCCCGCCGGAGTCAGAAGACGAATTTCACCGCCTTGAGGAAGCAGAATCTTTCCGTCGTCCGTCCAGTCCCAATCGCCGGTCGGCTCGTGCGACGTCAGGTGGAATGGGCCGCAATTCGTCTGGTTTTGATGCGGGCGCGACGTTCAGCGAATAAACCGATTGGACCTCTTCGGCAGCGATGCTTCTGCCGTCGGCGGAAACGCTGGGGTGAAAGTAGTTGTTCGTATCGGTGGTGAGCGCGCGAAACTCTCCCCGGGGATAACTGATGAACCCCAGTTGTCGCTGCATCAGGCCGCGGTCGACGGAACTCGCCGAGACGAGTAAGCCGTCGGTGCCGGGCAGCGATGCCGGTTCGTAATAAATTCGGTTGGGGGTCAGCGCAACTTCCTGCCGCTTGCCGGTTGGCACGTCTACGGACAGGAGGCCGCCGAGCGAATCCTGCGTCGTTTGCACGACGGGAATGACGATGGTTTTGCCGTCTGGCAGCCAGACGGGAACGTCGCTGTCGGTGGGCACCATCGTATTGCTGAAAAGGGCGCGGTCCGGGGAGCCGTCACTGTTGACAAGGAACAGGTCGAAATTGGGCGTATCGTGGTGCGCGCGAAGGTAGGCGAAACGCTTGCCGTCGGGCGAGAAAGTGATCGGGCTGTCTACATCTCTGATCAAGAGGCGCGGTGTGCCGCCGAGCATGGGCGCGGAATATAGCGCCGCGATGGTGTGTTCGGATTCGTCGCGCCGGACGCAGTAGATGTAGTTGGCGTCGGGGGAAAAGGTCAGGCCCGCGTAGCGCGTGGCGGCCGGCGGCACGATTTGCGTGTTGCTGCCGGTGGGAATGTGGCGCAGCCAGAGCGATTGCAGGCCGTCCTCATCGCGGACGTGCAGCAGATATTTTCCATCGGGGGAGAGCGCCGCTAGAGAAACGTGGCCGTTGTTGGTCAGGTTCTCGATGGAAAAATGTTCGAACGGTACGTGTTTCCCGCGATCCACTAGCGAGTAGATGCCAAATGCTGCCGCGGCGCCGACAATCGCGATCACCGTGAACGTGATCGCGGCCCCAAGTTTGTTCTTGCGCGCTGCTTCCACGAACACGGAGCCGCTGGACTTTGCCGTGGTCTGGGGCGCTTCGGCTGGTACGGTGGCGGCGGTGTCGATGGCCGCGGCACGCCGGACAGAGGATTGAGCCGCGGCGGTCCGTCCCGAATCGGTCTCGCGCTGCAGGCGCTTTAGGTCCGCGCGCAGTTCCGCCGCAACCTGGTAGCGGACGTCGCGATCCTTCTCCAGCGCTTTGTTCAGAATGCGTTCGAACTCCGGGGGCACCGCCGGATTCAGCGTGATTGGAGCTACCGGCGCGCTGTGCAGGATTTTGTCGAACACGACCGCGCTAGTGGGGCCGGGAAATGGCTGCTTCCCCGTCACCATTTGATAGAGCACCGCGCCCAGCGAAAACAGGTCGCTGCGTCCATCCAGCTCTTCGCCGCGCGCTTGTTCCGGCGACATGTAGGCGATGGTGCCGACCGCTGTTCCGGGACTGGTCAGAAGATGGGTCAGGTCGCCGATGGTCACGCCGCCGTCACTCTCGTCGCGGTCTTTCAGCAGCTTGGCCAGCCCGAAATCCAGAATCTTGGTACTGCCGCGCTCGGTCACAAAAATATTGCCTGGCTTGATGTCGCGGTGCACGATCCCCTTTTTGTGGGCGGCATCCAGCGCGTCCGCCAGCTGAATGCCGATCTCGATCGTCCGCGGAATGGGAAGCGATCCTGCCGCCAGCAACTTGTCCAGAGGCTGCCCTTCCAGCAACTCCATCGCGATAAACGTTCGTCCGTTGTACTCTTCGATCGCATGGATCGTGCAGATTCCCGAATGATTCAGGGCAGAAGCCGCCCGTGCCTCACGCAAGAATCGCTCCAGCGCGGTAACATCGCGGTCCGTCTCGGGCGGCAAAAATTTCAGCGCCACGCGCCGCCCAAGTTTAGTGTCCTCAGCCTCATACACGACACCCATGCCTCCGCCGCCAACCTTGCGGAGAATCCGGTAGTGCGCGATGAGTTGACCGTCCACGATGGAGTGTGAAACTCGATGGTAAGCGCTGCCGCGAACTCGGTCAATCATTCACTGGTACTGAGGTGCGAAGCCCCAGCGAGGCTTTTACCAGAGGATGCCAGATGGTAGAACATCGCCGGAGGGGCAGCCGCAACACCATTTTCCGGAAGAGCGAGGAAAGTGAAAACGACAACTGGGAGAGCGGGGAACACGGCGCACCAACCGGGTAGCGACGGAATCGCTCGTTGAGCGAGGCATGTAAACGTTTTCTGGTTCAACCCTCGAAACCCGGACGTTGCGTCGATTTTCGTGCTACCAGTTCGGGAACGATCAGGACCTTCTCCGGGCGTACCACGCGCTTCGATCCAATTTGCTCCAACAACAATTCCGCGGCCCGAGCGCCAATTTCGCGGGTTTTCTGATCGATCGTCGTCAGCGGCACCGCCAACGCGTCCGAATAATGCACGTTGCCTGCCCCGACTACCGCGACGTCCTCTGGCACTCTCAGCCCTGCTTCGCGCAGCGCCTTCATCGCACCAATGGCCACCGGGTCGTTGTAGCAGAAGACGCCATCGGGCGGGGGCCCTGCCACCAGCAGTTTCTTCATCGCCTGATATCCGCTGTGATCTTGAAAGCCCGCATCCACAACGTAGCCCGGAGGGGCCGCAAGTCGATTCTTCCGCAGCGACGCCGTGTAACCATTCAGGCGTTTTGCGGCCAGTCCGATTTTCGGGCCGCGCAGATGAGCGATCCGCCGGCAACCGCGCTCGATCAAGTGCGTGGTCGCCAGTTTGCCCACGGCTTCATTGTCCACTCCCACGAAGCTTGCGCGCACCCCCTCGATCGGCCGGTCGATCAAGACCAGCGGCACCTTTCTGTTTCGCAACTCGTCGAACAATTCAAGCCGGTCCGGCGATTGCGACGACGCCAGAATCAACCCATCCACCCTGCGCGCCAGCAGCGAGTCGGCCTCGACTCGCTCCAAGTCGGGATCCTCTTCGAAATAGGAAATGATCACGTGATAGCCACGGGGGCGCACGGTTTCCGCAATGGTCTTGGCGATGTCGGCGAAAAAGGGGTGAGTGAAGTCTGGCAGGAGCAGTCCGATCGTGTAGGTGCGGCGGGTAACCAGGCTTCGCGCCACCCAGTTCGGCCGGTAGTCGAGTTCCTTGGCGCGCTTCAACACGCGATTCCGGGTTCGCGCACTGATGCGTCCCTTGTTGCGGAGGGCCTTCGAGACCGTCACTACCGAGATGTTCAGGTCCTTGGCGATGTCGGAAAGCGTGGCGCTCATGGAGCCGCAGAATAGCACATTTGGGGTCCCATAAATGCGTCGCCTGGGCTCGTCCAGAGTTATCGTTAATCCTCAATGAATTAGCGTTAACTTTGCTCTTGACAGCGCCCCCAACTTTCGCAAGAATCGCATGCATCAGGCTTCCCAATACACCCCGGACTTCCCGCTTCCCGTTCGCGCCAGAAGCCTCCTTGGCGCGAACGGACCGCGGTTTCAGCAGCACCTTGATTTGCGGATCTTAGGCTAACGAGTGTTGCGTCCTTCGATTTTGGGAGAGTCGTTTATGAATACAGCGAACGTTTTATCCGGGTTGAATGTCAGCGCCTCGCGCCAGAAAACGCTTGTGCCGGTGAGCTATCACGCCATCGTCCGCGGATTGATTTCCGAGATGGCGCGTATGGTCCGCGCCACGGAAACCCGCAAGTTTTCGCCGCCTTTCAAATTGGTCATCATCGACAATCGCGGCGGCGTGGTTTTCACGGGCGAAGTCGGGCGCAACGGAAAGCTCCGGCGATCCGGCCCGCTCTGCAGGGTCCGCCGCTCCCACTTTCCAGCCAATGCGCTCATCACGGACGGGTCCTTAGCCATGCGAACCTTCCGGATTGACCGCCCCAGCCACAGAAGCCCGTACTGCTAAGCGCTTCGACAAAGAGACTCCGCACTCCCGGGACGGATCTACGCGGAAAGACTTGCGCCAGCGGTCACTCGCCGCCTGAGCTCCCGCAGGTCACTCAAAATAGGCTGGATCAAGCTGCGGGCACCTGGGGCCTGGCCAGAACGGTTGCGGACCCTGCCGTTCGCGCGGCTGACGCAGTATCCCCGCAGAAACGATAAGCCGAATAAGTCATTTCCAGTGCGGCGTCCCAGGACGCCGCTAGAATATTCTGGCGCGCGGCCTTGCCCATGGCGCGCATACGCGCAGGATCCGCGATAAGCTCCAGAATTCTGTCCACAAACCCCCGGTCATTTTGCGCGGCGAATCCCGTCACCCCGGGGACGATGAGGTATTGGGGACCTCCATGCGTGGTGACAATCGCAGGCACGCCCGAAGCGGCAGCTTCCTGTACCACGTTGCCGTAAGTATCCGTGCGCGATGGAAATACGAATAAGTCCATGTTGGCATACGCCTCCGCCAGAAACTGCCCGCGAAGCACACCGGTGAAAACTCCGTGGCGCAAGTTTTGTTCCAGCCACGGACGTTCGTTTCCGTCGCCCACCACCACAATGGAGAAGTTCGTGTGACCTGCGGCCACCAGCGCGCGCTCGATGTCCACCAGAAAGCGTACGCGTTTCTCTGGCGTGACCCGGCCGACGAAGCCAAGCCGCAACACGCCGTCGTTCACCGAACGCTGCCGCGGATGAAACTGCTCGCAGTCGACTCCCCGCGGCATCAGAAACGCCGGCCGCCCGATCGCGTCTTCCAGCCAGCGGACCTGGCTGGGTGTCGGCGCCAAAGTCACGCGAGCGATACGATAGAAACGCAATAACGGAACAAGGGCGGCACGTTCCGCCCAGGACGTGACGCCCTCCCGAGGGCCCGCGGGGAGAAAGCTCAGCAATTTCTGTAAACGCCTGGCGGCAAACTGGTGAAAATTGGTGTGCCAGGAAGCGACCAGCGGAATGCCCAGCGTGTGCGCCAGCAAGGCGCCGATTTGCCCAAATTCCCCCGGGCTTGTCACATGGATTACGTCGGGCCGGAATCGCGCCAAAGCACGGCGAACCACGCCAAGATGCCGCCACAGAAACAAGTCGTAGCGCAAATCGCGCTCGATGCCGAAGCTGGCCCAGCATCTCGGCAATTCCAGCCGAGTAACGCTGCCTTCGGTAGATTGCGCCACCCGTGGTCCTCCGAGTACCGCCAGGAAAGGCCGCGCGCGGCGTTTCGCAAAGTCCACCAGTTGCCGCGCGGTGAGCGCCACGCCGTTGACCTCGTGAAACGTCTCGCAAAACAACGCGACCCGCGGCTGCGAGGTCATAAGCCCCCCTCTTCGTTCCCGCCAAACGCCAGGCGCACCGCGGGCCGCATCCTGGGGTTGGCCAGAAGCGCCATAATCCACCGGAAGGCCTCCACCACGCGCTGAAATCGCGTGCCCATAAAATCGGACAGCGGACGAGGCGCGCCGTCCGCTCCCGGGATGAACACGCGAGTCATCCAGTGCGCCCGCCCAAATTCACCGGGCGCGTCGCTCAGCGCGTGCCAGGCGCCTTCCAGCAAACGATGACGCAGCGGTTCGAAATATTGCGGCATCAGCACGACCTGGCTGCGACGCTCCAGCCGGATCTCGTCGACAAAATCAGCGAAGGTGGCAGCGGCCGAGAGATTCAGCACGGCGTTCGGTTCGCAACCGTGGCGGTCACCACCGGACACCACCGGCAGGTCGGCCGTCTTGCTGAGTTTCAACACTTGCTCGTTTTCGTTACGCGAACGCAGACCATTAAATTCGAGGGCGTGCAGCAGGTGCCCGTATTTCTGCAAGAAGATCGCCAGTGAATCCCGGTGCTGGTCCGGGCCGACGCTTTCCGCATCCCAATACGGATGATTCAGGATGAGTAGTACGGAGGGCTCGGCGTTTAGCTCGTGAAGCAACTGCCGCAGCACGGTGGTTCGCGGATTGGCCGTGAATCGCGCCAACTCTTCCATCCAGGCGGTCGCTCGGCTCAGGGGAAGATTGTGTACTCCCACGTGGAAAACCGTTTGATCGTAGGGAACCGTCCACTCTACGGAGACCGGAACGCGCTTGGTGCGCTCCAGCATTTGCAGGTGCAGACCCGCTTCGATGTTGTCGTGATCGGATAACGACACCAGCGCCGGCAGGCCCAGCCTCTCTTCCACCTGCTTTCGCTCCAGATCAAATGCCTCGCGCGGCGACAGCGGCGGCGTCCAATACATCTTGCGGAAGTCGATGGTCCGGCCTGCATAGAGATGCAGCCGCCCTACTTCGCGCTCGATTACATAGGATGCCACCGGGATCTTGGCAATGTAATCCGGCAGCCGCCCCAGGTATTCACGCGAATGCATCGTATGGCTGTGAAGGGATACGCCGGAACGGAGCTTTCCGGAGGCTTCCGCAATTCGGTCGTGCCTTACGATGAGAGTTGCGACACTCTGCATCACACGCTCCCTACAACGCATGTTTACGCTAAGGAATACGTGTTACCCATCTATGACTCCGCGGTCAACATTCGCTCGCGTCGTGATCCATACGACACAAAACGGCCCTCAAATGGCCCTTTCCACGCTCCGTTCAGTGCGCCCTGAGCGAACCGATTTCCGGAGTGTTTCCGTCCGGAACAAACGCTTGCCTTCCCGCCTCGTTGCGCAGGCCCTCGCGAACGAACCACTCATGAAACTGATCGTAGAGCTGGAAATAGTTGGCGGTTACCCGCGTCCAGGAGAACTCCTCGGCCGTTCGCCGAGCCCAGGCAATCCTCCTCCGGTAAATCTCACTGTCGGCGTGGACGCTTTCTATCGCTACTGCAAACGCCTCGGCAGTATGCTCAGCCAGCCAGGCGTTCCCGCTGTTGGCATAGGTGAGCACGCCGCCGGAAGCAGGCGCCACTAGCGGCAGGCCGGCCGCCATCGCCTCCAGCGGCGCGATGCCGAAGGGCTCCCGGGGATTTGGGTGCAAAAAAATGTCGGCGGCATGATACAGCGCCGGGAGTTCTTCGCGCTGGCAGTGGCCGAGAAACACGCTGCGCCCCGGCGCGAGTTCCTCCAGTGATTCCCGCAGCTCATCGGTGAACGGTCCGTCGCCTGCGATGACCAACCGATACTCCAAGGGAGTATGTCTCCCGAGCCTCGCCGCGTGGCCCAAGTCCCAGTTTGGCATCTGCTGATTTTCCGGTGCCCCGTTTCGTGGTCGCTCCGCCAGCCTCGCCAGCACCTCCGGCAGCACCAACAGATTTTTTTCCTTCGACAATCGCCCGGCGTATAAAAGCAGTACGGTGTTTTCACTGCCGCCAGCCCGCCGCAACAGCTTCTGACGAATGCCTTCCCCGTCACGCGGACCACGGAACGCGTCGTAATCGACGCCCATCGGGCAAACGTGAAGGCGATCGCGCAGGCGTTCTGGAAGGAGCCGCCGCACCTCGGTAGCGATATAGTCGGAGGCCGCCAGATGAAAATCGAACCGTGGCACGTAGCACTTGCGCATGTAGCTCTCGCACACGCGTTGCGCCGCCCAGCCTGCGCTCACATAGGTGCGCATATTGTCGTCCAGCCGCTCGCACGTCAGCCCCACGATCACCGGCACCGGCACGCCCGGAATCCATTGGCGCCGCAGAGCGCCCGACAAGTACAGCAGCCAGAACTTGTCGCACACCTCCACGAGATCGGGGCGCTCCGCCGCGAGAATCCGGCGCAGCGGGCTGTCGTAAGGCCACGCGTACACATGCGGTAGCATCCAGCGATAACGCGAATCGAGCACCGGTACATGCGGCGCCGCCACCTGGTAAATGCGCCCGAATTCTCCCACCTCTTCAACAGCAGTTTCCGGGCCAGGCACCACCAGGCGGACCAAGCGCCGGTGCCGGTTCGCGGCTTCGAGCAGCGCGTGATAGAAAGTTTCGAATGCCGCCCGAAGCCGGATGGTAGGAATTGGTGATATGCAGAGTCTTAATCGCCATCGGGACGCCCGGAACCCGGCTTCCGTGCCGTACGGCGAATCACGTAGCGCGGAATCCAGGTCACAAAATCCACCACCAGCTGCGGCAGCTTCAGCAAGTCTTTACCCAGCGAATGACGCCCGGCGCCGACAATCAAAACTCCCCGCCGCATCACGTAGAAGTTAAACAAAGTCGAAAAGGCCGTGAGGATGACCGACGCCAGAATGCTCGGGAACAGTTTTTGTGTTCCGCGCAGCCAGTGAACCAGCAGCTCGATGGAATGATTCGCCACCGGCAGCAGGAACATCACCGTCAGCGCGGCCTCCCACGGCGGCTCGGCTTCGCGAAACGCCTCGGTCAGCGCGCCGTAGAAGCCCGACGTTATTCCTCGAAAAACAAGTTCGGTCTTCATCGCCGCAATCGCGGCGGGCAGCCCAGCAGTCAAGTTGGTGGCGAAAAATAGAGACGCCCGCACAAGGGAACTGAGCACGGCGGATTTCCAGTTCCACCGTTGCAACAAATACTTTTGAGGCTCCCGCAGCAGCAAGAGAAACGCTTGGCGTACGGTAAGGTGCGTTACGCTAGGGTACGTTGCGCTAAGATGATGGATGGCAGGGGCGTTCCCGAGGGAACGTGGCGCGGGTGGCGCGCAGGCCTGCGATGTCGGGATTTGCACGATTGAGCTTACGATGCCGCTTTGTAACACGTTATTACGAAAATATTTTTCTTATTTCAATTTTCCGTCAATCCTCCGTAACAACTTCGCCGTAGCTTGGCGGCACGGTGCACCACGCGCTTCACACCTCCAACCGCTGCAGAGTTCCTTACCTGTGATCAGCGCGTTTCGATTTCCAATCCTTCTCGTCGTTCTTTCCGTCGTCCTTTTTTTGTTCCTTCCCCAATTGGCAAAGACCACCGACGCCGATCGCGTTCCCATCGTGGAAGCGCTGGGCTGGGTGCGCAGCGCCCCGCGTGACGTCGCCCAATTCGACTACGTGATGACTGCGCGCGTGCGCCTGCTATTCTTTTGGGCTGGCAAGGACGATGTCGGCGGCGGCTACATCCGCATGGGCATCTCCAAATCCGATCCTCGCCAGGAACTTCTTCAGGTTTTGTTTGGATCCGATCCCGCCAAAGCGCCACGCGCCATCAATCGCTGGGGCGCCGGCACCGAAGTGGTGTGGCACAAAGATTCCGCGGTCCATCCTGCAAAAACGGACGATGTGACCGCTAGCGCGTTCTTTGGATTCATGAAATCTTCCAAAGGGAAGTCCATCTCCGAGATGCAGGAAGAGCTCCGCAAAGAGAAAAATGGCGGCGAGCATCAATTTACCGGCATTCTCAGCCGCGTCGAGAGCGGGCGTGCCATTTCCCTGATCGTGCCCCTGGCGTCCAGCGAAGACTACAACCTCCACCAATACGCTGAAGCCGAGCCGATCATGCTGGAAAAACTCAGCACCTCGGACAGTCCGGCGCGCACCCTCGCCAGTCCGCCCGGCTGCCCTCGCGCCGGCGAATTCCTCGGTGCCGTCTCGCAATTGGACGATGCCGCGATCGAGGGCGTCAAAGCGCCGCAGTCGTTGTGTTATGTGTACGACGCGCAGGTGGACGTGCTAACACTCGAGCGCCTCGAGCCGGTTCGAAAGCTGGATGTGAAGGTGAACTCCGCAAAAGGTGGGACCCTAACCCAGAACTCATACGACCAGCTTCTCCAGGCCGATTTTGTTTCTGCCAACCAAACCACCGGTAAGCGCGTGAATTTCACGATTGTGCTCGGCACCCAAGGCCCCCTGCGTGGCATCCCGGTGCAAATCCGCTACCAGCCCAACTTTTGGTTCCAGGTCGTCCTGAACCTGCTTCCAAAAACTCCGTCGTCCTGACCTACTTCCAAAAACTTCATTATCCTGAACCTACTTCGAAATACTCCCTTGTAGGGGAGGGGCTCGCCCCTCCCGGCCGCTGCGTCTTGCTACAAGTCATCTCATCAGAAGCACTTCAGGGGGTCGGAGCTTTAGCTCCGACGTTTAAAGGAACGCAAAATCGGGCTTTAGCCCCTGAGGAAACTCTTTTCTTTCTGTCTCGCCCATTTATGAGATGGCCGATGGCCTCTAAACATCGATCCGTTGTCTTTAGCTCTTACCCAATGCCCTCCACCCTGATCATCACGATGTCACACCGCAGGTGCATGAACGTTGCCATACTCATACCGAATCGCCATGTGATTCTTGCCCGCCACTCCATTGGCCTCCAAATCGATCTCTTCCTTTACGATCAATGCTTTCGTCTTGGAAATCCAGATTTGCGCGTCGGTCTTTCCAGCATCACTTTCGCTATGCTCGCTGTAGACTGCCGCCGCTTCGCCATTCACTGTTTCATCGCGCAAATAGTGACAGGAATTGTTCCTGGCATTCTTTTTGTTTTCGTCCTCTTGCTGCTTCATCTGCTCTGGGGTTATTCCGCTGCGGCTCCATTTGCCTCCAACCAGGACGTATCGCACGCCGCCCACGTTGAGCAGTTCGATATTTGTGGTGGCTTTCCCACTAGGGTCGATCTGATTCATGAAGGCGTGGTAGTCCGTGGTCAGGAGTTTGTCGTTCGCATCATATACCGGTTTGCAGGCTGGATCCGTCGCCGGAATGGCAACTGCCGGAATCGCCCTGGCCACGATTCTGTCATTGTTCGTCGAGCCGGCGACATCATTGGAGGGCTCCCCAGCTCGCAAGCCCATGCCGCCGCTCAGCAAGACTGCGAGCGCCGCCGCGACTCCTCGCCACTTGGATGGTTTTTCTACCTCGCGCATTCGCATGATAGGTTCTCCGTGTGCAACTCTTGTCGGATACGGCGAAATATCACGCCGCAAAACTACCGTCCCACCTTCCCATCAAAAAACTTCGCCATCAAGCCCAGCGCCTCCTGCGTCTCCGGTAACTGGTAGTGATACCAAAACGCATGCGGCAGCGCCTCGTAGACAACGAGTTGCGCGTCAACGCCAGCCCTCAAAAGCGCTCGATGAAACATCGCCGTATCGCTCAGCAAGATGTCCCGCGTGCTGGTCACCAGCAAACTCGGCGGCCAACCCTTCAAATCCGCAAAAAGCGGCGATAACACCGGATCGTGGCGATCCGTGTTTCCGGCATACGCATCTTCCGGCGGCCGGTTCGGATCGCGCGGCTCCAGTCTTCCCGGCAACCCGTCCAGCGCGAACAACTCCTGCGAATCCGTCGGCCGCGTATAATCCGGATGCACCGAAAACAATCCCAGCGCCCCCGGCAGTGCCACTCCCGACCGTGCAAGCCGCGCCGCCACTTCCGCAGTCAAGGTCGCTCCCGCGGACGTGCCGAATATCCCGATGTTGTGCGGCTTGTACGTCTTCAGCAACTCCTTGTACACCGCGACGACGTCATCCACCGCCGCCGGAAACGGATTCTCCGGTGCCAGCCGGTAATACACGGAAACGACCTTGATCTTCGCTAGATTGCAGATCGGCACGCCTTCGATCAGCGAGCCCGAGTCCGAATTGAACCCACCTCCGTGAAGATTGATCAGCACGCGTTCGCGGTTCGCGTGCGGCCAGTCCAGCGGGGTAAGAATGTCCGTGCGCACTCCCGCGGTCGTGGTCTCTTCCAGATTCACCGGATAAAGTCTCCGCGCCTCCGCCGATTGCCGCTTGCGCCACTCATCGGTGCCCGCTCGGCGCTGCTCCAACGTCTGCGGTGCATTGCTCTTCTGCGTCAAAGAAGCCAGCCACTTCTGCGCCTCAAGACTGACCGTCGAAGGCATGGGAACCACCCGCGTAAGGTGTGCCGTCCCGTCCGCCTCAAACGTAGCTCCATCCCGGAACGCATCGGCCTGCTTCGCACCCTGGTTCACTGGATGACATCCCATCCAAAGCATGCAGACCAGCATCGCGCATACGAACAGCACGCTTCTCACGATGGCTTTTTCCGTCACTAGAGCCTCCCAACGCAACAGCGGGAACCCTAGACGTACCTCCAGCGATTGTCAATTCGCGACGGAACCATTTAGGCCGAAGATTTAGGTTGAGCGTGATTAACTCAGCAGTTTGCGCGCCGCTGGCGTGACCCGAACGCAGGTTCTAGCCGCCGGAGCTTTTCGCACTCCGTCGCTTTGCCTGGTGCCCGGGTCGACCGCTTAATTGCGTCAGTTTGTTGCGCACCCGGTGGTCTAATTCATCCATTTTCTTACCCAGCCTTAGGATGCGATTTTGCAGAGTTGAAATCTGTTCGTAGGCGAGTTCGACCATTTCGGTCTCTTCGTTCTCGAGGGAGGCATCGCAGAGGGCCAGATACTCGGTCGCCGCGTCCAACATTTCGCCAAGCAGCAATAGGTGATCAGCACAGTGTTCTGGTCGAGGCATCATTCCCTCCCGGTATGCAAGTGTGGACAAGTCGCTGGCCCGCTGGCTAAGTCATGAGGCGGACCGATATTTTCGTCCTCCCCTCGTCAGAGATGTGGTGTGAGAAAGGAATGGTGGTGTGGGAAATGCCAGCAGTTGCGAGCCGCTGGGATTCCACCCCACTGGGATGCCACCCGACGATGCGAACCGTCATGTTCCATAAATAGCGCCCCCGGGCGGGGCCGCCCATACTCGGAACTCGGTACGAATGAACAAGCGAAGGCGTATCCACTATTAGATCAAGTACTTGAGGTAATTTGGGCTCGAAAGGCACAACTTACCCTACCGGTTTGCTTTTTACATTCTACCTATATTACTGTATAGGTATAACGGGGCGCTTCGTCTACCGTTCCAACCGAAGACGTTCGACACGGACCCTCCATAGATTCCGGCCCCCCGAATCAGCGCCCGCGAGTCTCGTGCCCACAAAGGGATCGGCGGGCAGAAGGAACCACAATGCGTATTACGGTTGCGATTCGCTGGTTTTTGTCTGCGCTGGTCTTGCTGACTTGCTCCCATGCTTCATTCGGCCAAGTCGCCATTTCCGTCAGCTTCGGTCCGCCGGCCCTTCCGGTCTACGAGCAGCCGATCTGTCCAGAAGACGGCTACATCTGGGTCCCCGGCTACTGGTACTACTCCGATGACGACGGTTACTATTGGGTGCCTGGCACTTGGGTGGAAGCTCCCCGGCCCGGCTACCTTTGGACTCCGGGTTACTGGGGTTGGGGCGATGGAGGCGTGTTCCTCTTTCATGAAGGTTATTGGGGAGAGCACGTCGGCTTCTATGGCGGCATCAACTATGGATACGGCTACGGCGGGCGAGGATACGAGGGCGGCCGCTGGGACAACGGCCACTTCTTCTACAACACTTCCGTCAATCGTGTGAATGAAACGATCGTCCATAACACGTACCGCACCACGATCGTCGAAAATAGCACCACGCGCGTGAGTTACAACGGCGGCAACGGTGGCGTCGAGGCGCGTCCCAACTCCCAGGAAGAAACGTACAGCAGGGAACAGCACGTTGGTCGTGTATCCGCACAAGAGCAGCATATCCAGCAAGCTCGGTCGAATCCTGAGCTGCGCGCCTCACAAAATCAAGGCAAGCCGCCCATCGCCGCGACCGCCAGACCCGGAGATTTCCGCAGCGGCGCGGTGCCAGCCAGACAAGCGGGCGCCGCGTACAACGCTCCGCCTGCCAATGCGGCCCGCGCCGGCGGTGGAGGCAATGGAGCACGCCCGGTAAATGAAGTGCGCCCAGCCACCACGGGAGCACGCCCGGCTACGGAAGTGCGCCCCGAAAACCGCCCGCCGAACAACTCGGAAGTGCGTCCCAACACTAATGTTCACGCGAGCCAATTGCAGCCGCACCAGTTCACTCCACCCAATACGGGCAACGCCGCCACCGACAAACGATACCAGGACCAGCAAAACAAACTCGTCGTCAAACAAAATCAGGACCACCAGAAACTGCAGCAGCAGCAGGAAAATGAACATCAGCAGGCTGCCAGAAAAAACGCCGACGACGCGCAAAAACAGCAAATGGAGCAGCGCCACACGCAGCAAACGCAACAGCTAGAACAGAAGCACGCCACGCAACAGCAACAAATACAACAGCGTCAACAACCACACCAGAACTCGTCCAAACCAAACGAGGAACACCCTCAAACGGAAAAGCCACATTGATTCCCGGGACCTGACGTCTCATTCCCGGCGGCGCAAACTCTGCGGGTGAGGTTGCCCGTCGCTGCCGTTGTTTACACGGCAGTTGGCCATGTGGCTTTGAGCTTAGCGCGTGATTTTTTCGCGAGAGGATCTTTAATCTGAATTTGCTGCTCGCGATGCGCGCGTCGGTATCACAGCGTCGACGACTACTCGGCGTACCTGCCATCCGCGGGAGCGGTTCCAAGGAAAACGGATGGCTCCCCTAAAGTCATGGCGAATAAAAAGCGAATATGCTAGATTCGCTCCTCTATGCCGGTTCGCTCTTGCCGCGTCACCATCACCGATCTTCTGGGCCGGGCTCACACCATCGATGTCAGCGCGGCCACCCTCTATGAAGCCGTTGCGCTGGCACTGAAAGCTGCGCAAGGTGACAAATGGGCGCCCGATGGATTCCGGCCGGTGAAGGTTCAAGTCCTGGACGTTCGCTCCGAGTACGAGGTAAAGCTCAAGGATTTTACGAAGTGGCTGGAGCGGCGAGGGAACACTCCGAGAGAAGTGATCGACCGTAAGAAGATCAAGGCAATACTTGGCGTCCTGAAATAGCGCTTCGTAAATCTGAGATAGCCTTTGATAAATCTGATCAAGAAGACCGATCGTGAAGAAGGCCGATCTTAACGGCTGTACGATTTGCGATCGTCCGAATTTTAGCCGCGGTAAAGAATCTAGAATCAAATACATAATATGGTGGAGGCGGGGGGAGTCGAACCCCCGTCCGAAAAGCGCTGCGACACGGAGCCTACATGCTTAGCTCAATTCCGTTGGTTTCGCCCGCCACGCTCAGAATGAGCAAGAAACGCAGCCGGCTAGTCCGATGGTTCTCGCCCGAGCCTTACGGACCGAAAGGCTCAGGCCAGCTCACTGTTTGACGCTTCTGACCGGGCCCATGAGCAAAGCCCGGGGAAGCGTGCGCTTAATTAATTAAGCTGCAAGTGCCAAGTTATTGTTGGCATTTCTAGTTTCCACCAAGTTACGGGCAGGTGGGTCCCGGCATGCCTCCGAGCCGCGACAGCTTCCGTCGAAACCGTGTCGCCCCCATTGACGGTTCTATTTTAGCACTTTGCCGAGCGACTATGGCTCACGCTTTGGGAACCATCCGATCGGGATCCTGTTGATGAGCTAGTTACCTCCCCCACCCCTGTTTTTCGTAAGTGTTGATTCTAATGAGGGTTGAAGTGGTTTGTTTTGCTAGACTTTCGTAAGTGTTGATTCTAAATGGCTTAAAAACACACGGCGAATGGAGGAATTCTAGGCTCGAAGCGATAAGCCTTGGTGCGTAGCCGGTGGAGCAATGGTCTGCGTCGATATACACGACTGAGGATGGCATGAGATATCGATTTGATTAAGTATTATTCATTGAATGGTAAGAAATCGAGGGTGGGATGGGAATTGGGGGGATTGAGTGTCGATGAGATACCGAACAACTCCTTGGTAATGGAAGCGGTAACCCAAGACCCCGGTTCAAAATGCGAACCTGGGGCACCGTTCGGGTCATTTGGGGCTGTGAGTGGGAGAGCGTCTCGCAGTCCGATCGAATTCATATTTGAAGGGGGCGACTTGATTTCGGGGCGCCCGGTACTGATCACGACGAATAGCGTGTTTGAGCAGCTCACATGGAGTGGGCGCTGGCTGTGGGAGCAGGGGCGAAGGGAACTTCCTGACCGGTTGGTGTTGTTAGGGGTTGCGATGAGGGAATGGTCGACGTAGAGGCCGAGGGGTATGTCGCATGGAGAGCCGCGCCAGTGAACAACGCTCCGGCAACAATATTTCCAATGGTTACCGGGAGAAGATTCCAAAGTAGGAATTGGCCTATGGAGATGGGCGCTCCGAAAATCATTCCGGAGGGAATGAGGAACATGTTCACCACCGAGTGCTCGAACCCCAGCGCGAAGAAAGTCATGATGGGCAGCCACATCGCCACGATTTTCCCCACCGTGGAGCGCGAAGCCAGCGCCAACACCGCGCCAATGGTCACCATCCAGTTGCAGAGGATGCCCTTTACCACGGCTGTGGCCCAGCCGCTCGGGCCCAGCGCCACGTAAGCCAGCGTTTTCTTTTGGGCCGCCTGTTTCAGGAGATCGGCGATGGCCCCGCCATTGCCGGTCCGAAAATTGGTGATCGCCAGGTAAAACAGCACGGCATAAAATAGACTGCCGATCATGTTCCCGAGGAATACCCAGGTCCAATTGCGAAGCAGGCTGGGGAATGGCACGGTCCCGGCCATCACACCGGCGGGCAGCAACGCAAAATTTCCCGTCACCAATTCCAATCCAAGGAGCACCAGAATCACGAATCCAACGGGAAACAGGATGGCGCCAACGATGGGCGGAAGGCCCTGCGAGGACACCATGAATACGAGCGAGGTGGCATAGCCGAGGAAGGCGCCGGCGAGACTGCCGCGAATCAGCATGTCCCTAACCGAGAGACCCGCTTTTTTCCCGGCCAGCTGTACTGCTTCCTGGACCAAATCCTTGGGACTCACATAGTCAGTCATGGTTGCTCCTCCACTCGCACTTCAAAACTTGCACTACAAACGGGGAAGACGACGCCAGCCGGCCGCCGCTCCAAAGCTCTGTGACAAACGTCAGGGCTCGGCTTTCAGCTTTGCGGTCCGGCTTGGCGGCCAACGGGCTTCAGTCACGGAGCGTCGATTTTTCGGGAGGCCACGCAGCGCGTTACTCACCGCCGGCTTCCGATCCCGCCGCAGAAAACGTCCGCACCCGCGTCCAACTCGCGACCGCGGGCAGGGCGTTGCTAGGGGTCCAATCGCTAACCGGCTCGGCCGGGAAGCGTTGCGACTGGATGAGCTCGGCCACCACCGCCGGCAAATTCTCGTCGCACGGAACGCACTCCATCATTTCGCGGCCTGCCACGGCCTGTGGTCCGGTACGGCCGCCCGCATAAATCGCCACCGCGTCCACTATTTTTCCGTCGATCTTGGTTTTGAAGCCGCGAAACCCAATGTCCGCCGCTTGATGATTGCCGCACCCGGCGGGGCAGCCGGACCAATGAATCGTCAGCGGATTTCCGTGGGAGCCGAGTTTCTCCTTCAGCGCGTGCGAGAGAGCCACGGCGCGGCCTTTGGTTTCAATCAGGGCCAGGTTGCAGTAATCGGTTCCCACACAGGCAACCAAACCGCGCACGAACGGAGAAGGACGCGGTGAAAACTGTTTCAGCAGTGGCTCTCCGAGAAGATCGTCCACGCGATCATTGGGCACGTTAGGGATGATGGCGTTCTGCCCGATGGTGAAACGAATCTCGCCGTTGCCGTATTCGTCCGCGAGTCGCGCCAACTCCTCAAGCTGCTCGGGATTGATTCTGCCGGTCGGAATGCACATGCCGACGGCCACCAAGCCCGGCTGGCGCTGCGCGATGACCCCCAGGTGATCAGAATGCTCGGAACTCCGCAGATCCTTGCCGCGAAATTCAAGTTCGTGCCCCAAGCGCAGCACCAATTCGGCACGCAGCTTTCGCACTCCCCACTCTTCCAGCAGGAACGCGAACCGGCACTTGGAACGCGCCTCGCGTGGGCCATGGTCGCGATAAATCTTCACCAACTCCGTGACCACGGGCACCGCTTGGAACGGTTCGACGAAAACATTCAGCGAGGAAGCAATGGTGAATCCGCCGGAGCCCATCTTTCCCCCGACAAGCACGTTGAATCCGAAGCGGCCGCCCTTCCTGGCGGGGACCAGTGCAACGTCCTGCGACTCATTGTGCGTACAGTTGTCCAGACAACCGGTGACAGTGATGTTGAACTTGCGGGGAAGGTTTGTATATTCCGGATTACCATCACGGCCGACGAAAATCCGGTCGAGTTCCTGGACGACGTGAGAAGCGTCGAAAGCCTCATTCGGAGTGAGCCCAGCCAGAGCGCACCCGTTAATGTTGCGGATGTTGTCGATGCCCGTTTGCAGCGACCGCAAGTCCACGCCGCGCAGCTTTTCCCAGATTTCCGGGACGCTCTCCAGCGTGAATCCGCGAAGTTCGATTTGTTGCCGGGTGGTAATGTCCAGCACGTTGTTTCCAAGCCGCCGCGAAAGATCGCCGATCACGCGAAGTTGCGCGCTGTTGGCGAAGCCGTTGGGCATGCGCACGCGCATCATGAACTTCCCGGGCGTCGGTCTGCGGAAGAAAACACCGACCCACTTCAGCAATTCCTTCTCAGCGGGCGTGAGCGCGGCTGCGCCTCGTTCGATGATCTGCGGCAAGTCTTCGAGAACCCGCAGACCGTCGCCATTCTTCGAGGCTTTATAGCTTTCTACGGCGTTGGCGCTCGCTTTGGCGGGAACTTCCGGAGATTCTTTACGTTGGAGAGCGGTGGAACCGCTGAGCAAGCTTGGCTGCAAGACTGCCTCCGGGGGCGCTGCAAGCCACGAAACCACGCGAGAGCAACGTGTTCGCACTTGCACCGAGTAGCGCACTTAGGATTCAGCTCGTCTTGGAGCGGCTTTGGCTAGCCGCGGGGCCACTGCGGGCCGCGCGTTTTGCAAATTCGAAAAAGGTGCCGGCCTCTTTTCTACGTGGAAAGAGAAACCGCAAAAGGGGAAGCGCCCCGGAGGACCCGCGGTCGCTTCTCGAGGACATGCGTATGCTGGCACTCTCTGCTTGCGCACGCCAATTCAAAATTTTGCTGGGTCGTATCGACGGTCTCGCGCTAACTGTGAAGTCCCGAATCGAATCCCGATTGAGATGACTTTATTGTCGGGGCACCCGGCAAGGAGTCGAAATTGATGGTTGGATTCTAACGTTTGGTAGATTCCAAGAGGTATTCTGACCAAGCGAGAAAATCCCACATGGGTTGCTGCGTATTAGAAAAAGGAAAAGGATGCCAGAGCGTCTCCGTCCGGCGGAAACCCGTGGGCGTGAGCGCAGAACTGTCCGAGAACGTAACCACCCATATGTTGCGTTCCGATATAGCGGTCAGTCTTTCTAGTGCTTTCCTGACAGTTAAGCCGCGCAAGCTGAGGGTCAGTGGTTTCTCGGAGACGTTCCCGCTCGTGTATGATCCTCCTTCCCCTGAACCTAGAGGCAGCTTACGTGGCGAAACGATATTTTGCACGACGCTGCGAAGATTTACGTTAGCCAGGCCGGCAGGTTCTTCGCGCACCTCAAAAAAGTCCGGTACCTTGAGGTTCAGAAAGTTGTGACTGTCGTTCAACAAATCCCGGCGGAAAACGTGGACCACGTCATCCGCGACCTCGGAAGAGTATCCAGGATAGGCCTCCACGATCGATTTCAAGACCTGCCGAACGGTCTCACCATTCCATGTACGACTCAAACCCCGAAGCGTCTGCTTGTCCTTCACCCACTCGATACCCATGGGGATCTGAAATTGATTGGAGGTCCTGGCAAGCGCGTCTGCCAGTCCGGTTGCGGAGAGACTGTACTGGGCCACGTGAGCGTCAAGCTTTGTCCGCAGTTCAATATTTTCGGACTCTGCGGGCAGTCTGGGGAACGTGAAAAAGACCATTGCCACAAGGAAAACAGCGTGCATGGCTTCCTCACTTTCCGTTCACCAGAATCTTGTTGCATTGATAGGAAATGCTCTTTACATCGGACGTTAGGGTGATCCCGGCCACGGTCCAGGTCTGGTTAGCGACCGTTTGCCCTGCTGTCGTACAGGTGCCCGAGGGCTTGCAAGCCGGTGCGCAGAGGGTGAGCGTCTCTGAGAATTGCCCGTTCGTGTCGGTGAATTTGCCGCATGGCCCTGCGGTGCCAAAACACGAACCAGTCGTACCGCCGCAGGTGGTAGCGTAGCCCTGCAAATTCAATTGGTTCGTTGATGTGTTACAGATTACGTCACCGATCGGTAGATTAGCCACGGCAATCGGTCGCCCATTTTGGTCGTTGACTTGGTACCTGAAGGTCCTTGTTACGCCACATCCCGCTTTGCCCCCACTTGTCGTGCAAAGACCTTCCGTTGTGGTGGAGTCGGTCCCTGAAACAATTGAAAGACTTGTAGGGATCTGCTGAGAGATTTGGCCTCCCGAGCTATCGAGATAAGGGCTATTGGGGCAAATCTGGTTCGATCCCTCGGGGCAGTCTGCGTTAAGATCGATCAAAGTGGCGTTCGCAACGGCATTGAAACTTCCTGACTTGACCCCGTTGAAATTTCCCCTTCCCTGGGAAGTCGCGACACTGGAGTTATCGCTGCTCCAGACCACGACTGCGCTGCCGCTAGGGTTGGTAAAGTTAGTGACATTTTGCCAAGCACCGTTTTGCCCAAACGCCAGCGCCTCAAAAGTAGCCGTGCCACCGACAGCCGCGGTCGAGTTAATCGGACCCAGGCACCCTCCACAACCGGTCGGTTTGTGAATGGGAACAGCCTCTCGTCCTATCGTCATCGTTTGTCCGGGGCACCCGGCTTCCTTGGTAAAGGAAGCGGCAACCCAAGACCCAGGTTCAAAATGCGAAGCTGGGGCCCCCTTCGGGTCATTGGGGGCTGTGAAGGGGAGAGCGTCTCGCAGTCCGATCGAATCCACACTTTAGAGGACGACTTTATTGTAGGGGCACCCGGCATTCCGATAGCTGTTGGCTGCATCGTCCTGAGAGAGCAATCAACAACACGAATGTACCCAATCAATTGTTTGTTGCGCGATTCAAGAAACTCATACAGCCCATCCGTTCTTTGCTGAAAGTCTTCACGATTTCGTTATACGGATCTAGTCATCTTCGTCCCACGCTTTGCGCACGACTTGTGCAAATGAGAAGAAGGGGGGACCTCAGGATGTCCGCGAAAGTATCGACACTCTTGATTTTGATCCTATTGTCAGCGCGGTGGACGATGGGCCAATCGACCTTCGGCAGCATTCGCGGCGCGACGCTGGACCAGAGCGGGTCGTCTATCCCGCAGGCGCATGTCATCCTACACAGTGTTGATGAGAACTCCGATTTCACAGCGATAAGCGATGATCACGGGAACTTCGTGTTTGAAAACGTCAAGCCTGGTCACTACAGTCTGGCGGCAACTAAGGAGGATTTCGCTAAGGCAACTATTGAAGGAGTGGAGTTGGCGGCGCGGCAGAACCTCCGTATGGATCTGAAGCTGGCCTTGGCGGCGCAGAGTCAGGCGGTCGAAGTAAGCGAGTCGGCTGTAGTTGTGAACACCGAAAATGCCACACTTACCGATTCGAAGCTCAATAGCGACATCACCCAGTTGCCTATCAACTCCCGGGCGGTATCGTCCAGCCCTCTGGCGGCCTGGCCGTATCTCCCGACGTGACGAAGGACTCGCAGGGAAATATCTGCCGTCGGCGGCGCAACCGCGGCCCAGGTGGGCTTCTCCGTGGATGGAATTTCGACGGCCAACGTGCGTTTGAACGGCGCGCTTGCAGGACGCCTATCCCATCCATGGAAGGAATCGCCGAGATGAAAGTCACGGCATTCAACAACAACGCGGAGTTCGCGCAGATCGGCGATGTGACATTCATCACCAAGAGCGGAACCAATCAATTGCATGGCAGCGCGTTTGAATACTTTCAGAACAATGCGTCTGGATGCCACCGTTCTGAATTTCACGCGTCAAGGCGCCACGGACCTTTAACACTTTCGGCGGCAGTTTGGGCGGCCCCGTGACCATCCCCAAACTGTACAACGGAAGAGACAAAACGTTTTTCTTCGTCGATTACGAGGGAAACCGCAAGACGCAGTCCTACCCGGAACAGCTTCTCGTGCCGACGGCGGCGGAAAGAGACGGCAATTTGAACGGTCTGGTCACAGGCACTCGGGACTGGGCCCGGTGATGAATCCCTTCACGGGCGCGGCATTTCCGAACAACACCATCCCGACCGGCTCGTGCCCGGCCTGCATCAATCCCGTGGCGCAGGCCCTGCTGAAGCTACTATCCCCTGCCCAACGCGAACCTGGGCGTCGTGAACCCCTCCTACAACTATCAGACTCTGGTGCCGAACCCGTCGAACTCCAATGGCTTCGATGTGCGGGTCGATCACAACATCAAATCCAAGCAGCAGGTCTACGTGCGCTACAGCTTCAAGAACGCCTTTTATACCGAGTCCAACAACGCCGGCATCGATTGCACCCGCCAATAATTTTCTGCCGAATGACGGGGCCAACGAACAGAATCGCAGCCTGGTGGTTTCCTACAACTATGCGATCACCCCGACGCTGCTGAACGAATTCCGTTTCGGGTTCACCAATTACAACGAGAATGACACGTTCCCCATCCAGGGGCGCGACGGCCATTTCTCAACTCGGGCTGGTCTTCGATCATGCGAGTGAACCATTGCCTCGCATCCCACGGCCGATGCCTTCCCGACCTTCAATTTCGCCGACGGCTCCGTTACCAACATCGGGCAGGACAGGGTTGGACGACACATTTCGGGGAACACGTCCAATTCACCGACAATCTCACCAAGATCATGGGCAAGCACACGCTTCGATTTGGATTCGATGCCCGCAGAGAGCATTACAACGCCCTGATGTACTTCTGCGCCGTCCGACGACTATGGCAACTTCACCTTCAGCGGGAACCTCACCGGCTACTCTTTCGGCGATTTTCTGCTCGGCATGCCGAACCCGTCTTACTTCGCGGTCATCGGGCCCACAAATGGATGCGACGCAGTGTCCACTGGGGCGTTTACGGTCAAGACACATGGCAGGTCAACAGGCATCTCACGGTCAATTTCGGACTACGGTGGGAATTGCTTCCGCCGTTTCAGGAAACCAATGGCGATATAGCTACCTTTCTTACGACGGGGAACAACTTGACCGTCGTCGTTCCGGACAAGTTCTATCCCTTTATCGCAAACAATCCGCTCCTGCCAGCAGATATACACGGGATTTCTTCAGGGATTCAACGCATGTTCGCTTCCGGACTACGGAGACCCCGTCGCTCCGTGTTCGAACATCGAGACGGCGAGCCAGGCGGGGCTTCCTCAAGGCCTTCGGGATGGAATTGGCATGATTTTGACCCGCGCGTGAGCATCGCCTAGCGTCCGTTCAACAACGACAAGACGGTCATTCGCGCCGGCTTTGGCATCTATACCATGACGACTCTTGGCCCCATGTCTTTCAACAGTGGCATCATCGCCCTCTCGGATCTGCTCACCTACAACAATTCCTGTCACGAAACGGTGTTGCGGCGTTCCAGTTTCCGGACACGTCCCCTCCGAACGCGGCGGCCAGTTTAGGCGGCGGCGATTTCGAGGAGGCAAACGATCCGCACTGGAAGGATCCTTCGTCAGCGCAATGGAACTTGACCGTGGAACGGCAACTGACACCCAACACAACGGTCCGGTTGAGCTACACCGGCCAAGGCGACCTACCATCTTCCCATCACCGTAGACCTCAACCAAATTCCGGCAAGCACCACCCCCTACACCATTCCGAACAACGGATACTCAGTCGTCGATCCCCGTGCGCCCTTCCAGAACTGGATCTGTTGATGGAGTCGGAGAGCATCGGAACTCAAAGTTATCAGTCGGGTATAGTCGAAGTTCAACACAGGGCTTCGCATGGGCTGACGTTCCAGGCGAACTACACCTTGGCGAAAAATATCAGCGACGCGCAAGGCAGCGACGCGCCCGGCGTATTCGCCAGCGAAGAGCCCTACGCCGTCGAGATTGCCGACCACTTTAACATCAAGTACGACCGCGGCAACGTGGTGGGGACGCCGCGAGACAACGTTTCCTGTTGACGGGCACTTACCAACTGCCGTTCGGAAAGGGGCAGAACATCAACGTACCTCAGCACCTGAATCCAGTTATTGGAGGCTGGAGTCTCAGCACGGTTACGACGATACAAACCGGCCAGTGGCTGACGCCCACGATGACGGCAGCTTCGACGATCAATCGAACACAAATATGATCGTGCGAAACAAGAAGGATCGGCGATTGCGCGCCCGGATTGCGTCGGAAATCCCGTACCTTCGAATCGGACCCCGTCAGATTTCTTTAACTTCGCCGCCTTTGCGCTTCCGCCCACCGATGCCGGGCGGTTTGGCACTTGCGGCTTGGGCATTTTGCAGGGGCCAAACTTGATCAACGTTAATGCGGGGCTGGCCAAAGTCGTCCATCTAAGTGAACGAATGCGGCTACGGTTCGAAGCGTCGTTCACCAACGTGTTCAATCGCGCCAATTACGCGCCGCCCGCGTTGAATATTAGCAACCCGTCAACCTTCGGGATGCTCACATCTGTGCTGCCACAGGGCTCAGGCGGAAATCGCACCGGGCAATTGGCCTTGCGCCTCGATTTCTGAGAACAGCAGCAATTCGTGCAGAGGGATTATCGGAGGACGTTTCCCAAGTCATAGCAATGCAGCGGGGCGAAGTCTGCCATCGGGCACGGCTCGGCACTTGGCTGCGGCTCCGAGGCCGATGTGTAGTGCCGCAGAAGCCTGCTCGCACTCAGATCTCCGAAAATCCTGTTCTGAGCGTTATTTCTCGTGCCTTCCGCAATCTACGGCTGAAAAGTCGATGCGCCTAACTGTCGTGCAAGAAGGCTGTCCAGAAGGAGATCCAGATTCCTCATTGCCTTTATGAACTCCTTAGGACTCCTTGAAGAATTCCTTACAACCAGTGCTGTACCATTTTCGCACTTTGCGGATAACTTGATAGATTCCTCGCCCGCCTCGCTGCGGGTGCCTACGGAAAGACGACAATTCCATGAACGATGCCACGCTTCTCGTGGTGGACGACGAGCCACAAATTCGCCGGGTTCTGCAAATAACACTTTTGAACGCTGGCTATGACGTCGTCGAGGCGAAGAACGGCCAGGAAGGTATCGAACAGGTTCTACAGGAACGTCCTGATCTTATTCTGATGGATTTCAACTTGCCCGACATGAGCGGACTTGAAGCTTGCCGCAAAATTCGCTTGTCCTTTACAGGACCCATCATCATGGTGACGGTCCGCAAGTCCGAACGTGACAAAATTGATGCGCTCGATTCCGGCGCGGACGATTACGTCGTGAAGCCTTTCGCAATGGGAGAACTGCTCGCACGCGTTCGAGCTGCGCTGAGACGCTGTACTATCGAACAACCGCTTCCGAAGATCGAGACTTCGGAATTGACCGTGGATGTCAAAAAAAGAGCGGTTGATGTTTGCGGCGACAGAATTCACCTCACCCGCCGAGAATTCGATGTGCTGCGTGTTCTCGTGTCTGAGCAGGGAAAGCCGCTTACGTATAGGAACATTTTGCGAGCCGTGTGGGGACCGGATTATGGGGAGGAAACCGAAAACCTTCGGGTAGTGATAAACAAGCTACGGAAGAAAATTGAGAAAGATCCCGCACATCCCAGGTTCATCCTGACGGAACACTGCATAGGCTATAGGTTTCAGCTTCCAAGCGTGACCCATGAAAAGCGCGCCCGCCGCAAATTGTGAATTTGCTTGAAGCACGGAGGCAAACCAGGACGCCAAAGAATTGGAGTAGTGTGGCGGTTGTTACGTTGGTCCCGCGAACGGTCTATTTCGGTGCTGCTGGTGGCGGCTGTTTTTCACTCGTCGGCGGCACAATTCCTTTGAGCCGCAGATAGGTCACCATGTTCCCGTAGTGCTCATCGGTGTGCGCCGTATTGATCGACAACAAGCTGAGCCTCGCCAGGTTGAATTTGAAGAATTTCACCATTTCGCTGCCCTTCGCATCGGTCATGCTGTCGAAGGCCTTGTTGCAAAAGGCGACTCCGCCCTGGAGCGCGGCCACGAGATCGGCTTTTGAGGTCTTCGTTTTCTCGATGTCCTTTGATGGGTTTGTTTCACTTGTGGCTTGCGAGCAAAAGAAATACGTCTCGTCCGCCACATGGCCAACGAGCTGGCCGAAACTGCGCACCTCTGGTGTCGGTTTGAAGGAGTAGTTTTCTTCCGGCATTTTCTGGGCCGCACCGATGACGGCGTTGCTCACAACAGAGAAGACGACTTTTTCGCTCACCGTAATCGGGTTCGCTGGCGGAGTGGCCGGCGCTTGTGACTTTTCCTGCGCGAGTAGAGCAACGGGAACCGCCATGCATGCAGCAAACACAAAACAGAGTCTTTTATTCACGCGACACCTCCTGGGATTCATGCCACTTTACCGCTATCCATGCAGATAACTGGACATTTGGGGCAGCGCTACTGCGTTTGCACGATCAGCAGGCTGCGGAAAAATGCAACAAGACGAAGAAAGAAGCTTCCTTCAGGGGCCCTTCATTCCTCAGGGTAAACTGAAGCCCGTTGAGAGCACGGAGTTTACGTCGGCGCCCTTCAGGCTCAGGATGAACTAAAGCACCGACCTCCTGAAGAAAAAGACTTCTTCCGCAGCCTGTTAGAGGGACACATGGCCCGCCAACTTCGCCAAAGCCATCACTACACAAGCGATATGAGGTTGCGTGTTAACCAGAAATAGCGAGGCTTAAAAGGGTCATTGAGGCAATCGCCATTTTCGCAGTCATAAGGGACTCCCTTCCGAACACCCGCAATCTATTGTACGAATGAAACATCAAATCGTTTCGAGGTACTGGATTTCAATCGGCGTCATCGGAACCAGATTACATTCTTGGTTGGGTGAGGCTGACACAGACAGGAGTGTCTGTGCTACCTACTTCACTTCGTCGGTGACGACCACAAACTTGGTGAGAGAAGTTTGGCCGAAGGAGGTGGTGATGGCGCAGTCGGTGGCGTCGCGGCCGGTGGCCATCAAGACGCGCCCGATGCGTGGGGTGTTGTGCCGGGCGTCGAGGGTCCACCAGCGGTCGCCTAGATAAACTTCGAACCAGGCGCTGAAATCCATGGGGCAATCCGCGGGAGGGACGCCGATATCCCCAAGGTAGCCGGTGGCGTAGCGAGCGGGAATGTTGAGGGCGCGGCAGAAGGTGATGGCGAGATGCTGGAAATCGCGGCAGACGCCGATGCGCTCGGTGTAAACGCCCAGCGCGGTGCGGGTGGAGCTGGCGAATTTATAGCCGAAGGTGACATTGCGGTGGACCCAATCGCAAACTGCGAGGACGCGGGGCCATCCTTTGGGCACCGCTCCGAACAGTTCTACCGCGGTGTTCACGAGGAGATCGACTTCGCAATAGCGGCTGCTCATCAGAAAAAGGAGCACATCGGTGGGGAGGTTCTGGACCGGGACTTCTTGCGCGTCGAAGCCTTGCGCGTCGGGAAGGCCGGAGTCGTGAATCAGAGTGGAGTTGTGAATGCGAAACTGGCCAGGGGAAGCGACCATGCGGGCGCTTGTGTTTCCGAAACGGTCGATGAAACGTTCGACGGCTATTTGCGGCTCGGTGCGCACAGCGTCGGGTTCGAGCAAGTCGGAATCGCGGGAGGGGTGGACGTTGAGCAGTGCGACAATCGGAACTTCGGCGAGGATATTGAATTGAATGTCGTATCCGATCCGAATTAACATCGGCGAGGTCAGACCCCTTTCTCCCTGACGCAATGGTGAACTTTAGATGCGTAGCTTGCCGCGGGGGCTTCGAGGAGCGCGACACGGTTTTTTGTGGCAACGCATCGGAAATCTGCGGTCGACGCTGACCGCGCGATATCATACACTCAGGGGCTTGAGGGACATGTGACCTATTGCCTGGGAATTGCGACTCGAGAAGGGCTTGTTTTGGCGTCGGATTCCCGAACCAATGCAGGGTTCGATCAGGTGAACACCTGCCGCAAGATGCATCAGTTCGTGCAGCCGGGCGAACGCGTCTTTGTGATTCTGACCAGCGGAAGCTTGTCGATCAGCCAGTCGGTGATCAGCCTGCTGCGCGACGATTTTGATTCTGGGCAGGGGTTGGCGCGGGCGAAGTCGCTGTATGATGCGGCGCGGATCGTGGGTGATTGCGTGCGCCGGGTTTCGGATATCGACCGGGCTTCACTGGAGCGGGATTCCTACAACTTCAATGTGCATTTGCTGCTGGGCGGCCAGGTGAAGGGGAAAGACCAGGGGCTTTATCTGGTATACCCGCAGGGAAATCCGCTGGCCGCTACCGAGGATTCGCTGTACCTGCAGCTTGGGGAATGCAAATACGGGCGGCCGATTCTTGATCGTGGCATCCAGGAGTCGACTTCGCTGGAAGTGGCCGCGAAATATGCGCTGCTTTCGATGGACGCTACCATGCGATCGAATGTGACGGTGGGGCCGCCCTTTGATCTGCTGCTTTATAAGAGAGATAGCCTCGAGGTTACGCGCTACCGGCGGGTGGGAGCCGGGGATCCGGACTTGAACTCGATCCATGCCAGTTGGGAGCAGTCGCTGCGGCGCGCCGTCGAGCAGCTGCCGGACATCGAGTTCGATGTGGCCGAAAAGAAGAGCAGGAACGAGCGGTCGGGGGTTTCTTCTTCCGTGGGGGCGCCTGCGGCTGTGCCTATTTCCGAGAGAGTGGCGGTACAGCGGTCTGACAGTCGCTGATTGCTGAAATCCTGAAACAGATTTTTAGAGGAGCTTGCGCATGGTTTGCGCGATGGTGCGAACTGCGTCGCGTTCGCGATCGGTCAGGCTCTCCCGGAGTGCGCCGCGCGCGGGTGCGCGTGACATCGTTCTTGGCTCCGCCGGCTGGGTACCTTTGACCGTGGAGTAGGTCTTGCCCGCGGCAACCGCCGAGACGGCTTCCACTAAATCGCGATCGGCGTCGGATTTCATCACGTAGCCCCGTGCGCCAGCCTTGAAGATCTCGCGGACTAATTGTTCCGAGAAGTGAAGGGTCAACACGACGATTCCGGTGTTGGGCAGGCGATCCTTGATGGCTCGCAAGGCTTCGAGGCCGGTCATCCCCGGCATATTCAGATCCATTACGACGATGTCGGGTCGGAGTTGATTGGCTAGTGCGACGGCTTCTGCGCCGGACGTCGCCTGGCCGCAGACGTCCCAGCCGGCTGGTGTGTTGAGGATGGTCGTCAGGCCGTGTCGGACTACCGCGTGATCATCTGCTACCAGGATTCGAATGGGCTTGGCTCCGGGATGTCACTGCGCCGGAATTCGTGGGAATAAGGACGAATCTCCGTTTTCGCGAATTCAAAGTAAACGGGCCGGAGATCCGCCGCTATCGGGTAAAACTCGTATTCTTGGGCTCGTTGAGGATTGTGGAGCGGCTCCTTGCACGGCCTCATGGCACCGCTCAGCGATCCTGCACCCCACAAACCATGGCTCGACGCGGACCGCCAGGAGTTTCAGGACGCCGCGCTAACCGGGGGAGTGCCAAAGGGGTACTTCTAGGCACAAGAGTACCGTCGGGCGGTTGACGCAGGGCATCCTACCCTCCAGAATCACAAAACGGGAGATTTTGGGCGAAATCGCCGCGAAACCGGTATGCCACCAGAAACGCACACGCCGAGCGCCATCGAACAAGCGGTCTCGCGGGCTTTGCGCGACAATTTAGAGCGCATTCAGCGGACGTCGGACGAGCTGCACCAGGCCATCGCCGATGTGGTGGCGGCTTGCGGAAGTACCAAGCCAGTCAACGCCTTGGCGCCGATGCTGCGAGCGCAGACCTCCGCGGCGTCGCTTTCGGCGTCGCTAGAAGTATTGTCCCGGTTTGTTGCGGTGTCGTTACAGCCTGGGCCGCGCTCGCCATTTGAAACCGAGATCGCGCGCATCGCCAGCACGATCGCTACCGCCGAGCCCGTACCGGCGGAGACCGTCTCCACGGTCCAGCAGCAGGTTGGGCCCGCGTCGATCCGGCAGCCCGCAGCGGCGCCGGTGGCACATGTCGCTCCTCCGGTGGCAAAAGCGCCGCACGCCCCCGAGCCACGCGTCGCGCCCCCAGCGGTGAAAGAGCAACGCGCCCCGACACCTGAGGCGCTTCCGGAATTGCCGGTCGCCGAGGCCCACGAAATCGAGGCCCCTCCGCCGGTTGCCGGGGAGCCTGAAGATGCGGGCACGTTCAACGTGAGCCGGTTGTCTCCCGAAGAACAAGAACTACACCGCCGCGCAAATAGAGTCGCGAAAGTTTCGATGCAAGATATTAAGATGTTACGACCGGAGCAGGTGCGCCTCGGCCGGGAGCACAAAGATATCTGCGTCCGATTGCGTGATGACATTGAGAAAGCTCATCGAGAATATGACCGGCGGTTCAAACCCATCATGGACCACCCGGTGGATTACTTTTATCGCTGGATGGTGGAGATCCTCGCGGAGGGCGACGCGCATGCCCTCGGCGAATATCCTTACGCCACCACTGCCACCCGGCACTAGGTTGGCGGCGGCTATATGCGCGTTACTACCGGCGTCTTCGAGCGCACACGCGCGATTGCGGTATTCGCTGCACAGTAGCGCGGCGAAACCTCGGGCCATTTATCTCTCCCGCGTTGTGGCCATCCTTGTGTGTGGCGCACTGCTGGCCGCTGTGCCGCTCGACGTTCCCGCACAGCAGGCCCATGCTAAAAAGAAAAAATCGAATAAGCCGAAGCCGGTCCCTTGCCGCATGGGTTGCGCGCCGAATACTTCCGCTCCGGAGATTACCGCCGCTACGCCGGAGGACGAAGCCGCGCAGCGGGAGCTCTCGAGCCTGGCACGCGCGCTGCACAACGCCGCACCCGGGGCGTACGAGAAACTTTCCGCATTTGCAGCGAAAAATGGCGGCAGTGTGTGGGGAGCGCGCGCGGCGTTGGCGCTCGGCTACGACGACTACAACAAAAATCGCTCGCAGCAAGCCTTGGCGTGGTTGACGAAAGCGAAGAGCGACACGCTGCTCGGCGACTACGTTCTCTACTGGACCGCTCAGACACAGCGGGTGCTGAAGCGCAACGCGGAGGCGTTCACCGCGCTTGAGACCATCGAGCACGACTATCCAAACACTGGAATTAAAGAGCAGGTTCTCGAGGCGCTCGCACCGGCGGCCATTGAAGCAGGCCATCCCCAAACGGCGGTCGAGGCCCTGGAAGCATACCCGGCGACGTCCGTGCACCCCGCGCTGCTCTTGCTCCGCGCCCAGGCGTACAAAGCGGCGCGACAAAACGCGCGCGCGGCGAAGGACTACCAGCTTCTCTATTACAAAAATCCCCTGTCTGACGAAGGCAAGACCGCCGCGACCGCGCTTCCCCAGATGAAAGCAGCTCTTGGCAATGAGTATCCGGTTCCCAGTCTGGAATTGCAGGAACAACGCGCACAAATTTTCTACGACCAGCACAAATGGAAAGAGACGCGCGCCGAGTTCGAGAAGCTAGCCGCGTCGCTGAAAGATCCCGCCAATCCGCATCGCCAGCACGCGCTGCTGCGCGGGGCGCAGGCACGCGTTCAACTGAAGGGCGCGCCTTCGTTGGTGTCTTCACTTGCCATCACCGATCCCGAAGTCGATGCCGAGCGTATTTTCGACCTGGCCCAGATCTATCGCTCCGCAAAGAAAGAATCGGAGATGTTAACAAGCGCCGAGCAAGTCGCTGCAGAAATATCCGTCCAGCAAATGGTCGGAAGAAGCGCTGATGATGGTCGGCAACTATTACTGGGTGGAGCTGGATCGCGCCAAAGCGGTGAGCTACTACCAGCGCATCCTGGATAATTCTCCGGCGGGGAAGTACGCGTTCAACTGCGAGTGGCGCGTCGCCTGGATCGCTTATCTCGATCGCCAGCCGTACGCGGACGACAAGCTTACGGCATTCCTGCGCAAGTATCCGACGTCCGCCAACGCTCCCGACGCACTCTATTGGCTGGGGCGCAACGCCGAACGCAGCGGCAATCCCGGCCACGCCCGGGCGTATTTCCACACCGACGCGGATCGCTTCCCGCAAACTTATTTTGGCCGAGCGGCCGCCGTGCGACTGGACAAAATGGGAGCTGGCGACGAGGATCCTCCCGATTTCCTTGCCGCAATTTCGCCGGCGCCTGCGTTGCGTCCCTTTGACGAGGCGATCCCAGCCGCCGCCCAAGACCGCTGGGTGCGCGCTCAGGCACTGCGCATCATTGCGTTCGACGCCAGCGCCGAGCTGGAGCTAAAATCCGCCTTCTTTGCCACCGGCTCGCCACGCCTGCTTTTCGAAGCCGCCCAAGCCGCTTTCGATCAAGGCCACTTCGCCACCGGCATGGCGTACGGGCGCCTGATCGTTCCCAGTTTCGATTCGCGCAAATTCTCGGACGTGCCGGTGAACGTCTGGAAAACGCTCTACCCACTGCCATACGAAGCCTCGCTGCGCCGCGAAGCCGCCCGCAATGATTTCGATCCCATGATTGCCGCCGGGCTGATCCGCCAGGAGTCCACGTTCCAGGCGGATGCTGTCTCTCACGCGAATGCCATTGGCTTGATGCAAGTGTTGCCGAAAACCGGCAAGCTGCTGGCCAAGCAGCTCAAAGTGCGCTACGTCAAAACGAAGCTCTTTGAACCCGAATATAATCTTGAGCTGGGCATGCTGTACATCGCGGACCTGCAGCGGGCCACGGGTGCTCCCGAGTACGCGCTGGCCGCCTTCAACGCGGGTGAAGACCGCATCGCCGCGTGGCGCGCCGAACGCAAGTACGAAGAGATCGCGGAATTGGTGGAGTCCATTCCCTTCACCGAAACGCGCGACTACGTGCAAATCGTCCTGCGCAACGCGGAGGTCTATCGCTTGATCTACGGCCAAGGGGCAACACCGGCTTCAACCGCGGCCACCACGGCCGCGGCTCCAACCATTGCGACTCCCGCGACGGAAGCTCCTAGCGTCCTAACTCCAACGGTCGCAACTCCGGCCACCGTAGAGGCTGATCCGCCACCGCCGCCGCAGTAATTGAAAGATGCCTGCAAATCCTCTGCTGGCTGCGGTCATCGAGAAATAGCGCCCCCATCCTTGGACGAACGGCTTCAGGGGTAGCGGAGCTGTGGACACGCAGCGCCGGGCTGAAGCCCGGCGCCTACATAACCCGTCTGGTCATGACGAGCTGGCGAGAATCTTGCAACCGAACTCGTAACTTAACAAACCCGTGCTTTGCTCCGCGCTCGCTCGGTGCGCTCAGCGTGTCTGCGTTATCTTTTCCTCTTTTCTTTTTCTTTGCTTTTCTCCGATTCAACTTTAGACTTTTACCTTTCAACGCAAACCCATGACCACTCCTGAAACCTCGATGGCGCAAATCGGCCGCCGCATGCTCTCCGCCAAAGCCGAGCAATTTACCGAGTCCGTGATACGCGAGATGACCCGGCTGGCCCTTAAGCACAAAGCGGTCAATCTCTCGCAAGGATTTCCCGATTTTGCGGCGCCAGCCGAAATAAAAGAAGCCGCCCGCCAGGCGATCTCCGACGACATCAATCAATACGCGATTACCTGGGGCGCGAAACCGTTGCGCGACGCCATCGTCGAAAAATTCGAGCGCACCCAGGGCGTGCGCATCGATCCCGAACGCGAAATCACGATTTGTTGTGGTTCGACCGAAGCCATGATGTCCGCCATGATGGCCATCATCAATCCGGGCGACGAAATCGTAGTTTTCGAGCCGCTACTACGAGAACTACGGCCCGGACGCGATCTTAAGCGGCGCGACTCCGCGCTTCGTGAAAATGAGTCCACCGAAGAATGAAGATGATGTGTGGACCTACGAGGAAGACGAACTAGCGGCGGCCTTCGGTCCCAAGACAAAAGCCATCATCCTGAACACGCCCAACAATCCCACGGGGAAAGTGTTCACGCGCGGCGAACTCGAATTCATCCGCGATCTCTGCGTCCGCTGGAACGCCTACTGCATCACCGACGAAATCTACGAGCACATCCTCTACGACGGGACCGAGCACATCACTATGGCTCGCATCGATGGCATGCGCGACCGCACCATCGTCATCAACGGCATGTCCAAGACCTACAGCGTCACCGGATGGCGCGTAGGGTGGGCCATCGCTCCGCCTGACGCCACTTCGTCCATCCGCAAAGTCCACGATTTCCTCACCGTAGGCGCCGCCGCCCCGCTGCAACAAGCCGGGGCCATTGCGCTGAAGCAGCCGCAGTCTTATTACGACAAACTCGCCGCGAGTTATGCCGAAAAACGCGCCCGCCTCCTGAAAATCCTCACGCGCGCCGGCTTCACGGTCTTCAAACCTCGCGGCGCCTACTACATCATGACGGACATATCGCGGTTTCCTGATCCCGATCCAGCGCGCTTTCCGGCTGCCACCAGGGATGTTCGCTTCTCCAAGTATTTAGTGGAAGAAATCGGTGTTGCCAGCGTCCCGGGCTCCAGCTTTTACAACGACCCCAGCGATGGCGCCACGCAAGTTCGATTCACGTTCTGCAAGAAAGAAGAGACGCTTGCCGCCGCCGAACTGCGCTTCGCCAAGCTTCGTCCTGCTTAGCGCCGGCTTGGGCTAGCATTTGTGGCCGACTCCTTCGACAGGGCGGGGTTTAAGTCTGATACGACTGAAACCAAGCGCACTCTGTGGAAGTATGGGTAGCACTTTGATCTAAACCCCGCGGTCTCAGAGACCGCGGCTACAGGGCTCGCGAATGGAGGCGTGAACTGAGGTATCATGCGGCCTCGATGGGCCGGAGGAATATAACTACGCTCCTGGCGGGAGGGGATCGACGCTCCATCGGTCGTGCGGACCACGTAGCGGCAATCGTGCTCAGGAAGCGGGAGCTCTTTCCTGAGTTGATCACCGGTCTGTGGTCAAAAGATCCTGTGATACGAATGCGCACCGCTGACGCCGTCGAGAAGGTCACCCGCAAAAAGCCTGAGTTGTTGATGCCCTACAAAAAAGAGTTGTTAGGTTTGATGGCCGAAGCGAAGGACGCTGAATTGCGCTGGCATCTGGCGGCCATGGTTCCTCGGCTCCCGCTCAACTCGATGGAACGAGAGCGTGTCGCATCCACGTTGGAACTCTACCTTGCGGACCGTAGCTCCATCGTTAAGACCTTCGCGCTCCAGGGCCTGGCGGACTTGGCGCGGAGTGACGCGGCGATGCGAGCCGCGGTGATCGAGATCTTACGCGAGGCCGCGCGAAACGGGACGCCAGCAATGAAAGCCCGCAGCCGCAAATTGCTGCATAAAACGGAACGCGTTGAGGTCATCGGCACTTGGCAACAATCATCGTAATATCGTCGCGCTGTTCGTGGGGGCTGAACCGCCGCACTTCCTCGACAACCGCATCGAGCAAAGCCCCTGAGGATCGCTCGCGATTTCGTCGTAATACTTCGATCAGCCGCTCCTCGCCGAACTCCTCGTCTGCATGGTCGAACGCTTCCGTAATCCCGTCGGTGTACAATGCGAACATGTCGCCGGAACAAATCGTGCGTTCACCCATCTCGCAGTCCCAATCCTCGAACAGTCCCAGGACCGTTCCGGTCGCATCCAGCCGCTCCAGCGAATTGTCGGCGCGCAGCAGCAGCGCGCATAAGTGACCGCAATTGACATAGCGAAGGCGTCCCGTCGCTTGCTCATATTCCGCGAAAAAAAGCGTAGCGAAGCCTCCATCCGGGGTGTTCTCGCAAAACAGCCGGTTCACTGCGCGCAGCACATCCTGTGGCCGATCTAAAGCGATCGCGCACTGGCTCCGCAAATTGGCCTGCAGATTGGCCATCAGCAGCGCCGCAGCAATCCCTTTGCCCACAACATCACCGATCACCAACCCCAGCCGCTTCGGACCGAGATCGAGAAAATCGTAGTAGTCACCGCCAACCTGCCGGGCCTGGATGCACACGCCGGCATAGTCGAGGCTCTCCACAACGGGCCGCTTCTGTGGGAAGAGTCGCGCCTGCACCTCCTTGGCGATTTCCAGTTCGCGCGCGGCCCGCCGCTCCGCTTCCACTTTTTCGGCAACGATGCGCCGTTGCAGCTCAACTGCCTGCGTCATTTCGTCAAAGCTCACCAGCGAAAATGAGTTGCCGTCGACATCGCGAAATCTCGTGTAGACCCCGCCCCAAATCGTGGACTGCCCTCCCAACAAGGGGGACGAGATAGTCGAATGCGGCGCAACCTCTTCGCCGTCGTGACTGCGAGTCAGCTGTTCGTACTTGATGCGCTTCAATCGCGGTGTATGCGAAAAGCGCACCCCGCGCCTCGACCATTCCTGAAACTTCGCGCTGACGTCTTCGGTGACAAACACGACCTGCGTGCTTCGCCCAATCATCTTGTACTGAGGCGTATCTGGCTTCGCCGCAATCAGAGCCAGAATTGCACTCCCATCCGGGGGCGCAACGCCCACCCACCGCTCGCCAGTTTGCAACCGCGTATCGAACGCCAGGTGAAATCCAAGCTGATCCAGATAGAACCGCAAGCTGCGATCCTGATCGCGCACATACACGTTCACGCAATGGATCCGCAAATGTAAGTTGTCCCGAGCTTGCGAAGGGAAGCCGCTCATGGCCGAAGATTATATGTCCGACCGCACCCGGCGGACGCAAGAACTGACGGACAACGATCCTGCCGCCTCCAGCATCCGATCTCATCGTCCAGCCATGATCGTCCGACTTCTTCTCGTTGCTGCGCTCGCCATCCCATCGTCGTTTGGGACCCTCCCCTGGGACAAGGCCCCGGAAAAATGGGACCGCGCCGACGCCTATCGCATTCTCCAGGACTCACCCTGGAGCCCGGCGCAGGTGAAACTCGATACCCGATCAACGACTCATTACACCGACCGCCAGACGGGTCGGGTCGATGACTTCTCGCTCAATCGCGATCTGACTAACCCTGTGTCCGGCATTGAAGTCAGGCCCGGCAAGGAGCTACCACCGATGCCGGTCCTCTGGTGGTCCTCCAAAGTTGTGCGCCTGGCGCAGCAACGTCTGAAGCAGCTACGTGGCTCTGGTGGCACCGCGCAGCCGCTCGACGCGCCGAATCTTCCCGACTACGTACTCGCCATTGAAGGCAGCGAACCTCAACGCATCCTTCGCGATCCCGTACAGGACCTGCACGACACCATATTCCTGGAGCTACCCGATGGCGTCACGATCGACCTAAGGGAGGCGAGTTTCATCGACGCCACCGACGACCAGGACGCTCGCACTGAATTTCATTTCCCCCGCGAAACCGACGGCCGCCCAACTATCGACCCCGACACCGAGCGCATCATTTTCCATTGCCACGCCGCAGCCAAGACCCCTCGGCAAGGCCGCGATAACGCCATCTCCCTGCGCGCCGAATTTAAGCCGCGCACCATGCGTTTCCGCAACTCTCCCGATCTCTGATCGGTCAGCCTCCTCTGTATGCTTTTGGCCCGGAAACATAAACATTTTAGAATCAATAGCTCGCGAAGGGCATCCAAAGTGAGCGTCTCCAACGACTTGCCGCCAGAGGGGAACGCGCGCTCCGCGGAGTCGCTATTCGGACTCGCTAATTTATATGTAGCTATATAATTTCGGAGGGAATATCTGCGCCAGATCACGAGAAGGCTCTCGATTGCGCAGAGCCGCGAGCTAATATGGGTGCATTGAGAGTGTATGGAGGCCCAGGCTTATCGCTTGCAACGTGCCCGACTATTTTCGCGCCTGAAATGGGGTAGGGAACTGACGGTCGGTTGCCCTGTGGTGGTTAGCCCCCTACCCCGCGAGTGGTCTTGCCTGTATAGACGAGGACATCCGCCGAAAAGTTTCCCGATATCTCTAAACATTTTTAAATGAAAGAGAACGTTTTCTTGGGTACTCCCGGCGACGATCGAATCGACGGTGGCCCGGCGCGGGACGCTACCTAGCTGCCGAGCTCCACGGTATCCAGGTAGCGGGCCACGGCTGCCTTCCAGCGAAACTGGTCCTGGATCGCTCGCTGCAAGGCCTGCGCCGCCGCAGGTTCGCCATGCGTCAGGTAGGTCTGCTTTGGCGCTGCGGGCAGACCCGTCAGCCAGCGCAACAATTCGCTTTTGCCCGCGTGGGCCGAAAACTGTCCCAGCACCACGATTTCCGCTCTTACGACAACGTCATGTCCAAAGAGCCGTAAGGTCTTCGCGCCCTCCTGCAACGCCCGGCCTCGTGTGCCTTGTGCTTGAAACCCTGCGAGGATCACGGCATTCCTCGAATCCGGAAGCCTCTGCTCCAGATGATGCAGCACGCGTCCGCCCGATACCATGCCGCTCGCCGAAACAATGATGCAGGGCGTCGTCACGTTGTTGATGGCTTTGGATTCATCCGATGTCCGCGTCAGATGAAACTCGTGCACGTTGAGTGGATCGCCTTTGCCGCCGTTGCCGCTTTCCAGTTGCACAAATCGCCTGTCATGATCTTCGCGATACTTCACGTACAAATCCGTCGCGCTGAGCGCCATAGGACTATCTACATACACCGGCAGGCGCGGAATTTTCTGCTGGTCTTCCAGCTCCCGCAAGTAATACATGAAGGTCTGCGTCCGCCCGATCGCAAACGCTGGAATCACAATCGACCCGCCGCGTTGCGCAACGCGATTCACCACTGCGGCCAGTAGCTCACCGGCATTGCCGGCTTCATGATCGCGATCGCCGTACGTCGATTCGCAGAGCAGTACGTCCGCGTTCGATAAAGGCGTCGTCGGATTTTTGAGGATTGGCTGGTCGTACTGCCCAATGTCGCCGGAGAAGACCACGACAATTTTCTTGCCATTCTCAGTAATCGTAAGTTCCAAGCTTGTGGAACCCAGAATGTGACCCGCGTCGTACGCCACAAAGTGGAACTCCAGGCTAACTTCGAACGCGCCAGTTCGCGGAAGGGGCTTCATTACGTTTCAACACGGGATCAACATCTTCGGTCGTATACAGTGGGTGCGGATCTTTGTGCCGGCTGTACCCGTGCTTGAGCGCATTTCGCGTGTCTTCTTCCTGCAGGTGCGCGGAATCCTTCAGCAACAGCGAGGTGAGCTCAATCGTCGCCGGGTTCGCATAGATCGGACCGTGATAGCCCGCCTTCACCAGGCAAGGCAGCCAACCGGTGTGATCGAGATGAGCGTGCGTCAGAACGACATAGTCGATGGTTTTCGGATCGATCGAGAGCGGCTGGTAGTTGCGGTCGCTCAGCTCGTTCGAGCCTTGAAAAATGCCGCAATCCACAAGCAAGCGCTTGCCGTTCGCTTCCACGAGATATTTGGATCCGGTGACCGTGCCCGCCGCGCCAAGAAAGGTAAGCTTCGCCATAAGCCAGCCATTGTACAGAAACGCGGGGGTCGCGGCTCCTGGCAGCTTCGGAACGTCATCAAAAACAGAACGGGGCGAGCCAAAGCTCGCCCCGTTCTATGCTGACTAGTGGCAAAGCCGAGCCGCACTCTACTCACTATTCACTACTCGCTACTCACTGCTTGACTCAATCCGCTGCGGTGGCTTGTTTGTCCTGAACGAGCGCATCGATGTCCAGGCCCAGGCCCTTGGCGACGCCCGTGCCGTAAGCCGGATCGGCCTTGTAGAAGTGCTTGACCTGCAAGCTCCTGGATGCGCTTCGGAGACTGGCCCAGGCTGCCCACAATGTTGTGGATCAGACCGCTGCTTCGCGTCCGTGGCCATCAGCCGGAACAGGTTGCCCGGGCTGCGTGTAATAGTCGCTGTCGTTGCGGTGAGTCATGGCGAGCGACGGTGCCGCTGACTTGCCGCGGGCGCTCGACATACGCTGGGATCTTGCTTGGGTCCGCCGAAGCTATTCGGCTCGTAGTTCGGTGCCGAGCCGTAGATTGCCGTCGAACGCGCATGGCGCCGTCGCGGTTGTAGGTATGGAACGGGCATTGCGGCTTGTTGACCGGCAGCGCGTCGTAGTTCACGCCGAGGCGATAGCGGTGCGCATCCGGGATAGGAAATCAGCCGGGCTTGCAGCATTTTGTCCGGGCGAAAATCCCATGCCGGGGACGATGTTTCGCGGGTCAAATGCTGCCTGCTCGACTTCGGCGAAATAATTCTCCGGGTTGCGGTTCAGTTCCAGCTCGCCGACTTCGATGCAGCGGATAGTCCTTGTGCGGCCAGACTTTGGTGAGGTCGAACGGATTGATGTGGTAGGTCTCGGCTTCTTTCTCCGGCATGATCTGCACGCAGACACGCCACTTCGGGAAGTTCGCCTTCCTCAATCGCGTTGAACAGGTCGCGCTGTGCGTAGTCGGGATCGCTTCCCGCGCATCGTCGTCGGCCTGCTCGCGCGTTGAAATTCTTGATGCCCTTGTTTGGTCTTGAAGTGCCACTTCACGTAGAAAAGCTCGTTCTTGTCGTTAATCAGGCTGAAGGTGTGGCTGCTGAAGCCGTCCATGTGGCGATAGCCATCCGGAGTGCCGCGATCGGAGAACAGGATCGTGACCTGGTGGAGCGATTCCGGCGAAAGCGACCAGAAGTCCCACATCATGGTGGGCGATTTCAGGTTGGTTTGCGGGTCGCGCTTCTGGGTGTGGATGAAATCGCCGAACTTCAGCGGATCGCGAATGAAGAAGACCGGAGTGTTGTTGCCGACCATGTCCCAATTGCCTTCTTCGGTGTAGAACTTCAGCGCGAATCCGCGCGGGTCGCGCTGCCGTGTCCGCCGAGCCTTTCTCGCCGCCGACTGTCGAAAACCGAAGGAACGTCGGGCGTCTTTTTGCCCACGGCGTTGAAGAGCTTGGCCGTGGTGTATTTCCGTGATCTCGGCGCTGGTGCAGACGAAATGGCCGTAGGCGCCAGACCCTTTGGCGTGCACGACGCGCTCGGGAATACGCTCGCGATTGAAGTGCGCCATCTTTTCAAACAGCAGAAAATCCTCGAACACGACCGGGCCGCGCGGTCCGACCGTGAGCGAGTTCTGATTGTCGCCCACTGGACGGCCCGCATCGGTGGTCATGATTTTTTTCATCCGCCGTCAAATGCTCCTCAGTTCGCGGTTGACCTGCGCATATGGTCCCTCCGCGCGAAACGCGATGCAAGAGTAGTCCTCGCCCACCTATACATCCAATATATACTTCGCATACAATGGATAGGCACAGCCTATGGCTGCCGGTTGGGGTTCGCTGATTCGGAGCACTGGCGGTAGTGCTCTATGGAACTCCATCAACTCCGTTACTTCTGCGCCATCGCCGAGACGGGCATTCAGCCGTGCCGCGCAGCAGTGCCATGTCGCGCAGCCGTCGCTTCCCAGCAAATCCTGAAACTTGAAGATGAGCTCGGCACGCGCCTGTTCGACCGGCTTGGCCGCTCGGTCCGTCTCACGGAGTCGGCAAAGGGTTTCTTCCGCGCGCGCGGGCCGTGTTCCGCGAACTCGAAAGTGCGCCGAAAGGCGATGTGGTCCAGAGCAAAGACGTCCGATAGCGGGCCGATCCTGACCATCGGCGTGATCCCCACCATCGCTCCCTATTTTCTGCCGAGCATCCTGGCGGCTTTCTCCAAAATTCCCGCAGGCGCGCGTCACCATCGTGGAAGAGATCACGCCCAGGTTGCTCCTGGAAAGCTGCGCGCAGGCAGCATGGACGTAGCGATTGTGGCGCTGCCCCTCGAATGCGAGGCCACGAATTCGAATCTTCCCTTTTGAGCGAGACGACTCTTCGCAGTCCTGCCGAAAAAGCATGAATTGTCGACGCCGCCGTGTGGTCTCGTGGACAATTGCAGTGCAAAGAGCCATTCCTGCTGTTCGGGACGGCCACTGCTTCCGCGAAACGGCCATCGCCGCCTGCGACCGCGCCCGCCTGAATCCGCAAGATCATTTTCGAGAGCGGCCAATTCAGCAGCATCCTCAGCATGGTGAGCACCGGCATGGGCGTCTCCATCGTCCCGGAAATGGCCGTCGAGAAGGACCCGCGCTGCCGTTACGTCCGCATCGCCGATGACGAAGCCACGCGCACGGTCGGCGCCACCGTACTTCGCGGCCGTTCACTGACGCGCTTGCACCACGCGTTCCTCGCGCACCTTCGAGTGGGACAGTAAGCATCCAGCAGAGCCGTTCTCTACCAGCTATGGGGTCGCTGCCGTCTTGACCACGCCGATGGTCATGTCATGGAAATCCAAGGTGAGCACCGCATCACGAAAAAGCTCCAGACCCACGGTGGCATCAAACAATCCATCCGGTTCATGTACCGTCTCGGTGGGGAAGTAAACCTTTGCGCCCTCCTTAACCAATATGATTCCGCGGAACCCTTCCTGTTGCGCTTCGGCGACCTTCATATTTACATCTCCGTCGGTTAGCGGAAACAAGCGCACGTCGGTGGTCTGCGCCGCGCCCGACAAACTCAGCTTCTCGATCGATGCGGTGTAGACCAGCAGCGAACCCGTGTACATGGTGTCCACCTGCGCCGACACGCTCACTCCGTTGATCTCGAATCCATCCGCCACCAAAATGGGAGGGCCATCCTTCCCGAAAGTGACCAGCGCCATCGTGTCGCACGCCCCGGTGCACTTCACCGGACCGGTCAGCACGTCAGACACGCGCAGTTTGTGAGCCACAAAGTCCAATTGGAGGATGCGGTCCTTGAACGCCGGATACGCCAAGGTCCCCGCGACATGCGGCATCTGCTTCTGCGAAATCATGTCGGACAAGTCCATGCCGACGGCGGGCACGTTCGCCATTGTCAGAGCGCCGACGTGCACGGTGGCCATCACGGTGCGAAACATTCCCGAAGGCGCGCCAGGCTTCGGTGGCTCCGAAGGCTTCAGCCCCGCTGCTTCCGCGACTTTCGAATCCACCACGGAGTCCACGTTCCCGGTGTCGATGCCCAAGCGAACGGTCTTGCCATCGCCGATCCGCGCGTCCACGCAAGGCGTGCCGTCGCAATCGAGCAACGGGACCTCCGCCGCGAAGTTTGTCTGCGCGGAGGCAAACGGAGGAGTGATCCCGGCGAACCCGCAGGCAAACGCCGCGACCGCCAAGATCCTCAAGGCGTTATAACGAAAGAGCATGCGCGTCCTCCGGGTTCACGTGCTGGCCTAGGCACAGACGCTTCGACGCTCAGCGTAAACAAGAGTTCCTGTGCCACCGAAGCGCTCCAACTTATAGACGAAGTCTGTACACGAATGCTAGCATTGGTGTAGCAGTGCCCGGTGGGGCCGTGGCGCAGTTAAGTGCGTCCCGGTGAAACCGGGTAGGTCGTAAGTTTCAATCGGTGGGGCCGTGGCGCAGTTGGGAGCGCGCCTCGATGGCATCGAGGAGGTCGTGGGTTCGAATCCCATCGGCTCCACCAAATTCTTCCCATGTCGTACCGCGTATACATCCTTCAAAGCGAAACCTCAGGGCGCTTCTACGTAGGTCAGACGCAAGACCTTGGTGCGCGTCTTCAATATCACAATGCGGGGTATTCCCTGGCGCTAAAAAACCGAGGTCCATGGAAGTTGGTTTACTCGGAAGAGTATGCAACTCGGTCGGAAGCGATGCGGCGCGAGCGCCAGATTAAAGATCAAAAGCACCGGCGGTACATTGAGCGGTTGGTGAGCGCGTCCCGGTGAAACCGGGAAGGTCGTGGGTTCGAATCCCATCGGCTGCACCAAGTTCAAACTATCCCCTCACGGCTTCGTACCACGTCTACATTTCTTCGGACAAGCATTGGGCGTCTCTCATTACTGGAGCGAACGTAGATTCGCGCACCGACCCCACATCGGAAGTTGTATCCAATAATGGATGTGATATACTCCATATGTGGAGAAGCAAAGAGGGGCACATTGGCGACGATCAATCAGCCGGCAGGGATAGCCTGGGAAAAGCCCGCGGATCTTTCGAGTAAAGATGCACAGAAGCGATTGAGTCCGGCGGCGATAAAGGCTTTCCTAAAGGTGCGTGGGCTTTGGGCTTTGCGCGACGAAGACGCCAGGCAACTATTGGGCGGCATATCCAACGGCGCATTTTACGAGTTGAAGAGGAAAGCGCGCGGCGTGCTTGACCAGGATCGCCTGACAAGGATTTCGATTCTAACCGGGATTTTCAAGGCGCTAAATATTCTCTACAGCAAAAAACTTGCTGACCGCTGGATTCAATTGCCAAATGACAACCCAATGTTTGAAGGCGCCACGCCTCTCACCTACATGATGAAAGGCGGCCTGCCGGCGATGTTGCGCGTGAGGCAGCTTCTGGATGCTCGCCGCGGCGGCTGACAGGTGCTGCCCCGGGTTACGGATCTCCGGCGTGACGACACCCATCGCCTGATCCCGTCCGCCTATAGCGAAGGAGACGAAAGTGTCCTCGCGCGACTGACCGATGATCCCGGTGAGCTTGCTGCTCTCTTCGAACTTGAGGGGGCGACGAACGACCGGCTGCTCGGCGAAGCCGGCTTGCTCCCCGGCATCACCGTCCGGGAACTCGTCTTTGGTCTTTCTTACTCCCATATCGTCAATGCGGCATTCACGCACGCGCGTCCGTCGGGAAGTCGTTTCAACGGACCGGAACGCGGAGCGTGGTACGCAGGATTCTCGCGCGAAACCGCGACGATGGAGGTGGCCTACCACAAGAGAAGGGAATTGGAGGAGATCCGCTGGGATGAGAAGGAAGCGTTTACGTACGTCGATTTTCTGGCCGACTTTCGCGGCAAGTTTCACGACATTCGCGGCGATTCGTCCTTCAAGAATTGTTTAGATCCCAACAGCTACGCCGCAGCGCAACAATTAGCCAGAGTGCTTCTTGAAGCAGGATCTGGCGGCGTCGTCTATAACAGCGTTCGACACAAAGCCGGAACATGTATAGCGTGTTTCCGGCCGGCGCTAGTGAACAACGTCCGAAAAGGTTCTTCGATATCTATCGCCTTCGACAGCGCACTCGCCGCTCCGGAAATCCGCGAACTCAAAGCCTAAGCTTAGAGGGCTCCCGGCTCGGACGTTGGTAGAAATTCGTGTGTCAAATCCCGAAAGATAGAAGTCTCCATTTCGAAAGCGGTCGAGTCTTGCCGCCGCTTGTAAAAATGCACTGTCGCCGCCCAAAAATAACACGGTCCTGTACTAAGGCATTCTCCGCAGTCCATAAGCAGAAACTTATTTAGCCGACTTCGTAAGTTGGTCAATCGATGCGATTTCCCAAAATAGCACCGGTGCGGCCCGGGAGTTGCATGGTATGGGACAGTTTGTTGGGCAGAGAAAGGACACTGTGCCTGCGATCCCGTTCGATATCCTGAGACGTCACCACGATGGGAGCTGTCTCTGGCTCGAGGCGACTGCCGACATCCAGATCGCCAAGACCCGCTTGCGACAACTGTCTGCCAACTGCCCGGGGGACTATTTTGTCTTCGATCAGGGAAGCCAACGAATTGTCGCCAGATCTGCGGATCTGGACGGAAACGACCTTTATGGCTCTTAAGTTGCTCCTCGTTAGCGCTTGGTGCTCTACACGAACATGGGAGACCTCCTACGTCGTTTACCTGATGGTCACAGATGCGCGGCCTCGCTATAGTTCGCCGACTCGCAAAGGTCGCATCAATCGCCGGAAAACGCACAGGAGAACGCGGAAAAGTCAGAGGAGAACGTCATGATTCGTCGTCGCAATACGTGGCCCCAAGTTCTTTCAGCATTTGTCGTCGGTCTGGGCGCTGGCGCCGCTCTCGGTTTGCTTTTCGCTCCGCAGTCGGGAGAAGACACCCGCGAACTGCTCCGCGGCACCGCCCAAGATGGAATCGATGACGCCGTCGATCGCGGCAAGACCGTGATCCGCCGTGTTCGCAAGAACATGGACGACGCCAAGGAGTTCGTTAACGAAGTCGCGGACACCGCCGAAGGCGCCTTCCGCGAAACACGAAGCGCATCGTCGTAACTGCAAAAAACGTTTCAACTTTACTGTAGGCTCGGGCTCGAACTCACCTTTGGAAGGAGCGCGACATGGATTTGCTTTGGACCATCGCCGTAATTCTCATCATCTTGTGGCTGCTCGGTTTGGTGACGTCCTACACGTTGGGAGGATTCGTTCACATCCTGCTCGTGCTGGCGATCATCGTTATTCTGATCCGCGTGATTCAGGGCCGCAGGCCAGTTTAGGCCACGACTGTCCCTGAGTGGGTTTGCCGCTCCCGATGTGCCGCCCACTTTGGGACTTGGCTGTAAATAAACTTGTTCGCCAATTCGTTCGCTTTGGAAAAGGAGCCCAGCCGTGAAGACACACAAACCGCCAAAAGATCAAGCACTGCTCATCACCGTCGCCGAATCCATCGGTTCGACGTTAGGCGCCATCGCGGCCAAAGCGGACGCCGCTCAGAAAGCCATCTCCGGCAGCGACATCATCAGCGACGTAAAACGCGAGACCAAGAAACTGGTTCATAAGAGCAAGCGGGCCGCCGTCACCGCTAAGGGGGCGGCGAAAAGGTCGAAACCCGCCCGCGCCGCACGCCGCGCGGGTCGTAAAGCCACGAAACGTGTAGCCCGCAAGTCGCGCCGAGCCAAGAAATAGCTTCATCTCAACTCAACAGAAGCGATGGGTTAGAAGGAGCGATCACATGACCTCGGAAGTTCCCCTTTTCTATGGCAGTCGAAGTCTGGCGACCACACAACCCCGGATTCTCGGCCTCTGCTGGATCGTTTATGGTGTCCTGCGCTTGGCCGCGGCCCTATGGCTGCTCACCTTTACTACCACTGCCACGCTCATGTTTGGCGCGTTGCTCACGCGGGTCCCGGATCCCTTCTCACTGATGAGCCTGTTTCATTTTCTCTATCTAGGCGTGATGATCTGGTCCGCGGTCACCGGCGTCGTCGGCATCTTGGCTGGAGTGACGCTTCTGTCAGGTCAGCGCTCCGCGCGCCCTCTCGCGATTGCGGCCGCGCTTCTTTCCTTGTCGGAACTCCCCTTCGGAATAGCCCTGGGAGTTTATACCTTGGTGGTGGTGGTCCCAGTCTACTCCGCAGCGCCTAGAGCCTAGCCGAACTTGGCGTGGGATCTACCGGGAGAAGTATCCCGTCTTCGACCGCACCGTCAGTCCTGGGCGCTTCACTCTTACGACCACTTTTCGGAACGTTTCGTCCTTAACCGCATTTGTCGGGTAATACGCAAGTTCGTAGGACGTCCGCAATTCCTCCGCGATCTGCCGGAAATAGGTGTGCGGATCCGTCTGCTCCGCGTCGATGTGCAGCCCCCCGGTTTCTCTCGCGATTCGGTCCATCACACGAATTCCGTACTGATTGCGCGCGGTCAATTTCCCGTGCTTTTTTTCCGTGTAGCGAATCGCGAAGATTACCACATTGGCGTTCTGCGCCGCTTCGATGGCGGTCATCATGTCGTGCGAACTGGAATTGTCCTCCCCGTCGCTGAACAGCAGCAGCGCCCGCCGGCCATTTTCGCTGGCGAGTTTTTCAGTAACCGGATAATAGATGGAATCGTAAAACGCCGTGCCTAGGTCGCGATCCTCTTTCGGACCTAGCTCCGGGAAGTGCCGGCTGTCCTTGTCGTAGAGCCTCCAGGATTCCATCATCTCTTCGCCCGACGTCGACAAATCGCTCACCAGCCGGACATGATTTCCAAATCCCACGAGAAAAGCTCGGTCGCGTGGTCCTAGAGCCTCTTTCAAAAATACCTTCAAGTCGTTCTCGTGCTGCTTTGCAAAGTGTTCCTGGCTTCCGCTCGCGTCCACGATCAGTCCCAGCGTCAGCGGAACATCTACGCTCTTGGCGAAAAACGAGATTTTCTGTGGAGCAGCGTCTTCTGCGACTTCGAAATCGTCTTTAGTTAGATTATCAACCAGCCGTCCGCTGGCATCCCGCACCGAAAACGCGACGGTCACCAGGTTCACGTCCACGCGAATGGATTCCTGCGCCGCACATCGCGCCCACCATGCGGGCAACAGAACCAATACCACTAGCAGCTTGCGCATGGGTTCACCCCTCGGCAGCAACTCGATTGATCCAAAATCGCAACCCGTGGAACGCAAAAAGCCCCCAATTTGTTTCAGGACGCCTACCACAATTTGCCCACACCAATACACCCTTCGCCGGATTCTCACTCATCTCCGGCCGGCTTATCGTGCAAAGCGTCAGGAGAACAACCTATGAGCCTATATAAGAGACTAGGGACCGAAATGCTTGTTCTGGGATCTTGCTTGCTGCTCGGCGCATCGATGCCGGCAAAAATCCCAACGCGCCAGGACACGCAGCAAACAGCCCCAGACAATACCAAAGCGAACCAAAACACAAACACCACCGCCGACCAACAAAAAATGAATCCAGCCGACCGCGACCTCACCAAAAAGATCCGCATGGCTCTTCACGATGACCAGTCGCTATCCATGTACGCACACAACATCAAGATCATCAGCCAGGACGGCAAAGTGACGCTAAAGGGTCCAGTCCGTTCGGAAGATGAGAAGGCCGCCATCGAGGCCAAGGCCGTGGCCGTCGCCGGTGAAGGAAACGTCACGAATCACCTGCACGTGGCGCCGCCGAAGTCCTAGACAGCTGAATTTGCATCCGCAGATCGTTTCGAAAAAATTCAAAGGAGGAACAGAATGAGCGATAAGAAAACCGCAGTTTTTGGGATTTACTCCACACGTAACGGCGCCGAACAGGGCGCTGAAGCGTTGGTGAACGCAGGATTTGCCGCGGGTGACATTTCCGTGCTCTTGCCGGAAAACCTCGGCACCCGCGAAATGGGTACGGAAAAGTCCACGAAAGCTCCGGAAGGCGCGACCACGGGAGCCGGTACGGGAGCGGTCCTAGGCGGGGCCTTGGGTCTCCTGGCGGGAATTGGCGCCCTCGCCATTCCCGGCGTTGGTCCACTCATCGCCGCTGGCCCCATCATGGCTACTCTGGCGGGCATGGGCGTTGGCGGGACCGTCGGCGGTCTGACCGGCGCGCTCGTCGGCCTCGGCATCCCGGAATTTGAGGCCAAGCGCTACGAAGGCATCCTCCAGAAGGGCGGCATTCTGCTGTCGGTCCACTGCTCCACTTCCGATGAGGTGACCCGCTCGAAGCAAGTCCTCAAGGGCACCGGCGCCGAGGACGTTTCGTCCACGGGCGAGACTTCCGTCGAGAAGGCCGACCGCGCTCGCACGGTCTCAGGGTCCTAAACGCAACCCAAACAACTCCCAACTCGGAAGAAATAGAAGAGGCCGCGGCTCAGTCGCGGCCTCTCTACTTGTAGCCGCCTTCTACAGGAGGCCGGGGGTCGGATGCGGCACAATGGAAACAAATTCGAACAGCGCAACCCAGGGAGCTGCCCGTCCGCCTTGCCGGCCTTACTCTAGATGCACTCCTCTACCTTGGCTCGCGCCTTCCTCACGCACTCCCGGCGGACTTCTTCGCTTCCGCCGAGTCGTAACTCTCGCCGTAAATCGCCGGCACTCTACCGCCAGCAGGACGCAAGTAAACCGACAACTGCCCACGGTGATGAATCGAGTGCCGCAAGCCGAGATCGACTAATCCCACCGCCGGCAATTGAAACATCCCGCGGAAATCGATCATCTTGGCCAATTGCTCGCCAGACACTTTTTTCAACGATTCCAAATCCTTCGCAAACGACTCACCATAAAACTTGCCGATATCCGCCGAGTTCTTCAAATCGGCCGGACGCGGCCTCGGCGTGACATCGAATTCCCCGGCCGCCACAGCCGAGTAGAACCGGTGCTCCGCAGCCACAATGTGCCATGCAAGCTCCAGAGCCGTCTTCGCCACAGGCTCCGGCCGATAGTCCCCATTGTTCAGTGGAATCGCTTCGATCACACCGCGTGTGGTCTGGTGTTCTTTCTGAATCGTTGGTAGCGCCATATGCAACGCCAACATTGCCTGTTCGGGTTGTAGATTCGCCATGGGAGCGGATCACCTCGGCCCGCAGTATATATCAGTGTAGGCGCCGGGCTTGAAGCCCGGCGCCTACATCGGATAGATCGCTCCCGACGTTGCTCATTCAGTGGCACATCGATCGAATCCCGTCAGGACCATGTCGCAGCCAAGCCCAGCTTATGCAGCGCCATTCCGAACTAACGGTCGCTGCGCCGCCGCTCCGCGGTCCTCATGTTTCGCAGCACCCACACCGCCAGCGCCGTATCGTCAGCCGCTCCGGTTTTCCTCCGTAGATCGCCTAGCAGTCGAAACAGCGATTCTCGCGGCAACCGCAATTGCCCAGCCATTTCCTTCACCGTGTTTCCTGATGCCAAGCTGCGCAGCAAAATCGATTCCTCCGTTGTGAACCGTGTGGCCAATATCGCCCCTGCTGGCCTGGCGCTCTGTCCATTCCCCGCGGAACTTCCCGTCCAGTGCGGATTCGGCACACTCGCGCTTTTCATTGCCGCTCTGGCCTCCAGCGTTTTCACTGCTTCCCGCGTCGGCATAGTTTCCCCCGTCTCTGAAAAGTTAGCGCTCCCTTAAGTCAGAAGCATGCAAGCTGCCAACGAATCCAGCGTCAACTCTCTCCGTCGACTATCGGCCTGACATTGGAAATACTTGAACCTCCAGTGACTTGAGCGATCTTCTGCGCGTACACCACCACACTCGGGTTGCATGAAAAAATTCCAATTTGACTTGCCTATTCGAAAAGGGAATTGGGTGAAGACAGATCGCGTCAGCGGGGACACTCGGCGATGCCCCGCGTCCCTCGCCACCGACCATTGAGGCCGCCGCGAGACCTACATCAAAATGTAACCTTGAAAACCTACGGGAGGAACTACTGCGCCACCGGCCGAAGTTGCAGCACAATCTCTTCCAGCCAATTCTCCAGAATCACCCGCTGCTCCGGCGCGATCTCCGAAAACGCCAGCCCCATCCCGAAACTCGGGTCGCTATAGACTACTTTCGCCTTAGCCTCAAACGCGCCTTGGTCGCGAACAATCCGCAATTTCACCTGCGTCCCCGTAGCGAAAGGATTCAGCGCATCCACGTAGCAACCGCCCAGCCCCACTTCCGAAGTTCGCGCCGACAGCCGCGTCCCCGTACTCAACTCCGTCACTTCGACGGAAGCCACAAATGGACAGCGCCGCACCGCCCGCGGTTTCGCGAATTTCTTCGCCGCGCGCCCGCCACCAGCCTTCTTGTGTGGACCATTCAGCATCGTTTGTACCCGGCGTTCTGACCCGGAAGTCCCACACCACGTCCGTATACTCCATTGTTTCGCCCCCGCAGGCCCCCCAACAACTGACCGTCCGGACAGCCATGCCCAAACGGAAACCAAACCGCAGCCTGCGCATATGGACCGCAAGAGAGCTCAAATTCTTACTTCTTGGATGGAGAGACTCACGTCTTGAGGCCAACTGCCTCACACGCGGAATTGCGTGGAGGATTCGTCTCCGCTGACGACGAAATCTCTCCGCTAAAGCGCCCGCGCCGCATAGATCAAATACACCGCTAAAATAACTCCAAACAGCGCCGCCACCACCGCCCAAATCGTAACAATCGCCCCCGCCGGCTTAAACTCATTCGCATCCAACCGACGCATCGTTGCGTAATACCGGACCGACGAAGTCAGCGCCATGAGTATCCCCGTCACCATGAATCCAATCCCCATCCCCAGTGACAACCCGCTCTCATGCTCCGCCTCACCTCGCAAGCGCAAGAACTCGCGCAAGGTAATACCAAATCTCGCCACCACAAAACCAAACACGATGATGCTGATACTCGTGCGCAGCCAAGCCAAAAACGTCCGCTCGTTCGCCAGATGATCGCTAGCCTTACCCATTTTCGCCGAAGAAATGGAATCACTCATATGCGTGTCGCCCATGTCCTAAATATTTCTGACTGGCTCTTGGCGTTTCCGATCTCCCCGTCTATCCTCTCACCGGGTTACACCAACGAGCGCTTCCATGATGCTGCTATCCAAATCCCAGGCCAAGTCGACTCTCACCGGCCATAGATTCCTTTTGCTCTTCCTTTTCCTATTGGCCATGCTGATCCTCTATCCCTACGCCGAAGCCACTCACTTCGGCTACTACGCGCTTCGCGTGATCGGAATCTTTGTCACCTTCCTCAGCGTCTACGCCGCCAAAATCCACCGCAGCCTCCTCGTCCTGGCCATTGCGCTCGCGATTCCGGCATTAGTCCAACGCATTGTTATTCCCAAGGCCGACGCCGGCGCCCTTCCGCTGCTCAACGTCTCCCTGAGCTTTCTCTTTGACCTCGTTATTGTCGTGATTCTTTTCCGCCGTATCTTCGCCAACGAACGCCCCAATGCTGAGACCATTTTCGGGGCCCTTTGCATCTACCTGCTGGTCGGATTTAGTTTTGCCAGTGCCTACGGCATGGTAGCTACCTTCCAGCCCAACGCCTTCTATCTCGATCCGCGCGTCAACCTTCACGTCACTCCCGACCACTTCGATTTCGTTTATTACAGTTTCAGCACCGTGACCTCCCTCGGCGCGGCGGGCATCACACCAGTCTCCGGACAAGCACGCTCCATTACCATCCTCGAAGCCATCCTAGGCGTCCTCTACCTCGCTGTTCTAATCACCAGATTGATGGGCGCCTACCGCACCAACTCCACCGATTGAGCTGCCGTGCTCCGTCCGACCTCGCTGCACAATGATCGGTGCTCCATCGCAACGGTTCACGCCCGACGAATCTGTCGACCGACTTCTCCTGGGTGCCGCACCCTCTGGTGTTGAGGTTGCGGTCTTGCAAGCTTCCGATCTCCGCAGTGTGCCCAGGCTCTTGCCACCAACGAGAAACTCGCACCGCAGCTCGCGCCCTGAAGTATATTCTTCACCCCGGAGGACCTATGCATCCGCACCAATGGCTAGTCGCAATCCTGTCGATCTGCGCCGCAGCGGGATCCTATGCATCGCCTCCACAAACCACGACCACGCCAAAACGAGAATCCACCACCAGCGAATCCCCCATGCAACTAGTCGCACGCTATCGTGGTGTCCTTCCGTGCGCCGACTGCCCCGGCATCGACACCATCCTCTCGCTCTTCGCAAAGTCCCCCAATGACCTGGCCCACACACGCTACGTCCTCCAGCGAACCTACCAGGAGCGCAGCAACACCCTAACGGAAACCGGCGCGTGGACAATTGTTCGCGGCACACCAGATAACCCACTCGCCGCCGTTTACCAGTTGCAACCCAAGGACGGCAGCCAACCTACCAATTTCCTCAAGATAAGTGACGATGAAATCCTGCAACTAGACAGCGAACGGCGCCGCATCGACTCCAAGCTGAATTTCTCTCTCAGGAAAACAACCAGCAAGTCGTCTCCAACCCAATCTCCCGACGTCCTCTAAGGAACAGCCACCAACCCTCCCGGGTGCTCGGGTGCCGCACCTTCGGTTCTAAGGGTGCGGTCTTTGAAATCTTCATCCAAGTCCCACATTGACGACGATCTAAATATTTCTATATATTGAAGCTGCGACGCTCCTGTCGAGTAAGGAGGTGATCCCTGAGGTACACGAAGAATTAGTCCGTAAATAAGAGAGGCGCCTGTGATTTCCCCAAGCGCCTCTCTTTTCATTTATTTCCCCCTCATCGTGCTCGGCCCGCAGCAGGCTAGCTATTCCTTATAGACTAACGGGGGCCCGCTGACCTTATGGGCCTTAAGGGCGACCGATACCTCGACGCGGTCGGCGATCTTGATGAAGGGAATGCCGCTGGTCATCCCGAATTCCTTACGATCGAAGGCCATACTCCCTTTAACCCTGCCTTCCCCTGTGCCCTTGCCAGCAACTGTAAGGTTCAGCGTCTCGGGTTTGGACACTCCGCGAATCGTGAAGGTCCCCTGGACCTCAAAGGTGGTGGGACCGGTTTGTTCAATCTTGCTTGAGTGAAACGTGATGTACGGGTCGTCTTTTACGTTGAAGAAGTCTTTACTCTTCAATTTGTCGTTTTTCATGCGGCTCCCGGTATCCACGGAGTCGGCATAAATTTTGATGTCAAGTACGCCGGATGTGACGTCGGTGGACGGAAAGGTCAGCGTGGCCTCCCACTTGTTGAACTTACCGTCGATGGCCACGGAGGCTTTCACAAAGAACTTGACGTCGCTTTCTTCCGGGGTAATGGTGAAAACCGGTCCTGGTGCTTGCGCTAACGACGGCAACAGTGCCGACGCCAAAAGGCAGAAGACTGTCAATCGCATGAAATCCCTCCTGAAGCCGAGCCATACAACGACCTTGATTGCACCTGGTCTTTCACTCCCCGGCACCGGATACCATCGCCAAAAATGACATACAGGGTAGAACCGCGCTAAATCCTTCCATGAGAAACGACCTATTGGAGTCCGGCACGCTTGCTTCCGTCACAGGCTCACCCCTCGACGAGCTGCTGGCCGCCGTCGATGTCGTACGTTGCTCCGGTGATCGCCGTGTTCGTCATGAGGTGGACGGCGAGCGCGGCGATGTCGGCCGGGCCGACCACCCGCCCGATCGGTAGCGTCCGACGCAACTGTTCGCGACGCCCGTCCAGTTGATCGCCGAGCAGCGATGCCGACAGCGGCGTGTCCACGAAGCCGGGCGTGATCAGGTTGACGCGGACGGGTGCAAGTTCCACCGCGAGCGCTTTGGTGAGTGCCGGCATCGCCGCGGTGAACGCCGCGATGAGCACCCCCGCGGCAGGCCGGCGACCGCCCGTTCCGCCGACGAACAGCAGCGTTCCGCCCGGGCGCACCTTGCCGGCGGCACAGCGAGCGATGTGGAGCCGCTGCCAGAAGACCTCGTCGACGTTGAGGCGCGCCTTCGTGAAGTCGATATCCGCCAGCCGCGCGTAGTACGGGCCTCCGGTGGTGACCATAACGTGGTCGATCGGCGTCGGCAGCTCGTCGAAGAACCGCCCCAGGCGCTCGCAATCGGTGGCATCGAACGCCGCACTGCTCAGCGCTCCCAGCTCGCGCGCCGCGTGCTCCACGCGTTCCGGGTTGCGGCCGGCGAGAACGATATCGGCGCCCTCGGACCTTGCTCGCCTGGCCGTCTCAAGCCCGATCCCGGAGCTGCCGCCGATCACCACAACCGTCTGCCCGGCGAGCTCCGGTTCGCGGCTCACGAACTTGCCTTCGAGAAGGCCAAACCGCAATCGCGGTAGGGCACTGGCGGCGCGAGGCGGGGAGCACCGTGGACGGCCTTGCCCGGACACAGCATCTTCGACAGGATGCACGCCCGGTTCGAGCCCTCGCGGCCGACAACGATCACGTCGTAGTCGTTCATTTCGGCAGTTCTTCCCCGGCCTGCTCGCGCACCATGTACTCGGCGTACCAGTCGGGCCAGTTCGGGTCGGCTTGCCCCGTCCGCGCCTCGTGCTGCCCGTGCGCGGCCGCCGCACGCCGCAGCGCGCTCGCCAGGTCCTTGGCCGACGCGAAGGTCGTGGTCGCGGGGTCGATGCGACCTGCCAGCCGCGTCGTGATCTCCTGGAACAGCCAGCCGTTGCCGTCCGGATCGCGGAACGAGGCGAACGAGCGGTAGCTGCGATGCTCGGGATCCGGACCACTAACCCGGTGCCGCCCAAACAAGTAGGGCTCGTCCGTGCCACCGTAGGCGCCCGCTGCGTCGTGGAACACCTCGCTGGTCTCAACACCGCGACTAAGCATCTCGGCGCGGGCCGCCTCGATGTCCGAAACGATGAGGTACAGGCCCTGGGCGGAGCCGGGTGCCGCGGCGGTGACGTTCTCGCCGAAAATGATCGAGCACCCCGAGCCAGGCGGCGTGAACTGGATCACGCGGTAGTCTTTACCGCTGTCGTAGTCGGCGTCGAGCCGCCACCCGAGCCGCTCATAAAACTCCTTGGCGCGGTCGACATCCGAGACCGGGATGACCACAACCTCGAACTTCATGTCGACTCTCGCGACGCTCGCCTCGCTGGTTGGGTCGTTCGTACGGACTGCCTTGGTGCTCATGGCTGCCTCCTTTATTTTGTCGGGATGAACGTTGCGCTTTTCACCATTCCGTCGCGGATCACGCCGCGGGTGAGGCGGCTCCGGTGCCGACCAAGATACTTACAATGTGCCGGCGTGGGCTTCGTGAATGTTTTTGAAAGCTCTACGCTGTTCGAAAGGGCGAAATCGGCCAGCTAAGAGGCAAAGAGACTAGCACGATTGATGGTCCGGTGCATTAATCCTGGTACATTTGAATGGATATGTCACGGGAGCAGCGGTTGGTGTAGAAACACTGAACTCAGCTGCCGGGCTCCGCACCCTCCGGTGTCGAGGGTGCGGTCGGTGGGTTTCCGATCCACCCTAGCGTTAGTCTCCTAACGCCAACTCCAGCGCCGCCATCACCGCCGCGGCCAACAATTCCGCTACCCAAAAACGCGCAATCCCGGTAGCTACGCCTCCGCCCGAATAAAATCCGTGGCCGCAGCGAGCGTTTTACTTCGGCGCTGGCGCGGGCGGTGGGTTTTCACTCGTCGGCGGCACGATCCCCTTGAGTCGCATATACGTCACCATGTTCCCATAGTGCTCATCCGTGTGCCCCGTATTGATCGAGAACACCGTGAGCCTCGCGAGGTCGAAGTTGAACAACTTCACCATCTGGCTGCCTTTTGCATCGGTCATGCTGTCGAACGCCTTGTTGCAGTACGCAACTCCGTCCTTGAGCGCGGCCACCAGATCGGCCTTTGAGGTCTTTGTTTTCTCGATGTCCTTCGCGGGGTTTGCTTCACCTAGCGCTTGCGAGCAGAACATGTACGAAGCGTCCGCCACATGGCCAACGAGCTGGCCAAAACTGCGAACCTCCGGTGTCGGCTTGAAGGAGTAGTTTTCTTCCGGCATTTTCTGCGCCGCGCCAATCACCGCGTTGCTCACAAACGAGTAGAAACCCTTTTCGCTCGCGGTAATCGGGTTCGGTGGCGGACCGGCCTGCGCTTGTGACTTCTCCTGCCCCCATAGACCGACCGGAACCGCCATCAACGCAGCAAACACAAAACATAGTCTTTTATTCACGAGACATCCTCCTGGGAAATCATGCCAGTTTGCGCCATCCAGCCTTGGCGTCGCACTCCTTCATTTCCACTGATTAGAGCCACACATGGCCCGCCAACTTCGCTAAAGCCATCATCACACAGGGGATATGAGGTTGCGTGTAAATAACCAACACCGCGAGACTTACGAATGTCAGTGGGGCGACGACCATTTTCATTGTCATAGAAAACTCCCTTCCGAACACCCGCAATGTACTATACGAATGAGCCCTCAAATTGTTTCTGGATATCTGCGATCGCCCCGCGTGCATCAATCTGAACTTTCACACCTTCTTGACAGTTTCCCATGTTGCCACTATAGTGCCGCCACTCCGCATTTCGAATTCCGGTCCTTTCTCAAGTGTAAAGACTCACATTTGTGGCGTTCTCCGAAGGCAAAGTTCTATGGCCATTTCAAACGTACGGCTAGCTGCTGTTATTGGGAAGTCAGCAAGCACCACCAACCCCTTCAAGGCCTTCCTGGGCCGGTATTTCTATCTCTGCATGTCGCTGATCTTGGCCACGCTTGTGATTGTGGGCTTCAGCCGCACCGCCAACGCCAACCTCTTCCACGCCAACCCGCCAAGGCCCCTGCTCTTGTGGATCCACGGCGCCGCCTTCTCCATGTGGGTGGTCTTCTTTATCGCTCAGTCCGCTCTGGTACGCGCGCGGAAAGTCACCGTGCACCGCTTGCTCGGCTGGTTTGGAGCGGGACTGGCCGCGACGATGGTTGTCTTGGGCTCCACCATCGCAGTGGTCATGACCCGCTTCGATACCCTTGTCCTTCATCAGAAGGACGTGGATGCTTTCCTGTCGATTCCGTTCGTCGACATGATCATCTTCGGCTCGTGCATCGCGATGGCCTTCTACTGGAGAAACAAGCCGGAATACCATCGCCGGCTCATCTTCATAGCGACTTGCCAGCTTATGGACGCCGCCATCGGCCGATTCGATTTCATGTTCAACCACAACCTCTTCTTCCCCGCTCTGGACTGTCTGATTGCACTCGGCATGGTGCGTGATTGGATCGTGGATAAGCGCGTCCACAAGGTCTATCTCTACGCGCTGCCCTCGTTTATCGTCTTGCAAAGTCTCGCGATCTACGCCTGGAGAATCAATCCAAAGTGGTGGCAAGCGATCACCCAGGCGATCCTGCGATAGTGACGCCGCTACCGCTGCGTTAAATCGCTTCGATGTTGTTCAGACCGAGAGCAGCATTCAAGCGCCGAGGAAATTCGCGTAATCCGGGAGGCATTACTTCCGGTTTGCCCGTCATCCGCTGGGAATCGCCGGCCTTGGCCGAAGAACGCTAGGACTCCAGAATCTAAATCGGCCAATCAACATCCACAGCGATTCTGGTATTTTGGCGATGTTGAGAGGTAAGCGCTTGGAAGATCAAGTCCTGGCAACGCTTCGCGGCCAACTCGTCGAAATCATTTCCGGGGCAGTTTTTGTGTTCATTGGACTGGCGGCTTGCGCGATAGCGGCCATCCGGCGGCGGACTGGAGTGCGGCTATTTTTGTGGCTGGGAATCTGGAGCGCGATGTACGGAACGAGGTTGTTGACGCTCTCGCCAGCGGTGGTGGCGGCGCTACCGAAATGGTTACAAATAAGTGTTCCATACGCGAATGCGGTAACCGCGTACTTAGTCGTGGTGGTCGCCTTCCTTGCGTTTTTGGAGTTGAGTGTAGGCAGGCTTCGGCTTGTGATCGACATCGTTATCGTTGCCGCTTTAGCCGTAGCGGTCGCCGGAATTGGCTCGTTCGTGTTGGGCGGCTCGGAAGACAAGTTCATCCAGTACAACTATCTTGTGACCGTGGTCGGGCTTCTTGTGCTGCTAACCGTGCTTGTAATGAAAAAGCTGTCGGACAAGCTTTTAGTTTTCTTTAATCGCCGCGTTCTCGCCGCAGGCACGCTGGTCTTCGTCAGTGTGGCTCTGTGGGTTAACCTATCCCGCCCCCTGCACTACCAGACGCCACCCCTTCTGAACCATCTAGGCTTTGCTGTGTTCCTGCTCTCGCTGGGATATGTCGGCGTTCAAATCGTGTTTGCCAACGAGCGTCGTTTGCTGTCGATTGAAAACGAGCTGGAGGTTGCCCGTCAGTTGCAGTTCTCCATTCTCCCCAACGCCATTCCGGAAATCCAAAACCTCCGAATTGCGGTGTCTTATCGGCCCATGACCGCCGTGGCTGGTGATTTCTATGAATTCGTTCCCTCGGATGGAAAGCGCATCGGGTTCCTGGTGGCGGACGTGACCGGACACGGTGTGCCGGCGGCCTTGATTGCTTCGATGATCAAGGTGGCGACGCAGTCGGTGGAAGCCTGCGCCGATGACCCGCGAGAAGTATTGCGTGGGTTGAACCGGATCCTGTTCAAGCAACTCCATGAGCAATACGTCTCGGCGGCGTATTTGTGGATTGATACGGAGCACAGCAAGGCTTTGTACTCGGCGGCTGGGCATCCGCCGCTGCTGCGCTGGGCGGAAGGCAGGCTGGAGCGGATTGAAAGCAATGGCTTATTGTTTGGGGTCATCCGGGACCCCGAGTATCCCGTTCGTGAGCTCACCATTCGTGCAGGGCAGCGGCTTTTGCTGTACACCGATGGACTTATCGAGCCGCAGAATGCCAGCGGAGAATCCTTCGGCGACACGAAGCTCGAAGAAGTGATTTCGCAAAATCAATCGCGGCCACCCGCCGAGCTATTGGAGCACATGCTCTCGGAGACACGCCTCTGGCAGCCCGCCTCGCTGCCCCAGCAGGACGACATCACGATCATTGTCATTGACGTGGCTTAGTCATGATGAATGCCATCAGGACGCGCTTCCAAAAGCACTTCTCGTCGTATCTGTAGATTCTGGACGGATTGTCGGCTACTCGGAAGTAGTCCAGTTGGGCATCGTGCGGACAAGTCTCGGGAAGTCGGCTTGCCGGATATTGGGCCTGGTCGGGTCACCACATCCACGACGAGTAGATGAACCCAACAGGACGGGTGATGCCTATTTTTTTAGGATGTTTTGAGTCCACTCCCGATAAGCCGCGCGGTCTCGATGAGTCGACGGGTGGCCCTTCCTCGCGGTTTTTGCAAGGGCGGGCTCTGGGTGTTCTCCATCCCGCAAGGTCGCCGCACGGGTGCGCGGGGCCGTCCTTTTAACTACGGACCGTCCCGAATTGGTTCTTGACAAAAGATTACCACTATGTTACCATCCTTCGTGTCATTTCAAAGAGTAATTCGAACGCTTGGCGCACATTTTGGCGCCTCTGACGGCCTGCTACCAAACGCCACTCCCACCGTAAACCCTGTAGAATCTGCACTTACGAAAAACGCGTCCGTAATTCGTTTAGAATCCGCACTTGCAAAATCATTAGACTTAAAGCCCTTTAGAATCCGCACTTACGAAAAAGACGGGGGGGAGGGGTGCAAATTGTTAACTAGACTCGCCCCCACACTCTCCCTGGCCCGAGCCGCCGAGCCGGTTCCATGCCCACCGGCCCATTGCAGTACTGGGCACACGGTGCCACAATCGGCCTTAGAGCGGAAACAGTTCCGCCCTTCCCGGTGTCTAAGCCAATAGAGCGGACATCGGGCATCGAGACATTTCGCAATGCCCAATCTGTTCTCCAGACGTTCGCGCCTGCTGGGTCGACAAGATTTGCTGGCTCGACAGGGTTTGATGGGTCAGGAAGGTTCGGACGTCACCGCCGAACCGGAAAGGCCGGCATTGTCGGATTGGGCTAGTGCTCTCTCGTGGGGTGTCGACGAAACCCGGCTCGTAACGGAGCTGCAGGCTGGTTCGGAAACCGCCTTCGACTGGCTGGTCACCCACTACCACGGCCCGGTCTACAATTTGATCTTGAGTATGCTAGGAGATGTCGCAGACGCCGCCGATGGAACGCAGGAAGTCTTCCTGAAGGCGTTTCGCGGGATTCGCACTTTCCGTCAGGGCAGTTCGCTCAAGACCTGGCTCTACCGCATCGCCATCCGCGAAGCCCTGAACCACAAGCGCTGGTTTAAACGCCACCTCCAGAAAAACGTCTCCATCGACGCCGAACCCGAAGAAGGCCACGCCGCCATCGAGATCGAAGACCTCGCCGCCACACCCTTCGAGCAGTTTGCCGCTCACGAAATTCAAGCCGCGGTGCAAAGCGCGCTGCAGGAAATTCCCGAAGTCTTCCGCGGCGCGGTGATCCTCCGCGACCTCGAAGGCCTGAGTTACGAAGAAATCGCCGAAGTCCTGGAGTGCAGCTCCGGCACGGTAAAGTCCCGCATCCTCCGCGGTCGCCGCGCCCTCAAAGACCTCCTCGAGCCGCTATTGGTCGACCGCTCCGCGGTCGCGCATGAAGAAAACCGCTCCGCGGTCGCGCAGGAACAAGCTCGGTCCACGATTACCCATGAGGTCGAGCATTCTGCGGTAGCAGCGGCAAATCGGAAGCGCCAAGGTCACGAATGTTGGGGCGCGCTGCAGTACGTCCCCCGCTGCGACGCGCTTTAGCGCGTCGTGCACCGCGTCGCACTCGGCCTCGAGCCGCATGCCGCGCCCAGCTTTCGCGCCACATTTCGGGCCCCATCCCAACACCGTCTCAGCACGCAGCAGGTTCGCGCGGGAGAGTTCCGCGAGCGAGGAACTCCCATGAAGTGCGCCACCGTCCGCGCAAATCTAGCGGGCTACATGGACGACGCCATCTCCGGCGCCGCCGAAGTCCGCGATCGCATGCAAGTCCGCAAGCATCTGGATACCTGCGCAAGCTGCCGCGAAGAACTCGAACGCTTCCGCAAACTAAGCGCCCTGCTCTCCCGCGTCCCGCGAAGCCTTCCGCCAGCCGACCTGGCCACTCGCATCCGTGTGGCCGCAGCCCAATCTCCGGATCGAGAGAACGCCCCCAGCACCTGGCGAAGGGTGCGGGACCGCGCCGAAATCCTGCTCGACAATGTCTTCCGTCCCATCACGCTCCCGGCAACCGGCGGTTTCGCCTCCGCCATCCTGGTCTTCGTAGTCGTCCTGCAACTGATCGTTCCGGGCATAACGGTTCGCGCGGTTCAAAACGACGTGCCCCTGAATATCCTGCGCCCAGCCGAACTCATCACGCTCTCGGACTACCCTCAAGCCTGGGCCCCCGAAGGCCACGATTCTGAGCTGGCGTTACCCCACGGCCTGCTCCTGGACGTAACGGTTGACGCTCACGGCGGAATGGTAGGCTATCAAATCCTCTCAGGTCCCCACAGCGTAGACCTGCGCCACCAGCTCGACCAGATGCTCCTGTTCTCGCGTTTCCGCCCCATGCTAAGCTTCGGCCGCCCCACCGCCGGCGGCCACGTAATCCTGAGCTTCAGCGCCGTCCGAGTCCGCGGCTAACAATCATGCCGCGAAGGCATTCGCAGCGATTCCGAATCCCTGAAATCCGCTAGCCGCAATGCTTCTTCACAAATCCTCACCCGCCGGAAACCGTAAACGCGCTAAAACTTCGTTTTCATTGGGCATTTAACTGATTTAGGACGCTGCCCGAACGTTCAGGCCCGGACGATCAGCTTCTCATCACCGCACGACTGTCCTTCGACCCCGAGTAATCCACGCGTTTAGCGGGTTAAATGGTGGCAGAGGACATTTATGTCGTTCCACTGGCTGAAGAAGTTCGGCTCGCAGGGAATTGGCTCGCGTACGCGCGATTCCAGCGGCGCACGCGTTTCCGGGAGCATCCGCGATTCCAGTGGCGCACGAGTTTCCACTGGCACGCGCGTTTCCGCGGAGAGCATCGACGTTTGCGCGGCGCGACTGTTCACCATTGCTCTGTTGGTTGCTGTGGTGCTGTCCGCGAACCTGATCGTCGTGTACGCCGCGCCGGAAACGGCTTCCGCGGAGCGCGCGCTGTTTGACGCGGCGAACCGCGAGCGCGCCGCGCAAGGCTTGGCGCAATTGCGTTGGGACAACGCTCTGGCAAACGCAGCGCGCGACCACGCGCAGCTTATGGCGCAGCGAAACACGTTGTCGCACCAGTTTCCGGGCGAAGCGGCGCTGCAGGATCGCGCGCGCGTTGCGGGAGCGCGCTTCACCGAGATCGCGGAAAACGTCGCCGAAGGCCCTTCGGCGGACGTGATTCATGCGAGCTGGATGCATTCGCCGCCGCATCGCGCGAACCTTCTTGATCCTGAACTCACCGCGATCGGGATCGCTGTGGTGGGAGCCGCATCGCGTGATGGCGCCGGCCGCGGCGGATCGGGAATGTTGTTTGCGGTGGAAGATTTCTCGCAGTCGGTCGCGAGCTTGAGTCTAGTGGAACAGGAGAAGCAAGTTGCCGCGGCGCTTGCCGCGCACGGGTTGCAAGTCGCCAATTTTGGCGCAGGCGGATTCACTGGCGCGAATGGGAGTAGATCGAATGGCGGCGGGAACAGCATGCAAACGGTCGCGAGTCGAACTGGCGTGAGCGCGAGCGCGGAAAGCGGGTACGCGTCCGCCGCAGGGGCATCTGTGCCGAATGCAAGCGGATCCAATGGGAATGGGGCCAACGCGATCTCTACGATTGAGGATGCGCGCAAGACTTGCGAGATGGACCGCGGTTGGTCGGGCAGCCGGCCGAGCCTGGTGATTCGGTACGAGACCGGCGACCTGAGCCGCTTGCCTGGCGATCTGGAGCGGAAGATTCAGAATGAGCGTTATCGCGCAGCAACGGTCGGAGCTTGCGAAGCAGGCAGTTCGCGGGGGTTCACGCGGTTTCGAGTGGCGGTTTTGTTGTACTGAGTTCGAGCGATTGCGATTGATTTGATAGACCGAAAGGACTTCGTTTTTTTTTTGCGTTTAGGGAAACCGAAGCGAATTCCGGGGGGAAGGGTCGACACCAAGACCCGGGTCAAACGCCGAACTCTGGGCCACCCGCGGAACTTGGGCCGCACTCCGCATCTTTATGCTATTGAGGCGTGCGGCAGTGATGCCCCTCGGATTGCTGGGTCAAGGACTGGCAAACGAAGGAAGAAAAAGCTTAACGCAGAGGGCACGGAGGTCGGAGCACGGAGGGCGCGGAGAATTTGGTGCAGGCTTTGCGGAATTGGAATGCACCAAGAGCCCACCCTTACCCAAACCGTAAGGATGGGCTACCCGCCGAACTTGGGCCAAATTCCGTGTCCTTATACCATTGAGGCGTACTGCAGCGATACCCCTCGGATTACTACGTTAAGGACTGGCAAACGAAGGAAGAAAAAGCTTAACGCAGAGGGCACGGAGGTCGGAGCTCGGAGGGCGCGGAGAATTGGTGCAGGCTTTGCGGTGCACGAAGAGCTCACCCTTGCCCAAACCGCAAGGATGGGGCACCCGCCGTTTCGCTTCGGCCGCATTTTTTGTGCTCTCGCGGGTTCGGACCGTGCTGAGCGTTAAGGCGCCCGCTTCGGAAAGCGGCCGCTACGGTTCTACTCATTGACGCTGATCGCGCTGGCTAGTGGTGTCTTGCCGCGTTTGCGAGCGGGGCAGGGACGGACGCTAGCGCCGGCGTGTCGTGCGTCTCGGAATTGGCTTTGGTGGCCTGGAGCTTACGATGGCAGCAGGCGCAGTGAGGAAGACCGCCGATCCACTGGACGGCGAGAACGCGGCCGGAAAAGGGGCAGGTAGACGACAAATGGCCGCCGCACTCCGGGCAGGCGCTCAGGACGGACTGGCGTGGTGTGGCCTGGCGCTTCTGGTTCGAAACCTCAACTACGAAATGGCATGCGGGATTTTCACAAATCACGATAAGACTCATATGCGATAGCTCCTCAGAATGGATTGTCAACAGTGGATCTTCATTGCGACGAGAGATGTCTTTTTCAAGTCAAATATAATAACTGTTATGGTAATAACATGACCTAATGTATAGGTCAATTAAAATATATCTTAGTAGTAGACAGGTACTAGAGAGGACCCCTCGCCATGCCGAGGGGCTGACATGAGGCTAGGGCTGGCGCGTGGTGGGAGGGACGGGGAGGCTACAAGATAGCGGTTGAAACTGGGGACAGCTCCGCATAGACTGTGGGCGTGAATTACAGCGCCTACTCGTATTGGTTTCGCTTTTGGCACCCACCTACAATGTGGCGAGGGGCGAATTTGTAATTAGAGGGACAACCGAGAGATTCGACCCACTCGCAAGTTGAGTGGGTTTTTTGTTTTTTTGGGGCAAAAAAAGTTAACAGTCGACAGTTTAAAGTGAAAGTGAAACGAAATGAAAAGAGGGAAAAAGCTTTAACGCAGAGGGCACGGAGGTCGGAGCACAGAGGGCACGGAGATGCTGTGCTTGGGCTTAATTTAGGGATGGGGAGATGGGACGATGATTATTTCGATGAAGTTGCATGCTACGCGGGAGGAGATTGACGAGGTGCGGGCTCAGGTGGGTCACTTTGGGTACAAGGTGCACTCGATTGAGGGGGAGGAACGCGTGGTGATTGGGGTTGTGGGGGTGGGGGATGTGACCGCTTGTATGGAATCGGTGGAGTCGATGCCGCAGGTGGAGAAGGTGGTGCGGATATCGGCGCCTTACAAATTTGTGAGCAAACAGTTCAAGGATGGGCGCACGCGGATTCGGGTGAATGGGATCGAGATTGGCGGGGATGAATTCATTGTGATGGCGGGGCCGTGTTCGGTGGAGTCGGAGAAGCAGATCATGCAGGCGGCTGAGAGCGTGGCTAAGTCTGGGGCGAAGATGTTGCGCGGCGGGGCGTTCAAGCCGCGGACTTCTCCTTATGATTTTCAGGGGATGGAAGAGGAAGGGCTGAAACTGTTGAAGAAGGCGAAGTTGGCTACCGGGCTGGCGATTATCACCGAGGTGATGAGCGATCGCGATGTGGAGATGATTGCTCAGTACGCGGACGTGATGCAGGTGGGGGCTCGGAATATGCAGAACTTCGTGCTGCTGAAGGCTCTGGGGAAGTGCGGGCGGCCGGTTTTGTTGAAGCGTGGGTTGAGCGGGACGATCAAGGAGTTGTTGATGTCGGCGGAATATATCGTGGCGCATGGGAATCCGAATGTGATTTTGTGCGAGCGGGGGATTCGGACGTTTGAGACGGAGACGCGGAATACCTGCGATATTGCGGCGATTCCGGCTTTGAATGAGTTGACGCATTTGCCAGTAATTCTGGACCCGAGTCATGCTACGGGGAAGCGGAGCTTGGTGCCGGCGCTTTCGCGGGCTGCGGTGGCGATTGGTGCGGATGGGTTGATTGTGGAGGTGCATCCGGCGCCGGAGAAGGCGATCAGCGACGGGGCGCAGTCGCTGGACTTGGCTGGATTCGAGAAGATGATGCGGGAGTTGAAGCCTTATGTGGCCTTGTGGGAGACGGCTCGGAAGAGTGAGGCGATGGCGGCTACGGCAGTACCGCGGTAACTTGGCAAGAGTTCCTACACCGGGTCGCTCACCAGAGTGGAGCGGAGCCGCCAGTCTATCTCCCGACGTCATTGGTCACATAAAAAGGCTGTCCGCGATGTTCTGGCTGGTGACAACAATGGCAGCAGGGGGGTAAGCGGCGGCTAAACCATGTATGTTTCTCTGGCAAGCGAAGTGGGCGGAGAACCAAGGGAGAGACTTCCCAGGAGTGGGCGCGATGGAAAATGTCAGACCGAATCGCCGTTTCGGAATAGCCTGGGTTACGTTTGCGCTGGCCCTCGCAGTCCATGTCACGGACGAAGCGACACACGATTTCTTGTCAACTTACAATTCGAGCGTCCACGCCATTCGCGCTCACTTGCCATTTCTTCCACTGCCAACGTTCAGCTTCAGGGTTTGGCTTGCACTCTTGATAGCGGGGATCTTCTTGCTGCTTTGCCTTTCACCTTTCGCATTTCGGGGAGCCTCCTGGCTGCGAACCTTCTCTCAGCCGTTGGCCGTCGTCGTGGGAGTGCTGAATGCCACTCTGCACATCGGCAGTTCTATCTATTTTCATCGCTGGATGCCAGGGGTTTACAGCTCGCCTATCCTCCTGCTTGCGGCCATCTATCTTCTCGCCAATTCGCGGGCCCGTGACTCCAGCGTGGAATCTTGGTTGCCCACTCCGAGGAGAAGCAGCCCTTGAGTTGTCAGTCTTAGTTTCATTGGGCGCTTCCTTGGGGAGAGGCCTCTTCCCCCGGCAGGGGCCGGACAACCATTCGATCTGGATCTGTTGTGAACTGCCAACACGATTAGGAGCGTATGGTCGGCAAGTCGGAAGTAACGGTCTTCAGCCTTCATCTCGCCATTTAGAAACGGCGCTTGATGAGGAGAGATCTTCGGCGAGTCCTCGCCGCCGGGAAGGGGCCTTCGGGCCCGGCCGGCTGATGCTGTTGAGGGATGAGGCGAATTTTTAGTGGTCTGGAGTTGCGGACGAAGATGGGGGCGCGGGGGAGAGGCTTTGGGAGGCTTCGCGGGCGGTGGGGAAAATTTTTACGAGGCGGTCGACGTGGGTTAGTTTGAGGGCGGTATCGACCATTCCGGTGACGCCGGCGAGGTGTAAGGTGCCGCCGACCAGGCGCAGACGCGAGAGGCATTTGACGACCCGGCCGACGCCGTCGCTGTCAATTTTGGTGAGTTGGGAGAGGTCGAGGACGACGCGAGTTTGTTTTTCTTTCAAGAGGTCGTCTACGGCTAGCTCCAGACGTTTGCATTCGACACCCATCTGAAGCGGACCCTTTAGCTCCAGGACGACTACGCCGGGGTTGAACTCTTTTCGGGTGATTTCCACGTGGAGCCTCCGCGGTGCGGCGCGATATCAGCGCTAGAAAACCGGGTGTTGGAAATAAAGCAAAGAATTGCGGAGTTGTCCAGTCCGGGAGCGGCGGGAACTCAAGCGCCTGCGGCGCTCTCTGAGGATGAGGATTCGCCTGTTTCGCAGGGAAATTCGCGAATGGCGCGCACGCAGCCGTTGAGCGCGTCGAGCAGGGAATTGCCCCATCCCGAGGGGAGGAAGGGGCCTAGTTTTTGGTTGATGGGTTTGTCGGCTTGGCCGAAGAAGCGGGCGTACTGGCCGGGTGGTGGGGCGACGTATTCCTTTACGGTGATGGTGAAGGTGATCTCTTCGCCGCTTACGCACTTCTTGAAGGAGAAGAAGTGGAGCTGGGCTAACTCTTCGGAAACGTCCTTTTGGGCGAATTGCCAGTCGGCCACAGAGTCCTCCGGCGGTTCATGGAATTGCGGTTACTTGCGACTAGATGCGGGAACACGCGCATATTAGGATGCGGGATGGGGTAAGTCAACGCGGGGGATGGGGTGGGAAGTCTAAAACCGGCACCCTTAAAACCGAAGGGTCGACGGCGCCCGCTTCGGAAAGCGGCCGCTACGGTGGGGCGCGAGCGGCTTGCGGGGGAAGTCAAAACCCGCACCCTTAAAACCCAAGGGTGCGGCACCCGGCGGGAGGCCTGCAGCGGTGAGGACACAGCCACGAATGGCTGTGCCACGGCGAGCTGCGCTTTGGGCGCAGTCTGGTATCATGCCGGACATGGCGGGCACTGATTTTCTAGCGGGACAAACTTTTTCGCATTACATCGTTAGCCGCAAATTGGGTAGTGGCGGCATGGGTGTGGTGTATGAAGCAGAGGATACGCGGCTGGGGCGGCGGGTTGCGCTGAAGTTTTTGCCGGATGCGATGGCGCAGGATTCACAGTTGCTGGAGAGGTTTCAGCGGGAGGCGCGCGCGGCTTCGGCTTTGAATCATCCGAATATTTGCACGATTCACGCCATTGAGCAGCACGAGCGGCAGCACTTTATCGTGATGGAATTGCTGGAGGGGCAGACGCTCGGCGAGATGATGGGGCGGCAGCCGTTTGCGATCGAGAAACTGCTGACGCTGGCGATTCAGATGACCGACGCGCTGGAGTCGGCGCATTCGAAAGGGATTGTGCACCGGGACATCAAGCCCGCGAACATTTTTGTGACCACGCGGGGGCAGGTGAAGATACTGGATTTTGGTCTCGCGAAAATCGAACTGCTCAGTGCGGTGGGTGATCCGAGCTCGAGTCCTTCGAGAATGGAAACATTCGTCGGGCAGGAACTGACTTCGCCGGGATCTTCGGTGGGAACAGTTACGTATATGTCGCCGGAGCAGGCGCGTGGGCAGTTGGTGGATGCGCGGACGGACCTGTTTTCGGTGGGGACGGTTCTGTATCAGATGGCTACCGGGACTTTGCCGTTTCGCGGGGACACGTCGGCGGTGATTTTCGATGCGATTTTGAATCGTGATCCGATTCCGGCGGTGCAGGTGAATCCGGCTTTGCCGGCGGAATTGGGGCGGTTGCTCGATAAGCTGCTGGAGAAGGACCGGAATCTGCGGTGCCAGTCTGCTACGGAATTGAAGACGGATCTGAATCGATTGAAGCGGGATCTGGATTCGGGGCAGAAGCGGGCGGCGGAGGTTACAGAGTCGCGCTCGGGAGTTGCGAAGCAGGGGCCGAAGTCGCTGGCGGTGCTCTATTTCGAAAATCTGAGTGGGGCGAAAGAGGACGAGTACCTGCGGGATGGGATTACTGAGGACATCATTACGGAGCTTTCGAAGATTCGCGGGTTGAATACGTTTTCGCGGCCTACGGTGCTGGCGTTTCGAGATAAGCAAGTGACGCCGCTTCAGATTGGTCAGCAGTTGCATGCCGCTTATGTATTGACGGGGAGTTTGCGGAGGGCGGGGAACCGGCTGCGGATCAACACGCAGCTTGTAGATACACAGACGGATTTTCCGATGTGGTCGGAGCGATACGATCGGGAAATGAAGGACGTGTTCGAGGTGCAGGACGAGATCGCGCGGAAGATTGCGGAGGCTTT
>CAWENU010000019.1:0-121363 GCA_963810355.1 uncultured Acidobacteriota bacterium
TATTGAGCAATTCCTCGCGGGCTAAAGCCCGCTCGTGATGACAAAAACAAACGACCTAGACGCTGGCCCTAAAGGCCAGCTCTACCTCAGGACCGAGTTTTTCCGCGGCCTGTGAAGTCATGCCCTGATACGAAACTGTCGCTAACACCAACTTTTTCAGCCGCCTGTGAAGCCTGCGATGACAAACAAAGCCGGGGCTAAAGCCCACATGGCTTGCCGAAGCAATTTCGCCAGGCTGAAGCCTGCGCTTCCACCAAAGAGAATCGAGGTCAGTGCTCATGCGTGTGTTCGTGGCCGGGGCTGGAGGGAATGACGCAGCCGTGGGCGACTTCGCAGATGGCGTACTCGAACTGGATGGTGGTGTGGTGAATGTGGAAGCGGGGCCAGCTGTCGCCGAATCTCGTCGCAGAAGGTTCTCGCACTCGGAGGCGCGCATGTCGGCGATGCCGACGTGGCAGGACAGCGAATGAGTGTCGCTGCCGATGCTCCAGACGTGCAGGTCGTGCACGCTGTTCACGCCCTGGATCTCGCGCAATGACATGCCTCGATGCGCGTCCAGTTCCATGCCGCTGGGCGCGCCCTCCAGCAGAATGTTGAGGCTCTCGCGGATGATGCCGATCGAAGACCAGAGGATCATGACGCCGATGCCGACGGAGAGCGCAGGATCGATCCAGCGCTGTCCGGTGAGCGTGATGGCGACGCCTCCGGCGATGACGGCGGCGGTGGACAGCGTGTCGCCGATCTCGTGAGCAGCGCGCTGCGCAGGTTGATGTCGCGATGGCCGCGCATGAGCAACAGCGCGATGGCGCCGTTCATCACCACGCCCGCGGCGGCGACCCAGATCATGAGCTGCCGGCATGACATCGACCGGGTTCAGCAGGCGGTGGAAGGCTTCGTACAGATGTAGAACGAGATGAGGACCAGCGATGAGGCCGTTGACGAAGGCGGCCAGCACGCCGGCGCGGTTGTAGCCAAAGGTCTTGCGCGCGTCGGGGTGCGTGCCTGGAGGTAGACGGCTCCCCAGGACAGGAGCAGGGCGAAGAAGTCGGAGAGATTGTGGCCGGCTTCGGAGAGCAGCGCCAGGCTGTGGGCGCGCAGTCCGGCGACGACCAGCAGCACAATGTAGAGCCAGCGTGACGACCAGCGAGATCCGCAGGACCCTGGAGGTCTCGCCATTGCGCGCTGCTGGCGTGCACGTGCATGCATCCAGTCTAAAAGGGCGATGCAATCAGTCATCAACCAGCAGTGGTCACTGCGCTGTCCGTAGGGAAGACCTGATGGCAGCGCGCGACTGGCTGGTGCTACAATCCTGCCCGTCCAGCCGTATTCAAAATTCCTGTTCGAGCCCGAGGCGTTGGGAGGATCCCAGCGCGCCTTCACGGAGAGACTCAGGAGACGCTATGCAGATGCGATCCCCGCCGGAAGAAAAGCCCCTCACGGAAGTCGAACGAGTCGTCGATACCTTCATCGCTCCGAGCAAGACGTTCACCGACATTCGCCGCAACGCAAGTTGGCTGGTGCCTTGGGTGCTGATTTCGATCTTCGGCCTGATGCTGGTGTTTACGGTGGACAAGAAGTTGGGAATGGAGACGGCTACTGAGAACCGATTCGGCTGAGTCCGAAGCAGGCGGACAAGATCGATCGATGCCGGCCGACCAGAAAGCCAAGGCGATACAGATTGGCGCCTCGATCACCCGTTACTATTGCTTACGCCTCGCCGTCTGATGACGATCATCGCGGCCGCGATCTTCGGCGGCGGTGCTGATGGCAACCTTCAACTTCGGGTTCGGCGCCGAGGTGAAGTTCAAACAGGCGATGGCGATCAGCATGTAGCATTTCTGCCGTCGATCATCAAGGCGCTGATTGCAACCGGCGTGGTCGTGATGGGGGCGGCCGAAGGGTTTACTTTTCAGAACCAGGTGGCCAGTAACTCGGGCGGCCTGGTTGACCCGAACTCGACTCACTTCCTTTACTCGGTTGCTACGTCGATCGACGCGTTCACGATCTGGACGCTCATCCTCACGGGAATCGGTTACTCATGCGTGACCCGAGTCAAGCGCGGGACGTGCATGGCCGTCGTTTCGGCTGGTGGGTCGTGGTGACCCTGGGCGGAGGGGCGTCGGGGCTGTTGTTCGCCTAGCGACGGCGCCCGGCGAGCGTTATCAACTCCGCGAAGCCGCGGGCAGCGGACGCCGTCGGCTAGCGTCGAAAAAATGCGACCGGCCTTCCGTGGCGCTCTGCAAAAATGAGTTATACTTCGGCTGCGGTACAGTACCGCATAAGTCTTCGCCGATTTGAGGCGGGAACGGGGCATATTCATCGATCAGTCCTGCCCCGATTGTTGGTTAGACTGAGGCCCATTTGCGTCTGTGGGAACGGGAATGACTCGCCGACTTAGATTTTATATGCCTTTTAGGCGCGTCTTGAATCCGGCTGTAGATGCCAGGACGGACCCCGGGAGGTGTCTCTTGGACCTGGTTCTTACGAATTTTATTCGTATTCATTACAGCACTTTCGAGTTACGAACTTAAACCCCTCGGACTGGAGCGCTGGCCATCGGCAGGAGTCGGATTGTTGTTCGGTCTGGCGGTGGTGCTGTTCGAAATTCGCCTGCGCAAGGTCAGCCTGAAGCGCCTGATCGGCGCCGCCATCGGCAGCGTGCTCGGCATCATCGGCGCTTATCTTTTTGCCTCGTCATCCGCAACAGCCTGCATCCCGGACCGACCCAGAGCTTCCTGCAGATCATGGTCATGCTGCTCATGGCCTATGTCGGATTGGCGGTCGGCGCCAACAAAGGTGACATGCTCAATCTGGCGGCGCTGGGTGGGATCTTCGGCGGCGAAAAGCGGGCAAGAAGAGTTACAAGATCCTGGACACCAGCGTCATTATTGACGGCCGTATCGCTGACATCGCCGAGACCGGTTTCCTCGACGGCTTGATTGTGATCCCGCAGTTCGTGCTCCGCGAATTGCAACTGGTGGCCGATTCCGCCGACTCGCTGAAACGCAATCGCGGCCGCCGCGGTCTTGATATCCTGCAGCGTCTCCAGAAAACCGCTTCGGTGCAGATTCAGATCGTGGAAGACGATTTCCCCAGCGTCCGCGAAGTCGATATGAAGCTCATCGAACTGGCCAAGCTGTATGAAGGCAAGATCGTCACCAACGACTTCAATCTCAACAAAGTCGCCCAGTTGCAGGGCGTGGCCGTGCTCAACATCAACGAACTGGCCAACTCGCTCAAGCCTATCGTTCTGCCCGGCGAAATCATGCGGGTATTTATCCTGAAGGAAGGCAAAGAGTACAACCAGGGCGTCGCCTATCTGGATGACGGCACGATGGTGGTCATCGATAACGCGCGCAAGATGATCGGCAAGACCATCGACATCTCGGTGACCTCGGTCCTGCAAACCACCGCGGGAAAGATGATCTTTGGCAAGTGGGATGAGCGCGGAATGGGCCGCCACGAGGGCAAGTCCGCCTGTGCCGGCGGCCGTACCCGCGGCGACGGGAACCGCGTGGGCCAGCTTCCGACCCGGCCAAGAAGACCACGCCAGTGGCCGAGCGGGCCGACTAGGCTCTGGGGAATCCGCCGCTCTGCGGGAATTAAGGTCCAAGCCGCTGTACTATACTGATCGCCCCTATGAAGGTGTTTGTCATTGTTCCGGCGGCCGGGTTGGGCACGCGCATGGCCCCGCCTTCGGCCGCGAAGTCCAAGAAAAAGGCGCCCACCAAACAGTTCAAAGAACTGGGTGGCGTGCCGATTCTCGTCCATACGCTGCGCAAGTTCGCCGCCACCCCCGCCGTCTACGAAATCATCGTCGCCCTGCGCAAGGACGAAATAGCCGGCTTTCACAACCAGGTCGAAAAGCAGTACCCGGGAATCCTGAGCAAGCGCCTGCAGATAGTTGAAGGCGGGGAGCATCGCCAGGATTCGGTGGCCAGCGCTCTGGCCCGCACCGCGGCCGATCCGGAAGACATCGTTTTGGTGCATGACGCCGTTCGCCCGTTTGTTACGCGCGAAATCATCGCCAACGTGATCGCGGCCGCCCACAAGCATGGAGCCGCCGTCGCGGGCTGGCCCGCCGTGGACACGGTGAAACAGGTGGAGCGGACCGCGGAAGGCGCCCTCATCAAAGCCACCATTCCGCGCGCGAGCATCGTGATGGCGCAGACCCCGCAGGGCTTTCGCTACAACATTCTGAAAAAAGCCTTCGATGACGCCATTACCGACGGCTTCCTGGGCACCGACGAGGCTTCGCTGATCGAGCGCGCCGGCGCCGGTCGTGGTCTATGGGCTCGCCGCAAAATATAAAAATCACGACGCCCGCCGACATGGAGCTGGCGGAGTTTATCTGAAAACACGAAGACGGAGACAGAGGTTGGAATCTTTTAAATGCCGAAACCTGAAATGCGCATCGGCTACGGTTGGGACTCGCACGAATTCAAGCCCGGCATCCCGCTCAAGATCGGCGGTGTGAGTCTGCCGCACGACAAAGGCCTAGGCGGCCATTCCGACGGCGATGTTCTGCTGCATGCGATCACCGACGCCCTGCTCGGCGCCATCGCCGGTCCTGACATTGGAGCGCTGTTTCCGCCTTCAGATCCGAAGTGGAAAAACGCCGACTCCGCCGTCTTCTTGCGCGAGGCATTGCGGCGCGTCGAAACCGCGGGCTACGAACTCGTGAACCTGGATTCCACGCTGATTTTGTCCGCTCCAAAGATCGGCCCCCATGCGGAAGCGATCCGGAACACGTCGCCGAAATCTGTGCGGGATTCCAGCGGACTTCGGTATCAAAGCCAAAACGCCGGAAGGCATGGGCACCGACAATGCAGCCATCGCGCAGGTGGTGGTGCTGTTGGTTGAGATCGTGTGGCCGTAAGACTCGGTTCGCGCAAACTGAAGTCCGCGGAAAAAAGTAGAGGGCCGGATCGGCAGGACTGAACAGGCTGCTGAAAAAGTCCGGACGCGGGTTCCTCGCGGACTCAAGTTCGCTCGGAACATCAAAAACAAAGGGTTTATCGGTACGACTGAAAGCCGTGCCCCTTCAAAACCGCCATGAAGGAGACTTTTTTGAGCAGGCCATAAAGACCGCCCTTTCAAAGCCTGGTCAAAGTGGACCTTTCAGCAGCCTCTATTTTCGCGCGTTTCGCACGTGGACTTCAATCGGCTGGGCCTGACGCGGGCTCGAAGCTCCGAGGCTACAAGCTGCCAGCCAGTCGTCCAGGAACGCCATCAGTTGGACCGGCGGCCGCAACCAAAGATCGGCATCGGTCGCGCGCCAGTGCGGGCGCACCAACACGCGCAGTCCCCGGTCCTGCAAGGCATGGAAGGCATCTTCGTCGGTGTCGTCATCGCCGAGGTAAGCGACCGGAGCCTAAACATCCATCTCCGCCAGTACAGCGTGCACCGCATCGGCCTTGCTGCGATCGGCCATGCGAATCTCAACCCCGCCATCAAAGCGCTGCAACGTCAGGCATGCGCGCTCGCTAATGGGCACCCAACCGCGCATCACTTCGGAGCGGATTTCGTTTGCCTCCTGCTGAGGAAGGCCACGCCAATGCATGGCCAGGCTGCCGGGCTTGTGCTCCAGCAAATTGTGCAGCTTCAGGCTGTCGACCCACCGATCGGCCTCGTCCAGCGACTCGAGCGTACTGTGATCGATGTCGCCACTTCGTAAGTGCCATCGGTCTGCAACCGTTCGAGACCATGGGTGCCCCAAATTTCGGGCGGAGGCGAAAGCCGCAGCAACGGGCCCAGCTCTTGCGCACGCCGGCCACTGATGATGACCACCCGCGTGCGGCCGGTGTCCATGATGTCCTGCAATATTTCGGTGACGCCTGGATACGGCACGGCCTGATTGCGGTCGAGTTCAAACGGTGCCAGCGTGCCGTCGTAATCGAGCAGCAGGGCCGATCGGCGCGCGCCAGCTACTTCGCGGAAAAACGCCGCCATGCTGACAGTGGGACGAGTATCGTGCACATGGACCTCCGGTTCGGGACGCGAAGTGAGCGATCAGGCGGCCGAGCTGCGGACCTCCGTTTTCTCGGCATTGTTGTTCTTTGGCGCAACCACGCGAAACTCAGAGAGCTGGCCGATCAAGTCCGCGGCCCAGCGATAGACGTTGTGTTCGCGCACCAGCTTCCGCATGCGCTGCATGCGCTGCTTCCTGTCCTCGGGATCCATCTCCAGGGCCGCGCGGATGGCTTCCGCGGTCTGATCGATATCGTAAGGATTCACGATCAGCGCGTCGCGCAGTTCGCGAGCCGCCCCGGTGAAACGACTCAGAATCAGCACGCCGTCTTCGTCGTGCCGTGCCGCGATAAACTCCTTGGCCACCAGGTTCATGCCATCGTGCAGCGACGTCACCAGGCAGAGATCGGCGGCGCGGTAATAGGTTTCGATTTCCTGGTGGCTGTGCTGGCGATTGAGGAACACGATGGGCTTCCAGTTTGCCGTCTGGAAGCGCCGATTGATTCGCTCGGCTTCGGCTTCCACTTCCTGCAGAAAATCGTGGTAGCGCTTGATGTGAGTGCGGCTGGGCGCGCCGATTTGCACAAACATGAACTGCTTCGCGATACGCCGGGATACATCTCGAACAAACGCTCGATCGCCAGGAAGCGCTCCAGAATTCCCTTGGTGTAATCCACGCGGTCCACGCCAACTCCCATGAAGATGGCCTCGATGCCAAGTTCGCGCAGCAGCGCTTCCCGCTCCTGCTCGCTGTCGAAACTGAACGCTCGACGCTGACGTGAACTTGGCGAAGTCCACGCTGATGGGATAAGGCCGGACCATGGTGATGTGGTCGTTTCGCTTGGCGGTGAAATGCTCCCAATTGATCTGCGACTCCAGCGCGCGATCCACCGTCTGTAGGAAATTGTTGCAGTGCGACTGGACGTGAAATCCGATCAGGTCGGCGCCCAGCAGGCCGTCCAGCAACTCGCTCTGCCAGGGACAGATGGCAAAGGCCTCCGCATTGGGCCAGGGAATGTGCCAGAAGATCGACACTCGCGCATCGGGCCGCTTTTCCTTGATCATGCGCGGCAGCAGCGCGAAGTGATAATCCTGCACCAGCACCACCGGATTCTCGTACCTTCCATCTCCTGCGAGCGCGGCGTCGGCGAACTTGCGATTGACCTTCTGGTAATACTCCCAGTCGGAGGAGCGGAAGATGGGCCGGGTATGCGCGATGTGGCATAGCGGCCACAGACCCTCATTGGCAAAGCCGTAGTAGTAGCCGTTTTCTTCTTCTTCACTCAGCCACACCCGGCGCAGCGTATAGCGCGGATCGTCGGGCGGCACGCGTAGCCGGTCGTGCGCGTCCACGGTTTCGCGGTCGGCGTCGGCGCTGCCGTGCGCGATCCAGGTTCCGTTCGCTGCCTGCAGTACGGGCTCGAGGGCGGTCACCACGCCGCTGGCCGGAACGACCACCACGATGTTCTTTCCCTCATGCTTGTGCAGGTATGGTTCACGATTCGACACAACGAACAGCGGGCTGTCGCCCAGCTTGCTGTGTACCTGGACTTCCAGGCGCTGCGCGGTCCAGATGGCTTCGCCCGTCTGACGCAGCCGTGCCTCGCGTTCGGCCGCCGAGCGGGCGTGGTCGAGGCTTTCCGCGATGGTCGCAAGTTCGCGAGCGAGGGGCTGGAATAGATCGAGTTGCGGCAACTCGCGGCGCGATTGGCCGCGCTGTGTGCGCATGGTTTGAGCCACTGTGCGGCACGTGCGATCGGCCCGCTCAGGCTCCAGCGTACGATCAACAGAGTCAGCCCGACGATGGTCAGCATCTGAACCAGCACGCGCAGAAAGGCTTCCCGCCATGCCTGGCGAGTTTGCGCGGCGATATATCCGGAATCGTGCACGATCGCCAATGCGCCGATGACGTGAGTGTCGTCATGTAGAGGCAACACACGAATGTAAAGAGACGAGTTGCCCACTCGGGTGAATTCGGAATCAGCCAGGTTGTCGACAATGGCTTTGGCCACGACCGGCGGACGGTCATTCAAGATGTTCGTCAGGTCTGGAGTTACAGCCAGGCGATTGCCGGCGACGTCATACACCGCGATTCCGGCCAGATGCTCGCGGTTCCCGAATCGCTCGACGATCCTCTGCAGATTCTTCGACGATCCTTTGGCCAACGCGTGTTCCACATTGGCGGAGAGGCTTTCGCCAAGCACTTCGGCGCGGCGCTCAAGGTCGCTGCGTAGCAAGTTTTCTTCGGTATGCACTGAATAATAGGAGAACAGCAGCGATACCACTGTGATCCCCACGAACAACGAAACGATGAGGCGGGCGCTTAGAAGTCGCACACTATTACTCCGGAGACGGTGGCGGGACGAACAGTTGTGCCGCGGCATCGAGCTGGCGGCATGCATGCCCAGGGCGGGCACCAGATCTTACAGTTCGATGGTACCAGCTTACAGAGGCGGCGGGAGATTTGTGATTCTCTCCCGCCACAGTGCGCAAATTACGATTCTGGTCGATGACTGCGACGCGGATGGTGTTGCTTTGGGCATCCAACATGCCCGTTACCTTCACGCTCTTGCCTTCGAAATCCTTAGCCTTTCTCTGGTCGTCGAGGGCGTAGGTCATCTTGTGCGCGCTGTCTTTGAGCACATACTTACCGCCGGATTTTGCAATCTTGCCCATGAAGGTCTGTTGGTCTGACGACTGCATACTCGACGGAGGAGCAGCATTGGCATCCGGATCAGGCGGTTGGCCGGCGGACTGGCGGATTGGAAGCGGCCGGTTCCTGTAGTGCGACTACTGCGGGCTGCAGCGCAAGTCGTGCAACCGCCAGCAAGGCCAGAAGAAGAGGAACCGTACTTCCTCATGAAGTAACCTCCAACGGAGGCTTCCGTAACAGGGTAGAGCACGCCTTGTGCCACTGTCTCAAAAGTCGCGTAAGTGATAGACAGTGCCGAAACCTATCAGACGGGTTGTACTTCTCGGAGTGCAATTCTGGCGGGTACTTCGGCCAAAATTACCCTGTACAATATCGGCAAAAAAAAGCGGCTGGCGAATTATGCCAGCCGCGGTGTAACTCAGCTTGAGTGTTGCGCTAGGCCGTTGCGGTCTCGCTTCCGTGGTAGTCCCTTGATGGCGAAAAACACGATGTACAGGTAGCAAATCGCCGGCAGGAAGAATGCATGATGGATGCCCATCCGGTCGGCGATGAAGCCCTGCACCAGCGGAATGATCGCTCCTCCGACGATGGCGGTGTTCAGCATGCCGGAACCTTCGCCGGTCAGCGGCCCAATCCTTCGATGCCCAGCGTGAAGATGGTGGGGAACATGATGGAGTTGAAGAAGCCGATGGCCAGGATGCTTACCATCGCGACCTTCCCGGTGGTCGCCATGGAAATGCAGACCAGCAGAGCCGCAATAAATGCGTTCGCTGCCAGCACAGTGCGCGGTGGCCACTTCTGTAGCACCCAGGATCCCACAAAGCGTCCTACCATCGCGCCGCCCCAGTAGAACGAGAGATATTTGGCCGCAGTTTCCAGGTCGAGATTGCCGATGTAGGGCTCGTGCAGGTAGTTCACCAGGAAGCTGCCGATAGCGACTTCGGCGCCAACGTAGGTAAAGATTCCGATCGCGCCCATCACTAGATTGGGATGCTTCCAGATGCTGTCGTCCTTCACCACTGCGTGGCCACCCTCGGCCTCGGGGATGTGCGGCAGCTTGAAGCGCCCAATGACCACTGCCAGCAGGATCAGCGCGACGGCGATCACGATATACGGCATCTTGACGGATGACGCCTGCTCGATGCGGTAGGCCTGCAGTTCGGCCGGAAGCATGGCTGCGATCTGCGCGGCCGTCTTTGGCGCCGTGGCGAGGATGAGTATCCCGCCAATAGGCGGAGCGATGAACGTGCCGAACGAGTTGAACGCCTGGGTCAGCGTCAGGCGCGAGGACGCAGTCCTTGCCGGCCCCAGCAGCGCAACGTAAGGATTGGCCGCCACCTGCAGAACCGTGATGCCGGCTGCCAGAATAATCAGAGCCGCGAGAAACAACGGGAACGACGGAACATTCGCCGCCGGAATAAACAGAAGCGCGCCCACCGCCATCGTTAGCAGCCCGGCTACCATCATGGGCTTATAGCCCACCCGCTCGGTAATGAAGCCTGCAGGAATGGAAAACACCGCATAAGCGCCAAAGAAGGCGAGCTGCACCAGCATGACTTGCGCGTAGTTCAGGTCGAAAATTGCCTTCAGGTGGGGAATGAGGATGTCATTCAAACAGGTTAGGAATCCCCACATGAAAAACAGCGTAGTCACCATGATCAGCGGGCCGCGGTAGCTTTGCCCGGAATCCGGTGCGTTCGACGTGATCGCTCGTTGTTGCGTTACGATTGCCATGTTCACCTGTCTGCTGAGATGTCCTGCACGCACTGGCGTGCCGTTCGTATTCTTACACGTTCGCGTATAACGAGCACCGCCGCGATTCTGACCCGAACGTGCTCGCCCCAAACCTCGGAATCTTATCAGGAAAGCTGGATGTCGCGGAGCGGCCAATGCGATCAGGGCGAGAACTGCGACGCCGAAGTTGCTCAACCCCGAATGCTAGTTGACTGCCGAGCCAGACGCAACGGCAAAATCGGTTCTCTTGGAGGCTCGCGCGGATGCGAGGGCAATGTGAAACCTCGGTTGCCGTCAGCGGCCTCGCTCAGCACCGCTGAGAACATCCCGCACCCGCTGCACGATTTCCCTATCGACCTGCTCACTCAAGGAATTCGAAGCGTCTATTTGCGCTGAAAACGCCGTCATGTGGACTTGTGTGCACCCGGTCTCTTCCACCAGTTCGAGCACATTGTGGGCGCGCACTCCTCCTCCGGGCAGTACTTCAATGCGCCCCGCGGCTCGCTCGATCAGTTGCTCGGATTAGCAGCTCGTCCTTCAAAAGCGTTTCATTCTGTCCGCTGGTGAGCAGCGAGTGAATCCCAGATCGACGAGTTCGTCTATGGCGCGAAGTGGATCAGCCACCACATCGAACGCGCGATGGAACACCGTCTGTCTGTCGCCGGCGATCGCAACCATCTCGGCGCAACGTTTCGTGTCAACGCTGCCATCGGCGTGCAGCATGCCGAACACGATTCCGTCTGCGCCATGCTCAAGCAGCAACGCCGCATCTCGTCGCATGACCGCGAAGTCTTCTTCGGAATAGCAGAATCCGCCGGCCCGCGGACGCACCATCGCCATGACCGGAATTTTGACCCGCTTTTTGCTTCCACAAGCGTGCCGAGCGAAGGGGTTAGCCCGCCAGTCGAAATCGCTGCGCACAACTCGATGCGATCCGCACCACCGCTCTCTGCGGCGATGCAGTCCTCGACGGTACAGGCAACGATCTCCAATAGGATTCCCGGCAACTCTTCGCCTCTTTCGCTCGCCTAACCATAAGCTCGCGGGCTCTGCTCGTCGAGGCGCGGGCGAAGAAATCACTGCGGTCTGGTGCCAGGTCGTACGCTTGCGGCTATGAAGAGCGCTCATGCAGCAAGGCGTTTCCGGCTCATCATGGATGAGAATTTTGCGAGTGTTCTGGCGCATGTGCTGCCGGAATGGCGCGCAAGCGGACAAAGAATAAGCCGAGCTTGTTATGCCCGGCTTGATGTGGCTGCAAAATGGGATTCTAACTAACTCAGTTTGCGACGCAGAAATCCCGCCGCTCCTACCAACCCACTACCCAACAGTATGAGGCTGGTAGGCTCGGGTATCGAGTTGGCGGTGCCATTTACATAAAAATCATCCAGCGACGCGGGCATGCTGCCGGTTCCGCTCGCGACGAACTGGTACGTAACGGTCAAGGAAGTCGCGCTTCCGTTGTTGTACGTGCCGTCGAAGTTGTACCAACTGGCGTCATTGTTGAAGAGAAAGTAGCCGTCAGAGGGGAGAATCTGTGTGCCGTTCACATAGATGCCGATTAGATTCGCAGCAGCACCGGTGCCCGCTCCGACGCCGCTCGAACTCCAGTTGCTCGCATAGAAACCAATGTCGAGCGTCTGGTTGGCAGCCGCTAAAACCGTCTGTGTTAGGGTGATGGGCTGTGGAGTCGTGCAGCAGTAGCCTAGGACTACGCCATAGGCAGCGTACGAACCGGAGAGGACATTGACGTTTCCGGAGAAAAAAGCGGAAATTGGGGTTCCGAACGTCGCAACGCCGCTAGGCGCTGTGCCACCGACGGTCCAGCCTGTGAAATCGCCGGTTTCAAATCCGGGGTTGGTTAACAGATTTGTCGCTGAGGCGGACGAAAACGCCGCCAAGGCGACTAGCATGAGGAACGCACACTTGGTGGGAATGCGATTCATCGAGTACACCTCCATTCGAAGCCGATGTGAGAATCGCAACGAGGCGAGCGCAAAGCTCGATCGTGGCGCCTTGGCAGAGCATCTGGCGCTTTGCCCTGCTGAAGTGCGAGTATTGTTTATGGCTTGCGACGGGATGTCAATGTCTTTTTGGAGCCGGGGGCCTGCAGGTCGCGGTTAACATGGAGGCGGGGCCTATCCTCAACGTAATCCTACAATACCGAGCGCGAGCGTGTCGACGCTTGGACGTGTACGTTCGTCCCTTGACCTCGTCCCACCGCACCCACGCGATATACACCACAACGCAGATATTAATCAGCAGGATCGCCCAGTGGATCATGTTGGGGTGCTCGATCAGCTTGTAAAGCTCGAATGGTAGGTAGACCGCGCCTGAGACGATCGCCAGCCACTCGGCCCACACCCGTTGGCGCCACAGGCCGTAGGATTCGATGAATCGCAGCCGGAATAAACCAGAGCGATCCCCAGCACTGTCAGCAGATCGGCATCCATCATGCGGTCGGCGGCATGCATGAGGGCGTGCGAGAGCCTGCGGTCTGGATCGACATGCAGGAAATAGAGCAGGTTTTGCGCGGCGTCTTCGAGGTCGATATTATGTCGAATGATTTCTGCGAAGCCAAAAGCTGCCAGCAGCACCAGCACGCCCTTGGCAGCTTCAAGAAGCGATACGGTCCTGAGCCCGCGATGATGATCGCGATGCTGTGGCTTGACCGTGATTGTGTTTGTGCCGCCCATCTTCGAAGTAGGCACCGCTCGCACGCGCACGCGAAGCGACCAGTGTCCGTCAGTCTAACCCGAAACTCTTGACCGGCATACTTCGTTTTGGATGCAATCGGCAGCAGCGCGAGTTTGCCCACCAGCTATTTACTGGAGTTTGACATATTCATAATCCACCGGGTTGTTGTTGATGCCGCGGTCCGGGGGCGCGATCCAAGCCGCCATCTTGCCGTGCTGGTACACACCCTGCATCAGGCTCATGATGTACGCCTGGTCGCTTTCGCTAGGCAGCCACTCGTGCTGGTGCGCTGCAAATTGTTCCGCCGTGATCGGTTGGCCTTCAGGAGTGGTCGGAACGCCCGCCCAGTTGCCGATGTTGCGTCGAAAGCGCGTGCTGGGCAGCGTCAGGCGGAAGCCGTGGCCCGCTTTCTCGATCAGGCGGTTCCAGCGCTTCACGCCGATCTCGCAGTCGCGCACGTACGAGCTGCGCGTGACCTCGTTCATGGCGTTGCGCATGGGGATCTGCTCGCTCTTTGTGCCGCCGCTCCCGTCGGGCAATTCGAGTGAATACGACTGCTCGATCGCAACATGGTCTTCGTATTGCGCCTCGTCCGGACGCCCTTTCAGTCCGTTCGCGAAGTACGATGCCGCGTTCGACGAGGTCTCCGAGCCGAACAGGTCGAGCGACGAACTGAACCAGAAGTTCAGATACCTCTGCACCGTCGGCAAGTCGATCGCGCCGGCGTTGCGAATGGCCACCGGATCGTCGGTGTTCAATTCTTTCATCACCTCCAGCGTGCGCTTGACCACACGATTGATGCCGGTGTCGCCCACGAACATGTGGTGCGCTTCTTCCGTCAGCATGAACTGGCAGGTACGCGCCAGCGGATCGAAGCTCGATTCTGCCAGCGATTTGAGCTGGAACTTGCCGTCGCGGTCGGTGAAGTAGGTGAACATGAAGAAGCTGAGCCAATCGCGAATCGGCTCGTTGAAGGTGCCAGAATGCGCGGCTTGTCGGCGTCGCCGGAATGCCGCTCCAGCAACTCTTCCGCTTCTTCGCGGCCGTCGCGCCCAAAGTAGGCGTGCAGCAGGTACACCATCGCCCACAGATGGCGGCCTTCCTCCACGTTCACCTGGAATAAGTTGCGCAAATCATAGAGCGAAGGCGCGGTGTGTCCCAGCATGCGCTGCTGCTCCACCGAGGCCGGCTCGGTGTCGCCCTGCGTGACGATCAGCCGCCGCAGCGTAGCGCGGTATTCGCCGGGAATCTGCTGCCACACTTCCTGGCCAAAGTTGTCGCCGAAACCGATGCGCCGATTTGGATCGCGCTCATTCTGATGGCCCCGTACGGATCGGCGACGGACCCACCTGAAATCCCTGCAAGTTCCCCGAGCCGCTCGACATCGAGGCGGGAATGCGGTCGATGTACACCCGCAAAAATCTTTGTTTCCCGATCTTCCACTCGACATCAAAGACTTCCAGTCCCTCCGAACGGGCCACCCGCTCGGCGGCGCCCCGGATTTTCTCCAGATTCACGCGAAGACTCCCCGGCCAATGCCGGTATCAAGAGCACTGCAACCGGCCCAACAAAAAAGTGGGCTCGCGCCCACTCATCGTGCGACCCGCTTCAGAGCGAAACAGCAGTATATTCCCGCAGCACGGTAAAAGCAAGATACGGGCCGCCCGTGGGTCGTCGGGTTCGCCCACCCTTAGTACTAGCAACTCGACGGGAGCCGCCGCGCCTATTCGACGATCAATTTCCCCTTCATCCGCCCGTGGCCCATCCCGCACAGTTTCGCGCACTTGAATTCGTACGCGCCTACCCTTGATCGCCACAAATTCAAGAACCTGATCCACATTCTTTTCGACCTTGCCATTCTGTTCCGGCTGACCGAATTTCAGCCCGGCAGTCGATTTATCCTTACTGCCTTCCGGATACACATCGATCTTCACGACGTGGGGTTCGTCCACGGAATGCACCTTCAGCTGAATCATCTCACCCATCTTTACGCGAATTTCACTGGGGCTGAATTCATATTTCTTCGCCGAGATCTCGATGACTCTTGCGGGAGCATCATTTTTCGCATCCGCACTCTGCGCACGGACCGGCAATCCCGTCAGCAGGCAAGCAAGAATCCCGAAAATACAAACAAGCGGTTTCGCAATTGTCCTCCGATACGTGCGGCGGAATTTCCGCAGCCGCCGAGCATTCAATGTTGAGGTGACCTGCCGAGTTGTACGCTTACCCTTAACGCCGCGGGTCCCGGATCCGAGACATCGTGGCCGCAAGATAAGACAGGGAACGCACCCACAAAAGGAGAACGCCCCGGAATTTCTTCCGGGGCGCGTGACTGAGATCGTTCGCGGCGAAGTTCACACCACGGACTGTCCGCTGATCGCAGCTACCAGCTTATCGCTGTGGCGGCTTCTGAGCAGGAGGCGTCGCGGGCTTGGCAGCGGGCCTCGCCGGTGTCGTCCCGCCGGCCTTGACTGGATACGCGCCATCATACAAGCGCACGATGTCCTGGGTAACGTCGATGTTGGTGGACGCGAACAGAATGGGAGTATTCTGCGCGGAAGAATCGAGAATGATCACGTAACTGTTCTCTCTTGCGTAGCGATCCAGAACGTCGACCATTTTCCGGCCGATGCGATCGAATACTTCACCTTGGGCGGCGTTCACATCTTCCTGATATTCATCCTGCTTGCGCTGGAGTTGCCGCGCCATCACTTCGCCTTGACGCGTCAAGCGCGCTTGCTCTTCGTCGCTGATCTTGCCCCTGCCGGTATCGAGGCGCTGCCGCAGGTCGTTGATCTGCTTGTTGAGTCCCTCAAGCTCGGTCTGACGCGCGGCAAACTGCGATTGGAGCTCCGCGCCGGCTTGTTTGCCCTCGGCGGTGCTGGCGATGGCCTGGCGAATATTGATGACGCCGGTCTTCCCGCTGACCGCGGCGCCCGCTGCGGCGGTGCCCTGCGCGCGAACGGCGACGGTGGAAAAGAGGCACGCAACGGCGATAGCGGCTCCGTGAAGCAGGATACCGCGTAACCGCGAAGCGGTGAACGTTCTCGAATTCACTGTGTTTCTCCTTGTTAACAATTTGACGTTAACGAATCCCGATTGGCTCGGACCGCTTCCAGGCCGGTCCCACGAGCATTACACAAACTTTGAAGTATAGCCGAGCCGCGCAGCCCGCTGCAATCAGAAAGCATTGCTCGAACTAATTCCGTCGCGCCCGGCTGACTAGGTTGTCAGCCGTACGCCGAGTCTGCCGAAATGCTTCGCTCACGCCCGCGTTTCTTGCGAATCTGGGCCACTGGTTCCGCTGACCCAGCCGGCTAGTTGGGCAGCGGCATGATGATCAGACGATTGTTGCTCTGATCGGTGATGACCGCCATGTTGGTGAGCGGATGAATGGCCGCGGCGAACTGGGTCGAGCCCCCAATGCCCAAGGTGGCGCGAGTCTTGAGCGTCTGCGTATCCAGGACGGAAACGGTGTTGCTGAGCGAGTTCACGGTCAGCAGCGTTCCGGTGTTGTAATTCACCGCCAGAGACGTAGGGTTAATGCCGACGTTCGCGGGGGTGGCGGTGCCGGTGTCCGGATCGAAAACGTAAATGACGTTACCCTGACTCCCGGTAGCGTAGAAGATGCCTGGAGTGGTGCCCGGAGCCGAGGACGCGGAAGTGCCGCTGGCCCGGCCGGCGGGATCAAAAACGATCCCGGTGGGGGTGGCGGTCACGCTGGTGGCAGTGACAGTCGTGCATTGAACCGGGACCGCGCTACTGATGTCCACGGTGTCCAGCGCACCGACGGCGGCACCACTATTTAATTGAACAGCGGTGATGACCGCGACGCCGACCCCAGTAGCCGTTGTACTGCGACAAGCCGCACGGTTGGGATCAATGGCAACCGCAACCGGTTGCTGGTCGATGCCCAGCGTGTTTACTGTTGGAGTGGTATTCGCGGAGCTGATGGAAGTCAGATCAATGGAACTAATGCTGTTCGAACCGGTATTCGTGACGATCGCCAGCCCGGAGTATTGATCGATCGCAACGCCTGTCGGGTTTGTGCCCGTGCCGGGGCTCGAAACCAACGTGGCAGTGTCCACATTGACGATGGAAGCGGTGCCGCTGCCATTGTTAGCGACGACGGCATAGCCCAGACGCGGGATGACGTCGATTCCCTCGGGAGAAGTTCCCACAGCAATGGTTTTCGTGAGCGGGGCGGTTGCACCCGGAGTCAAGTCCACGAGCGAAATGCTGCCGCAGCCGTAGTTGCTGACGGCGGCGATGTTGCGGGTCGTGTCGATGGCCACCGCACCGGGTTGTGGCGTCGAGCCGGCTGCGCAAGCTGGGGTAAGGTCGACAGATTGAATTACCGTGAAATCGGTTGCATTTGATCCCACACTGCCGGCCACGACGTCCAGGGCGTAACGGCGCGGCACGGTGAGAAAAGTCGTAGGAACGGTAACGTCAATTTCGGAATTGCTGACCACGGTAGCGCCGGTCAAAGCCGTGCCGTCCAGACGTACTTGTACGGGAGTAGCGGACTGGAAGCCGGTGCCCAGAATCCTCAAGGTCACCGGACCGCCGGCGGCCGGTGAGGAATTCGTAGTGAGCACGGCCTGCGGCAGAATCGCTCCGGGAATGCCGCTGGAGGTCATCACCGATTCAATATGAACGGGCTTAATGCTCGTGCCGAGAGTCACTACGCTGACGTTATTGCTGCCGGAATTGACGGCCAAGGCCGTATTCGTCGAGGCGTCCACGGCCAGGGCTCCGAATATGCTGAGGGACACGGTGCCGGTTCCTCCCGGAACGTTGACGGAGCCGATGCCGTTCGTTGCAGGGCCGCCGGCAGGAGCCGTCGAAATGATCTGCAAGCGCTGCCCGCGCACTGGATCGATCAGGGAGACCTGGTTTAATTGAGGATTGAACAGAACGCCGGTGTCGGTGAACGGCTGGAAGGCGACGTTGGTATCGCGAATCTCTGGCCCGGTGCCCGGAGTGATACCGAGGCTGCCTTCGGTGAGCGTCATGGCGCTGACACTCTGGTCCAAGGTGCTGATGAAATTGATCTGTCCCGAAGTGGCATTGGGGTCCGCGAGCATAGCCGTGCGAGAAATGGAGTTAATGGCGATCCCCTGCTGGGTTGGGGAAACGCTGAAGGTCAGATAAGCGCTGCCGTAGCTCGCTTGACCGATGGGAGCCGCCGCGGTTCCGCCGGTGACGGAGTCGTCGACGGCGGTTTGGGAGTATGCAAAATCGTTGGCGTCGATGACGCTGATGCCGGAAAACGTGCCGTTAAAATTGGTGTTTTTTGTGGAGACACCGCTAATGAGGATGGTTCCCGGATTCGCTGGATTGATGTTGTGCGGAGCGACCGTGGAAATGGTGACGACATTGGAAGCGCGGGTCGCGCTGGCGATACCGATCGACGCGGATTTATGGGTGAGATCGACAACCGACATATTGCCGGCTCCACCTGGAGTAACGTAGGCGAGATGAACGCGCGGCTGCAGAGCGATCTGCGGATATTGCCCGGTATTCAAGGTGACCGAGGAAATGACGCACGGCGGATGCTGTCCGGACAACAGGCACTCCGACGCGGGCGCAGTGCTCGCGGGATTGATATCCGCGATGAATCCAATGTTGGTGTTCGCGAAAGCGATGACAGCCGTATGCGTTAGCGGATCAATTCCGACCGAGTAGGGGAATGGGGGAGGTGTTGGCGGAGTAGTTGGAGCACTGGTGGGAATGAGGGTGCTCAGGTCGATGGTGGCCAAGGGCGTTGTCGAGGGAGTCTGCCCGGAGGCCGGGACGGAAAGCATCTCGAGAGTACGATCGGTGTAGTTCACCACCGCGGCGACGTGAAGCACGTCATCCACTGAGACACCGGTTGGTACGTTGCCTACGGGAACCTTTCCATTGATAAGCACGGGGGTGGCGCCATTTAGATCGAGGTACTCGACGCTGTTGGTGCCGGCTTCGGTGACGACGGCGACATTGAGGATGTCGTCGATGGCAATAGCGCTGGGCACGGAGCCCGAGGCCAAAGCAATCACGTTAGTGACCGCTGGAGCGGGGTTGGAATTTCCGTAGTCGGGAAAGACCGCGATGTTGGTTACCGCGGTCGTCGGGGAAGCATTATTGTTCGTGACGCTGACGGGGAACAACCCAGCGGTGGCAAGAGCCGGCAAGGTCAGCGAAATTTGGCGAGAAGTAGGTTCCGTGACCGCGATGGGAGTGCCGTTAAATTGGGCCGAAACCAACGGAGCACTAGGCGAGCCGAAATATCCGCCATCGATGGTCATTGCGCCGCCGGAAGGCGCGGCAGCGGCGGTCTGCGGCAAGCTGTCCGGTTGGGTGGAGACCAGAACCGGGCGCTCGGGCACGACCGTGAGCGTGAAGGGTCCGCCGGTGGAATTGGGAGTACAGGTGGGCTGGCCAATGGGCGGATTGCAAATGCCGATGACATGAGGCCCGGCCGTCGCCAATTGTGCGGGTAGCAAACGAGCGCGAGCCCCCGTCGGGGTAGATCCCGCGGTCGGCGGCGAGACCACCAGAACCTGCGAACTCGGCAACGCGGTGCCATCGTAAAAGATGCTGGTCAAAGAATTCACGTTGGTGGCCGCCAAGTAGACGTCTTGCAAAACTCCGCCCTGGGGGGCCATGGCGGGCACGATGCCGGTAAAGGCGATGTCGCCCGTGGGAACAATGGTGATGCTGGCGGTACCTACCTTGGTGGCGTCGACGATGGAAACGGCGATCACCGAAAGGCTCTGGGGTGTGGTGGTGGTTATTGTGGATGGAGTGTTCGCGGTGGGCACCGTGGCGGGCGCCGTGTAGAGGCCGTTGCTGCTAATGCTGCCGCAGGTTGGGCTGCAAGTAACGGCATTGGCCAGCGTGGTGGTGGAGAGAGGCTCTTGAGTAAGCTGCCAAGTGACATCATTGGGAGTGGTATCGTTCGCTAAAGTGGCGGTGAACTGAAAGCTCTGGCCGGTAGGAACCGCGGCGTTCGCCGGGTTAATGGAAACAGAGATGCCGGAATTCAGCGTAACGACGCAAGTGGCGCTCGCCTTGGTGTTTTGTTGCGAAGTGGCGGTGATGGTGACCGTCGGGGGAGAAACGACGGTGGTCGCCGTAGGAGCAGGAGTCGTGATTTTGGTGGGAGCCGTGTAGGTGACGGTGGTGTTCTGAATATTGGTGAGCACCCCGGTGGCTGCAGTGCAAGGGGCAGCAGCGCTGGTGGTGGAACTGGTGGTGCCGTTTGCGGCGGTCGTCGTGGTTGTAGTGGTAAAGGTGCACGTCCAGGTGACGTTGGTGTTGGTGGCGCCCCCGACCGTAGCGCTAAGATTGAGTACCTGCGTCACCACCAGCGTTGCGCTCGACTGACTTAGCGTGACCGTGACGGTGTTCGCGCTGCCACCTCCGCAGCCGTCCAGCCAGACCGACGCCAATGCGGCCACTACCGCAATACAGCTCGCCATCTTTCGCAACTTCATTTACCCCTGCCTCCCACGTGTGAACTGCTCGACAGTCTCGCTGAACGCGATATACGGCGCGACGCCCCTTGACCGCACCGGTCACGGCGATCGGATCGCGCCCGGTTGATCTCGCCTAAGTCGCTGGCAAAAATCGAGCGAGCCTGGACCGTTAGAAAGTCTTGCCCACGGTGAAACGGAAAGTCGTCTTGGGCTCAAAATAATTCAAACGCCCCGGATTTATGCTGAACTGCTGCAACAGCGGCAGCACCTGAGTGTTGTAAACCTCGGGCGGCAGCGTGCTTTTCAACAGGGCGAGTTCGCTCGGATTGATATAGTCCGGGGGCGAAATGATCTCGGAATGCAGCCGGTTGATGTTGTACGCATAGTAGATGCGAAAGGGCGCCTGCACAATCGGGAGCTGCACGCCAAACTCAATACCGGTCGAGCCCCGCAAGCGGAAATTCGTTCCCGAGGCAATCGGCAACTGGGCGCTGACGTTAGCGCCGGGGAATTGCTGCTGCAGCATCGTGAGGCCATCGGGATTCAGTTTCAGCGCGCTTTGCTTCGCGATGCCGTCCGTGCCGCCATCGAGGAACAGCGAAGCCGTGACCGGGCCGACAATGGGAATGCGGTATTCGATATTTCCAGAAGTTTGCACGTCCCCGCCGGGTAGCGTGGCGGTGTACGTGAGGATGGGAACGGTGAAGGATCGCTGGAGCGGGGAGCCGTTGCCGGACAGCGTGGTGGGATCGCTAAACGTGAACGTCTGCGCCGTCGCCGTCGGAATGAACGTGACCGGCGAGATGGAGCGAATGTCGTATCCCCGCAGATCGTTTTCGCCGCCCATGTAGAAGCGGCTGAAGGGCGGAACTTCCTTGCCGCCATAACCGGTGGTATAGGCGGAAGTAAAATGCAGACCCAGCACGTTGCGTTTTTTAAAGATGGGGCGGAACTGCGTAAAGGAAAAGACGTTGGTGATGGTGTTGACGTTACCGCCGATTGGGCCACCAGAGAACGCGACGGAGTAGAAATAGCTCCGGCCCTTCCTGGGATTCTGTGGATTGTCGATCGTGTTATGACTCACCGATGGGGTGATGGTGCTGGACAGGATGCCATTTAACGCGCTGGGGCCGGCCACACTGCGAAATTGGATCTGCTCGAACAACAGTGTCGAGGCCTGGTTGAAGGATTGGATGTTGGTGCGCGTAAGCCCGTAGGTGAGCGCGAACCTGGTAAACGAGAGACGCTTGACCGGATAATTGGCAAACACCGTGAAACCGGTGCTGTTCTGGGTGTAGTTCTGAACGTATTGTGGATTGATGCTGACCGACTGGCCCAGGGCCAGCGCTTCCTGCTTGGCCTGGTCAAAATTGTACTTGCTTGCGAAAATCGTGAAGCCCGTGGAGATCGGCCGGTCGAAGAGATAAGGCTCGGTGAAGCCAAAAGTGAAGCTGCGCTGCAGATCGCCGAACTGCGCGGAGAAGCGTGAGCGTTTCGCCGAGGCCCAGGAAATTGTTGGTTTGGTAGGTCAGGCCGATAAAGGTGCCGGCGAGTCCGCTGACGCCGCCTTGCAGACCGATGGACTGCTTGCCCTTTTCTTTCAGCTTCAGAGTAATGTCGACAGTGCCGTCCTTGGTGTTGCGCTTGATCTCGGCGGCTTTGTCGGCTTCGATGCGCTCGAAATAATTGAGCTGATTCAGGCGCAAGATGCTGATTTCCCACAGCGCGCTTGTTGAACAGTTGGCCTTCGTCGATCAGCAGTTCGCGGCGGATGACTTTGTCGCGCGTGGTGGTGTTGCCGCTGAAGTCGATGCGCCGCACGTAGTATTGCTTTTGCTCGGTCGAAGCGCAGGGTGATGTTGATGGTCTTGTTGGCGTCGTCGACGTCGGTCTCCGGCTCCGCGGTAAAGTCGATGAAGCCGAATTGGCCGTACGCCTTGCCGTAGTCTTCGATGGCCTTGCGGATTTGGCGACCGAGAAGATGTCGCCTTCGTTGAGCGGGAAAATGGACTTGAGGGCATCGACCTTGAGGGACAGCGCCTTGTCCGGGTCGGCGCTGACGATTTTGAGCGTGCCCATCTGGTAGCGCTCGCCCTCTTCGATGGGGATGGTGATGTTGACGGCTTTGCCGTGGGCTGCGGCCAGTGAAGGGCACTCCGAGGCGGTAGCCTTCCGTGTCGATGTTCTCGAGGACCGGCTCGCCGACGATGACCTTGAAGTAGCCGTTGTCCTGATAGAGACCGCGGACGCCGACTTCCAGATCTTCGTTGAGCTTTTCACGGTCGTAGGTCTTGTGAGGACGGGAATTTCGGTGATGTACAGGGGAATCGCGTACGGGCGGTCGTGCTTGCATGGCGCGGATCAGTTTGCGATCGCTGAAGGCGTGATTGCCGGTGAACTTAATGTGGCCGACCTTGACCTTGGGGCCTTCTTCGATTTTGAACACCAGGATGACGGCGTTACTGGAGGCGATGCGTTCGTATTGGGGCGTGACTTTCGCGAACTGGCGGCCATGCTCACCCAGCAGATCCTTCAGCACCACTTCCGCTTTCTTGATTCTCGTGGGATCGAACTGGCTCTCGACCGTCAGACCGACCTTGCGTTCCTTGAAGCGGTCGAGGATGTCGGATTCGGAAACGGAGTGGATGCCGTCGTAGCGGATGCGCCGGATCGACCGGGCGCTCTTTCACGTCGAAGATGATGATTTTGCTGATTGGGTCCGTCCGCGGAGAGTCTTCGACGCGAAGCTTCACGTCTTCGAAAAATTGCGTATTCCACAGAGCCTGGAAATCGCGCCGCAGAGTCTCTTCGTTGTAGGAGTCGCCTTCGCGGCTGAAGATGCGGGCCTTTAAGGTGTCGCTGCGAATGCGGCGATTGCCGAGGAAGATCGATGCGGTCGATGACGGCGGCAGTGCGGCTGGTCCGAACGCGCCTGCTGCGTCTGGTCCGGCTCTGCGGTCTGCTGAATGGTCCGAGCTTTCGCTGCCTCGGCAGGAATCGCGGAATCGAGGCGGCGAGCGATGCGAATGAGCGGAATCATCCGGCGCGAGATTTTCTGACGCGACAGCGGGCAAACTCGAAGCGAGAAACGACACGCACACCCGCCATCTGAGGATCCGAACGCGCAGAAGCCCAAACGACGAACAAACTTTTCATTTGAGCGGCCGATGAGAGTCCTCAAGGCCGCGCCCCCAAACCAATTTGTTCTTCTCCCGCCGGACCCGGTGCGGGCCGGCCGTGTGTTGGCCCCGGCTCGGACCCGGGCCGCCATGCGTTGGTGTCAGATTCGCTAGTGGACGACCGGGGTTGCCTCACCCACCGGTCGGAACGCCAGGCCTTCCCCGGCGACATAAATCTGGAGCGTCGCGGGCCTTTGTGATTCCTCCCTGAATCAGGGCTTCCGACAATGGGTCTTCCACGTACTTCTGCAAAGCCCGCCGCAACGGCCGCGCCCCGTAATTGCGGTCCGCGCACGTTTTCTCGAGGATCCACTGCCGTGCTTCCGGCGAAACCACGATCTGCACCTGACGGTGGATCAGCGTGTCGTTGAGCTGGCCCACCAGCAAATCGATGATGCGGAGCAGGTCTTCGTCGCCGAGCGGATTGAAGATAATAACCTCATCCAGGCGGTTCAGGAACTCCGGATTGAACGCCCGCTTCACTTCGCTCATCACCAGGTCTTCCATGGACTTCATGCCGGCTTCTTCGGTGCCGGATTGGAAGCCCATCGAGGTGCGCTTCTGCAAGTGCCGCGCGCCAAGATTGGAGGTCATGATGATGATGGTGTTGCGGAAGTCGACCGTGTTGCCGAGGCCGTCGGTCAGCTGCCCGTCTTCGAATACTTGCAGCAATATATTGAAGACGTCCGGATGCGCCTTCTCGATTTCGTCGAGCAGGATCACCGAATACGGCGTGCGGCGCACGCGTTCGGTCAGCTGGCCGCCTTCTTCGTAGCCCACGTAGCCTGGAGGCGCGCCGATCAGTTTGGAGACGGAATGCTTTTCCATGAATTCGGACATGTCAAAGCGCACCAGCGATTTCTCGGAGCCGAAGAGAAATTCCGCCAGACGCCGGGCGACTTCGGTTTTGCCGACGCCGGTGGGCCCGAGGAAGAAGAAGCAGCCGACCGGGCGAGCGGCGATTTTAGTCCGGCGCGGCTGCGGCGAATGGCGCGAGCCAGCGCGGTGATGGCTTTGTCCTGGCTGATGACGCGCTTGTGCAGTTCGGGCTCGATGCGCAGCAACTTTTGCTGCTCGTCTTCCTTGATGGAGGTGACGCCGATGCCGGTCCAGCGCGAAACGACTTCTTCGATGTCTTCGCGCGTCACGATTCCCGTGGAGGCGTCGTCGAGCTTGTAGCGGTCGCGAAGGGTGCGCAGGTTTTCCTTTTCTTTGCGCTCCTCTTCGGAATAGAAACGCGCCTTCTCGAATTCATGGTTGGCGATCGGCGCTTTCCATGCGGTGGGTGATGAATTTCACGCGCTTCTGCACTTCGCCGACTTCTTCGGGAACGCTGGCCTGGCGCAACTTCACGCGCGCGCCGGCTTCGTCGATCAGATCGATGGCCTTGTCCGGGAGGAAGCGGTCGGGAATGTAGCGATTCGAGAGATAGACGGAATAACGGAGGGCTTCGTCGGTGTAGCTGACGGCGTGGAATTTTTCGTAGCGCTCGCGCACGCCGCTGATGACCTGGATGGCTTCTTCCTCATTGGGCGCGGGAACTTTCACGGATTGGAAGCGGCGCTCGAGGGAGCGGTCTTTTTCGACGGACTTGCGGTATTCGCCGGGCGTGGTCGCGCCGATGCACTGAATTTCGCCGCGGGATAGCGCCGGCTTCAGGATGTTGGCGGCGTCCAGCGAGCCTTCCGCGGAACCCGCACCGACCAGCGTGTGCAACTCATCGATGAAGACGATGGAGTTCTGGCTCTCCATCAATTCCTTCATGATGGTCTTGAGGCGCTCTTCGAATTGGCCGCGGTATTTTGTGCCCGCAACGATCAGCGAAAGATCGAGGGACAGAATGCGCTTGTCCGCAAGGAACGGCGGAACATCGCCATCGGAGATCCGCTGAGCTAAGACCTTCGACGATGGCGGTCTTGCCGACACCCGGTTCGCCGATGAGCACCGGATTATTTTTCGTCCGCCGGCAGAGAATCTGGATTACGCGCTCGACTTCGCCTTCGCGCCCGACCAGCGGATCCAGCGAGCCTTCGGAAGCGGCTTGCGTCAGATCGCGGCTGAATTCCGCGAGCAGCGACGTTTCCTTCGGGCGTGCCGCGGCCGTCTTCTCCCCGGACGTGCGCGCGAGTTCTTCGCGCAGCGTCGAGAGCCGCAGGCCGCGCTCCATCAGAATTTCCGCGCCGAAGCACTTCTCTTCGCGCAAAATTCCCAGCAGCAGGTGCTCCGTGCCCACGTGCTTCGCGCCCAGCCGCTCCGCCTCCTCCGCCGCCATATTGAGGATGCGCTTGCACTCCGCGCTGAGCGGCACTTCGACGGACGTGGAGATGCGCTCGCGGATGGTGATGCGCGCCTCGATCTCTTTGCGGATCGATTCGATCGAGCCCTGCTGCCGCAGGAAGCGGTTGGCCAGTGCTTTGTCCTCGCGCATCAAGCCGAGCAGCAGATGCTCCGTCTCGATGTACGGGCTGCCGTACTGGCTGGCCTCGTACCTTGCAAAGAAAATAACGCGTCGCGCTTTTTCCGTATACCGTTCGAACACGATTAGCTCGCTTCTCCCCCTGGGGCCCCGCTCGCTTCGGCCGAAGCCTCGCGAGTACGCAGAACGCCATGTTCCAAGTCCCAGAATTCGGTCACATCGCGCGGCGAGCGCCAGATTGTGCGTCGCGATCAGCGACGTTAATTGGTGCGCGCGGTGCAACCGCTCCAGTAACTCAAACACGGCCCAAGCATTCTGCTCGTCCAAATCTCCGGTAGGTTCATCTGCCAGCAACACGGCCGGCTCGGTGACGAGCGCCCGAGCAATCGCCACGCGTTGCTGTTCCCCTCCGGAAAGCTCCCCTGCGCGGTGATCGGCCCGATTTGCAAGTCCGACCTCCGCGAGCCACTTCCGCGCCGTCTCCAGCGTGGAAGTGAAATCTTCGCCGCGCAACAGCAGCGGCATAGCTACGTTTTCGGCAGCCGTAAAATCCGGCAACAATTGATGCCGCTGCCACAAAAATCCCACGGAGCGATTCCGAAACTCCGCCACCGCGCTGTCAACATTCGTTTCAATGGCTTTCGAGCGAAGTATACTGTACCGCTCGTTGGCGTGTCTAGCGCAGCGAGCAAGTGCAGCAAAGTGCTTTTGCCCGCTCCCGATGGCGCCACGATCGCGACCATCTCTCCACGTCGCAAACTGAGATTCGCATCGACCAAAATCGACAGCGTGCGCTCACCGGAACCGTAGGACTTCTTCAAACTGCGGGCTTCCAGGACCACGGCGCTATCCCCTGAAAACGCCGAAGCGCTTAACCTTCCTTGGTCCGGATTGGCTTCGCTTTGCATCGCTTGGTGTCGATTGCTCCTAAGTTCCGGCACCGTTATCTTGCAGGTCCCGCATCTTATTAGATGCAGTAAGTGCAATTGAGTGCCGTGACCGGAAGCCTCTGGCGCCGTCCGGCATGGGCTAGGTTATTCCCATTGTTTGCAGATCATTGCCTACACGGAGACGGCAACGGTCTGTTTCAATCTGAAACGGGCTTAACTGTCAAATATCAATGAGTTGAGGTAGGACTGCCGCTGAATCGATGACGAGGGATGTCCCGATTCCAACCTACCTGCCCCTGAGCCCTTTCTAGGAGCACACACCGCTCCAAAGCCTGCTCCTTTTCGAGCGCCTAAATCGTTCTGTAATTGAGCCATGAATGTCTCTCGAAGGTCACGCTTTTCGTCGGCTGGATAAGTCCATTACTCATAACGAAGGATCTCAACCGGCAACAACCGAGCCGCGGCGCGTGCAGGAAGGATCGTCGCCCCGGTGGAGATGCCCATAGCCACAACGGTTATCCAGAGGCCGTCCTTGATGCTGGGGTGGAAAGGCACGTACGGAACCGCGTACACCTGAGGATCCAGTGGAATCAGGTGAAAGGCTCCCGCGATCCAGGCGAAAGCATACCCGACGAGCAGACCGCCAATCGTTCCGGTGGCGCCAATCACAATCCCCTGCCACAGAAAAATGCGGCGAATTTGTCTCGCGACGCGCGCCCATCGACATCAGCACCGCAATGTCGCGGGCCTTGTCGGTGACGGTCATGGAAAGCACCACGAGAACGTTGAGCCCGGCGACGAAAGTGATCAGTCCGATGAAAATAGCGGTGACCAGCTTCTCCAGCCGAAGTGCGCGGAACAGGGCGCGATTCTCCTCCACCCAGGTGCTGGCTGCGAATCCGGGTCCCGCCTCCCGCTCCAGTACGCGGGCGATTTCGGTCGGCGCGGTCGGGCTTGTCGATGCGGAATTCGAGAACATTGACAATGTTGCCGGTTCCGGAAAGCGCTTGGGCGGCCGCCAGCGTCATAAAGCACCAGTTTTCGTCATAGTCATAGAAGCCGGAATCGAATACGCCCGCGACGCGGAAGCGGCGTGTTCGCGGCATCATGCCGAAGGGCGTGAGCCGGCCCTGAGGACTGGTAAGTGTCACATAATCGCCGGGCGATGATTTTCCATTCCTCGGCGAGTTGCTTACCGATCAGCAGCGCGTCGATACCGTCAGTGTCGGGAGAAAAATCAAGATGACCCGCAACAATGCGCTGCAGCGCTTCATCGTTACGACGTTCGCGTTCCGGGTCGACGCCTTTTGTAACCATACCCCGCGCGTCTCCGCCGAACGCCAGCAACACCGTCTGATACACCGCTGGCGTCACCGACTTTACGCCCGGGATGGCCGCGAATTTCTGGCCAGCGCTTCGTAATCGTGGATGCCACCCGTTCCCGGCCGCCAGCGATATATGCGCCTTCACTCCCAGCAGCCGATCCTGCAGCGTTTCGCGAAACCCGGTGTTCATGGATAGCGCGATCACCAGCGTAGCCACGCCGGCCGCCACCCCCAGCACAGAAAACGCCGTCACCAAGCGCAATACCGCCGGCCGGTAAGGCGACCGCAAATACCGCCGCGCAACAAACCATTCAAATCGCATCGATGAACTAAGGATACGTCACGCGCCGTGCGCTTCGGAAGCAGACTCTTCGCGGCTTTCCGGTCGAAGCAAGCGGAAAGAGAATGACGTCACGAATGGAGGGTGAATCCGTCAGTAGCATAGTCAACCTGTCAATGCCGATGCCTTCTCCAGCGGTGGGCGGCATGCCATGGCAGAGCGCGCGGATATAGTCGATATCGAGCTGCTTCGGGACTTCGTCGCCCCCCTGCGCGATCTGCGCCAAAAAGCGTCGTTCCTGCTCGGCAGGATCATTGAGTTCCGAGAAGCCATTAGCGATTTCCATGCCCGCAACGTAGATCTCGAACCGTTCAGTCAATGAGGGGTCATCCGGTTTTTGCTTGGACAGCGGCGAAATATCGGTTGGAAAATCGTAGAGAATAGTTGGCTGAACCAAGTGATGCTCCGCCATAGGTCTCGAAAAGCAGGCCCGTCCATTCACCATCGCTCAGCGTGCCCTTTGCGGCGGCATAGGGCGCCCCGTCAGTCTTAGCCCAGACGTTATAGCGTTCGGCCGCAGCTCGCGGACCACCCGGCACCGCCAGTTCCTCCGAAGGCGGCGCCGCGCCCGCTCCGCCGGCCAATACTTGCCAATGGCCTCGCGCATCGATAAGCCGTTCCATCTTCCCGAAATTCAACTCCATGCTCGCCGTATTTCACCAGCGTCGAACCCGTAATATTCTTCGCCAGCTCCGCAAACAGCTGCTCATTCAATCCATCAAATCCCGATAGTTGCTGTAAGCCTCATAAAACTCCAGCATCGTGAATTCCGGATTGTGCTGCGTCGAAATCCCCTCATTCCGGAAATTGCGGTTGATCTCATACACGCGATCGAGGTCCCCCACCGTAAGCCGCTTCAAATAAAGCTCCGGCGCAATGCGCAGATATAAATCGATGTCCAGAGTATTGTGGTGGGTAACAAATGGCCGCGCCGCCGCCCCGCCCGCAATCGGATGCATCATCGGCGTCTCTACTTCGATGTAGCCCCGCGCATCGAAGAACCGCCGCAACTCCTGAATGATCCGCGCGCGCGTTACAAAAATCTCCCGCGATCTTCTCATTCGCGATCAAATCCAGATAGCGCTGGCGGTAGCGCATCTCCACGTCCGTCAGGCCGTGCCATTTCTCCGGCAGCGGCAGAGCGCCTTGGACAAGAAAAACAACTTCCTCCACCCAGATCGACAAGCTCGCCCGTTCTGAGTGCGAAACAGATGCCCGCGTACGCCGATGGAGTCGCCTAAATCCAGCAGATGGAACAAGTTGAAACCCGCGCTCTCCCACAACATCTTTCTTACATAAATCTGGATACGCTGGCCCGACCCCTTGCAGGTGCGCGAAACCCTGCTTTTCCCATCAGCCGGTAAGAGACGATTCGTCCCGGCGGCGCGCACTTCACGCTTGTTGGCCTCCAACTCCGGCCAGGTGTCCCTGAAAATCTGCCCACCAGCGCTGCAGGGGTGTCCGTCCAGCGAAACTCGCGCGGAAACAGGTCGAAGCCCAACGCTCGGATCTGCTCGAGTTTCTTCTGACGCTGCTCAAACTGGTCGCGCGGCTCAAATTCCAAAATAGGAAGGTCCTTTCGGCGGTGGTCGCACGCGAGTATAGCGGCCAGCACCCGCGAAGAGCAAGAAATCGAGCCTGTGCATCTCTTGTCTAAAATAATGGTACGAAGCAAATCGTTTGAGGGACGTGAACCTCGGCAGGAAAACCATTTCCGCCGGCTTCCGAATTTTCGCTTAACGGGTAACAAGCTCCTTCCATGGGCATGGGCCTAGCGGATAGCTACGCTGTGCTGTCGGCTTCGTACGACTCTAGCAGGAGAAGTGCCGAACGCCCATGTAGCAGACGCTTTCGATGCAGGTGCCTTTGTTAGCGCTACTGTACGGATGCCTGTGGAGAAACTGTGAAGAAACTGTGAAGAAACTGTGAAGAAACTGTGAAGAAACTGTGAAGAAACTACGCCATCCCCTGTGGATTTTGGTATACTCCGCAGCCCGAGGAGGTCCTACCAAGTGCAAATTCGCGCTCTTCCTTCCGTACAAGATGATTGGTGCGCTTGGTTGCCGAAAGCGAAGGCTCAAATTTTCGACGAGCACGTTCAGGAATTGGAATCGGTCTATATGATGTTCAGTATCGCGCTGAACGAAGCCATCGGGTTTCGCCAGGAAGGAATGCTTTCCAAGTCCTACCAGGCGGTAGGCATGACTCCAGCGTTGGCGGCCAGACTTTCCAGCGGCGTGGCGGCACTTCTGAGAGGACTTGGCGGGCACGCAAAACATTACGGCACGATTCCCAACGCGGCACCACTGGACCCAAAGAATTTCCGGGGGCCCCAGGAACAGCGCACCGCCCGAATGAGCGACCTGCTCAGCCGGGTTCTCCTGACGCAGCGTTCTCAATTCCTGCACAAAATCGGCACGCTCGAGGAAATGGTTGCGGACTTGGGCAAAGACTTTCGTCTCACCGTTGAGAATCTTTCCACCGGCTTGTCCTTGGACCCGGAGGAGGATTGGCGTATCGTAGACGCTGCGCACTTCGACCTGAATACGTGCCTGCGGGAAGCCATCGTGTTGCTGAAGTCGTTTTTGCTGGTTCTGCCTGAAGACCAATTGGATCCGTTCCATAAGTCCTCGCGCACCCAGACGCACGACCCCGACGATTCCACACCATCCAGCAAACGGATCTTCCGCCCTAGACGAATGGCCGCAGTCGGGGGAGAATAGACAAGCCAGCTCGCCACGGACAAGTCCGCCGACAGTGTGAGCGAGCAATCCGGGGAAAAACGCCGGTCACCGCGTATTTCTTTGGCAGCGCGGGTTCATTACGAATACAACTCCAGGAGGTATCCGGTGCATCCGAACCGTTGGATGCGCCGTTATTGGACCGTTGGCCAGAAACCGACCAAGCGATCCCAGCGTATCGACTTCTCAGCGGGTTAAGCCTCTGAGCGAGGGGGAAGCCATCCGTCTGGCCCAAGCCGGGGATGCTCCGGCCTTCGAGTTCTTGTACGAACTCCACGGCCGTCGCGTCTACGCTCTGTGCTTGCGCATGGTGGGTAACCCTTCGGACGCGGAAGATCTGATGCAGGAGGCTTTCCTGCAGCTTTTCCGCAAGATTGGCACTTTTCGCGGCGAGTCGGCCTTTTCGACGTGGTTGCACCGGATGACCGTCAACGTGGTCTTGATGCGACTACGCAAGAAGTCACTTCCGGTATCCTCTTTAGAGGAGACCACCGAGCCGGATGAAGACACCGGCGGGCCGCGGAAGGATATCGGTGCTCCGGACTTGAAGCTGAGCGGAGCGGTGGATCGCGTCAATTTGGAGCGCTCTATCGGCAAGTTGCCTCCCGGTTATCGCACCGTGTTCGTTTTGCACGATGTTCAGGGTTACGAACACAACGAGATTGCCGGGATCATGGGTTGTTCGGTTGGCAACTCGAAGTCGCAGTTGCACAAGGCGCGCACCAAGTTGCGGGATCTGCTGCAGGAAGAAGTACGAGAGCAGGCGCGGCAGGTGCGTCACGCGGCAAAGACGCAGACCGGACATGGCGGTTGAGCTACAATACGAAGAGTTTCGGGGTGTTGTCTCAGACGAAGACGGGCCGCGCGATTCCTCGAAGATCGAGCGGGCAAGCCACCTGTCGTCTCGTCTAGCGGAGTGAACGGCCATGCAGTGTAAAGAAGTGGAAGTCGTCCTTGAACACGAGGGTTGGACACCTCTGCCAGAAGCGGCGCGCGAGCATGTTGCCGGGTGCGCGGCTTGTCAGAACCTGGTGGAAGACCTGACCGCTATTGTCGCTACGGCCCACCTGCTTCCCGCCGAAATCGAACCTCCTGCTCGTGTTTGGACTTCATTACGTGCCCAACTGGAAGAAGAGGGAATCATCAAGCCGTCGGCCGCCGAGCGTGGTTCGTGGCTGCAGGGCTTCTCCGATCTGTTCCGCGGCCGGGTGCTGGCCACCGCTGCCGTGGGTCTGCTGGTGATGGCCGCGCTCGCGCTCCAGATTCAGCGTCCCGCTCCCGCCACCGAAGCACGCAACGTTTACGACGACGCCGCCACGGTTCTGAACGCGGATGAGGCCAACCTGTCGCAGATGCAACTCGGCGGCTCGGTGGTGGACGTCTCTCTCCGCCAGAATCTTGACATCGTTGACAAGTTTATTGCCGACTGCGAACAACGCGTCAAGGAAGAGCCGCGCGATGATTTGGCGCGTGAGTATCTCACCGGGGCCTACCAGCAGAAAGCGGAATTGCTGTCCGCGATGATGGAACGCGGGGGGAGCGTAAACTGAAATGAACGTGCAAACGATGGGTCGGAGCATTCTGCCGCTGGTTGGCGCCGGACTGTTTTTTTGGAACGCGACGCCCGCGACAGGAGCGACGCAACACTTCGAGAAACATTTCCCCGTGAAGGGCCATCCGGTGGTGTGCATCCATAACATTGGGAACGGCCGCATCGAAGTGAAGTCCGCGAAAATTTCGGAAGTGATCGTCGCCGGCACGCAGGCTTCGTCCAAAGTCACCCTGGAAACGGAGAATGCTGGTGATCGCATCGATGTCTCGGCAAACATTGTTGACGTGACCGCGCAGCCCATCGAAACCGAAGTCAATTTTCAGCTCACCGTACCGGAAGAAACCGAACTCGAACTGAAGACGCAAACCGGATTGATTTTCGTCGAGCAGGTGATGGGCGATATGACCCTGCAAAGCGTTGCCGGTGACGTCCACCTCAAGGAAGTTTCCGGCTACATCGTGGTCCGCACTACCCATGGTTCGCTGGTTTGCACCCAGTGTGCCGGCAAGCTGGACTTTAATTCCGTGAGCGGCAGCGCCCAGCTCTTGCAGCCCGGCCTCACCAACGTGAATTTGTTTACCACCTCGGGGAACATTCTCTTCGACGGCGATTTCATTCGCACCGGCATTTACACCATGCGCAGCGGCAAAGGCACCGTCGAAGTGCACTTCTCCGGAAACGATTCCTTCGATTTAAACGCGCAAACCGCCACCGGCACCGTGGACAACCAGGCGGAAGCCTACCTCAAGCCCGATTCACACGGCATGAAGCACATGGCCTCGAAGTTCACCAAAGGTCTCTTCGGCACCGTGGGCAGCGGCCTGGCGAAAGTCGAACTCTCTTCCTACAGTGGTACAATCCGCATATTGAAGCGCGACTAACCGGAATTCTTTTTCGCGCTGCAAGACTGTTCACCGCGCCCCTGCTTGACCGGCCTGAAGCTACTTAGCTGTTGGTTGCTCGCTCGGCTTTTGTGGCTCGGGACGCAGTCGAGCCAGATTCATTCACGCGGCGCAGTCAACTGTTGATGACCCAACCACCAATTTCACGTCCGTCTCAGCCGCGCGTTCAAATGCTCTGCCTCGCCGGCTTCATGGGCTCCGGCAAGACCACCGTCGGCACGCTGCTCGCCCGTCAGCTGGCCTGGCGCTTCGTCGACCTCGACGATCGCATTGAAGAAGCTGCCGGGCTGCGCATCCCGGAAATTTTCGAGCGCCTTGGCGAGCCTGCTTTTCGCCAGATCGAGGCCGACCAGTTGCGCGCTACTCTCGGGCGCGTTTTCGAATTCAACGAGTCGATCGTGCTCGCTCTAGGCGGCGGCACCTATGCGCAGGTCGGTGCTCCGGAATTTCTGCGCGCTGCAGGCGTCCCGGTGATCTGGCTGGATTCGCCCGTCGAAGTCCTGCTCGCGCGCTGCATGACCATGACTGGCCGGCCTCTTTTCCGCGACGAGAGCAGCTTTCGCGCTCTTCACGCCCAGCGCCTGCCCTCCTACCAGCAGGCCGAGCACCGCGTGGACAGTTCCGGCGATCCGGCGCGCGTAGTCGCGGAAATACTGAGCCGCGGAATCGTCGCCGCCGGCGGAAACGAAGCTCACCTGATCGTTGAAAAGCCGCAGTCCTAAAAGGTTTCGTTCCCTCCACGCGCCCCTGTAGGGGCGGGCTTGCCCCGCCCTGCGATGGCCGGCGCCACCGGTCGAGCGGACGCGCGAGCCCGCCCAAAAACCCACCCATCGGCCGCGATCGTGCCCTACGCAACAAACACAGACCCCGTGTCTTTCTGGGCGCATTCCGCAAGGATGTCTCCCAGTTCCTCTCGCAGCGTGTGGCACACTCGCTTCATCGAGGGGAGGGAACCATGCAAAACAGCACCACCGATTTGAAGCCCAAGATTTTCACGTACATCATGGCGATCCTCTTCGTGTGCACGACCTTGACGATCGCATCTCAAAAAAAGAGCGCGGTCCTCGCCAGCCCCTCCGTCTTTGCGCAGGACAAGGGAAAATTCACAATTCAGCTGAATGGCAAGGCGGTTGGACACGAAGAATTCGATCTCGCGCCAGCCGGCGGAGGTTGGCTAGCTCGCAGCACCACCGACATCACCGCGCCTGACTCACGCGCGGAGCGCATCACCGGCGCGCTAACGCTGCAGCCCGATGGCGCCCCCATCAGCTACGAGTGGACCTCGCAAGCCGAAAAAACAAATGGCGCGCACATTTTGTTCGCGAACGGCGTAGCGAAAATTACGCTGCAAATGCAGGACGCGCGCCCCTTTGAGCAGGACATGAGCTTCGGTTCTCCACTTATCGCCGTGCTCGATAACAACTTGTATTACCAATACGCCGTTCTCGCGCGCGTCTACGATTGGTCCAAGCGCGGCTCGCAAAGTCTCCCGGTCCTGATCCCACAGGAACTCACCCCTGGATCGATTTCGGTGGAATCGGCGGGTTCCCTAAGCGCGGGCGGCAAGTCCTATGACGGCTTACGTGTGGCAACGTCCGACCTGGAAGTGCTCCTGTACCTCGACTCCAACCATCGCCTGATGCGCCTGGAAGTGCCCTCCGCAAAAGTCGCCGTAATCCGCGACTAGCCTCTTCCGACAGCGACCGCAAATTAGGTAAACCGAAATTAAAGGAAACTTCTCCCCCTAACTTTCGTACCTCTGTCTACCGGCGGCGTGTCGCTCCGGTGTTCAGAGTCGGGGGTTAGCCAATGGGATCTTTTCTTCAACAGCTCAAGCAGGTTCTCCGGAGACTTCGTCTGGCGCCCCTGTTCACGACCATCACGCTAATAACACTCGCTGCTGGCATTGGCGCCAACACCCTCGTTTTCAGCGTTATCGAGGGTGTCATCCTCAAGCCTTTGCCTTATCCCGAGGCCGACCGTCTCGTCGGCGTCTGGCACACCGCCGCAGGGCTTCACACCGACGACCTGAACATGTCTCCTTCGAACTATTTCGTGTACCGCGAGCAGAGCAAGACATTTCAGGACGTAGGCCTTTACCAGGGTGACTCCGTTAGCGTCACCGGTGCTGGTGAGCCCGAACAGGTCGAGGCCTTGCGAGTCAGCGACGGCCTGCTTCCTATCCTGGGTGTTGTGCCGGTCGCAGGCCGCCTGTTTTCCCACGACGACGACCTGCCCAACAATCCCAAGACTGCCATACTCAGCTACGGCTACTGGGTCCGAAAATTTGGCGGAGATCCTTCGGTAATTGGCCATACCCTGATAACTGACGGCGATAGCCGCCTCATCGTCGGCGTTCTGCCGCGATCTTTTCATTTCCTGGACTACCAGGATGCGAGCGTGCTCACTCCTTTTCAATTCGACCGCGCCAAAGTAAATCTCGGGAATTTCAGCTACGAAGGTCTGGCGCGCCTCAAGCCGGGTGCCACGATCGGGCAGGCAAACGCCGACGTTGGTCGCATGCTGGACGTCGTCAAGAATTCCTTTCCGGTTCCACCAGGGTTCAGCATGAAGCTGTTTGACGACGCCCGCATCGGACCGAACGTGCGCCCCTTGAAGCATGATGTTGTCGGGGATATGGGCAATGTTTTGTGGATCGTGATGGGCTCGATCGGCCTGGTGCTTCTCATCGTCTGCGCAAACGTGGCCAACCTCTTGCTCGTGCGCGTGGAAGGCCGTCGCCAGGAACTCGCTTTGCGGGCGGCCTTGGGCGCGGGACGCGGCCGCATCGCCGGCGAGCTCTTTCTCGAAAGCGCAATTCTCGGACTGCTGGGCAGCGCGATTGGATTGGCGATTGCTTTCGTTGGTCTGCGCATTCTCGTTGCGGCTGCCCCAGAGGGGTTGCCCCGCATTCACGAAATCGGCATCGACGGCCCCGTCCTGCTTTTCACTCTTTTCGTGTCTCTCGTCGCCAGCGCGCTCTTCGCGTGCATTCCGATTCTCAAATATGCGGGAGTGCGCCTGAGCACTGGCATTCGTGAAGGCGGCCGCGCCCTTAGCCAAAGCCGCGAACAGCATCGCGCGCGCAATGCCCTCGTGGTCGTGCAGGTTGCACTGGCTCTCGTGCTTCTCATTTGCTCGGGCCTCATGATTCGCACCTTCCGCGCGCTCACCAAAGTGAATCCCGGTTTCACCGCACCCGCGCAGATTCAGACCTTCCGAATCTCCATCCCCGAAACTCACGTCAAAGATCCGGAATCCGCGATTCGCATGGAACAGGAAATTGTGCGCCGCGTCGCCGCCATCCCGGGCGCCGCCTCCGTTGCCATCGACACCAAGCTCCCGATGACGGGCCAGGGGTGGCAAGATCCCGTCCTCATCGAGGGCCAAGCCTATGCGGAAGGTCAATTCCCGCCTCTACGAAGATTCAAGTTCGTCTCTCCCGGCCTTTTTGACACCATGGGCATTCCGCTCGTTGCCGGCAGAGATTTCACCTGGGATGACACCTACAAAAAGCTTCCTGTAGGCATGATCTCCGAGAATATGGCCCGCGAAGTGTTCGGAGATGCGCGCAGCGCCTTGGGCAAACGCATTCGCGTGAGCACGAAAGATGATTGGCGCGAGATTGTCGGCGTGGTGGGTGACGTCCACGATGATGGCGTAAATCAGAAACCCACGACCTCTGTGTACTGGCCCCTTCTTATGCAGCATTTCGAGGGGGACGACAGTTCTGTCCGCCGCGACATCTCGGTTGTTGTGCGCACGCAGCGCGCAGGCTCCGAAAATTTCATGAAAGATGTGCGCGAAGCCGTCTGGGGCGTCGATCCCAATCTTCCGCTCGCCGATGTCCACACTTTGCAGTATTTCTATCGGAAATCCATGGCGCGAACGTCGTTCACGCTGATCATGATCGGAGTGGCGGGCAGCATGGCGTTGCTTCTCGGTGTCGTCGGTCTTTACGGCGTGATTGCCTACTCGGTATCGCAACGGACTCGAGAGATCGGAATTCGCATGGCGCTGGGCGCGCAACGCCAGGTGCTTACAGGAATGTTCGTCAGGCAGGGTCTCGCACTCACCGGAATCGGCGTGGCTTGCGGCCTCGTCGCCGCCATACTCCTCATGCGCTTCATGTCGACGCTGCTCTTTGGCGTGAAGCCGTTCGACCCAGTCACTTATGCCGCGGTCTCGCTGGGACTCGCTGCGACGGCACTCCTTGCCAGTTATTTGCCCTCGCGCCGCGCAGCCGCGGTCGATCCCGTGGATGCTCTCCGCGCCGAATAGATCGGCCGTTTTTGGTTAGAAAATGTAGGGACGTGCTTCAACACGTCCCTCTTTACTCTTTCGTTCTGCCGATGAACGCTCATCCCAAAAAAATGCGGCGCGATCCGAAGATCGCGCCGCACTCCTGTGCTCTGCTCGGAAAAACTGTTATCGCGCCAACGGACGCTGGAACAATGTCGCGCCGGGACGCCGCAGCGGATAGCCCTGCGGATGACCATGAGCATGCGTCAACGCATGCCCATTCGAATGGCCCGGCTGCGTAATATGGCCGTTCCCATTCCCGTTTCCCGACGCGGGCTGCGGCAACCGCGCGGGATTACCGATAGGGCGGAGATTTGTCGCCGGAACCGCGGTAACGTGATCGCTGATCGCCTGGAGCCTCTTCAGAATGGATTGCCACTGTTCCCAATCCAGCTGCCGCAGGAACGGCCGCAACCCCTGAATGAAAGGATCCTCGAGCAGCGCCTCGCCATCCGATTCCGGAATGAAGAAGCGATTCAAGCCCACGTTCAACGCTTCGGAGATTTTCTCCAATGTTCCGAGGCTAGGCGTCATCTGTCCGCTTTCAATGCGCGACAGATACGAGCGTGACACCTTGGAACGCGACTGCAACTGGCTCTGCGTCATCGCGCGCGACTCGCGTAACTGACGGATGCGCTGGCCGATATTCTCGACCGTCTCGCGGTTGGCGAATTTTTCGGGCGTGGCTTCAGCGTTGGTTTCCTCCGGAGCTGCCGGTGGAGGAATCAGGAACTCCAAACGCTGGGGCAATGCGCGCACGCATCGACGGCAGTTTCCCGTGCGCGTCCGGTACTGTACGAGTCCGCAAGTCTTGCAGCGAATGACTTCCCTATCCATTTCCAATGAATTCAACGACTCTTTTTCTAGTTGTAAGGACACCGGTACTCCTTCGCTGACTTTGTCCGGCGTGCGGATAGGAGAGGAACGTCGGAACGTACTTCGGGGGGGAAGGCAGTAACTGGCGCGAGGGGGAGTATCGTGCACCGCGCATTCTCTGTCAAGAGTATTTTTAGAATTTTTTTAGGTGCGCGCCCCGCTTTCGCCCGGTTTACGCCCCAGTTTCGCCTGTTCTCCCGGACAGGGCCAAACCCGCGAAAGTCCGCCCGCCCCGCGCAAAAGACGCCCCATCGGTCACATCCTTTGTACGGGCGCAGCACCGCTGCACCCCATCTCGGCAAGATCAAACCGCGCGGAATTTGTAGGGACGGGGCTTGCCCCGCCCGGCGTAATCAGGAACGCGCCCTGTAATCGGACGCCGCGCCTTTCCTGCGGTACACTACACATTCTTTTTTGAGGAGATTTTATGCCCACGCGCGAAGATGCCTGGAAACTTCTCTGCGAATTCACGCAATCGGAAAGCCTGCGCAAACACATGCTCGCCGTGGAAACCTGCGTCCGCGCCTACGCCCGCAAAAACGGTGCCGACGAAGAACTGTGGGGCATCACCGCGCTCCTGCACGATTTTGACTACGAACGCTTTCCGAACGCCGAGCACGCCGCCGACAAAGAACATCCCGCCGAGGGCGCAAAAATTCTCCGCGAACGCGGCTACCCGGAAGAAGCCGTCCGCGCCATCCTCTCGCACGCCGACTATTCCGGCGTAGTCCGCCAGTCGCCGCTCGAACACACACTCTTCGCTTGCGACGAACTCGCCGGTTTTCTCACCGCGTGCACCTACGTCCGCCCGTCGAAAAGCATCTTGGATCTGGAAGTCGACTCCGTAAAAAAACGCATGAAGGACAAAGCCTTCGCCCGCGGAGTCTCTCGCGACGATGTCCGCAAAGGCGCCGAAGAACTCGGCATCCCCCTCGAAGAGCACATAGCCTTCTGCATAACCGCAATGCGCGAAAACGCGGACGCACTAGGCCTCCGCGGCAATCCAGCCACACAATCAGCGTCTTCCTGACAACCAGCGGCTTAATCGGGGTAGCATCGCTCCTGCCTGTGTCGGCGTTAGAGCCGGCACCAGTAATCCGCAAAGCTTGCATTCTGCCCCATCCCATTCATCCACCGGCGTTAGTCATCCCCTTTGCCCGACTTACATTCCCCCCAAAAAGCGGTAGAATACGCCCATGGCCAAGAAATCCGATGGCGCGCTCCACGTAGCCTGCCCCTGCTGCCACGCAAAGCTCACCATCGATGCAACTCTGGGTGTCGTCCTAGCGCACGAAGCCCCGCCGAAGGCAGGTCCCGGCGTCGATCTGACCGACGCGGCCAACATCCTCGCCGAACAAAATCGCCAGCGCGAAGACAAATTCCGCGATTCCTGGTTTCAGGAGTCGAACAAAGAAGACATCCTCGCCAAGAAGTTTGAAGAAGCCATGAAGAAAGCCAAAGACGCCCCGGCCGGCAAACCCATCCGCGACTTCGACCTGGACTAGTAACCATGTAGTGGCCGATCTTTAGATCGGTTCTCCGTGTACTTATCACCCGGTAGTTCCGCCCTCCGCACGACTCTCTCCGCGGTCCTCAGGCACCTCCGCGCCTCAGCGTTATCTTTTCTCCGCTCCCTCCGATCTCCCAACGCGCCTCCTACGCTAAACTGTTGCAACTCCAATGCCCCGCCGAAAAATCTTTCGCCTCCACCTCCCGACCCACACGCTCGTCCTGGGCAAACGCACTCTGCTGATGGGCGTCCTCAACGTTACTCCCGACAGTTTTTCCGACGGCGGCAAATTCCTGACCGCAAACCGCGCCATCGAACACGCCCTCTCCTTGCGAAAGGCCGGCGCCGACATCCTCGACATTGGCGCAGAATCAACTCGTCCTGGCTCGACCGGAATCAGCGCGGCCGAAGAACTCCGCCGTCTTCTCCCAGTCCTGCAAGCGCTCCGCGGCAAACTGAAGATTCCAATCTCGATCGACACCCGCAAAGCGAGCGTCGCCGAAATAGCCATCGGCGCGGGCGCCGAAATCGTCAACGACGTCTCCGGCCTCAATCACGACCCGCGCGTCGCCGAAGTCGCCGCGCGCCGCCACGTCCCGCTGATCCTGATGCACATGCGCGGCGAGCCCCGCACGATGCAGCAAGCCCCCTTCGCCCGCAACGTGATGAAAGACGTCACCCAAGGCCTCCGCGCATCCATCCAGAAAGCCAGAAGAGCGGGCGTAGCCAATTCGCAAATCATCATCGACCCCGGCATCGGCTTCGGCAAAAGCTTCCAGCAAAATTACGAAATCCTTCAGCGCCTCCCAGAATTGGCAAAGCTCGGCCACCCGCTCCTGGTCGGCACTTCGCGCAAAGGATTCCTTGGCCGAACGCTAGCTCTGGGAAAGGGAAGCTCCGCCAGAAAAACGAAGCCCATTCCTGCCGAAGAACGCATTTGGGCCACTGCGGCCACAGTCACCGCCAGCATTCTCGGCGGCGCCCACATCGTCCGCGTCCACGACGTCGCGGAAATGGCGCAAGTCGTAAGCGTCGCCGACCGTCTCCTCGACCCCCGGTTGTAGCGGCCGCAGTTGTAGCGGCCGCTTTCCGAAGCGGGCGGCTTGTATTGCGCGAGAAATTCTTCTAGCGCGAATACCCGATCCTCGCTACAATGCTATTCACGAATTCTTCCGTTGCGGCTCAAGCCTTTCGCCGGCCCAACGATGACTGGTGAAATCAGATGAAGATCGTCATCGTACAAATCCCGGCAGTCCTCTAATCCGCGAACCTCGCGGACCAGCTTCTCTCTAAGCAGTACCTCTCAATTTCCACAGCCGCGCCATCGCGCCCGATTTTTCAGGCGCCTTCGTGCAGAAATACAAAGGTTTTTATGGAAACGCAGCAGCTCACTCTCGAACCAAGGCCCATCCCTATCTGGCAATCGATCCGCGAGGCCATTCGCGGATCGCACCAGGACTTCACGACGGGCAGCTTGAACCGCGCCATTTTGCTATTGGCCATCCCGATGGTCCTCGAAATGGTGCTGGAATCGCTTTTCGCGGTGGTCGACGTTTTCTGGGTCGGCCGTCTCGGCGCTGACGCCGTCGCCACCGTAGGTCTCACCGAATCGTTGCTTAGTCTGGTCTTCGCCGTGGGTCTGGGCCTCAGCCTTTCGACCACCGCGATGGTCGCCCGCCGCATCGGCGAAAAGGATCCCGAGGGCGCCGCGGTTGCCGGAGTGCAGGCCATCGCCATAGGTCTGGCGGTTTCCTTCCTCGTCGGCATCCCATGCTTTTTCTTTGGCCCTCAATTGCTCGCGCTGATGGGCGCTTCGCCGCAAATCATCGCCACCGGCGGTGGCTACGCGCGCATTGCCTTAGGCGGCAGCGGCGCGATCATGCTGCTTTTTCTCAACAATGCCATCTTCCGCGGCGCAGGCGATGCCGCCATCGCCATGCGCCTGCTCTGGGTCTCCAACATCATCAATCTCATTCTCGACCCTTGTCTGATCTTCGGCTGGGGCCCCTTCCCCAAGCTCGGGGTCACCGGCGCGGCCCTCGCAACCTTCACGGGTCGCAGCATCGGTGTCCTGTACCAGTTTTACCGCCTCCTCCGCGGCAGCGAGCGTATCCGCATCTTGCGCAGCCAGATTCACTTGAATCTTAGCGTTTTGCTGCGCTTGCTGCGCGTTTCGCTGACAGGCATCCTGCAGTTCGCCATTGCCCACACCAGCTGGATTGGCCTCGTCCGTATCGTCAGCATCTTCGGCTCGGCAGCACTCGCTGGCTACACCATCGCCATCCGCATCGTGATCTTCATCCTGCTACCGTCCTGGGGACTCAGCAACGCCGCGGCCACGCTCGTCGGCCAAAACCTCGGCGCCAAGCAACCCGAACGCGCCGCAAAGTCCGTCTGGCGTACCGGCTTCTACAACATGCTCTTCCTGGGCGGCATCGGCGTCTGCTTCGCCATCTTTGCCGTGCCGGTGGTGCGCCTGTTCACCAGCGATCCGCAAGTCATCCCGCTGGCGGCGTCCTGCCTGCGCATCATCAGCTACGGCAACATCGGCTACGCCTACGGCATGGTCATGCTGCAGGCCTTCAATGGCGCGGGCGACACCATCACTCCAACCATCGTGAATCTCTTCGGCTTCTGGTTCATCGAGATTCCGCTGGCCTACGCGTTGGCCATTCCAGCGCGCTTGCACTCCAACGGCGTCTTCATCTCCATCGTAGTTGCCGAAGGAGCCATCGCCGTATCCGGTATAATCCTGTTCCGCCGCGGCCGCTGGAAGCTCCAGCAAATCTAACTCCCAGCGTAAGCGCGGAGCCACCACCTGTAGCCGCGGTCTCCGAGACCGCGGGGTTTAGAGTCAACCCAATCCAAATCCAACGCGAGGAGCAAAAAAACGCCGTGGCCATTGCACCTGCTTTAGCATCACGTAACGCGCCCCCTCTTCGCAGTCGCGACAGATCCGCGCGCTATGCGAAAATGAAACGCTTGGCCAAAACAATGAAACCCGCACTCCAGGTCATGAAATTCGGCGGCACCTCCGTCGGCGACGCCGACTGCATCCGTCGCGTCGCGCGCATCGTCCATTCCGCCGCCACCCAGCACCCAGTCGTAGTCGTTGTCTCCGCCATGAGCGGTGTCACCAATCGCCTGGTCCAGGCTGCCCACCGCGCCGAACACGGCGAACAGGACTCCATAGCGCCGTTGGCCAATGAACTCCGCACCCAGCACATCGCCGCGCTGGAAGCCCTGGTAAGCGACACCCAAGCCCGCGCCAGAGTAGCCGCCGTCTGCCAGCAGGTTCTCGACGAGCTCGAACGCCTGCTCCGGGGCACCGCTTTGCTTCGCGAACTAACCCCGCGCGCCCTCGACGTGATTTCCGGAATCGGCGAACGTCTCTCCGCGCCTCTAGTCGCCGCCGCGGTTTGCGAACTAAGCCTCCGCGCCGTATCGATTTCCGCCACCGAAGTGATCGTTACCGATTCGCACCACGGCCGCGCCGAACCGCTGATGGCCCCCACCAGGAATCGTGCCGAAGCCCGCCTGCGCCCGCTACTCGATCAAGGCATCGTGCCAATTGTCACCGGCTTTATCGCCGCCACACCGGAAGGCGTGCAGACTACGCTGGGCCGGGGAGGGTCCGACTACTCCGCTACGATTCTGGGGGCGGCGCTCGGTGCGCAAGAAACGGTAATCTGGACCGACGTTGACGGCGTGAAGACCGTCGACCCGCGGCTGGTGCCGGAAGCGCGCACCATCCCGGAAATCTCCTACAACGAGGCTGCCGAGCTCGCGTATTTCGGCGCCAAAGTCCTGCATCCCAACACGTTACGTCCGGTCACCGCCGCAGGCGTCCCGGTCTGGATCCGCAACACCTTCGCACCCGAGAAGCCCGGCACGCGGATCACCGCCGAAGGTATGCCTACCGGCGGGGGCGTTAAAGCGCTCACCGCGATCCGCGACGTAACGCTGGTGACCGTCGGCGGGCCCGGCATCGTCGGGCTGCCCGATGTACTGGCCCGTTCTTTCGCCGCCACCGCCGAGACGCGGACCAACGTGTTTCTCGTCTCGCAATCGTCTTCGCAGAACGACATCTGCTTCGTCATCGCCACCGCCGACGAAAAGCGCACTCTAAAAGCGCTCCGCGACGCCTTCGCTCCGGAAATCGCCGAACAAACCGTGGAGCACGTCACCTGCAATCCCGACATCGCCATTGTCGCCGTAGTCGGCGAGAACATGCGCGGGATCCCCGGCGTCGCGGGGCGCACCTTCACCGCCCTCGGCCGCGAAAACGTGAACATCATGGCGATAGCCCAAGGCTCCTCCGAATACAACATCTCGCTAGTCGTGCAAAAGGACTCCATGCAGCGCGCGCTAATCGCCCTCCACAACGAATTCCGCCTCCACGAATCCGCGCCGGTAGCCAACGAAACCCCATCGTTGGCCAGCAAATCGTAAAAGTAGCACAGGCACTCCTGCCTGTGCTCCGACGACTCAGTCATCCAATCGGATTCCAATCACAAACGGGCCGACCAACCAATCATGCGAGCGATTTCAAAACGCCCAGAAGCTGTGACCCCGCAGCCTCTATCTAGCGCGCGATAAGTTCAAACACAGGATAATTCCCCGCGATATCGCGAAACGCTTCAACAGGCGACCCAGCCGGCACAGGGAAAAACTTGCGTACCGCGCTAGCATACCGGTCCAGATACTCCTTCAAAATCTCCGGCTTCCCGGCATCCGCAATGGGCCGCAACCCAAACTGCCGCCGGTACCCACCCCGCTTCAGCGTAATTTCTCCAGCCGCTTCCGCGTTCCGCACCCATTGCGCCCGGCCCCTCGGCGCAACCAAAATTTGCTTTCCGCCGATTTCCATGACATTCACAGGCGACGAGTAAATCCTCCCGCTCTTGCGCCCACGGACCTGCAAGAGATAAATGAACTTAGGCCCGATCCCCAACCCGACAAGAAACCCAAATGTCCGGTTAAACAGCGCTTCAACCGCGCTGGGCGCCCGGAACTCCGCCACGCTTTTTCCCGTAGTCATGGCCGTATCTTACTACGCCCTCCTCGCATTCTCAGTGCTCTCTGTGTTCCTATCTCCGTGCCCTCTGCGTTAAATCTTTTTCCCCCGCATTTTCTGAATCAGTTGACCTCGCGAGTCACCGGGATTCGCCGGTGTCGCGGCTCAAGCGTTCGAATACTATAACAGTTATCTATTGACATATGGTAAACAATGTGCTACACTTTTTTGTGCCAGTAGAACTCATTCGAACAAACCGATCCGTCTCTCCCCACTCCTGCGTTCTCAAAGTCCATTCCCACAACCCCTTTAGAATCCGCACTTATGAAGAACGCGCCCGTAACTCATTCAGAATCCGCACTTACAAAACACAAGACTTAAAGCCCTTTAGAATCCGCACTTACAAAAAAAGGCGGGGGGGAGGGTGCAAACTGTTAGCCAGAATTTCCAGCACCGCAGTGCTGTACCGCGCGGCGAAGTCATCGGAGCACAGGCAAGAGTGCCTGTGCTACTGTGCGTCGTCGGCAAATCCATGGCTCGAGGTGCGGTTTGATGTGCTCTGGCTCTCCTCTCGTTACTTCATTATTTCTTTACTTTATTGCTTCGCCTGTGTTTGCGCAGATGCCGCCGGTAAATTCCGACCCATTTGGCAAGTCATCGGCCAATGCCCAAGCCTGTTCCGCTACCGAGGCCTCCTGCGCCGAAGCCGCTGCCAAGATCATTCCTCAGGTGATGGGCCCGTCGTCGATCGAAGAAAATCTGCGGCGGCTCACCGACGAAATCGGGGGTCGCGTCACGGGCTCGCCGCAAATGGCCACGGCCGTTGAGTGGGGGGTCGCGGTGTTTCGCGCAGCCGGCATCGAGGTGCACGTCGAAAAATACACGCTGGCGACCAGTTGGAGCGAAGGCGATACGCACCTGGAACTTCTCGGCCCGCAGAAGTTCCCAGTGCGCCTCGTTGCGGAAGGCTGGTCACCGGCCACGCCCGCCGGTGGCATAGAGGGAAATGTTGTGGACGTCGGTTTCGGCACGGCGGACGATTTCGCCAAAGCCGGGGCCGCGGTCAAGGGTTCAATCCTTCTGGTGTCCAGCGAGATTGGCTCAACTTGGAACGATCTGTTCAACGAGTACGCCTTGCCGCCTGCCATCATCGATCGTGCGGTGAAAGGCGGCGCGGCGGCGATTCTTTGGATGGGCGCGCGGGAGCGTCTGCTTCTGTACCGGCATACCAACGTGGGCGACGGTCAGATCGACGTGATTCCGCAAGCCGTAGTCGCGCGCGAAGACGCTATGCGCCTGTCGCGCACCATTGCAGCGTACCCGGGCAGAGTGCGCGCGCACTTTTCCATGCCGAACAAGATCGGGGGTCCGGTCGAACAGTTCAACGTCGTCGGCGAAATTCGCGGGCGCGAAAAGCCGGACGAGGCGGTGATTTTGGGGGCGCATCTGGATTCCTGGGAACTTGGAACCGGCGCGCTGGACAATGGCTGCAACGCCGCCCTGGTGATCGAAGCGGCTCGTGCCATCCGGGCGACGGGGCTCGTCCCGCGGCGCACCATCCGTTTCGCGCTGTTCACCGGCGAAGAACAGGGCATGGTCGGATCCTGGCAGTATGTCGCTGCCCATCGTGCGGAGATGGACAAGATTCGCGGCGTCATTATTTTCGATTCCGGTATTGGCCGTGTCAGCGGCTATTCGCTCAGCGGCCGCCGCGATATTCGAGATGGCTTGCAGGAAATACTCAGGCCCCTGGGCTCCTGGGATGTGAATCGGCATACGCTCGACGGCGATATTGGAACCGACAACTGGGATTTTCTCCTCGACGGCATTCCCACGATGGTAGCGAATCAGGACGAGGCGAACTATCTGCCGAACTATCACGCCGCTTCGGACACTTTCGACAAAGTGGATATGCGCGAGCTGAAAATCAACGCGGTGATCGCCGCGGTTACGGCGTGGGGCGTTGCCGAGCGGGCTGAGCCGCTCGGCAAGCGTCTCTCTCGCGCAGAAATCGAACAGCAACTTGCGGATACGGGCCTGGACCAAAAAATGAAACAGCAAGGCGTCTGGGAAGGCTGGCAAAACGGCACGCACGGCCGCAAACCTTAGCCAGCTGTAGTGGCTGATCTTTAGATCGGTCACTACCACAAAGGGAAGAGGAAGGGCAGCTGTCGAACCAGCGAAACCGGTCGAAAGACCGTCCCCAACCGGCGTTACAGGCGGTTCCCGGTATACTGGCAAGGTGACGACATCGGATCGTAAGTCCCAAGAAATCATGCAGGGCGAAATCCGGCGAACCGGCATTCTCGGGATAGACTATGGGCGCTCGCGCATTGGCCTGGCTCTTGCAGACGTCCGAACGGCGTTGGCCCAGCCATTGGACACGCTGAAGCGGATTAACCGCAACGAGGATATGCGGCGGCTGCGTGAAATCGTGCGGACCCATGCCGTGAAACAAATTGTCGTAGGATTGCCGCTGCGGCTGGACGGATCGCGCGGCGAAATGGCGGAGGAGGCCGCCCGATTTGGCGAGCGTCTTCGCAAGCAGTTAGGCATTCCCGTGGAAATGGTGGACGAGCGGCTGACCAGCTGGGAAGCGGAGCGCCTGCTGGAAGACCACTCCGGAAAGGTTTTTCACGACGACGCGAAGACCTCGCACAAGAAGCGCCGCGAATCGACGCGCGCTTCGGTGGATGCCATGGCCGCCGCGGTCATTCTGAGAGAGTATTTAGAGCGAGAGCAAATCGCCGGGAAAAGCATCTAATTTTTGTGTGACTCGGGCAAAGCCGGAGCCAAGTGACGGAGAGACGCAGCGAACTTGAGAACCCTTGGAAAACTAGTGTTGCTGCTGTTGATCCTCGCCGCTGGAGTTGCGGCCTGGTTATGGATTTCCATCGAGCGGCCCTACGGGACATTTCCGGCGGAAGGCGTGTTCGTCGATCTTCCGCATGGCGCATCCAGCCGCACGGTGTCGCGGCTTTTGCAGCAGAATGGGGTGATCCGCAGCGCGATCGCATTTGAGATTTACGCGCGGCGCCATCCGACGCGCAGATTGCAGGCCGGCGAATATCTGTTCAACCATCCGATTTCGGGCCACGACGTTTTCTGGCAGATAGCCGACGGCCACATTTACGAGCAGCCCTTCACCGTGCGCGAGGGCGAAACCATGTTCGATATCGCGCGCGACCTGGAGGCCGGAAAATTCATGGCGGCCAGCGATTTTTTGACGGCGGCAAAAAATCCAGAACTCGTTCATGATCTTGCGCCGAATGCAAAAACCCTCGAAGGATTCCTGTATCCGGCCACGTACCATTTGCCGCGGCGTCCCGCGGCCAACGAACTGACGGGGGAGATGGTCAAGAAATTCAAAGAAGAATGGTCGCGGATTCGCTCCACGGTGCAGATCGCTCCGGCCAGCGGGCTTACCGAACATCTGGTGACGCTGGCTTCGCTGGTGGAACGCGAAACACCAAAGCCTGACGAAAGGCCGCTGGTGGCCGGCGTGTTTGAAAATCGGCTGGGCAAGAATATGCGGCTGCAATGCGATCCCACCGTGATTTACGCGCTGGAGCAGATCGGCGAATACAAGGGCACGCTTACGGGCGCGGACTTGCATTTCGATTCGCCATACAATACCTACGAGCACGCGGGACTCCCGCCGGGTCCCATAGGTAATCCCGGTGAAGAATCGCTGCGTGCGGCGATGGCGCCGACCAAGACATCTTTTCTCTACTTTGTGGCGAATACGCAGGGCGGCCACTTTTTCGCGGCGACCCTGGAGGAGCATAATCGCAACGTCACGAAATACCGGCAGCTCTTGAAGGGGCCATCCGCGACAGAGCCGCCGGCTGTGGTACCGTTGCCACCGATCGCAAGTAAATCCGAGCGCCAACCGCACCAGGGCGCAGCCCAATGAATGAATCGCTGAAGACAAAAAAAGAACTCATCTTGCAAGCCGCCCGCGAAATCGGCGCGCAGCAGTTCACGCCTGCGGAAATCGACCAGTTGCGCCGGCGTTTGATGGCGGAATACGGCGAGGAAGGCAAAACCGGGAACGATTACATCGCGGACGTCCTGAAAAGCGCGGGCATCAAGGTGGCGCTCTCCCTACAGGAAGAAGCGGAAGACCAGTACGAAGAGGAATTTGAAGACCTGCTGCATTTCAAGACGCTGGAAGACGCGGAAGTGAGCATCATGCGGCTGGATGAGCTGATGCGGAAATTTCAAGCGCACGGCGAACACGCCGCCGCCGAACGGGTTTTGAATGTGGGCCGCCTGGGCAAACGCCGCGCCGAAATGATCGCGCGGAATCATAAAGTGGAGCCGCAGAAACGCGCCGAGAAGGAAGAGATTGCCAACTGGTTCCGCATCTGGCTGGAAACGCCGGATGTTTTCTTCGATTGGCTTGACGTCCGCAAGCAATCGCCGGAGTTTCAGTCGAAATTTCCGCCCGAGCAGGAGGAAGTGGGATGAGCGCGACCGGCGGAGCGCCTATCGACAGCGGAGCGTTGGATCTCCCGCCGTTTTCGCTGGACGTCGAAACCCTCGATCTGGGCGCGGACGTAAAAGCGGTCGGGCTGGAGTTGCTGGGAACGGAAAGCCGCGAACCGGTGCGTGGCAAAGAAGCCGCGGCAATCTGGGCCGCGGCTTTCCCCGCGCTGGCCGGCAGCGACGTTTTTGTAGTCGATTTCTTCAGTCATGTGGACCGCGTTCGCGAATTCAGCAAAATGTACGAAATTCACTATCGCGATGCGGCCGAGCGCTGCGTGGTGGTTCGCCAGCCGACCGGAACCCAACTGGAGGAAATCTTCGAGCGCTTCGAGCGCGAAACGTTTGGAGTGCGCGCCGGTGCAGCGATTGAAGAGCCCGACGCCGCCCTCGAGAAAGACCTCTCCCGCCGCGGCTTGGACGCGTATCAGACCGTCTACGAGCGTTACACCTTCTGCGCCGTCTGCGAACCCGAAGACGGCTGGGTCACGCTGCTGAGCAAAACACTCTGGCCTAGCGAAGTCATCCGCCGAGTCCGCCCCGCGGTTCAACGCTTCGACGTGTACCTCGCCCGTCCTCACTGACCGACAGACCATGCATCTGTCACGGAACGCACCCAGCCCCATGCAAGAGACGCCGACAACTTCGGGATGCTCTTGGCGCGATCAGCTTGGCCGTGATTTTCGGTGCGCGGTGCGCCAGATCTGGCGAGCGCCAGGATTTGCGCTAACCGTGATTTTGACCCTGGCACTCGGGATAGGGACTAATCTCGCGATCTTTCAACTGCTTCACGGAGTGTTGTTCGCGCAACTGCCCGTAGTCAGACCGAGCCAGCTTTATTCTCTGCATGCGGTGAAGTCTCCCTTCGATGGGCAGTGGTTCTTCTCGTACCCGGCGTATCAACGGCTGCGGAGTTCGACGGCAAACTCCGCGCCGGTACTGGCGCGTTCGGGAATCTCCGACGGGATTCTGCAGCGCCAAAGCGAATCCGCAGCCCGAGTCAAATATCAGCTTGTGTCGGAAAATTTCTTTGATGTGCTCGGGCTATCCCCGGTGGGTGGCAGATTTTTTGAGGCGAGCGACAAAGAGTTCCGTCAAGGCCCGTGGCCTGTAGTTCTTCGCTATGGGTACTGGGCGGAATTCTTCGGCGCCGACCAGTCGGTCATCGGGAAGCAGGCATCGATCAACGGCGTGCCGGTCGTAGTCATCGGTATTGCTCCAGGGCGATTTAACGGAGTAGTTGCCGGGCAATCGCCGGATGTGTGGCTGCCGCTGGAAGCGCAAGGGACGACGCGCTTCTCTTCCTGGTTCGACTCGCTTGGGCCTGGCAGCGGCGCGGACATCCGGGCGCCGTACATGACTCAGCAAAACGTCTATTGGCTCTGGTTGATGGCGCGCTTGCCCGATGAGGCGAAACCCTCCGCGATCGCGCAATGGACCGCAGTGATGCAGCCGGATCTTGTTTTGTTAGCAGGTGCGTCCAAGGAACCGCACGATCGCGAGCGAATCTTAGAGAGCCGCGTGCAACTTATTTCGGCCGCGACCGGCGAAGGCACGTTGCGCGAAGACTACTCGCAAGCGTTGATCCTGTTGATGATCATGGCGGGCCTGGTGCTCCTGGCGGGTTGCGTAAACCTTGCCAACCTGCAACTTTCCCGGTTGATGAGCCGCCAGCGCGAGTTCGTGGTCCGGGCAGCGCTGGGCGCCAGCCGATGGCGAATCTTGCGACAATTGCTGGTAGAAGATGCGCTGCTCGCATTGATTGGGGCAGCCCTTGCTTTGGTCGTAGGCAAGATTTCAAGCTCCCTACTGTTGCAGTACGCATCGGGGAGTGAAGGTGCTATTTCGCTGGACCTTCGCATCGGGTGGGAACTTTTCGCTTTCGGCGTAGCACTTCTGCTCGCGGCTTTAGCTGCATTCAGCTCGCTGCCGGCATGGCGCATTACCGGCAGTCACTTGGCCGGGGCCATGACCACGAAGTCGAATTCATCGGCGTGGCAAGGAAAATCGGCGAGCCGCTGGTCCGCCATGTTGCTGGCCGGACAAGTCAGCTTGTCCGTGCCGCTGCTGGGCATGGCAGGTCTGTTCGCGCAAACACTTCGCAATCTCGATCATGTGGATGCGGGACTCGACCGCGATCACGTCGTCTCGGTTCATCTGGATTTCGCAAACGCCGGCTATGAAGAACGCGATCTGCCGCCTCTGTATGGCCGGGTTTTGGCGCGTCTGAAGCAACTGCCTGGCGTAAGAGATGCCGCGGTGAGCATGTGCGCGATTCCAGGATGCATCTGGAATACCGCGATCCGCGTTCACGGTCATCCAGAAATTCCGGACGAGCAAACGCACGGGGAAGAGAACCACGTTGGCGCAGGTTACTTCCATACCTTGGGCATTCCGGTGCTGGAAGGCAGGGAATTTGAGGAGCGCGATTTGCCCACATCGGTGCCGGTAGCCATTCTCAATCACGCCTTTGCCAAAAAACTCTTTGGCAACGAAAGCCCAATCGGCCGCCGCATTGGTTACGAACCCGCTCCGCGCGATGGGGAATACGTGATCGTCGGAGAGGTTGCAGACGCGCGCCTGGATGATCTGCGTTCGCCTGGGCCGCCGGTCGCTTATTTTTCGATCGATCAGCGGCCGGCGCAGGCAGAGACAATCGAGGTGCGCGGAGGCGGCCAGCCCGCCGCGCTTTCTGGTGCAATCCGTCAGGCGCTACTCTCCGTCGATGCGCACCTTCCGATCACGGAGATTATTTCTTTGCGCGAGGCATATGATGCAGGCCTGTCCCGAGAGAAATTGCTTGCGCGGCTGACCGGCGCATTTGGATTTTTGGCGGAAGCGCTGGCGGCACTCGGCTTTTACGGCCTGCTGTCGTTTAACGTGACGCGCCGTACAGCCGAAATCGGAATCCGCGTGGCCATGGGAGCGACCCCCGCGCATGTTCGCGCTCTCGTACTTCGACAGACCTTGTGGATCCTCATCGCCGGAACCGTGCCGGGCATAGCTCTTACAGAGGCAGCGAGTCGCGCAGCGCGAGCCCTTTTCTACGGCTCCGGGGCCATTGATGTCTGGCCGCTCGCGTTTGCGATTTGCGTGCTGGGCCTCGTCGGAATGCTAGCAGCATGGCGCCCCACGCGTCGCGCGATGGTGATCGATCCGGTAGAAGCACTTCGCGCGGAATAACGCGCTCACCGCCATCCCTTGAGATCGGCATCTACCCCAAGTGAACTCGTCCCAGCGCTAGTTCCAAGTCAAATGCGATGGGCGCGATCGCGTGCTTCCATCTTCCGGGTGCCGGGGTCGCATCTAAACCCCGCCCTCCGAAAAACAGGAGGGCGGCTACACGTGAGTGGTTAAATTTGCGGCGGCGGGCGGATGGTTAAAGGGCAGCGGCGCCTTCCGCTGGAGTGCGAAAGGCGCCGCTGGAGAGAAGGTCAGGGCATCGCAGGGATGCCGCTGAGGTTGGGTTTACTGGACGATCAGCGTCAACGGCGTCGTCGCGGTGGTGCTGCCGGAGGTTGCGGTCACGGTGATGGTGTAGGTTCCCGCTGGCGTTCCGGTGACGGGTGGGGTCGAGGAACTGGATCCGCCGCCGCAACCAACCAGGAGTGTGGCCGCGACGATGGGCATCAGCACGAGGCAGGCAGAGAGTGCTACGCGAGCGAAGCGCAGGCGCCCTGCAGGACTCTGTGTTGCGGCCAGCAAGGTGACGATTAGCAGGAGCACGGCCAGCACGGAGAGCGGCAACATCTGGAGCGCGATTGGAGGTTGCATCCTGTTCGCGGGTTCCGATTGCGGCGCCAGCATGCCGCGGGCGGTGGTAGGGACGCTGACGGCCACGGATGCGGGGGTTCCGGCGGTGAGGTTGACGGACGCCGGAACGTTGCAGGTCGCGGCCGTGGGAGCGCCGGCGCAAGTAAAGCTTACGCTGACATTCTCATTCGCGCTGATTTGCAAACTGTAGTTGGCGGTTTGGCCGGCGGTGACGGTTTGCGATAGGGAGCTGCCACTCGCGGCGGCGAGGTTCAAGACCAGTGACGCGGGGGTAGCCGTGCCGCTGAGGGCGATCGTTTGCGGGCTGCCAGCAACATTATCGGCAACCATAACCATAGCGGTGCTGGTGCCTGCGGCGGCGGGCTTGTAGGTGACGCTGATCGTGCACGTTGCGGCGGGAGCCAAGGCGCCCGTACAGTTGCTAGCGGGCGCGAGGCTGAAGTCGGCCGCATTGGGGCCGGCAATCGTAATGCCGCTGAAGGTGACGGAGCCGGTACCGGTGCTCATAACGGTGATGGCCTGGGCTGTGGAGGAGGTACCCGCAGTCTGGCTCGCGAAGGTAAGGCTCGTGGGATTGAAGCTGATAGCTGGTGCGGTGCCAGTGCCTGTGAGGGCGATCGTTTGCGAGCCGCCTGTAACGTTGTCGGCAAGCACAATCATAGCCGTGCTGGTGCCGGCGTTTGCGGGGTTGTAGGTAACGCTGATCGTGCACGTCGCGGCCGGAGCCACTGGAGTGGTGGTCGTGCAGGTGGCCGCAGGCGCGAACGTGAAGTCCGCCATGTTCGGGCCGGAGATCGCAATGGTGGTGAACGAGAGCGACGCGGTGCCGGTGTTCTTGACGGTGATGGCTTGGGGCGTCGACGAGGTACCCGCTGTCTGGCTGGGGAAGGTGAGGCTCGCGGGATTGATGTTGATAGCCGGAGCGATGGCGGTGCCGGTGATGGGCACGTTTTTCGGGCTGTCCGCGGCATTGTCGGTAATCGTCAAGGTGGCCGCGCGCGCAGGCGGCGTCACCGAAGTTGGGTCAAAGACGACGTTGATGGTGCAGCTTTGGCCGAAGGGAACGGTCGCGGGAAGCGCGCCGCAGGTGTTGGTCTGAGTGAAGTCGGTGGTATTGGCGCCACCGAAAGTAATGCTGGAAATCACGAGGTTACCGGTACCGGTGGCGTTGCTAACAGTGACAGGAAGAGCGGCAGAGGCGACCCCGACGACCTGGGGCGTGGTGAACGCAATTGGATTGGGGGTCACGACGTCCACGGGGGACCCAAGCTGGCCGGTTCCGCTGAGCGTGACGCTTTGCGGGCTGCCGACGGCGTTGTCCGCAATGGAGACCCTGGCGGCAAACGCGCGAACCGCGTTCGGCGTAAAGGTCACGTTGATGGTGCAGCTCTGCCCCGCGGTCAGCGTGGCACCGCAAGTGCCCGCGGGCGCGAGGCTGAACTCAGCGGCGTCGGCACCGGCGAGGGTAATCGCGATGCCGGTTAGTGAGGCTGTGCCATTATTGGTCAGAGTGACGGGCTGCGCAGCCGAGGCAATGTTCAGAGCCTGCGCCGTGAACGTCAGGCTGGTTGGGGAGAAATCAGCGACCGGAACCGCGCCCAGGTGCGCGAGGCCCGCCACGCTGCGCACGCGATTGTTCTGGGAGTCGCCGATCAGTAGATCTCCGGCGCCATCGAACGTCAGCCCTTGCGGGAAATTGAGTTCAGCAGAGGTTGCGGGGCCACCATCACCGGCGAAACCAGCGACGTTGTGGCCCGCCGCGGGGTTGCCCGCTACGGTGTAGATGTCGCCCGCGGTCTTGCCACCCGCCGTGGTCCCCGCTACTTCGCGGATGACCTGGTTGTTGGTGTCGGCGATGAAAATGTCCTCGGCGTTGTCGACCACCATGGTGAATGGCGCGCTCAACTGCGCGCTGGTCGCCGGGCCATTGTTGCCGCTGTAGCCTGCCGTTTGGTGCGTTTTGTCTCCCGCGACCGTATAGATGTTGCCGGCGATCGTCGCGCCGCTATTGTTTGCCGGAACTTCGCGGATGATGTTGTTCCCGGTGTCGGCAATGAACAGGTTTCCGTAGACGTCGAAGGAAATACCGGTGGGTTTATTCAGATGCGCGGCGGTTGCGACGCCGCCTTCGCCGCCAAACGTGCCGGTTAGATCCTGGGTGCCCGCGACGATGTAGGCGTTGCCTGCGGTCATAGTGCCCACGGTGGTTTTCGGGACTTCCCAGATCACGTTGTTGGTGGCATCGGAGAAGAAAATGTCGCCGGCGGCGTCGAGCGCGACGCTGTTGACAGCGCCGAGCAGGGTGCCCACGGCGGCTCCGCCTTGGGCAGTGAATCCGCAGTTAGGAGTGCTGTTCGGCAGATTCGCGAGATCAATGGTTGGTTCCGTGCCCGCCACGGTGGTCATTACTCCAGCCGACAGCTTGCGGATAATGCAGTTGCCGGTGTCGGCGATGTACAGATTGCCGGAGGCATCGTAAGCGACGCCGGCCGCGTTGTTCTCGACGTAATCGGGAAAGCCGCTGTTGGTGACGTTCACGAATCCGTTGAATCCGGGAGAACCGACCAAGGTGGTCAGCGCGCCGCTAGTGATCGGAGTTGCAACTTTACGAATCAAGCTCTGGGTGTCGCCACTTGCGCCGACGTCAGCGATGGCCAGGTCACCCGCGGAATCAAAGGCGAGACCTGCCGGGGAGTTTAACTGCGCTGCAGTGGCAGGAGTGCCGTCGGAATAGGAAGTGGAGCCGTTGCCTGCCCAGGTGCTGATGGTTTCGGTGAGGTAGCTGCCGGTGTTGGTGGAGACTTGGCGGATGCGGTCATTCACGGAATCGGCGATGAACACAGAGCCGGTGGAATCAACGAAGGCGCCAGCCGGGTGCGTCAGGCTGGCGTTCACGGCAATGCCGCCATCACCCGAGTAGCCAGCGGTGCCCTTGCCGGCGATGGTGTAAATGTCGCCCGCGACCATGCCGGCGCTGGGAGTTTGGCCAGCGACTTCGCGAATGACCTCGTTGCTGTTATCGCAAAAAAACAAGTTCCCGGCAGCGTCAACGAAGATGCCTTGTGGTCCATTCAACTTCGCGGTAGTGGCCGAGATTCCCGAAAGAGCGGGTCCGTTTTGCCCCGGTACGCCCGCGACGGTGTAAATGTCTCCCGCGGTCATCGCGAACGGAAAAGTTTGGGCTGTGGCCGGAACTTCACGGATGACGTTGTTTGCAGTGGGGGCGGGGGGAGGATTCCCCAAATCGGCGATGAAGACGTTGTCGCTGGGATCGACGAACACGTCAAAAGGACCGTTGAGGGCCGCACCGACCGTTGCTGCGCCGTTCGCGCTGGGGCCAGGAGCGGGCGGGTTGGCGCCTACGGGAATCGCGCCCGTATAGAGATAAATATGTCCTGCCACGGTGGTGGTTGCCGCGAGACCGATAGGCTTGATGTTGGATGCGCCGATGACCACGCGAATCGCGTTGTTGCCCCGATCGGCGATGTACAGGTTGCCGTTGGAGTCGAACGAGCAGCCGTCCGGGAAATGGAGGTTGGCGGCGGTAGCAAGCCCGCCGTCGCCGCCGTACGTGTAGTTGGTTTCGGTCTCGACGCCGGCAACGGTATAGATGTTGCCGATCGTTTGTCCCGCGGTTGGGTTGCTCACCACAATTTCGCGGACGATGGCGTTGTCGGAGTCGGCCACATACACGTTGTTGTTGGCGTCGATACACATGCCGCTGGGGCCGTCCATGGCGGCGTTGACGGCCGGGCCGCCTTCGCCGCTGAAACCCACCGTGCCGTTACCCGCGAACAGGGTCAGGTGCCCGGTTGCATCCACCTTGTAAACGCGGCTGAAATCGTTATCGAGGATGTAGGTGTTACCCAAGTGGTCTTGGCGAACGGCGGCCGGGGCGCCGATGCTTGCGCCGGTCTTGCTAACGGCCGTACCCGTAGACGGAGGGCCGCCGCCGGCCACGGTCGTAATGTTCTGGGCATTCGCGGTCATTCCACCGAAGAGCGAAACGGTGAGGGCACACAAGGACACTGGTGCGAGATTCTTCATCGATACCTTGCCTTCTTTCGATGGACTTGGGTCGACGGGCCTTTATTTTGTCGCGAGTTGGCCGATCGAGTACTTCCAGCAGTTCGCGGGATTGAGAATAAAGCTGACCCCGAAAAAACTCCAATAGTACGCCGGGAAAAAGACGATAGTACTGGCGGTGAAAATCCCAATAGTACTTCTGGATGGTATTTGTCCAAAGTGATAGCGAACAAACGGCGATGGAGGACAGGACCCACGGGACAATAGGATGAAAGCGTGCGCCAAAAGGACGGCTGAGCAGGGATAAAAATCGCGTTAAATCAGCAGCCGTGGTTTCGAATAGACGGCTAGTTCCCGGTCGTATGCCGGCGTATCAAAATGACACCAGCGCGTGACCCTGCTACATTGACGGCATCCAAATTGACGGCCACGCGAGGTGGCTGCGCTTGAGGTGGTTGAACGATTGCTTCGTCTGCGTGGTGTAGGACCTAACTCATTGAATCGACGAGTGCTGGCATGGATGGTCGGGGTGACAGTGGCGGCGGTTTCCACCGGCTGCCATGGAGGCGCGGTGAGCACGACGACCACGATCGCGCCGAGCGCGAAGCCCGTGGTGCGAGACGCTACCCAGGAAGAACTACTGGAAAAGTACAACCAGATCGCCCAGGGTGTGAAGACCGTAAATGCCACCGTGGAGCTGAAACCTACGGCGGGGTCAAAATATAGCGGGGTGATCGAGGAATATCACGAAGTAAAAGCGTTCCTGTTGGCGGCTCGTCCGGCGGAAATCCGCATGATCGGACAGGCTCCGGTGGTCGGCACGACGGTGTTCGACATGACCAGCGATGGCGAAACGTTTCGCGTGTGGGTTCCGTCGAAAAATAAGTTTCTGATGGGACAGGTTGCGGCAGAGCGTGCCAGCAATAAGCCCATCGAAAACCTTCGCCCGCACCATCTGCTGGACGCGCTGCTATGGCCAGAGATCCGGAAAGAGGAGACCGTGCTATTCGAGGAATCTAACGACGACACGGCGCGCTTCTACGTATTGACGGTGCTGCGCGGCGGCTACCGCACCGAAATTTTGCGGAAGATCTGGTTCGATCGCGCGGACTTGCAGGTGGCGCGGCTGCAAAGCTACGGCCCAAAAGGCGCGCTGGTTTCGGATGTGCATCTGTCGGATTGGCAGCCGCTCGCGCCCGCGCCGATGGATCCGGCGCAACCCGCGGCTCCCGGCGGTAGCGTGAGCGCATTTCCCCGCGCGATTCGCATCGACCGCCCGCACGATGACTACCGCCTGGATTTGCAGATCACCAAAGTCACGTTGAATGTGGACATACCAGCGGATCGTTTCAGGCTCGATCCGCCCGTTGGGAGCGAACTGGTGCGCGTTGGGGAGAACGATGGTGACAAAGCGCAATGATGGGTGAGCTGATTGTTCGCAACCTGCTCCACCGCCCACTACGCACGTTCATCGGAATAATGGCGGTCGCCGTCGAGGTTGCGTTGGTGGTGCTCATTGTCGGGCTGACCTCCGGCCTGTTGACCGAAACGGCCAAGCGTATCCAGGGAATCGGCGCCGACGTCATGCTTCAGCCGCCCGCGGCTTCCATTTTTCTGGGCTTTAGCGGGTCGCCCATGCCTATCAAAATTGGGGCGAAGCTCGAAGAACTGAAATACGTGCAAGCCGTGGCGCCGGCGTTGCTGCAATTTAATTCCAGTGGTGGCGTCGAAGTGATTTACGGCATCGATCGCGACAGCTTTCGCGCCGTGTCCGGGGGATTTGTCTTCTTGCACGGCCATGATATGGAAGGCCCGGACGATCTGCTGGTGGACGACTGGGAAGCGCGCGCAAAAAACATTAAAGTGGGCGATACCTATAATCTGTTGAACCACAACTGGGACGTTGCCGCGATTATCGAGCATGGAAAAGGCGCGCGGTTGTTTGTGCCTATCGCCACGCTGCAGGAATTGGTGGGGGCGCGCGATAAGGCCTCGATTTTCCTGCTCAAGTGCACGCGTCCCGAGCATACCGATGACGTGATGGAAGAGATTCGCACGGTGCTGCCGGGCTACACCGTTCGTCCGCTGAGGGATTTTCTATCGTTGATGACTTCGACGAATATCCCGGGCCTGGAAACGTTTATCCACGCGATGATCGCGCTGGCGATCTCCATCGGATTGCTGGTGATTTTTCTGACCATGTATACGACCGTGATCGAACGTACGCGCGACATCGGTGTATTGAAATCGATTGGTGCGAATCGTGGTTTCATCGTGCGCGCGCTGCTGATGGAGTCGGCTGTTCTTTGCGTTTTCGGTATCGCCGCGGGGGTCGGGCTGAGCTATCTGGTACGGGCTGCGTTTCTGGCCGGCTTTCCTACACTGTCGATCTTGATCACGACGGAATGGATTTTGCGGGCTGGGGGCATTGCGCTAATCGGCGCGATTCTGGGGGCCAGCTATCCCGCGTGGATGGCCAGCCGGAAAGATCCGGTCGAGGCGCTTTCGTATGATTGAAAACGAGGGGATGCTGGGCGGAAGCTCATTGCCGGGGTGGACGCCGGGCGGGGCAAGCCCAGCCCCTACAAATCCGCGGTGCGGCGGGTGAGTGGTGCGGGGCGGTGAGCGGTGCGGCGGCGAATAGATCCGGAGTTGGGTTCCTACAGATGCGTCGGGACATAGATCGGTTTGGAAGATTTTTGAAAGGCTGCGCGAGTAACTCCGCGCACAACTAGGCAGGGATGGCAAACGCGACTACAATACGAACACTTGCAAAAAAGCTGATTTTTCCAAGGCAAAACGGCGTGGAGTCGATACTCAAAACGGAAGGTCTGTGGAAGCTCTACCGCGCGGGGAAGGTCGAAGTGCCCGCGTTGCGCGGTGTGGACTTCGAGGTCGCGCCGGGAGAGTCCGTTGCGGTGATGGGTCCTTCGGGTTGCGGCAAATCCACTCTTCTTTACATTATCGGGGGGCTGGCGCAAGCTTCCCGGGGTCGTGTACTGGTAGATGGGAACGACCTGAGCACCATGGGCGATGCCGCTCGAACCAAGCTGCGCCGCCACAAAATCGGCTTCGTGTTCCAGCGCTTCAACTTGCTGCCGACACTTACTGCCAAAGGTAACATCGCTATCGCACAATTTCTTCACGGTGACGGTTTCGATCCACACCGATTCGATGTCGTGACCAAGATGCTGGGCCTCGAGGGCCGCCTCGATCATAAGCCTTCGGAGCTTTCCGGGGGGGAGCAGCAGCGCGTGGCGATCGCGCGTGCGATCATCAACGAGCCCAAAATTCTTCTCGCGGATGAGCCTACCGGAAACCTGGATTCGAAAAATTCGGAAATCGTGCTGCAAATGCTGCGGCAGTTGAATAAGAATCTGGGCCAGACCGTGGTCATGATCACGCACAATCCGGAAACAGTGACCTACTTTGACCGCGTCGTACATATGCGCGATGGCGTAATTGTGGACGGCATTCCCGCGGATTGAGATGGCCAGCCTCAAAACCATTCTCTCGCGAACGTTTTTCTGGTCGTACGAGCGGGGCACCTGGCAATACGACCTGGCGGTGATCCTCATCCTGATCTTCGTGCTGGCCACGCCGTCTCGATGGTTTCATGACGAGCCGCAAGTCGGAATGCCGGCGTCGGCGGGACAAGTGGCGCTGGTCGCCGGCTCGGAGCGCGACGCGCGGCAAACCTACCGCGTTGACGCACGCGTCCTGGCGCCGCCCGAGCAGACCCCGGCATTGCAAAACGACCTGCACAACGCCTTGAAGAAGGCTTTGCCAGACCTGCGCAACGGGCGGTTTTCGATCACGAAGATCGAGCCGGTGCGCGACGAGGCCGGTACAGTGATTGCCTACCAGGTCGAGATTCGCCGCTAACCGCGGGCTTCGGGTAGGTCGCAATGCAAACATTCTCCCGCGTTCGCGCATCTGCCCCTGTGTGCTACGATTAAATCGAGCGGGATTCGTCGGCCAGTCCATCCGCCGCAGGGGCTCAATTTGACGCGCAAATTTTGGTCTGCAGCCCTTTTAGGGCTCTGTGCGACGGCTTGTGTCCTGCGCCTGCCGGCAGAGCAAACCCCGGGACAAGCGACCACCCAAAGCGTCCTGGCGATGATGGACAAATCGGCGGCCGATTTTCGCAGTCTCACCGCCGACCTTGAAAACACTAAGTACACCGACGTGGTGAAGGATAGCTCCACCGAAACGGGCCAGATTTTCGTGCGCAAGGATCAGAAGATGCGTATCGAAATCCTGAAACCCGACCCGCGCACGATTCTCCGCAACGGCGATTCGCTTTTCGTCTACACACCCAAGATCAAGCGCGTCGAGGAGTACGACCTTGGCAAGAACCGTGCCATGGTGGATCAGTACGTGCTGCTCGGCTTCGGCACGAAGAGCCAGAACATGCTGAAGAGCTACGACGTTAAACTAACCGGAGAAGACCAGCTGGATGGCCGAAGGAGTTTTCTTTTGGAGTTGACGCCGAAATCAGACGACGTGCGCCACCAAATTACGAGGATTCAGATGTGGATTGATCAGTCTTCATGGCTCCCGATTCAGCAAAAATTCTACGAAACTGGATCAGGCGACTACATACAGTTCCACTATTCCAATGTGATGAAGAATCTGAAGATCGGCGACTCCAGGTTTAAACAGGATTGGCCAAAAGACGTAACTCGGGTGAAGCCTAGGGGCTGAGACGCCGGGCTGAAGCCCGGCGCTTACATTGGCTCGCGTAAACCTCGTCAGCGACCTGCTACCTTTTCCTGGGCCAACAGCTGTTCTTTTCTCGACAGGCCCCAGCGGTATCCCGCCAGATTGCCGTCTTCTCGAATCACGCGGTGGCACGGCACTACGATGGAGACTGGGTTGGTTGCGCACGCACGGGCCACGGCTCGCACCGCCTTGGGGTTCCCAAGTGCTTTGGCGACTTGAGAGTACGTGCGAGTCGTTCCAGCGGGGATGCGTTGCAACTCTTGCCAGACGCGGCGCTGAAAGGCTGTTGCTTGTAAGTCCAGGGGCAACTCGATGCGCGGCGGTTTGCCCTCCACGCGCTGCACAATCTCTTTGACCCAGCGCTGGAAGGAATCGTCGGCGGGAACAACCTCCGCACGGGGATACTCGTCTTTCAATTCCTGCACGAGCTTTGCTTCCGCATCTCCGAGATAAACGGCGGACACGCCGCGGTCGGTAGCCGCGACTAGGACCTTGCCCAGCGCCGATTTCGCGATACTGTATCCAATCTTCATACCCGTTCCTCCCTTTCGATAAGTGGCAGGCGTCATTCCCAACTGCGCGTTGCTCCGCTCGTATACGCGGCTCGAGGAGCCATAGCCGGTCTCGTAGAGCGCGTCGGTGATGCTTTTCCCGGCGCGCAACATTTTCTTGAAGCGCGCGAGCCGCAAGGCTTCCGCGAGCTCGCGAGGCCGGAGGCCGGTTACTTGCAGGAACGCCCTGCGTAGCGTTGCCGGCGTTGTGGCGAGCGATCTCGCCAGCGCGCCGAATCGGACGCTCTCATCGGCGGACTCCGCCAATTGACGAGTGGCGCGCTCGACCAGCGCAACCGGCCCGGCTACTTGATTGGGCTTGCACCGGAGGCATGGCCGGAATCCGTGTTGCTCCGCCTCCTCGCGGGTGCGAAAGAAGACGACGTTCCGGCGCATTGGACGTCGAGCCGGACAGGACGGGCGGCAATAGATTTGCGTCGAGCGCACCGCCAGCACGAAGGTGCCATCGGCTCGCGCGTCCCGCGACAGGGTAGCGCGCCAGTAGCGGGCCGCGGCGCTCGGCGGAATGTTTGATCCGGACTGCGTAATGGTTTGACTCATCATGGCAAGGCCAAAGTAACTCAAGGAGAAGAACAAATCTATCCGCAAAGGCGCGTCAAAGAAGAATCGGAACCCGCCCAACCACCCGGCGAAACGAAGTTAGGCTTCGGCGGCTTCCGGGACAGCGCTGGCAGTGGCCACAGCCTGGCGGTGGGGCGCAGTGATCACCAGCAGCACCGCGGCCAGAATTACCGCTGCCGCCAAAATCGTTCGAAGCGTGATCGATTCTCCAAGCAGCAGCCATCCCAGAAACAGCGCGACCACCGGGTTGACGAATGCATACGTGGCGACTCGGGTGGCGGTGCTGTGCTTCAAAATATAGATGTACGCCGTAAATCCGATCATCGAGCCGCAAAATACCAAATACCCCATCGCCACCCACGAACGCGTCGATACTGCGGCAAGGTGGAGAGAGCGTACCTCCCCGGATAACCAGCCCACGATCCAAAGCACGGTGCCGCCGGTCAGACTCTGCATGGCCGCGCCCAGAAGCGGGGAACTCGGCATTTGGCCATGCTTGGAATAGAGCGAGCCGCAGGCCCAGGCAAATGACGCCACGACGAGAATGGCGACCCCGCCGGGATTGATACGCGCCGATCCTCCGAGATCCTTCGGTCCCACCAGTAACGCAAGACCCGCGAAGCCCAGCAGCAAGCCGATCAGGACGCGAGCGACCGGTCGCACGCCGCCGGGTCGCAACCAATCGATCAGAACCATCCACAGCGAAACCGTCGCCACCAGCAACGCGGTTACTCCGGAGGGCACAGTCTGCTCCGCAACGCAGACCCCGCCGTTTCCTACGAACAGCAACAGGAACCCTGTGACCATTACCGTGCGCCAATTGGCCCAGGTCGGACGTATGCCGGTCTTCCACCGCAACAGCGGATAGAACAACAGGCCAAAGATCAAATGGCGCGATCCCGCCAACAGGAGAGGCGGAAAGGATTCGACGCCCACGCGAATCGCGAGATACGTCGAGCCCCAGATCAAATAGACGGCGCCGAACGCGACTAGCAGCAACGTTGCGCCACCGGTTTGGTCGAGAGAAGGCTTAGGGTGTGGAGGACTGTCGGATTTCGACTGGGTTACCGTGGTGATAGACATTGGCCTGAGTTACGGTGGAACGTGCGATCCATCCTGGATAAAAGAAATAACGTAGACGCGGAAAGCTGGCATGTACAGCGCCATATTGGTGCCCGCCTTGATCACTTCGCGCCGCCCAAACGCTGCGCGGGCTTCACTACACAAGATGAACTCCGCGAGCGAATCGGTATATCCGGAAAGGATCGTCAAAGTAAGTCGTCGGTCGATGGGATGGGCCTGGTCGGCCACGCTCCGGACTGCCGAGGTACTATGACCATGTATTTGATCTTAGGACACTCGCACTGCTTTCCCATGGTTGACCTTAGGCGCTTATAGTGGCATTTTAGCGGCCCACCGTCACACGGTGGGGAGCGGCTTCAAAAGGCCGCCAGTGATCGGTCGGGAACAATACAATTTGGTGATGTCAGCGTCTCTGAGGGTGAGATGAGGGCCACAAACCTCGCAAGGGTTATTGAGCCGGCATCGAAGGTCGCGCCGGCGGAATCGCGCACGCTTGTGCCAATGGTCGTGCCGCAGAGGGATGCGGCCGCCAGCCAGCTGCCCACGCTACGCGTGATGCCTCTTATCACCGACACCCAACCGCGGCGTTTCGTGCGCGTGCCCACGCACGCAGTGGGTGTACATCCTGAGCATCGAGAGTACCCGCGAGCAACCCTGCGTCTGCCGTTGCGGCTCCGCAGCGTCAACAAGGTCCTGGAAGAATTTCCGATTACTTTGGTGACGCGTGACATTAGCTCGACCGGAGTTTTCTTTCTTTGCCCCAAGGAACTCGCGTTAGGCATGCAGATTGAGCTGGAAATCGTGTTGGTCAGCCGGCCCATGGGCCGCGGAAACGTCGTCGTGGCCACCACCGCGCGCGTACGGCGATTGGAGCCCGCCGCCATGCCTGGCTGGTACGGCGTTGCCGCGCTGTTTGATGACATGTCCTTCGACCGCGATGATCGCGTACCCACGCGCTTTCTGAAGCTGTAGACCCAACGACGTAAGCGACATTCTGGCGTCCCTCGGCTACTTCAGTTGATTCTCTGCTACTCTTTTCTCCTCCATGGCCGCGAAGCAAGAACATCCCATCGAAGCGGTGCTGTTCGATTGGGACGGCACGCTGCTCGACTCGTTCGACGCCGATTCCAGCGCCTACCTCGCGATGTTCCGGGAAATGGGCATCGCGTGGGGTCTCGATGAACTGGCGCAACATTATTCGCCCAACTGGTACAACGTCTATCGCGCCGCCAGACTGCCGCGGGCCCGCTGGGATGCCGCCAACCTGGCCTGGCGCAAGCAATACGCCATGCACAAGCCCAAGCTGGTGGCTGGTGCGCGTGGTGTCCTGGCACGCATCCGACGGCGGTATCGGCTCGGACTGGTCACCAGCGGCGACCGCGACCGGGTCACGCGCCAACTGCGCTACTTCCGGTTGACGCGCCTATTTGCGTCGCGGGTTTGCGCCGACGACACCACGCAGAAAAAGCCGCATCCCGCGCCACTTCGCCTCGCGCTGAAACAAATGCGCCTGCGTCCTGGCGCGTGCGTCTATGTCGGCGATTCTCCGCACGATTTGGAAATGGCGCGGCGCGCTGGAGTGCGCGCGATCGCCGTCCTCGGCCGCTTTCCGACTGAGCAGGGCTTGCGCGCCGCGCGGCCCGAATTTTTGCTCGATTCGATCACGGAGATCCCCGCGCTCTTGGATCATTTGTAACCCAGCGCGAACCCCTTACGTTTTCGGTGCGCCCGCGGTCTGGGCGTCAACATACTTGTCGTGGTGACGTACCCAGGACATCGGTGGTTTGATGCTGGCCTCATCGCGGCCCTTAGGGGCGATGTCGAGCCAGTCGTACGCGCCGATCATCGGTTCGAGACCGCGGCCGTAGCTCGAGAACGTGTGGAAAATGTTCCCGGCGGCGTCCTTATAGAAGCAGCTTGCGCCCGGCATTTCCTCGGCGCCTGATTTTCGAGTGGCGTAGTTGTAATAAATCTCGCCGTTCGCGGCATCGCCTTTCAGGAACGAGACGTGGTAGTCGAAATTGAAGTCGTTGCTGCTGGACGAGACCCAGCGAAAGCCCCAGCCCATGCGCTTCTTGAAGGCCTCGATCTGCGCAAGCGGACCGCGCGAAACCGCCACGAACGCGACGTCTCGGGCGGCGAGGTGTGGGAGGGTGCCGTCGAAGTGGTCGGCGAGGAAGGAGCAGCCGGGGCAGCCTTCGGTCCATGTCGGGCCGAGCATAAAGTGATAGACGATCAATTGGCTTTTATTGCCGAACAGATCGGCGAGAGACACCTTGCCGTTGGGACCGTCGAACACGTAGTTTTTTTCGACTTTTTCCCATGGGAGTTCGAGACGCTTGCGGCTCAGCTCGTCGCGCAGATGTGTGAACTCTTTCTCTTTCGCAAGAAGTTCCTTTCGTGCCGCGAGCCATTCGGCGGGAGATACGACTTTCGGATTTTCAGTCTTGCTTGATGCCGTTGCCATGATTACTGCTCCTTTCGTTTTGGTTCTTCGGATTGAACTTGCTGCTCGGAGGAACGGTTGCCGGGATTCCTTTTGGCCAGATCTATCTTGGCGTGGCGGAGTTTCGCAGCGAGCGCGGTGAGTCCGCCAGTAGAGATCACCCCCGCTACCATCAGAGCCGCACTCGCCATGCATGCCGGACACATAAATACTTCCTCCCGCGGCCGCGTTACTTCGCGCGCCGGGACTCAGCAAGTTTGCGAACGTTTTCGTGAATGCTCGACCAGCCTTTGTTTACGCCGGTGCGGTGGTCTTCGATGATCAGTCCCAGCGCGGTGTGATGGAACTTGATCAGCGTTCCACCATCGACTTCGCTCAAGCGGTATTGCACGTTGTTGACGACCGGATAGGACATGAACAACGGGCCGGTAAATTCCAGAAGCGTGGGGCGCTTGATGGATTGCACGTGTCCCCAGAGATGGCCGTTTTCGCCGCCCAGGTCGCGATACCAGCGCCCGCCGGGCCTGGCCTCAATCCTCATGTTCATCGACTGGCCCTCGGCCGTTTCGCTGAGCGGCCCGAGCTGATCGAGAAGGGCGGCGAACGTCGTTTCCAGCGAGGCGTTCACGTGGATTTCCTGTGTGATGTTCAGCGTCAAATCTTCAATTCTTGTCGCGGTCGAGATCATCTTTGCTCCTTGGAATGAAATTAGAGGGCCTGCTGTTTGACGGATCGCTCTTGCCTTCAGCGCGTTCCTTGATGCGGTTCAACTGGTGCCGCCAGAATCGTTCGAAGGTGCTGGTCCACTCGTGCAACGGGCGGATCGCTTCGGCGTTCGTGCGATAGAACATGCGCCGGCCGTCTCGGCGCACCTGGACCAGGCCGACATCTTTGAGGACACGCAGGTGCTTGGAGACCGAGGGCTGCTCCATGCTCAGACTATCCACGATGTCACCGACGGAGCGTTCCTGAAGGGCGAGATAGTTCAGGATGTCGCGCCGACGAGGTTCGGCGACGGCGTTGAAGGCATCGGAGGTTGTGGAAGCGCGAGCCATGGGCAGAGAATACATTCCCATATGGGAATATGTCAAGAGAAATCTTTCTGTTGCCTGTGACCCTCTATTTAGTTGCTTTGGGGCACTCGCTCGAGCTTGGTGCCGGGGTAGCGCTTGATGATAAAGATGTGCGGCTGCTTGCGTCTTAACATTGAGGTTCTTCGGGCATCCTTATCGGATGCCCTCAGAATGACAGCTTGGGAATTTGAAGGTCCGCTTTTCCGTTTGCGGTGACAAGCCAATGCGAAGTCTAGAGAATGACGCAGGAGGGATGCGGCATGAAGACGCTGGCGGACGGGCAGTGCAAGAACGAGATCAGAGAACGCATCGGGTGGGTGCAGGCGGGCAGCCAACGGCGGTGGGGAAAAATGTCTGCGCACCAGATGGTGTGTCATCTGGCGGATTCGTTTCGCGGAGTGATGGGGCAAAAATCGTTGGCGCCGAGGCCGATGTTGGGGCGCGGCGTCATTAAGTGGCTCGCGCTCTACGCGCCGTTCCCGTGGCCACATGGAGTGAAGACCATGCCGGAGATGGATCAGGAGATTGGCGGGACGCAGCCTGCGGAGTTTGAGACCGATAGGCGGGAGTTGCTTCAGCTGTTTGAGAGATTCACGCGACAGCCGAGGGATTTTGTGTGGAAGCCTCACCCCATGTTCTTAGAGTTGTCGGAAGAAGAGTGGATGCGTTGGGGATACTTGCACACGGATCATCATTTGCGGCAGTTCGGGGTGTGAAGACGGGATAGTGAAATAAACGGGCACGAGAGCGTGCTGAGCTCTTTCTTTGCCTCATTACTTCGTTACTTCTTTACTTCGATTTTCTCGCCCCGAAGCGCAGGCGAACGTAGTCCGCTGTCCATTTGCCGCTGGCATCGCAGAGTTTGGGACGGAGCGATTCCTGGACCTCCGCAAGGTATGCGGTGCGCTCGGCGGGCGCTAGGGTTGCCGTGAAGTTCTGGGCGAAAGTTTCCAGCCACGCGGTTACGTCGCCGGGTAGCGGAGTCGGGCGGGGGATGAGCGCGATGTAATTGATATCGAATCCGCCGCTGATCAGGCGGGCGGAGTAATCTTCGACCGTTGGAAAATACCATGGGTCCGCGGCTTGACCATCGATGCCACGTCGGTCCAGGGCTTCGATTAGCGCGCGCTTGATTGTTGCTACGCAGCCGTAGCCGCCCATTTCGGCTACGAAGCGTCCGCCTGGTCGCAGGGCGCGCCAGACGCCGGCGATTACCGAGTCCGGATTGCGCATCCAGTGGAGTGCCGCGTTGCTGAAGACGGCGTCGAATTCGTTAGCGAAATTCAGGTGCTCGCCGTCCACTACATGCGCGTCCACTCCTAATTTTTTCGTGGCTTCTACTTGGGCAGGGCTGGCGTCTACGCCGATTGCGCGACATCCCATGGCTGCCAGCTTGGCGGTTAAGACGCCGTCACCGCAGCCGAGGTCGAGGATGCGTTCGCCCGGCATGGGAGCGAGTAGTTCGAGGACTGGCGCGCCCAATTCGGAGACGAAGCGGGCGTTGCGGGCGTAGCGTTCAGGATCCCAGGTTTGTGAGGTTTGCATTGGAATGGTTCGCCGGGCTAAAGCCCGGCGCCTACATACCGCGCCGACATACTGCGCACTTTGCGGCGGCTCGGTCAGATTACATTACCAACCTTTTCGTTTGCGGAGACTGGTGATGTGGGCGGTGTGGTGTTTGCCGTGCCACTCGTAGAGAAACAGGAGCCAATCGACGTTACGCTCGCCGCTTTCCGGATGAATCAAGCGCCGCGCGAATTGTTCGGGCTTCAAGGATCGCCACAGGACGTCCCAGCGCTCGTGCAATGTATCGAGGAGGGTTTGCGATACCGCGATGGGCATTCTCGCATCGGCGAGTTCGGCCCAGCGGGCTTCTTCGTAGGGCTTGATCGTCGGCTTGTCCTCGGTGAGGGCTAGTCGCAGGCGGATGAAGGCGTTCATGTGGCTGTCGGGTACGTGGTGGACGACTTGCCGAACCGTCCATCCGCCTTCGCGGTAGGGCGTGTCGAGTTGCGCGTCGTCCAGGCCGTTGACGGCCGCGCGTAATGTCGCGGGCGCCGCTGCGATTTCGTCGATGGCTTGATACCGGCGGAAGGGCGTGATTTCCGCGGGCATTTCGAATTTTCCGATGGGATAGCGCGAATTCATCAGCTCTTTCCTTCCAGGGTTTTCTTTGGCGTTCCGAAGACAGCCTAGCTGCGCCCCCTGCGCACCGTCAATGTGCGCTAAGTCCAAAGGGCTCTCCAAATTGGACGTCGGGCGCTTTCAGGGCCTGACGGTGCGAGTTTGCTACAATGATCTTCATTGAATCGGCCGGGCATGTTGCGGAATCAAATAGCGTCAGGAGCCTTCGAATGCATAACGTGGTAATCATCGGCAGTGGCTGCGCGGGGCTCACGGCCGCGATCTACGCGGGGCGCGCCAACTTGAAACCGCTGGTGATCGATGGTCACGAGCCTGGAGGTCAGCTTTCGCTGACCACGCATGTGGAGAACTTTCCCGGATTTCCGGACGGAATCATGGGCCCCGAATTGATCGAAAATATGCGGAAGCAAGCAGCTAAGTTCGGCACCGAGTTCAAGTCCGGCGTGATCACCGACGTGGACGTGAGCCAGAGGCCATTCAAGATCGTCGCGGGCAAAGTTACATATGAAGCGAAAGCCTTGATTGTGGCAGCGGGGGCGTCGGCTCGGTTGATTGGGCTGCCCAATGAACGCGAGTTGATCGGCCACGGTGTTTCCACCTGCGCCACGTGCGATGGCTACTTCTTCCGAGGCAAGCCGATCGGAGTGGTCGGCGGCGGCGATACGGCGATGGAAGAGGCCAACTTTTTGTCGAGGTACGCCAGCAAGGTGCATCTGATTCATCGGAGGAAGGAGTTCCGCGCTTCCAAGATCATGATCGATCGCGCGCGAGCGAACGAAAAGATTGAATTTGTCACTCCCGCGGTGGTGGATGAGATCATTGCGAAAGATGGTTCGGTCGAGAGCGTGAGGTTGCGCAATCCGGAATCGAATGAGACGCGGGAAATTGCGGTCCACGGCCTCTTTGTGGCCATCGGGCATGATCCCAACACCAAAATGCTCAAGGGCAAGCTGGAAATGGACGCGAACGGCTACCTGATCGCCAGGCATGGTAGCTTAACGACGATTCCTGGTGTGTTTGTTGCTGGCGATGTGCAGGATCATCGATACCGGCAGGCCGTCACCGCCGCTGGTTCGGGCTGCATGGCCGCTATGGACGCGGAAAAGTTCCTGGAAGAGCACAAGGATTAGCGCGGACCTAGCCGCACAAATCGCCCGCGGGCATAATCGAAAGGCCCATGCTCAGGTCGACGCTCCTCAAACTTTCGCAAAGCCCCGGATTTGCTCACTGGGTTACCTCCAACAATTCGACGCGGAGCATGGCGCGGCGCTTCGTTGCCGGCGAAACGCTGGATGAAGCGCTTGCCGCCGCACGCAAGTGCAATGACGCCGGGATGATGGCGAGCCTCGATTACCTGGGCGAAAATGTTTCCACCACGACCGATGCGCAACGCGCTCGTGACGCTTATCTTGAGATTTTCGAGCGCATCGCGAAGGAAAAGCTGCAAGCCAACGTTTCCTGCAAGTTGACGCAACTTGGCCTCGATTTGAGCGCCGAGTTCTGCGAGGGCCTGGTTCTTTCGGTCGTCGAGCGGGCCGCGGGCTACGATAATTTTTTGCGCGTGGATATGGAAGGATCGATTTACACGCAGCGGACGGTCGAATTGGTTAAACGCATCCGCGCCCGAAGTCCCGCGATTGGGACGGTGATCCAGGCGTACTTGTATCGCAGCGAGCGCGATATCCAGGATTTGCTGGGCTACGGTTGCCGGGTGCGGCTCTGCAAGGGCGCTTACAAGGAATCGGCCGAGGTTGCATTCGAGCGAAAACGCGACGTCGATGCGAACTACGTGCGGCTGATGCAAATGCTGCTGCCCAGCGGCTTCTATCACGCGATCGCGACGCATGATCCGCACATGATCGCCGAAACCATTCGATGGGCGGCCGCGAAACAGATTTCCAAGGACGATTTCGAGTTTCAGATGCTCTACGGGATCCGCACGGATTTGCAGCGCCGGCTGGTGAATGGCGGCTACCGGATTCGTATTTATATTCCCTACGGGCGCGATTGGTTTCCATACTTCATGCGGCGCCTGGCGGAACGCCCGGCGAACATCGGATTTCTAATGCGAAATTTCTTTCGGAAATAACACCAAGGCTCCTACGCCGGTGGATGGCGGAGGCTGACGATAACGGTTAGAGCTTCCTGCAGACCGTAACACCATCACGCAGGGGAATCAGCACCGGGTACAATTCCTTTGAAGCATAGACGAGGCGGTTGAATTCCTGAATGCCAAGTGTGTGCTTGTCATCAGCGGCCGCCGGACGCGCCGCTTTGCCAGACCACAACGTGTTATCCGTGACCAGCAGGCCGCCCCGCTTGAGCTTTGGCAGCGCCGCGCGCAACGCGTCGGGATATTGGTGCTTATCGATATCGTTGAAGATGAAATCGAATTTTCCCGAAGCTTTCTTCATCAATGCGATCGCGTCGCCAGTCTGCACCTGGATGCGTCTGGCCACCCCGGCCCGCCGAAAATAATCTTGCGCTCGGCGCGCCTTGTCGGAGTCACCGTCCGTGTAAAACACCTCCGCCTTCGGCCCAGCGGCGCGCGCCAGCCAGATCGTCGAGTAGCCTATCGCCGAGCCCATCTCAAAGATTCGCGTGGCGCCTGAAACTTGCACCAGCAGCGTCAACAGGCGTGCGACGGCGGGACCAATAATCGGCACGCGATTTTTCGCCGCATAGTCTTCGATTTCGGCGACCACCGCGTCGCGCGGCGGAAGAAGTTCGTAAAGATACTCCTCCACGTCGTCCTGAATGTATCCGCTGCGCAGATTCTCCGTGCGAATCATAGGCTTTCCCCTGGTTTCAGAACATGGATCTCCAAGCCGGCAATGTCCTTGGCTTCCGCACGAAAAGCGTCCGGCGTGCCGGTAAGTACGGAAAACGTCCCATAGTGCATCGGAACGACGTGCTTTACTCCCAGAAAACGAACGGCATGCGCGGCTTCGCGGGGACCCATCGTAAAAAGGTCGCCGATGGGCAGCAGCGCGAGGTCGGGTTTGTACAATTCGCCGATCAATTTCATGTCACCGAAAAGAGCGGTATCCCCGGCGTGGTAAATCGTGAAGTCTCCCGGCATGCGGATTACCAGGCCTGCCGGTTCGCCCGCGTAGACGACTGGGTCGCCATGGTCGAACGAACTCGAATGAAACGCGTGGGTCATCGTGACTTGGAATTCGCCGACTTGCTGCGTTCCACCTTTTCCCATCGGCTTGGTTTCTTTCTCGAATCCCTTGCTTCCCACCCACAGGCAGGCCTCGAAAATAGCGACGATTTTCGGCCTATGCTGCTTCGCCAGCGCCAGCAGGTCCCCGGAATGATCGGAATGCGCGTGCGACAGAAAGATCACATCGAGCCGCGGAACCTCCTTCAGCGCTTCGGGGCAGACGGGATTGCTCATCACGAATGGGTCGATCAACGCCACCTGGCCGCTGGGTGTCGTCAGCGAAAACGTGCTGTGACCGAAATAGGTAAGCTTGTTTCCCTTCGTGTCAATCATGGGCGACCTCGAAAAGAGATTGGGAGTAACGGAATGGGTCGTGCGGGAACTCGACGATGTTACCGCGCGGCCGCCGTGCCATCCTTCGCTTCGAGCAGCGAGCGAATGGCCGCTTCATACGTCGCGCGATCGTTTGCGCCCACGAGATGGCCGATCTGGCGGCCATCTTTGGCATAGAAGAACGAAGCCGGAATCTCCCCGCGCCATCCCGGCAGCACGGATTGCACAAAGGCATCCTCTCCGCCCGCTTTCCTCCGGTAATTGGGGAATGCCGGTTTATAGCGTACGATGAAACGCCGCATCAAGATCAAATCGCCGTCCTGATCGAGGTTGACGCCCACGATGTGCAGTCCTTTCGGGGCATATTCTTTCGCCAGTTCGTTCAACATGGGAAATTCGTCGCGGCACGGCTCGCACCAGGTCGCCCAGAAGGTGATCAGCACGGGCTTTCCGCGGTATTGCTCCACCAAGTTCTGATAACCCTGCGCGTCGATCAATTTAGGATCGTGGGGCGCGGCTGCTTGCGGCGCGGCCAGCGTCGAGGCAGCCGCAAAAAATGCCAGTGCAACGAAAACGGTCCGAATTCTCATGAGCATCCCTTCGTCTACTATTCTAGCCGCATGAACCGAAGTTGAGAAACTCATTCGCGTTGCGTACAATCGAACTCATCGCTTGTTGGCCCTGATGAGGCCGTGGTATAAGAATTTTCCGGTGGTTGCGCGACCTAATTCCGAAGAGCCACCTGTCTTGGGTTCAACAAAGGAGAGCTTGAATGGCATATGTGATTGCCGAGCCTTGCATCGGCACGAAAGACACCGCCTGCGTTGATGTTTGCCCGGTCGACTGCATCCACCCGCGCAAGGATGAACCGGAATACGAAGGCGTAAAACAGCTCTTCATTAATCCCGCGGAGTGTATCGATTGCGGCGCATGCGTACCGGTTTGCCCGGTGACCGCCATTTTCGCGCTGGAAGATCTGCCCGAGAAGTGGCAGAGCTATACCCCTGTCAACGCGGACTTTTACGCGAAGAAGTAGCTTCCGATCGTTGCGCTGAACGCGACAAACCTTAGTGAGTCTCGGCGGCACGCTTCGGCGTGCCTTTTTTTTCGCATCAAGAATCCGTGTCGCTCACTTATGTTTCGCCGGGCCCTTCCAACGCTTCCCGCCTTCAAGTCATCTACAATTCTATGCACGATCTGATATTGGAGACATGGAGTGAAGAGCTGTTTTCATCTGTGGACATCAGTCGTGCTGAGTTGCAGTCTGTGGCTCGCGTCCGATCTGGCCGTGCAAGCTCAGGCTCAGACTCCTGCGAGCCCGCAAGCTCACGCGCAAACTCTCGAAGGCTCCTGGACCGGCTCGCTCCAAGCTGGAGACGCAGTCCTCCACTTGGTTTTGCACGTCTCCAAGACCGAGTACGGTTCGCCTGCGGCCACCCTCGATAGCCTCGATCAAGGCGTCTACGGCATCGAAGTGGGTTCGCTGAAGTACGGTGACAAGTACGGTGACACCGCGTTCAAATTCGAAATTCCTTCGGTCAATGCATCGTTCGACGGCGAAATCTCCGCCGACCATCACAGCATCGAAGGCACCTGGTCGCAGGGCGGCGCCAACCTTTCCCTGACTTTCCATCGTCAGCCACGCGTTGCTCTCTCCAGTGCTCCGTCAGGCGCGGTCGCCAGCGCGGAGGGCACCTGGCAAGGCGCGCTGGAGACCAACGGGATGCGTTACCGCTTGCAGTTGCGCATTTCGCATGACGCGCAAGGACAGTTAATCGCCACAATGGACAGCATCGACCAGGGCATCAATGGTTTCCGCGCATCACAGGTGATTCAGAGTGGCTCCACTCTGCACCTGGAGCTGCCTGCTGTGCGTGGAGTGTACGACGGCACCTTGAATTCGATCAGAAATACGATCTCTGGAACTTGGCGCCAGAATGGCGATCTCTCCGATCTGACCTTCAAGCGTTCCGATCAGATTCTCGAGCTTCGTCGTCCGCAAACGCCCAGGAAGCCCTATCCATACGCAGAGGAAGATCTCGATTTTCCCAACGCTAAGGCTGGCATTTCGCTCGCGGCGACGTTGACGATGCCGCGTGGCCTCGGACCATTTCCCGCCGCAATTCTGCTGGCAGGCTCGGGCCCTCTGGACCGCGATGAGGCCGATTCCGGTCACCGTCCGTTCCTCGTGCTTGCGGATCATCTGACGCGCATGGGTATCGCCGTGCTTCGCTACGACAAGCGCGGCATCGGCAGATCCACCGGCGACTACGACCAGGCCACCACCGCGGATTTTGCCGCCGACGCCGACGCCGCTCTAACCTTTCTCAAGGCCCGCAAAGGGATCGACAGACGAAGGATCGGCTTTATCGGGCACAGCGAAGGAGGCATCATCGCTCCGATGATTGCATCGCGTTCCACCGACGTCGCCTGGATCGTGATTCTCGGCGGCCCTGCTACGAAAGGAGAAGAGACGCTGCTCCTCCAGTCCGATCTGATCACCAGGGCCGCTGGAATGACCAGCGACCAGGTCGTGAAGAGCCTGGACTTCGACCGGGAATCGTACAACCTCGTCCGTCACGAGATCAATCGGACGGTTCTGGAGCGCAAGCTGCAAGACCTCGTCAAGGTCAGCGGTCTTGGACCCGCCGCGCCCTCTCCATTTCTTCAGCGGCAAATTCATTGGACCAGCTCGCCATGGTTTCGCTACTTCCTCGACTACGATCCCGTTCCTGCCCTTCAAGATACAAAGTGTTCTGTCCTGGTTTTGAGTGGGGAGAAAGATCTGCAGGTGCCCCCGAAAGAAAATTTGCCGCTCGCTCAAAAAGCCTTTGAAACCGGCGGCAACAAAGACTTTCAGGTCACCGAATTGCCCGGCCTCAATCACCAGTTTCAACACTGCTACATGGGTCTGCCGGAGGAGTCTCGCGCGATCGAAGAGACCTTCGCGCCCGAGGCGCTGACCACCATCTCGGCGTGGATCCTGAAACGTTTGCTTCCGGAAAGGACCGGCCAATTTCAGCCGGGCGCACCCAGACGTGCCCTCGGGGCATCGAACCCGGGTGCGTAATTCGCGTAATATTGCATTCTCCGAGCGTTCATAACCGCGTTCTACAGGTTATGCTGTAATTCAGGAGTCCGATCCAGTTCCCGTGCCGCCAAAGCTCCATTTGGTTCTGCTCGTCCACGCGCATCAACCCGTTGGTAATTTTGATCACGTTTTCGAGCAATCCTACGCTCGTTGCTATTTGCCGTTCGTCGATGTCCTCGAAAGACATCCGAGCGTGCACGTCGGCCTTCACTATTCGGGTCCGCTGCTCACCTGGATCGAACAGCATCATCCGGAATATTTCGAGCGGCTGAAAGCGATGGTAGCCAAAGGTCAGGTCGAGATGGTGGGCGGCGGCTTTTACGAGCCCATTCTGATTTCAATCCCGACGGCGGACCAACACCAGCAACTTGTTCATCTCGCGGACTACGTCGAGCACCACTTCGAGAAGCGCCCCACCGGTGCCTGGCTGGCCGAACGCGTCTGGGAACCGCAGCTCGCCTCGGTCCTGGCCGAGGCGGAAGTTGCGTACACCGTTCTCGACGACATCCATTTCCTTTCCGCTGGCTTCGAGCAGGAGGAATTGTTTGGCGACTACATCGCCGAAGATAAAGGCCAGACCATTCGCATCATCCCAGGCCAAAAATCGCTCCGCTACCTCATACCCTGGGACACCGTCGATAAGGTTATGATCCATCTGCGGGAAACCTTCGTTGCCCATCCCGATGGCATCGCCGCCATGGGTGACGATATGGAAAAATTCGGCGGATGGCCTGGCACGTTTGAACACTGCTTTCAGGAAGGATGGCTCGACAATCTCTTTGCGGCCTTCACTCAGAATTCCTCGTGGCTCGATGTCTGCGCGCCGGGAGAGTATTTGACCGCGCACAAGCCCGTCGGGCGCGCGGATTTACCCACCGCCTCGTACACGGAGATGATGGAATGGGCGCTTCCCACGCGGACGCGGCAACGTTACAACGCATTGCTTAAGGAATTTAGCGCACGTCCCGAGGTGCTCTCCTTCCTGCGCGGCTGCCCCTGGCGCGGCTTTTTCCGCAAGTACTCCGAATCGAATTTGCTTCACAAAAAAATGCTGCGCGTCGCCGGCCGCATCGCCGCAGCGCCAAAACGGCGCAGCGGTTCCAAGGCCGCAGAAGAGCTCGCCATGGCCCGCGACCTGCTCCACCGTGCCCAGTGCAACGACGCCTATTGGCACGGAATCTTCGGCGGCCTGTACGCACCTCACCTTCGCACCGAAATTTCCCGGAACCTGATTCGCGCCGAAGCCATCGCCGACCGGCACACCCCGGGAGCGCCTGCTCCCCGCGTGGAAACCCTGGATTACGATGGCGACGGCGTCGATGAGCTTCTATTCACCACGCCCGAAGTTCAGGCCCTGCTGAAACCATCCGACGGCGGCACCATCGCAGCGCTCGATTTTCGTCCCACGTCCTCCACCATGATCAATTCCATCTTGCGGCGACCGGAACCCTATCATTCCCGTCTTCGCGATCCCAATTATCGTCCGGCAACGTCGACCGCTTCAGCCTACGAACAGACCAAAGTCAAAGAAGTCGGCCTGGAACGCTTTCTGCAATACGATCGCTGGCCGCGCCACACCTTCCGGATATTTCTGTTTGATCCATCGCGTACTCCTGCAGACTACGAAGCCCTCCAGCTCCATGAAGACGCCGGATTTGCCGGCGGCATTTTTGCTGTCGAAAGCTCCTCGTCCCAAAATGCCGACCTCATTCGCGATGGGGTCGTAGCGTGGCCGGGAGCCGATTCTGCTCCGCACGCCGAAGCAAGTATCACCAAACATTATTCGCTGGGCCCCGCGCCTCGCGGCTGCGAGGTAGCTTGTGAACTGAGAGTAAAATTCAAGGGTCCGATCGCAACACCTGTCGCGGTCGGCCTGGAGTCCGTTGTGAATCTGCTCGCGCCCGACGCCGCCGATCGTTATTTTGAGACGGTGGACGGTCCGCAAAATCTTCGCTTCAGCGGTGCAGTTCCTGGACCTACGCTGCGCATGGAAGACGGCTGGCAGCGAATCAAGATTGCTCTCCACGCCCCTGCCGCGCAGCAGTTTTGGATTGCGCCGATTGAAACGGTTTCGGAGTCGGAGGAGGGTTTCGAGCGTGTCTACCAAGGCTCGCAAATTCTGGCAGTCTGGTATCCAGATTTCGCCAGCGAAAAATCCTGGCTGGGCCGTCTCGTCTGTCGAATCGAAGAAATCCCGGAAAACTAAACGAGAACCGCAACGACGTGCCTGAGTCGACCCGCAGCGCCCAATCTACTCACTAACCACTACTCTCTACTCACTGTCTCTCATTCCCGAATCAACAAATTCTGAGCAAAAGGCCATTCCTCATCGATCCATTGGTCATCGCACCGGAATCCCGTTCTTTGCGCCATGGCAACGACTTCCGCGGGCTGATACTTGTGCGAACTCTCGGTCCAGATCGTTTCGCCCTCTTTAAGCCCGAGTTCTAGTCTCGCTGCTGGAATGGTCACGATTTGGTCTCGTGCTGACCGCAGATGCATCTCAATTCGCCGCTCCGGCGTATTCCATCGAGCCTCATGCTCGAACTGCGCGAGATCGAAATTAGCGCCCAGTTCGCGATTAATGCGCGCCAGCAGATTCATGTTGAACGCCGCCGTCACACCCGCCGGATCGTTGTAGGCCAAAATCTGAGTCGCCACGCTCTTCTCTAGATCAGTTCCCAGCAACAACGCGTCCCCGGTTCGCAAGATCGTGCAAACCTCGCGCAAAAATCCCTCGCCGGCCGCGCGATCGAAATTCCCGATAGTGCTCCCCAAAAACAACACCAGCAAATGCTCGCGGTCGTCCCGCCGCATCGCAACCGCGCGCAACCCCTCCAAATAAGGCTGCTCGTAACCCACGATGCTGACCAGATCAATTTGCCCAAGCTCCTTTTCACACGCGGCCAGCGCCGACGGCGAAATCTCAATCGGATAGTAGTAGGTCCGCTGCCGTTGCGAGAGCGCCTCCAATATCCATCGCGTCTTTTTTCCGCTGCCACTCCCAAGTTCCGCCACCTCGATCGGAAGCCTCAAGCGCGCCACAATCTCCCCGGCGTGCTTTTCCAGCAGTCGCGCATCCGCCCGCGTCAAGCCATACTCGGGCAGCACGCAGATCGTCTCAAATAGCGCCGAACCCACCTCGTCGTATAAATATTTCGAAGGTAGCTCTTTCTGTCCGGGTTTCGTCAGACACTCGCGCACGCAGCGCGCGAACTCCGAGACGTGTCTTGTCGGAAGGGAATGCGTCAGCATGTGGGCTCCCAGGACCGACTTCTTGGTCAGTCCTCAACACAGCGAAATGTAGCGTATACGTATGGATAATGCGGTTGGAACCAGTTACGGAACGACCGTCGCAACATACAAGAGGCGGTGCGGGGGGAGCCGCCCTTCATCACGTAGTGCTTACCGTCGAAGAAATTCGCAGAGTAGCCAGGGTAGAACGACATTGGCGTAAAGCCCGCAAACGGAGCGAATGGCGTCCGTGTCCATTCCCAGCCATTGCCCACCAGATCGTGCACGCCAAATGCGCTGGCTCCTCGCGGATAAGATCCCACCGGCTTCGGATCCCAATGCGCAAAATCGAAATTGCCGTACCGCTCGCCAGGCGCCTCATCGCCCCAGGGGTACATGCGTTCCACGCGCTCATCCGAAGTGCCATACGCTGCACGATGAAATTGTTCTTCGCTCGGCAACTTGCGTCCCAGCCACTTCGTGTAAGCCGTAGCTTCCGCATGACTCACGTACACAGGCCAGTCCAGCGGTAATTGGATGTCCCCGAACATCGTGCGATACATCCACAAGCTGCCTTCGCGCCGCCAGAAAGTCGGATGCTCGATACCCTCTGCTTTCGTCCACGCCCATGCCTCGTCGCTCCACAGCGACCGGTTTTCGTAGCCGCCCGACTGAATGAACAGTAAAAAATCGCGATTCATCACGTTGTAGTTGTCGATGGCAAATCCGGGAACGAACGCTTCCCACGCGTCCATTTCGTTGTCCCACCCGAATTCCCCGTTGTTCGCGCGCCTCATGCCCAGCGTCGCCGGACCGGCGGGCACGTCAATCAAATGTGACTTCGCTCGCGCCGTCTTCCAAACTGCTTCCTTGGCGGCCGGAATCTTTCGGTCGGCAGGCACTTGGTGCAGCATGTAGGCTAGGGTCTCGGCGTGCATCAGGCGATGCTCGATCGCCACCTCAATCATTGGCAACAGCAGCGGGTGGCCCTCGGAGGGATTCGCCAGCGTCCGCGCAATGGCTCGATCTAACTCCTCTCGCAGCCGCTGATTGTACTTGTTGATTTCTTGGTGCGACGGCCAATCCGATGGCTTATCCGTCGGCAAACCACCGCCGACGGGATCGATCCCGAACGCAAACAATTTGTCGAAGGATTCGTGGAAGGGCTGCAACCCAAAAGCGCGCTGCGCCAGCAAATTCCAGTCGAACGACTCCACATGTCCGACGTAAAAGATGATGCGATGACGTTCCGCGATTGGCCGGTCGTACAGCGCTTCTTCGCGAACGATTCCAAACAGCTCGTCGGTGCGTTTCCGCGCCTCCGCAAGGCGCATATGCAAGTCGTGACGTATGCGGACCGCGCTGCTAAGAACTCCCATGCGATAATCTCCCCCCGGTTCGATGCCGCTTCCGCCTGAAGGATGCACCAAAATTCGATGCGGGGAGCCCGAGCCAAGTAAGATGGTCTCTCCCGCACTGTAGAGGTGTCAACCGAAATGAGCGCTAAAGCCGCCGCACCGTCCGAAAGTACCATTCTCTTTCATGACGTAACATACAGTATTAACGGTAACGCCTCGCAGCCAATTATCGACTGCATTTCATTGGAAATTCACGCAGGTGAAACGCTGGTGCTTCTAGGCCGCAGCGGCAGTGGCAAGACCACCCTCTTAAAGCTGATCAATGGCCTTTTATCGCCCCAATCCGGCCAGGTCCTCGTCCAGGGCCGCCCCACCTCCGAGTGGGATGCCATTCGCCTGCGCCGCGGAATCGGATACGTTATTCAGGAAGGCGGCCTATTCCCCCACTTCACGGTCGCGCAGAATATCGCTTTGGTTCCCAAATTGGAAAAATGGGAGCCGGCTCGCATTGCGAAGCGCGTCGAAGAACTCCTCATCCTCGTCGGTCTCAATCCGTACGAATTCGCCACCCGTCGCCCTCACGAACTCTCCGGCGGCCAGCGCCAGCGCGTTGGCGTAGCCCGGGCCCTCGCTGCCGATCCGCCCATTCTGCTGATGGACGAGCCCTTCGGCGCGCTCGATCCAGTCACCCGCGCCGAACTCCAACGCGAGTTCAGCAATCTTGAGCACCGATTGGGCAAGACCATCGTCTTCGTTACCCATGACCTTCGCGAAGCTCTACTGCTCGCCTCGCGCATCATTCTCCTCGAGTCCGGCCGCATCGTCGCCTCCGGGGAACCACAGGACTTCCTGCGCATCGATCATCCCGAAGTAAGGGCTTTCGCTTCCTGTATCGATGACGTGCCAGGAGCTACCCAATGAGCCCCTGGCAATTCTTTATCGGCCACCGCCAGGAAATCCTGGAAGCCACTGCGACTCACCTGACGCTTGTCTTGATTGCCATGGCCATCGCGGTCCTGATTGCGGTCCCGCTGGGCATGGTGATTGTTCAGCGCCCCACGCTCCGCAACATTGCGCTCGGCATCGCCAGCGTCTTCCAAACGATTCCCAGCTTGGCCCTCTTCGGTTTCCTGATTCCCATCCCGTTCATCGGCGGCATCGGCCGCCGCACCGCAATCGTAGCCCTCGTCCTCTACGCCCTACTCCCCATCCTCCGGAACACCTATGTCGGCCTGACCGGAATCGACGCTGCGGTCCTCCAAGCCGCCGAAGCCATGGGCATGACCCGCGCCCAAATCCTCTGGCGCGTCCGCCTACCCCTCGCCCTACCGGTGATTCTGGCCGGTATCCGCACAGCCACGGTGATCACCATAGGTGTAGCCACCATCGCTGCCGCCATCGGCGCCGGCGGCCTGGGCACCTTCATCTTCCGCGGCGTAGCCATGGTCAGCGACGCCGTTATCCTGGCTGGCGCTATCCCCGCCGCCCTGCTAGCCATCGCAGCCGACGTTCTCCTAGCCTGGCTTGAGCGCCGCCTGAAGGTAACCTGAAATCTCCGTCTGTTCTTCTCAGCGTTCCTCAGCGAACTCCGCGTCTCTGCGTTATCTTTCAATTCCTGCTTTTTCCTTTTCTCTTTTCTTTTCTCTTTTCTTTTCGTCGTAAAGCGACCCATGAGACATTCATACCGATGCGCAATCCAATCCTCGGCCTCCTTTACCTCATCCCTCTCCTCTCCCTCTCCGGCTGCCGCCCCTCTCAACCCCACATCACCGTCGGCTCAAAATTCTTCACCGAGCAAGTAATCCTCGCCGAACTCCTCGCCCAACACATCGAAGCCCGCACCGCAATCCACGTCGAGCGCAAAACCAATCTAGGCGGCACGCTCCTCTGCCAGAAAGCCCTCGAATCCGGCCAACTCGATCTCTACGTTGAGTACACCGGCACAGCCCTGACCGCGGTCCTGAACGAATCCCCCAGTGGCGACTCCACCGCCATCTACGAGCGCGTCAAAAAAGGCTACGCCGACCGCTTCAACCTCGAAGTAACCGAGCCTCTAGGGTTCGAGAACACCTTCGCCATGGTCGTCCGCGGCGCCGACGCCCGGCAATTTCACCTGAGCAAAATCTCCGACATCATTCCGATCGCCCCGCAATGGCGCGCAGGCGTTGGCTACGAATTCCTCGAGCGCCCCGACGGCTACGCAGGCTTCAGCCAGCGTTACGCCCTCCGCTTCGCCGCCCAACCCAGCGTCATGGATCTCGGCCTCATCTACCGCGCCCTGGTCGACAAAAAAGTAGACATCGTAGCCGGCAATTCCACCGACGGCTTGATCGACGCCCTCCACCTGGTAGCCTTATCCGACGACCGCCACTATTTCCCTCCCTACGACGCCGTCCCCATAGTCCGCCGCGACGCCCTGGCCAAGTTCCCCCAACTCCGCCCCGCCTTAGCCGATCTAGCCAACAAAATCACCGCCGAAGATATGCGCCACCTGAACGCCGAAGTCGACGCCAACCAGCGCGACCCCGCAACAGTAGTCCGCGCCTTCCGCGCCACCAAAAACCTCTGATCTGCGCCTGAAGAGTAGAGCTCGACATCTCAGCGGGAAATGTCCATCTTATTTCATACTCTGAGGGCGTTTCCGAGTTCCCGAATTACCGCGACTTAAAGCGTGGACCTTCAACTGTGCTAGTGTGTCCGTCTTCGGTCTGGATGGAGGGAAGCTCTCTGGTGCCAGGGCTTTGGAAATGAGTGCGCGGTAGGGAGAATTAAATAGGCGCTCAACATTGATCAGGAGGACTCGATGGCCAAAAATGGATATTGGGTGGTGTGCTACAAGTCCGTGTCGAACCCGGCCACTCTTTCCGAATATGTGAAGCTTGCGGCGACCGCGTTGGAAGCCTTGGGAGGTCGCGTGATCGTTGGTGGCAAGCCCGCTAAGACCCACGAGGCGGGCGTAGATCAGACGGTTGTCATCGTCGAGTTCGAGAACCTGGAGAAGGCGATCGCCGCGTATGAAAGTGAACTGTACAGGCCAGCTCTCCAAGTGCTCGACAAGGCTGCGGAAAGAGATTTTCGTATCGTCGAAGGCCGATGACAGACTTTGCTGCTGATCGCCTGAAATTAGGACTTGGCTCGTCAAAACTGTTGGTAGGAATGCAAACTGTCGGCGAGCCCCGTATCCATGCGCTTGCGGCACGAGAAGGGCGCAAACTCTGAACTGCTGAGTGGTAAAGTGTTCAAATGCGATCCAACCGGTCCGTGCCACCCTGTGTCGTGATTCCTGTACTCATTTACCCCGACCCCGGCGCAGCAGCCGATTGGCTATCCAAGGCTTTCGGCTTCACCATCCGTCTCCGCATCGCCAATCACCGCGTCCAGATGAAAGCCGGTGATGGCTGCTTCACCATCGCCGAAGGCAACGTGATACCCAACAACTCTCACATCGTTCAGGTTCGCATCGAAGATGCTCGGGCGCATTGCGAGCGAGCGCGACGGAACGGTGCCACCATCCTGACGGAACCCCAAGACCAACCTTATGGCGAGCGCCAGTACAACGTTCAGGACTTTTACGGCCACCGCTGGGACTTTACCGAGACCATCTCCGATGTCGCTCCCGAAGAATGGAGCGGCGGCGCATTTCATCTTGAGTGACGCATGCTCATTGCCGCTAGGTGGCGTTGTGGGCGATAAAGTCGCCAATTGTTTTGCCTTTCCTCATCGGGCATAATCGGCGGCAGCATCGAATTCGAAAGAACCGAAAAGCGGCTGACCGTCGTTTCTCGGAACTGGAGATGTCCATGAGCGGCGTACAAATCGATCAAAAGACCTATGAGATGCCCCCGCGAGAAGGGATCACCATCGCCCATTTTCTCACCGTCGCCGACGTCGAGCGATCCGCTCGCTACTACGAAAAGGTCTTCGGCGCTCGCATTCTGACCATGGGCGACGGCAACGCACCTCCGTACCTTCAGCTTGCGAATATCTGGATGATTCTCAACGTTGGCGGCGGGCCGACTCCGGATAAGCCGACGGTCACGCTCAGCGTCCCCGACCCGAATCACATCAACAGCTTTATGAATTTCCGAGTTGCGGATATTCACGCGTGCTATGAATTATGGAAAAGTCGAGGAGCCGAGTTCCTCACCGAACCGATTGCCAAGTACGGCGAGATTCGCTGCTACATCCGCGATCCTGACGGATACATTATCGAGGTCGGACAGAGCACCGACCTTAAGTACGGGTGACCCTCGGCCCCGAAAACGCATTCTCACAGTCCAGGGTGGGTTGTCGCGCGAAACCAGAGGCCAGCCCTAAGTCCTGTTTGTCGGAAAATGGGGAACTGACCCAGCACTCGTTATTTTGAGAGAGACCACCGAAACACAATCCCCGCCCCCACCAGAAAATTATTCTGGTGGTCATTCACCGCATTCGCGATTCGCGTCAGGTAATAATCCATCTGAATCATCCGCACCGTAAACCGCCGGCTTACCGGCACATCCAAGCCCCCACCGACACGGCTGGCAAATCCATAAGACGCATCGCCAATTCCCGCCACTCCACCGCCGGCATGCGCCGCTCCAACCAACACCTGCGCAAACGGCTGCACGCGATGCGCGCCATGTGCCCAGGTCCGCGGCAGCCCAGGTAACTGGTAGCGTGCCCCGGCCATATACGATGTCAGCGTCAAAGAATGCCCGGCAGGCGCCCCGCTGTTCGTAAACCCACTACTGATGTCCGTGACCACTGACCACGGCCCCAGAAAGTTCCACGAACCCGAGACCCCGCCCCCATTCAAACCGAAACAACCGCACTGCCCAGGTCCCGCGTTTGTATGCACCCACTGATACGTCGCCGCAGCATCCCCACTGAGCCCTTCCTGCGCCACTGCTGCCGACGCTCCCCCCAACAACAGCGCCGCCGCAACTAAAATCGATCGCATCGCCGTTCTCCTCAACCCTCGCATCAATTCGAAGGCACCGATACCGTTGCCGACACGTTGCTGATCACCGTGTTCTCCCACGATCCGCCCGTCGAAGACGTAACATACAAGTAAGCCACCGGCGGCGGGGTGATGTTTCCAGAAATCACCTGTTCGCCGTCCAGCGTCATCGTCAGCAGCCCCTGAACGATCGAAACAGTGTAGGTATGCGTAATCGACATGCCCACCGCCACCAGTGTGGGAATGCTTGTGTTGACGCTATCCCAGGGGTTCTCCCACAACGCCGCTTCTCCTCGTCCCACGGCCGCATACGGCACCGGATACTCACCCGCGTTGTGATAGGTGTCGAACGCGAACGCCAACCCAGGAATCCCCTTCGCGCCTAACCCCATGCCTGGCGTTCCCAGCGTAGTAGGCGTCGCTCCCAACGAAGGATCGCCCAGCACCACCGCAAAGCCATCCGCTGGCGTACCGCTTGGATTGCTCAGCGTTACCGTGAACGTAAGCTGGATATCTCCAGTGGAAATCAGCGTGGGCCATACAATCTCCCCGTCCTGGTTACCCACCGCTGCGGTCAGTTGGAAGCTGCACCCGGGTTCCACCACCGCATTTCCCAATGCCGACCAATTCGAATTGCATAGATTTGGAACCTGCGCCAAAGGCCCGACAAACAGTCCCGCCGAGCTGCTGGTCACCGACGCGGTCGTCCCGTTGCTCACCACCACGTAGAAGACGGACCCAGTCTGTGTGACGACCGTCGGGTCCACGGTGTATGTCGCGCTGGTCGCCCCGGGAATGGCCGTAAACGTGGCACTTCCCGGAGGCGCTTCGTACCATTGATAGCTCAACGGCAAGCTCGAAATCGCCGTAACTTGGTATGTAGCGGCCGCTCCTACATCCACGTACTGCGTCACCGGCTGCCCGGTTATTTGCAGCAATATCCCATTCCCCACCGCCAGTGTCGCCTTATCTGAAACGGCTTGCCCATATCCGTTGCTCACCACCACGTAATATTTGTCCTGGTCGTTGCTCGTTGCCGTGGCCGACGCCGGCACGTTGTACGTCGCCGACGTCGCTCCTCCGATCGCCACCCCCGTCGTCGTTCCCGCGGGAACGCGATACCACTGGTAGGTCAACGCCGGAGTCCCCGTCGCTACCACGCTGAACGAAGTCGTCCCTCCCGCCGTAACCGTCACTCCCACCGGCTGCGTGACGATCGTCGGCCCGGTGTTTCCGGCCGTCACCGTCAGCGTCGCCTCACTGCTCGTTAACGGCGTCGGGCAGGAGTCCGTCACGATCGCGTAATACTTCGCTCCGTTGTACGTCAGATCCACACCGGGCGTGGTGTACAGGTTCGAAGTCGCACCCGGAATCGCCACTCCCGTCATCCCGCCAGCCGGAATTTGATACCACTGATACGTGAACGGGCTGAGTCCCTGCGCGGACACTCCAAAAAGCGCGGTTTGCGCCGGCCGCAGCGAAAGATTTGTCGGATTCGATGTGATCGTGGATCCCACCGCCACCACCGCCGTGCTCGACGTCACGTTTCCGATTCCGTTTGTCACCGTGACGCTGTAATTCCCCGCGTTCGCAGCCGCTGCCACCGGAACGGTGTAGCTCGCGCTCGTCGCTCCTGGAATCGCCGCCCCATTAAAGCTCCACTGATAGCTCGCCGCATAGTTCGCGCTCACCGTCAGCAATATCCCCGCGCCGGTGCAAACGTGCTGGCTGGCAGGTTGCGTCAAGATCACCGGGCCACTGATCGTCGCCGTCGTGGTCACAAAAACCGAAGGTTCGTCCACGCTGGTCGCCGTGATCGTGTACGTGCCCACGACCGCCGGGGCCGTCCACACATTCCCACTAAAAGTCCCCGCGCTCGCCTTCCATGTCAGTCCATTCGTCACGCCACCACTCGCCGTGGCGCTAAAGTTGACCTGCCCCGGTGCCACCGTCTGGTTCGCCGGAGTAATCGGCGTAATCGTCACGCTTGTCGGCGTCACCACGCACGTCGTCGACACCACGTTCCCCTTCGCATCCGTGACCGTCAACGTGTACGTCTTCGCCGAAGTCAGTGCCGGCGTCGGATACGAACCTCCGCTCACCGCTGCCGCCGTAATATCCGAACTCCCCACCCCCATCGACCCAATCACACCCGTCCCACCCGAAAACGTCGGCACCAGCATCACCGAAGCGTTATAAGGAGGCGTCGCGTTGCTGGGCACAATGCTCTTGGCCACTGGCGCCGGGCTTTGCACTGTCAAGGTAGCCGGCCCGCTCGTCACGTTGCCCGCCGCATTCGACACCACCACCGTGAACACCGCGCCGTTATCCCCCGTTACCGTCGGTGCAGTCGTATAAGTGCTTGAAGTCGCTCCGCTTATGGCCACGCCGTTCTTGTACCACTGGTACGTCAGCGGCCCGGATCCGCTCGCCGTCACCGTGAAGGTCGCCGTCTGTCCCACCATTACCGTCTGGCTTGTCGGCCCCGTCACTGTCGGCCCAGTCAACGCCTCGGGCCGCGCTCCCTGGAATCCTCCCGCACACCCTGTGATCCCCGACAATCCAAAAGCCGCCACGATAACGAGCAACACACGAAAAGCACCCCGACGTTCCGATTTGGAACCACTAAGAGGTCTCAGAAGGCAGGGAATCGCGGCAATCGGCGAGCGCGCGCGGGCAAGCCAATCCCTAAGATCACTCCTGGGCACAACTCGCATAAGGTGAGAAACTCCTTATGCCAACTATATCCACCCCGTTTCTAGGGGGAAGAGCATTGGCGCAACCCATTGTGCAATCGGCTGATAATGCTTTCGCGTCCCGAAACCGAGCCATCCCGGACATGATCGTGTAGCGCAGGCCGGGGTCCAAGGAGCTCCGCGCATCATCATCGACCCGTCACGTCGGTCAACTGCGGAAGAACCGCGGGAGCTGGCGCGACTAATGCTGGCTTGAGCCTATTGGCACCCCTCCCCCTAGTTTTCTGTAACTGTTGATTCTAAAGGATGTTAAAGTCATTTGTTTTGCTAGACTTTTGTAAGTATTCATTTTGCAGAACTTAAGCTCACATACTGTTGTTGCCCCAAACATGGGCCACGGAGCCATCGACAGAACTATCCACACTCTGAGGTCGTGAGGTCGGTTGATGTGCTGCGAGGTCGAAAACGCAGGTCCGGCGTTTTGCCTGTTGTCACCCGTATTGCCCGTCAATGTTGCGCCGGGTTAACGACGCCCGCCTTGGCCGACCGCGATGCAGATCCCTACTCCGCGAAGTCTTCGACCGCGGCAACGAATTCAGCGGTCTTCCCGAGAGGAGGCACGTGGCCGCATTGATCGAAGCTTACAAATTTGGCGCCGGCGATTTCTTCAAGGGTTGAGCGGACGAGGATTGACCAAAGGGGGGAATCGCGAACACCGTCGCCATCAAAATTGGCATCAAGGCAAAAACCAGAATCAACTTCCTGCTCATAAATTCGTCCGGCCGATTGCCCCGCGCTCGCAAATCGAAATTTGGAAATTCGCGCGTTATGTAGCACACGCAGAGCACGAAATCCACTCGCGTCACTTTCTTTGGGAAAACAATTCCCCTTCAAGCAGGCAACGAATTGGAGGATAATTCGGGCGAGGCGCGCCATGAAAGCGACACCGTTCGTGTTCCTCTTCGCGTTACTGACCTTCAGCGTCGCAAGCTATCCACAAAGCCGGGGCGGCGGAGCCACTTCCAGTGGCACGAATCCTGCGGCGGGGCCCGCGGCTTCGACGGATATCGGGAAAGCCGCGAACTGGGACGCTTTGGTGCGGCAAGGGCGTCCGGGAGACTATTTAGCGGGCAATGTGAAGGTAAACGGCGGCGCGCTTCCGTGGGATCCCATTCCGCTGACGGTACTGTGCGCGGGAAAGACCCGCTACACTTCGATTACCGATCCCAAAGGAAATTTCGTGATTGCTCCGGCGGGGACCGGGGCGTCTCAGGTCGGAAGTACCGAAGTGAAGCCGAAATTCGCTGCGCAGTTCGTCGGATGCGAGGTACAAGCGGCGCTGCCCGGCTTCGATTCCAGTTCGGTGACCATCGTGAACCACAATCTGCTGGACGATCCGAATATCGGCACCATCACGCTGAAGCGGGAAGAGGGATCGGGTGGAGCGGCGGTCAGCAGCACTACGGCGTCGGCCCCGAAAGACGCCATGAAAGCGTTCGAGAAGGCGCGCACGGAGTGGCTGGACCAGAAACCCGACAAGGCGCAGAAAGATCTGGAAAAAGCCGTGCAGGTGTACCCGCAATTTGCCGAAGCGTGGTATCAGCTGGGAAAGATTCAGGAAACTTCCAAGCCGCAGGAGGCCGCAAATTCCTACGCAAAATCGATTGCGGCCGATCCCAAATTTATTCTTCCTTACCAGCGTCTCGCGCCGATCGCGGCGCAAGCCAGCAAGTGGCAGGAAGTGGTCGATTATACGGCGCACGAGTTAGAGCTGAACCCGCGTGGCACGCCGCAGGCCTGGTATTTCAATGCGGTCGGAAATTTCAAACTGGGCAAGGCGGATGTCGCCGAAGCGAGCGCCACCAAGGCGCTGGCGATGGACCCGCTGCACACGGCGCTGAATACTGAGCAACTTTTGGCGGTGATTCTCGCCGGGAAAGGGGATTATGCCGGCGCGCTGCAGCATTTGCGCAACTGCCTGACGTATGTGCCGGCGGGGCCGAACGCGGACCTGATCAAGCAACAAATCGCCCAACTGGAAACGGCGGTGCCAGCCTCGAAATAGTGCGGCACAGCCACGGCGCATCGCGGGACACCGACGGTTCAACCGCACAAGATGCGCGCACAACGTGCGCCTGAAAGATTGCCTCAAGACTGCTTGAAGACTTAAGGAGCCGATCATGCCACAGGACTCGCATCAGAGAGCGGCGGAGTTCCACGAGCTTGCCGCACATGCTCATCGCACAGCAGCGGCGCACATAGGTAAGGGTGATCACGAGACGGGACACGAGCATTCCAGGCAGGCGATGGAACACTCGGCCAAGGCGCATCAGGCGTCGCAGGAGGCTTTCGAGGAATCGGCGAATTGGGTCCAGGAAAAGCAGACGAAGAAGTAGCGGTAGAGCGGCTTACTGTTTTTCTCGCGGATGTGACGATCGCGAAATCGTGTCCGGCTGTCGGACGTAAATTCCCACAAGCGGACAGTGCGCGATGGCAAGACCAAAACCCGCCGCGTGCTTTCAACGACTTAGGATGGTCAGCCATTTGCATTTCTCATTCTGCCTATGAGCACCTTACTGCGCGACATTCGGTACGCGCTGCGGACGCTGGCGCGAAGTCCCGGGTTCACCGCGGTTGCGGTTCTGACGATTGGCATCGGCATCGGCGCCAGCACGACGATCTTCAGCTGGATGCGTTCGCTGATGCTGAATCCGCTGCCCGGCGCTGCCCAAACAGAGCGTATTGTCGCGGTAGAAAACACCGCTGCCGACGGCGAGCCCCTCACCTCGTCGTACCTTGACTTCCGTGATTACCGCGACAATTTGCGGCTGGTGAATTCTGTCACCGCGCGCGTTGGCAATGTTTTTTCGGTGGGCGATGCTCCGCGGACCTCGCAAGTTTGGGGCGAACTGGTATCGGGCAACTTTTTCGATCTGCTTGGGGTGCAGCCCGAGGCCGGGCGTTTCTTTTCCGGAGCGGAACGCGATGACGCGCAGAACGCGCACGCAGTGGTGGTCATCAGCCACAGCTATTGGAAAGCTCATTACCATACCGATCCCACGACAATCGGATCGAGCGTGCGCATCAACCAGACCCTGTTCACCATTATTGGCGTGACCCCGGAAGGCTTTCACGGAACGCGCTCGGGGCTGGACTACGAGATGTGGATGCCGCTGACGATGTATGGCCAGTTGACACACACCGGGACGTGGATGTTGCGGGACCGGAATACGCGCAACTACATGATGATGGCGCGGCTGGCGCCGGGGGTTTCGATCGAGCAGGCGCGTGGCGAAGTACAAGCGCTGGCCAATCGCATGGCCGTGGCCGACGCGGACTCGAACCGGGGAGTCGGCGCTACGGTGCTGCCGCTGTGGCAGTCGCACTTCGGCACACAATCGATCTTGCTGACTCCGATTGCGATTTTGATGGGCGCCAGCGGCGTGGTGCTGCTGATTGTGTGCGCGAACCTTGCGAATTTGTTGTTGGCTCGCGCTACCGGGCGCCTGAAAGAGTTCAGCATTCGCCTGGCGTTGGGCGCGCGGCCGGTGCGGCTGACGCAGCAGCTGCTTACCGAAACGTTGCTGATGGCTGTCGGAGGATCGTTGTGCGGTCTGTTGCTTGCGAGTTTGCTCGGCGGTGCTCTAAGGTGGCTGCTTCCCGGGGTGTCCAGGCCCACGATGTTGCAGCCGCCGCTGGACGGCCAGGTATTGGCGTTCACGATCGCACTAGCGTTTGTCGTGGCTATTCTTGCGGGGCTTGTTCCGGCGCTGCACGCGACGCACGCGAACATTAACGAGGTGTTGAAGGAAGGCGGGCGCAGCGCGACCTCCAGCGCTCAGTCGCATAGTTTACGCGGGCTGCTGGTGATTTCCGAGGTTGCTCTTGCGGTGATCGCGTTGGTTGGCGCGGGACTGTTTCTGAAAAGTTTCCAGACGGCGCGGGCGATGGATCCCGGTTTTTCGCCGGAGGGCGTCGCGCTGGCGCAATTTGATTTTTCGACCGCCAACTACGATGCGCAGCAGACCGACACATTCTGCCGGCGCCTGCGCGAGCAGCTCGAGCAACAACCTGGCGTGACCTCGGTGAGTTATGACGACTCCGTGCCGCTGGGATTCAGCGGGGGAAATTGGGAGTCGCTGGAGGTGGAAGGTTACGTTCCCGCCGCGAACGAAAACATGAAGATCTATCGCGATCTGATTTCACCCGGGTTCTTTGAATCGATGAAGATTCCGCTGGTGGAGGGGCGTGATTTCGACCTGCGCGATGACCCGAAAGCGCTGAAAGTAATGATCGTGAATCAGGAATTTGTGCGGCGATTTATGGCTAATCGCAGCGTGATCGGGCGCAAAGTGCACGGGTGGGGCGAATGGTTCACGATCGTGGGGGTCGCGAAAGACAGCAAGTATCACCGGGTCAATGAGAATCCTCAACCCTACTTCTACATTCCCATCCGGCAGATTTTCCGGCCGGAATACGGTTTGACGTTTCACGTACGGACTTCGGGATCGGTGAGCGAAGCGATTGCGGCGGTGCGGCGCGAGTCGGCAGCGATTGATCCATCGCTGACGATTTTCGGTGCTGAACCCATGACGGAGTACGTTGCGGCGTCGCTGTTCGGCGCGAAGATCGCGGCGAGTCTGTTGAGCGTGCTGAGCGGATTGGGGCTGGTGCTGGCGGCGGTGGGACTGTACAGCGTGATGGCGTATTCGGTGGGGCAGCGGACCAGCGAGATCGGGATACGGGTCACGCTGGGCGCTCAGCCAGGGGACATCATGCGGCTGGTGATCCGACAGGGAATATCGTTTGCGTTGATAGGATTGGTGGTGGGGTCGCTGGCGGCGGTGGGACTGGCGCGGGTGGTCTCGGCGATGCTGGTGGGTGTGAGTCCAGCGGAGCCGGTGGTGTATGTGGGGGCGAGCGCGTTCACGGTATTGGTGACGCTGGTAGCCGCGGCGTTACCGGCGTGGAGGGCGATACGAGTGGATCCGGCAGTGGCGCTGCGCTGGCAATAACGCGCGTTTTGCAACGAACAGTGCACGGTAACCTGCTGCCCCTGGCTCTTCGCCCCGCCGCAGCCATCCCCCCGCCCAACGCCGTCGCCACTACCAACCCCGCAACAAACGCAACGGCCAATGCCGCGGCTCCCATCCGTTTGCGATGCATAAACTTTCTCCTGGCTGGCGCTCCACAATCTCCGTCCGCGCGGCCAATCTGCTCGTACAACATACCCCACGAAGTCAATTCGTGACACATCTGCTGAGTGCTTCGACGGAAGGCGCAATTTACTCTGGCTGAGGGCGACTCAGGCCGACCATAATGTTCGGGTGAGTTTCTGATGAACACGCCAGCAGCGACCGACAATCGCCGGCGAGTAGCCGACGCCATGGGGTTGCCGCAAAACATTTTAAAAAATCAGCATCACCCATCCGGTGGGGTTCATCTACTGGTGTTGAATGTTGTGAACGTGGTCGCGTGACGATCGGGGTGATTGGCTGTCGTTGCAAGCCGACGGTCGGTCTCCAGCCTGTAAGACAGTCTAAGGAGAACAGCACATGAGCATGATCACAGTAAAAGACGGGACGGGTATTTATTACAAGGACTGGGGCAAAGGTCAGCCCATCGTTTTTTCGCACGGTTGGCCTCTGTCGGCCGACGATTGGGACACCCAAATGATGTTCTTCCTGAACCACGGCTACCGCGTGATCGCTCATGACCGGCGAGGACACGGACGCTCGAGCCAGACCAGCGACGGACATGATATGGATCACTACGCCGATGACCTGGCCGCGCTCACCGAGCATCTCAATTTGAAGAATGCGATCCACGTTGGACACTCGACGGGCGGCGGGGAGGTCACCCGTTACATAGGGCGGCATGGCGAAAGTCGCGTCGCCAAGGCGGTCTTGATTAGCTCGGTGCCACCACTGATGGTGAAGACACCAGCGAATCCCGGCGGCCTGCCTAAAGAGGTATTCGACGGCTTGCAAGCGCAGCTTGCCGCCAACCGAGCGCAATTCTATAAGGATTTGCCGACCGGGCCCTTTTACGGCTACAACCGGCCTGGCGCGAAACCGTCAGAAGCGGTGATCTGGAATTGGTGGCGCCAGGGAATGATGGGAGGCGCAAAAGCGCACTATGATGGCATCATGGCATTTTCCCAGACCGACTTTACCGAAGACCTGAAGAAGTTCACGGTGCCGACGCTGGTGATGCATGGCGATGATGACCAGATCGTCCCATATGCCGACTCTGCCCCGCTGAGCGCGAAGTTGGTGAAAGGCGCGATCTTGAAAACCTACAAGGGCTTCCCACATGGCATGCCGACCACAAACGCTGACCAGATCAACGCCGACCTCCTTGCATTCATAGCCGGAAAGGCTAGTGTGGCGGCGGGGTGAAATTCTCAGGTGACCCGGCCTTCGAGTCTTTTCGGCAGGCTGGGGCTGCCGGAGTGTGAGAGCTGAGAGAAGATCGCCTCAGCGGCTAAGTACTTGTCGATTGCGCTTTAGTTACAGCACGGCTTCAAGCCGTGCCCTGATGAAAAGCGGAGTTCTTGCACGCGGCGTCGCGGCGTCACTATCGCAGGATCGCCTGGGTGATCGCTTGCCACCATTTTGGATTGATTCTCCAGGCGTAGATCGCGAGACTTTGCAAGACGATCAACGAGGGCAGCGCATAGAGATAGACCTTGTGGACTCGCTTATCTACTACCCAATCACGCACCATGCCGAGTGCAATCAGACAGTCCAGAGCGGGGAAGAAGAGGTTGTGGTTGAACATGAAATCGAATCGGCCGATGGCGGCGTCCATAAGCTGGCAAGTCGCTATGAAGATGAGCCGGCGATGGTATTCCGGCTTCTTTCTCCAGTAGATGGCCATCGCGATGCACGAGCCGAAGATGATCATGTCGACGAACGGAATCGACAGGAAAGCATCCACGTCCTTCTGATGAAGGACAAGGGTATCGAAGCGGGTCATGACCACTGCGATGGTGGAGCCCAAGACAACCATCGTCGCGGCCAGTCCCGCTCCAAACCAGCCGAGCAAGCGGTGCACGGTGACTTTCCGCGCGCGTACCAGAGCGGACTGAGCGATAAAAAAGACCACCCACATGGAGAAGGCGGCGCCGTGTATCCACAAGAGCAGGGGCCTTGGCGGGTTGGCGTGGAACAGGTTGGCGTTGGCCGTGCGGCTGAAGCCCACAATCACAAGAGCGGCCAATACCAACGACATAGAGAGATAGAAATACCGGCCCAAGAAGGTCTTGAATGGGTTGGTTATGCTTGCTGCTTTCTCAATACGAGGAGTTAGCCCTACGTTTGAAATGGCCACGGAACTTTGCCTCCTGAGAACGCAGCAAATGTGAGTCTATACGCCATGCTGTGAAAAGAACCGGTGTACGAAATGCGGAGTGGCGGCACTATAGCGGCAACATGGGAAGCTGTCAAGAAAAGGCAGAAAAGGCGTGAAGGTCCAGATTCAAAGCCGGGCACTGGGCCGCGATTTTTGAGTGGCGCATTTCGGTGCGTCCACTTTCAACTGTAGACTATCGACGGTCGACTGGTGGCTTTGCTAGAGTGGTAGCCCAATACCCACGGAGCTAATCATGCCAATCCCGCAAGACCTTTTGGACATTCTGGTTTGTCCGGCGTGCAAGGCGCCGGTGAAGCCTACTCCGGACAACTCCGCATTGAAGTGCCAGGCGTGCCGGCGCGTTTATCCGGTGCGCGATGAAATTCCTGTCATGCTGATCGAAGAAGCTACCATCGCGCCGGAATGACCGTGCGCCCGCCCGCTTAGGAAAAATAACCATGTCCGCTACTCTCGTTGAAGCTGTGCCTCGGTTAAAGCGCATCGTGCCGCGGATGCGGGGCAAACGCATCGGGGTGGTGGGCGATCTTATGCTCGATCGCTACCTTTGGGGCACGGCCTCGCGGCTGTCGCCGGAGGCGGCGGTGCCGATCGTGGATTTCGTGGAACAGAGCGAATGCCTGGGCGGAGCCGGAAACGTGGCTGCGAATCTTGCGGCCCTGGGCGCGCACGTGGAAATGTTTGGCGTGATTGGCGGCACGGGAGCTAAGGAGGCCGCTGACGAGTCGGGGGCTGCGCTGCGAAAATGCCTGCGTGCGGTGAGCATTATCGACAAAGGGGTGGTCACTGATCGCAGGCGTATCACCACCATCAAGACGCGGATCATTGCCCGGCATCAGCATATCGTGCGCGTGGATCGCGAACGGCGCGAGCCGCTGCGCGCGCAAACTGAGGAGCGCATCTTGCGCTCGCTGTTCGCCGCGCTCAAGGGTCTGGACGCGCTGGTGCTTTCGGATTACGACAAGGGCTTGATTACCGACGAATTCGCCGACCGCGTTCTTAGCGCGTGTCACCGGTTGAAGGTGGCGGTGTTTGTCGGGCCGAAGAGATCGCGCCTGTACGCGTATCGCGGCGCGAAGGCGATCGTTTGTAACGCCAAGGAAGCGGGGCAGTTCGTTTCGCAGACGCTCGGTGATGAAAAATCCGTGGAAGAAGTCGGCCGGGCGCTGCTGGCGCATTTTGGGGCTGGCGCGGTGCTGATTACCCAGGGTGAAAAGGGAATGAGCTTGTTCGAGGAGTCGTCGCCGCGGCACCTGAATATTCCGGCCACCAGTTTCGAGGTGACTTACGCGCGGGTGGGCCACGCCGGGGTTGATCGCGGGGCTACCGGGCGGCAGGTTTTTGATGTTACCGGGGCTGGCGACACGGTGCTCAGTGTGCTGGCGCTGGCTTCGACGGCCGGTGCTTCGCTGCCGGACGCTGCTATGCTTGCAAACATTGCGGCTGGCGTTGTGGTTGGAAAGCTCGGCACCGCTAGCGTAAGTCCTGCGGAGCTTCGGCACGCTTTGGACGAACTTCGGCGGGAAGCGTGATCGGAAGTTGTGTCGTGAAGAACGGAACGCGAATCGCGCACGGCGCCGATTTTATGGCGGGAAGGTCAGCGACTTGTCTCTCGTGACGACCCAGATGCCGATCACGCGTGTTTTCTGGCTTTGCTCTTTGGTCGCAGGGTCGGTGGGGCTAGGCATGGGCGAGAAGGGACTGACCGCCACCGCGACTTCGACGGCATTCGAACCGACCGGCGCGCTTTCGCGCATGATGCGATAACTCTTCACCGGCCCAAAATAGCCGTTCGGACCCCAGTCGGCGAGGAAATCTTCCATTTTATAGCTGGGTTTGGGCTTCCAGAGTTGGTAAGCCTTTGCGGTATCGCCGGCGACCACCGCGTCGAAGAAATTCGCCACGGCTCGTTTTTCGGGATAGAAACGAAACGTCCACCACAGAGAGACAATGGCAACCAGCACGATCGCCGCAATCGTGAAAGCGACTGGCCTGGATTTGTGAGATGTCGGCGGAGGCGGATCGAGAAGTGACACGTTAGGGTCTCCTGCCCTGCGAGCGTCAGAGCAGCCGCTGGAACGATGCGACGAGCGCGCGTTCTGCGACACTCACACCGTAACAAAATTTATGCGTGGGAGTAAACGATTTCGGTGGATTGATATGAGATTAGTTGGCAGGGATACCTTTCGAGGCTCAAGCGAACTGGCGAAGAAAAACAGTCTCGAACGGAGGGATCCTGCCGGGATGGGGCGGGCCGCCGTGCTGCGCCCGTACAAATTACGGCGCGTTTCAGTTTAGCCTTGCAACGCGCCGGCTGCGCCTTCGGGTACCTCAATCTCGTACTTTGTGCGGGCTTTTTCGGCGTGTTGTTCGAGTGCAAGTGCGATCAGGCGATCGATCAACTCGCGAAAGGGAATTCCGCTGGCTTCCCATAGTTTGGGGTACATGCTGATCGAGGTGAAGCCGGGGATGGTGTTCACTTCATTCAGGAAAAGTTTGCCGGGGGCGCGTTTTTCCAGAAAAAAATCGACCCGCGCCATTCCGCTGAGTTCGAGTGCACGAAACGCGGCCACCGCCAGCGACTGGATCGTTTTCACTTGCGCGGCTTTCAGTTTTGCGGGAATCAAGAGTTGCGTGCCGTCTTCGAGATATTTCGCGGTGTAGTCGTAGAATTCGCGGTGCGGCACGATTTCGCCGGGGATGGAAGCCTTCGGATCATGGTTGCCCAGCACGGAAACTTCGATCTCTCGCGCGACCATGGCTTTCTCGACCAGAATCTTCATGGCGAATTCCGCAGCCAGATCCAACGCCGGGGCAAGTTCCGCCCGTGAATGGACTTTGGTCATGCCTACCGAGGAGCCCAGCGTTGCGGGCTTGACGAATAGTGGATACTTGAATTTGCTTTCGATGGCGCGCTGAATTTGTTTCGGATTCTTTTCCCAGTCGTGGCGATGAACGGTGATCCACGGCACCACGGGGATTTTTGCCACCTGCAGCAAGCGCTTGGCGACGTCTTTGTCCATCCCGATGGCGGACCCGAGCACGCCCGCGCCGACAAACGGCAGCCCCGCAAGATCGAGCAGGCCCTGGATAGTGCCGTCTTCGCCGAACGTTCCGTGCATCACGGGAAAGATGACATCGAGGTGTTGCCCTGCGCCGCCGCCTTTCAAGGGCATGAGTGACGCATCGGTCGGGTCGGCGGTCATCATGACGGGATCGCCGCCACGCAGGACTTCGGGCAGCATCTTTTGGGCGCCCGCGCCCATGCGCCAGTGGCCTTCTTTGGTGATGCCAATGGGTACGGGCTCGTATTTTGCGGGATCGAGGCCGCGAATCACGGAGGCGGCGGAGGCGAGAGAAACTTCATGCTCGCCGGAGCGCCCGCCAAAAAGAACTCCCACCCGTAGTCGCTTTGTTTCGCTGGACACGTTCAGTATTTTTCCAGAAAAGGCCGCTGGCTAGAAGCTTCGCGCAAGGCAGTGTTTCCATGGCGGGGCAGCTAGAGTATTTTTTGACCCAGCGCGGAGAGCACCAGCTCTACGCCCAGCAATGCGGTGCGGTTGTGTTCGTCGAGGATGGGATTGATCTCGACGACTTCGAGCGAAACCATCGCTTCGCTGTCGGCAATCATCTCCATGGCGAGATGCGCTTCGCGATAAGTGACCCCGCCGCGCACCGGAGTGCCCACGCCGGGAGCGTCGGTGGGATCGACAAAATCCATGTCCAGGCTGACGGCGACTCCTGCGGCGTCGTCCATCGCATACTTCAGCGCTTCGCACATGACATCGCGCATTCCGCGCTCATCGATGTCGCGCATGGTGAAGACGTGAATCCCCGGATTTCTTCACAATCTTGCGTTCCTGCGCGTCCAAATCGCGAGCGCCCACGATCACGATGTTGCCGGGCTCCGCCTTGGGTTTAAAACCCAGCAGCTCCACCAGCTCCGGCGCTCCATAGCCCATGATGGCGGCGAGAGGCATGCCGTGGACGTTGCCGGACGGCGAGGATTCCGGCGTATTCATGTCGCCATGGGCGTCCAGCCAGATATAGCCGATCTCCTTTTTTTGCTGGCGGTAGAAGCTGGCGACACCCGCGGCTACGCCGGCGGCAATGGAGTGGTCGCCTCCCAGCACGACCGGAAGAAAGCCTTCCGTCAGTGATTTTTCGACAGTTTCTGCGATGTCCAGGCAGGTTTCGGCGATCTCCTGCAAATACTTGGCGCGCTTTTCGCCAAAGGCATTTCTTCGGGCTGCTTCACTTCCAGGTTGCCAATGTCTTCGACGATGATGCCGAGTTTTTTGATGGCGGCCTGAAGACCGGCGCGCGAAGCGCCGAGGGGCCCATGTCCACGCCGCGGCGGCTTTGGCCGAGGTCCATGGGTACGCCGATGATGCGAATCTTTATGCGTCATGAGTTTTGATCCGTGACGGCGCGTGTGGCCGGGCTGAAGCCCGGCGCCTACATGGGCGACCCGTCAAAAAATTGGTGCCAGGACGCGAAATTGAGCCAAGACGCAACGACGGGAGGGGCAAGCCCCTCCCCTACGGTAAGACCTTAGATGGCGACTAAGGATACACGCGGTACAGCATGCGCGGAAAGGGGATGACCTCGCGGATGTGCTCGAGCGCCGCAAATCCAGGCGACGGTGCGTTCCAGGCCCATGCCGAAACCCGCGTGAGGCACGCTGCCGTAGCGTCGCAGGTCCAGGTACCACTGGAAGGATTCTTCCGGTAAGTTGTGCTCGCTCAAGCGCTTCACGAGCAGATCGTAGTCGTGGATGCGCTGGCTGCCGCCAATGATTTCGCCGTAGCCTTCCGGGGCGAGCATGTCGAAGGCCAGGGCGAGATCGGGCCGCTCGGCATCCGGTTGCATGTAGAACGCTTTAATCGCAGCCGGGTAGCGGTGGACCATCACCGGCCGGTCGAACTCGTTGGAGACGATGGTTTCTTCGTCGCCGCCGAATGTCATCGCCAAATTTCGACGGGATTGCCGTGCTTCTGCAGCACCTTGATGGCGTCTTCGTAGCTGATGCGCGGGAACGGCGGCTTCACGTTTTCGAGCTTCTTGATGTCGCGCTTCAGCGTTTCCAGCTCACGCGGCTTGATTCTTCAGCACCGATTGCACGATGGCGCTGACCAGGCCTTCGCCAAGCGCCATCATGTCGTTCGAGATCGGCGTAAGCGGCTTCCGGCTCGAGCATCCAGAACTCGGTGAGGTGGCGGCGCGTCTTCGATTTTTCCGCGCGAAACGTCGGGCCGAAGGTGTAGACCTTGCCGAGCGCCATCGGCCGTGGCTTCGACGTAGAGCTGCCCGCTCTGCGTCAGATAGGCCTTCTGATCGTCAATGTAATTCACTTCAAACAGCGTCGACGTGCCTTCGCAGGCCGCGGGGGTGAAAATCGGCGCGTCGGTAAGGGTGTAGCCCTGGCTGTCCATGAAATGGCGCGCGGCGCGGATCGCTTCCGCACGAATGCGCAGGATGGCAGCCTGGCGCGGCGTGCGAATCCAGAGATGCCGGTGATCCAGCAGGAAATCGACGCCATGCTCTTTGAGCTGGATGGGAAACGGGGTGGCTCTCGGAAACTTTCTGCACCACTTGATTTGCGTGACGCCGATTTCATAACCGCCGGGAGCGCGTTGCTCCGCGCGAATTTTCCCGGTGACGATGACGCTGGATTCCTGCGTCAACCCCTTCAGCGCCGCGAACGCCTCGGGATTTTCCTTCAGCGCGACAACGCCCTGAATAATTCCCGTGCCATCGCGAAAAATCGGAAACAGCAGCTTGCCCGACTCGCGAAGGTTGTAAAGCCAGCCGCGAATCGTCACTTCCTGTCCGTCGTGCTTTCCTGCGTCTTCGATGGTGATGATCGTCATGGACCCTTTCGCGTCACGGCCTTGCGTTGCGTCGCTGCCCGGCTCCATCGCGGGAACGTGCAGCGTGTCAGGGTGTGGCATTATTCCGTCCTCCGAAGCAGTGCGACCAGACCTATAGAATATCGCGCTTCACCGAAAAGATGCGACCTTAGACGCCGGGCGCGCAGCGCTCGCCACTCGTTTTTCTAGTTTGGAAGGTAGACGTAAGGATTCTCGGCCGTTTTTGCTGCGTCCAGTGTGAAACAGTAGTTTCCCGGCGGATGCGACCACTGGCTTCGCGTCCTTGCTTCGTCTTTCCGGCGGCTTTCCATCGAAAATGTCGCGCACAATTCGTACTGGCTTCCCTCCTTGACGTGATAACCGTAGGCCGCGCGGGTGATGGGATCGGCCAACACCACACCGGAGAGTTCGTCCAGGTGCTCGGGCAGCTTGTGACTGCTGGAATTCCAGCGGGCGTTAATTTGGTTACTCAATTGATACAAGTCTTGTACGCGCTTGCCATCCGCTCGCAACGCGCGCTGTTTCTGCGGCGTTCCCAGATTTAGGAATCCCAGAATTACCATCACCAGGATGGCCGCCGCGCCAACCAAAGCCATCGCCGCTGTCTCTGCTTAGCCGGCCGGCGGCTCGGGGTTCATCCGATTTCCGGACGCCCGAGAAATAGTAAGAGAAGACACCGCCCGAGATCACCAGGACCACGAATGCTTTGGCTAGAAATCGCGAAGTAAGCTCGCCGCGCAAAAGAGTGGTCAGTGCTGCAATCAGGTCGCCCATAAAAACCGCGGCCGCAACGACAAGCGCCATGTACGTCAGCCACTTGCGGACCGGCGAATCCAGTTTCTCGGGATGCTGTCGCTCCTCGCTGACCACGGCGCGCGACACCAGCAGGTAGATAGGAAAAGCCACGAGGATCGACGCGAGGGCTGAGGCGATACTGTAGGTTTCCATTTCTGGATAGGAGCCGTTGGAAAACAGCGCGTCTGCCAGCCATTGATCGATCAGCGTAAATGCCAGCCAGCCCAGGCCGAAAGTCCACGTCGCCAGCGTGGAGAAGACGAGCAAATAAAAGAAAGCGTCCTTGGCCGCGGCTCCTGTGCTTCCGCGGCGGGGGATTTCAATTCCCGTCACCCGCTCATACGCAACGGCGAGCGCTTCGTAGACCTCTTTTTCCGGCCATCCGCGGGCCGTCAAGACTCCGACGATGGATGGATCGGACGCGCCGTTCGCTCTGGCACGTTCGATGAATTCCGAAATTTTGGGGTTCACAGCCACCTAGCGATTGTATATCCGAACCGCTTGATAATCCCGAATCCCCTCATGTATCCGAGCCCCTGCACTCCCGAATCCCTTGCGCACCCAAATTCCTTGTAGGGGCGGGCTCACCCCGCCCGGTGTGAACCAAGGCACAATTTTTGACGGGCAGGGAGTATCGCCCCTGTCAGCGAGGGGCGTCGGTGTCCGGAGGATCTGGCATGTGCCTGAGTCGCGTGAAAAGATAACGCGCTTGCATTCAGCGAGTTATCGTTACAACCATTTCGGCGGCTGATGTGCTGCCACTTCATTACCGCCCTCAATGGGCGCGCCTCGGTTCCTAAGTTAGAGGGAGGAATGAGATGCCGAAGTCGACCCTCCTGAAATGCATGCTCTTGGTCGCTGCTTGTGTCGTCGCCAGCGCAGCTAGTTCCGCGGCGGCCGCGTCGCACGGCGGGCACGGATCCCATGGAGGCGGCGGGCACTCGCACGGCGGCGGCTTTCATGGCGGGGGATCTCACGGCGGCGGCTTTCATAGCAGCGCGTCTCGGGGCGGTGGACACTTTAGCGGCGGTAGCCGACATAACGGCTTTTCGGGTGGACTCCACGCCTCCCGGCAAGGAAACAGCGGCGCATCCAATAGAGGGTTCGGATCGTTCTCGTCCCGGCAATCCGCAAAATCTGGATATGGCCGCAGCCGTGGCTGGTCGAGCCCCAATCGGGCCTCGAATGGACGGTGGAATTCGGGAACTTCACCTGGGCGCGGCTCAAGCTCGAGTTGGGGAAACACATCGAGGTCTGCCGCTTCGTTCGGAGCCAACCGGCCGCCCAGTTCTCAGCAAGGCTTCGGCAATTGGTCGGGAAGAAGCGCTTCCCCGGCAAGAAGCATTTCGAGCGCCGGAATGAGATCGAATTCTTCGTTTAACCCGAATCGTCCTCCGAGCGCGCAGCGAAATTGGTCGAATGACGCTCGGGGTGGCTGGGGTTCCGGTCGGGGAACCCCAGCGGGGCGCGTGCTTTCATCGGACATGAATCGGCCGGTTGGTCGAGCGAGTTCCGCGAGTTGGACGTCGTCCTCTTCTTCACGCGGCAGTCAACTTGCTGGAAGCGCGATGCGACAAGCAACGTTCGCTGGATCCGACAGGCCGCCAAGCGCCCGATCCATGCAGGAAAACGTGTCGAGCCGGGGAAATTCGTACCGGTCAGGCGGGTCCGATTTAAATTCGAATTACAGCCGGTCCAATTTTGGCAACTCGCGCTTTGGAAGCGCGAATACGAGGAATGCTTCGTTCTCGCGATCCGGATCGGCACCATTCGGCGGGTCCCAATCTCACACTCTCGAAGGCAATAGCTTCGCGCGGAATGGCTTCGGGCGCCAAGGCTATAGGCATAGCGACAATGGCCGCAGCGGCTACGGCTATGGTCGCGGCGGATGGCACGGCGGCGGATGGCATGGCGGGGGCTGGTACGGCGGAGGAGGGTACGGCGGTGGCAACGACTTCTGGTTTCTAAACGATCTGTTCGGCCTGGCGCTGAACTTTAGCAGCCTCGCCCTGAACCCCTGGGCTCCGGTAGGCCTGGCCGGCTGGAACTTGCTGGACACCGGCATTCAAGCGCTCAGCAGTTTAGACAACAACGATCAGCAGCCCAGCTACAACCCGCCGCTCTGCGGAACCAACTATTCCGACGAGAATCCCGGCTGCATGCAATAGTCCTCACTTACCCCCACTCCTCTTCCAACCGGTCCACGGATTTGCGTGCGGCCGCGAGTTGCTCCTGCGCGCTGGGCGCCTCGGGGCCGATCTTCTCTTTCAGTTCCAGCGTCAGCGGGAGATTTGCTTCCGGCGCGGTCTTGAGAACCTTGACCGCAGCGGCCCAATCGATCGTGCCGTCGTAGGGCGGAAGATGCTCGTCCTTTTCGCCATGATTGTCGTGGACATGCACGCCGGCAACCAGTTCGCGCAGTGGCTCAAAGCTGTCCGCGATGCGACTCTCCTCGGGGCCGTCGGCCAGATGCGCGTGGCCGATATCGAAATTGAAGCGCAGCCCGGCAAGGCGCGTTTCGTCCACGAACGAGCGCAGATACTTGGCCGCGCCCATCTCACTGGTAGTGTTTTCGACGCAAATGGTGACGTCCCGATGACGCGCGTGCAGAATCAAATGTTCGAGCGAGCTGAAGGCGGCGTCCCGCTTGCGCGGGTCGGCGGTTTCGCGCGGGCCGCCCATGTGAAAAATCATTCGAGAAAACGGGATCTCTTCGGCGACATCGAGGGCGCGTTTGAGCTCGTCCATGGCCTCGATGCGGCGGACACGTTCGACTTCGCAGATCGAGAGCGGCTGGCCGCCCTCGCGGGTGGCGCTCAAGTCGCGGCTGGTGGGCGCATGAAGCGAAGCCAACACCAGGCGATTGTCGGCGAGCGCCCGCCCCATCTCTTGCACCTCGGTCTTTGCGGTGTAGTCGAAGTGACTGCGCGAGCAGAAAATCTCCAGCCCGGCAAAGCCGGCGTTCGAAATCTGGCCGAGCAGTTCGCGTGTGAGTTTGCGAGATACGAAAATATATGTTGAGAAGAGTCTTTGCATAGACGTGCCTGGGATATTATCCACAAGTTTCATGAACTAGCTCGCGGCTTCGTCTTTTAGGTGTTCGAGAGCGGAAAGAGGGCGCGGACTGAAGAAAAAAGCAACGAATGGTCACGTCTCCGCGCTCTCTGTGCCTCCTTCTTGCTCTCCGCGTTAATCTTTTGTTTCTGTCTTCGCCAGCCCTTGAACAGGTCAATAACCCGCGGCGCTGCCATCGTCGCGAGGATCAGCGGCGCCCAGCCGGTCGCTGGTCTTGGGATCGATGCCAATCGCGTTAACCAATCCGATGTGACCGCGGCGCTTTGTCGTGAAGCCCCGCGCCTGCAACTCTTTCTCGATCGCCTCAGGAAAATTCTGCTCCATCAAAATTAAATCCGGCAGCCACTGGTGATGGAAGCGCGGGGCGTTGATGGCGGCTTGCGCGTCCATGCCGAGCCGCATCCAGTTGATGACGCTCAGCAGCGTCGCGGAGATAATTGTCGGGCCACCGGGCGATCCGGTAACGAAGCTGAGCTTGCCGTCGCGAAGCAGAATCGTCGGCGACATCGAGCTTAGCGGCCGATGTCCGGGCGCGATGGCATTCGCATCGGACTGGATCAAGCCGAACAATGCATTCGGGACGCCTGGCTGCGTCGTGAAGTCGTCCATTTCATCGTTCAGCAGAAATCCCGCGGGACTGGTGACATGCGAGCCGTAGCTGTCGTTCATCGTGTAGGTGCTGGCGACGGCGTTCCCAGCCGCGTCGACCACAGAGAAGTGCGTCGTGTGCGGACCGTCGTTAAAACTCACGGTTGTTGGCACGGAGGTGGATGAGGTTCCCGCGCAAGTGTGCGGTGTGCCGGCTTTGACGGTTTTGCTGGACGACGCATGCTGCGGGTCGATGGTGTCCTCGAGTTCCTTCGCGTAGCAGGGATCGGTCAGTCCGGCGACCGGCACGTTGGAGAAATCTGGATCGGCGAGATAGGCCGCGCGATCGGCGAACACCCGCCGCATCGTTTCCGCCACCATGTGCGCGCTCTCCACGTCGTCCCAGCCCTTCAGCGGAACATTCTTCAGCATGTTGAGCGCTTCGATGATGGCCACGCCGCCCGAACTAGGGGGCGGCGAAGTGAGCACTTCCCAATTGTGAACGGAATCCTGGCGATCGTTGACTTTGTATTCGGCATGGAGCACTTCGCGGACTTTCGGTCTGTATTGCGCGAGGTCGTCGAGCGTGATGATGCCGCCGTTGCGCGTGATGTCGTCGACTACGACGCGCGCGGTTTCTCCTCGGTAGAATTCGGCGGCGCCATTTTTGGCTATGCGTTGCAACGTAGCCGCGAGTTCCGGTTGGCGCAGCGTGTCGCCCGCATGCAGCATCTTGCCATCACTCAAGAAAATGCGCTTGCTGACGGGAAATTGCTGCAGGCCGGATTTCTCCTCGTTCAGTTCGCGGGCGAGTTTTTCGCTGACAGGAAAACCCTCTTTCGCTAGACGGATCGCGCGCGCCATCACCTCCGCGAGTTTCAGGGTGCCGTAAGTTTTCAGCGCCAGCTCAAGCCCGGCGACAGTTCCAGGCACCGCCACCGAACGATAGCCGAGAACCGAGCTGGCGATATTTTCGTTAGGTATGAGTTTCCCGTCTGCGCCGATATACATGTTGCGCGTGGCTTTCGCCGGCGCTACTTCGCGGTAGTCGAGAAATGTCGTGCGTCCGTCGGCCAGGCGCACCAGCATAAAGCCGCCGCCACCGATATTCCCCGCAGCTGGCTCGACAACCGCGAGCGCAAATGCGACGGCCACGGCGGCATCCACCGCGTTTCCGCCTCGCTTCAGAATCTCCACGCCGGCTAGTGAGCCCAGCTGCTCGTCAGTCGCAACCATGCCATGCGGCGCGCGCACTGCCTGTTTCGGCCACTGCTCTGGCTGCATGGCATGCGGCCGATATTCCGTGGCGGCCTGGCCATGAGCGCTGGAGGCCATTGCCAGCGGCAATGCCAAGGCCAGCATTCGAGCGCGCTCCCATGTTGCTGCAAGAAATTTCATCGAGACGACGACAGTAAGGGATTCGGCAAGGAGCGTCAAGGCGATCTGCGCTCGCCGCCGCAAGCACATGTTCTGCCTTACGCAGCGCCGACGCTTGTCGCCGGAGACGGAGTGGCAGCCGTTGGAGTACTCGCGGCAGCAACGTTTGAAGCTGGCGTTTGCGAAGCCGGGGCTTGGGCCGCCGCTTCGAGCTGATAAACGAGACTGCTATACGCGTCCGGGTTGAAATCGTTGATCGCGTTTGCGATTTGGTCCACGGTCTGAATGGCGGCCGTACTCAGACCCACCGCCGCCAGCGAATTATTGAGCGTCTGCAGCTGCGCTTGGCTCGCGAGTGTACCGGCCGGCGCCGCGGTAGCGGCGCCGATGGCGCTGGTGTTGTCCGTCGCGGAAGCGGCCGCGGCAAGCTGCTGCGTCGTCGCTACCGGCGCAACGCTCGTGGCGGTGGCATTCCCATTCGCGCCAGCCTGGACTCCAGCTACAGCGACAGCCAGCGTTGCTGCAGCAGGTGTCGCAGCGGCAGGAGCTGGCGCGGAGATTGTTTGAATCGGGGTTTGCGCCGCGCCCTCAACGAGCGAAACTAACGGCGGGACCAGCGGAGCCACGGTGTTTCCCGGCGCCACTGCGAGATTTGTTTGTGCTGGCGTTGCTTGCGCCAGCAAGGAATTCGCGGCCGCGGTGAACAAAGGAATTTGCGCAGCCGTGAACAGACCCGCGGCGTCGGCGGTCGCATTCGCAGCTCCGCTTTGTGACGAGGGCACGAACTCATCCAGGATTGCTTGCGTATTCACCGCTCCCGCGGTGGCCGTACCCGTTCCGTTTGTTGCGGGTAATGCTTGCAGTTCCTGCGCCGCCGCCGTCTGATTCAGAAGGCTTTCTGCGAGGGTAACGAGACCTGTGGTTGCCATTGATTCACCTCCAAGGGTGCTGGGCCGGTGCTTGCATCAAGGAATTCCCAGAATGGGAACGATCGACGGGACGGGGTGGCTAAGCTCGACGGCAATTCGTCGCTTGGCGCCAGACAAGCTTAGTATCGGCAGGCGCGATCAGAAACTTTAGGCGAACTTACTCGAAATCTTAGAATCCTGTTCGCGCTGGCTGTGACCGCTTTGCTCTTTTTTAGCTTCGCTTTTTTCTTACTGTTTTCTTGAGTTGCCGGCGACGGTTTCTTCAGCGTCGGCGCTCGATTAGTCTTCGCTAAGAAATTCGACCGTCGGCGGGCCTGGGAGCAAGCCGGCCTGGGTGCCTTGTTCGATCAGTTCGGTCACGGCTCGCCTGCCTCGCTCGCCGTAGCCCATGGTCCATTTGTTGACATACATACCGATGAATTTGTCGGCCAGTTCGGCTTCCATGTCGCGGGCAAATTGCATGGCGTAGTTCAGGGCTTCTTCGCGGTGCTCCAGGCCGTAGGCGACGCTGTCGCGAATGGTTTGGGCGATCTGGCGGCCCAGTTCCGGACCGAGCGCGCGGCGCACGGCATTACCACCGAGCGGTAGCGGGAGCTTGGTGCGCTCGTGCCACCAGACTCCGAGGTCCAGTACGCGGTGCAGGCCGAGCTGCGGAAACAGAAGCTGGCCTTCGTGAATCAGCAGGCCCGCATCGACGACGTTGGCTTGCACGGCGTCGAGAATCTTGTCAAAGGGCAGAACGACCGCGTCAAAGTTGGGCTCAAATAGCTTGAGTGTCAGGTAAGCGGTGGTGGTGAGTCCCGGGACGGCCACCCGCTTGCCGGCCAACTCCTGTTGGTGCAAGGGCTTGGAGGCCACGACGATGGGCCCGTATCCTTCGCCGAAGCTCGCCCCGCAGTCGAGCAGGATGTATTTGTCCCGCAGGGTAGGGTAGGCGGCGAAGCTTACGGCGGTGACGTCGTAGGTTTCCTTGAGCGCGGCGTCGTTCAGCGTCTGAATATCGGAGAGCACGTGAGTGTATTTGTACCCCGGCGTGGCGAGTTTGTGGGTGGCCAGGGCGTAAAACATGAAGGCATCGTCGGAATCGGGAGAATGCGCGAGCTTGATTTCCAAAGTCTGCTGGGAGGTCTTGGAGGTGGCTGGCTGGCCGGACATAGTGTACTCGCATCCTCTTTCTGAATCGCTGCAACGGCGACCCGTGCAAGGGGACCCGGTGCAGGTCAGGCACCCAGCGCAAGTCGGGGCGGCCGACGTTTTCGAGGGACCGCAGGGCGGTGAACTGAGCCCCGGCGATGGCGGTTTCCCAAAACGGAACCTCCGGCACCGGAGGCGCGATCTGGAAACCAAGAGAGAAGTCGCTTACGGCGCGAGGACTTGCGTCGCACGTGGCCGGGGCTGAATTTCCGCAGGGAGAGACTAGCACATCCGGTGTCGGCACAAAAGAGCGCAAAGGGTGCTGCGCTGGCTCGAAACGGCGGAGACCGTCGACCGTCGAAGGTGAGCCAACCAACTCGGCAGGTAAACACCCAACAACGTACCCGGGCGGTCGCGAGGCCGGCGTGGTTAAGATAGGGAACCGGACTTGACGAACGCGAGTACTTTGTGAAATAAAGTAAAACATGCGCGCACGTATCATCGCCCTGTTGGAACTGGTGCTCATCTTCCCCGCTGCGCTGTTTATGACTGCGCTCACGTTGCGCAATCTGCTGCCCCTGCAATACGAGCCCGCTCGCAGCGCTCAGCAGCTTGTCACCTGGTACGCGGGCCGAATGTGGACCCTATGGGTTCTGCTGTTAGGTCTACCGTTTATTGTACTTGTCGGCGGCTGCGCCGAATTACTACGCAGCCGGAACCGTGACCTTGTTCCGCCGTTCACATCGCTGAAGTCGCTAGCCATAGTCCGGGCGCACTTGGCTTCCCTTTTCATTGCCGCGACAACGCTGATTGCCGGAGTCATACTGGCGATTGTCGTCTTGCACGTGCTTGCGAACTGAAGGCCTTCGCGACTGGGTAAATCGGCGAACCGATAATTTCGGGTACCGGGACCAACAAGTTCGATACGATTGGCAGTGATTTTTGGGGCGGCTGATGACCGCACCACGTATCACGGTGCGGCCGACGGCATAAAACGGACTAAGCGGACTTGAACTTGCGCTTATTGATTCCCAGGCTGGCGATTTTGGACTCGAGGGTCTGGCGGGGAACGCCGAGCAGGGCGGCTGCGCCGGTTGGACCTGAGATGCGGCCGCGTGTGGCTGCCAGGGCCTTCTCGATCGCTTCTCGCTCTTGAGCTGCGGGCTTTCTGGCTATCGATATGACGCTCGGGCGAGGGGTTGGAACTTCAATCGACAGCCAGCTCGGATCCACGGAGAACAGACCCGTGTCACAGACAATGACCGATCGTTCGATCACGTTCTGCAGTTCTCGAATATTTCCCGGCCAAGCATAGGATTGCAGCAGGTCCAGCGTTCTCTTCTCGATGGTCCCAATTTTCTTTCCGGCCTTCCGCGAATAGAGCTGAATGAAGTACGCGACCAGCGCGGGGATGTCTTCCTTGCGCTCGCGGAGCGGCGGAATCTCGATGGGAATCACGTTGAGGCGATAAAACAGATCGCTTCGGAAGGAGCCGTCCGCGATGGCCTTTTCCAGATCGCGATTGGTTGCGGCGATCACGCGCACATCCGCTTGAATCGTCCGGTTACCGCCGATGCGCTCGAATTCCCGTTCCTGCAGGACGTGGAGCAGAGCGACCTGCGTTTCCGCAGGCAGTTCGCCGACTTCATCCAGGAAGATGGTGCCGCCGTCAGCAAGCTCGAAGCGGCCCAGGCGCCGCTGCATCGCTCCGGTAAAGGCTCCCTTCTCATGACCGAACAGCTCCGCGGCGATCAACGTGGTGGGTATCGCCGCACAGTTCACACTCACAAAGGCGCGGGAGGCGCGCGGTGAGCGCTTGTGGATAGCACGCGCGATGAGTTCCTTACCGGTGCCGGTTTCACCGGTGATCAGCACGGTGGTATCCGCCGGGGCCACCTTGGCGACCCGCGTAAGGACCGCCTGCAAAGCCGGAGACTGGCCAACGATCTCCTCGAACATCGAGACTTTGTCGATTTCTTCGCGCAGCGCGATGTTTTCTTTGTAGAGCTGGTCCTTTAATGTTTTTATTTCGGCGAAAGCGGTCTCCAGAGCGGTGCGCGATTCGTGCTGCTCGGTCACATCCATGGTTGTACCTAGGATCTCCGTGACTTCGCCGGATGCGTTCACCACCGGATGCCCGATGACATGGACGTACTTGATCCGACCATTCGGAAAGACCAGACGATACTCGGTCTCGAAATCGGTCTTGTTGCGAATGGCTTGATCCACAATCGTGTGGTACGGGGTGTCCTCCGGATGCAACAGCCGCCCGACCTCGGAATAGGAAGGCGGGGTTGGAGCCGGATCGAGCTCAAAAATTTGGTAGACCTCGCGCGACCAGTAAATGTTCTCCATTTTGGGAACGCTGACCGCCCAGCTGCCGGTGTGACTTAATTTCTGGGCCTCCGCCAAATACGATTCACTGCGGCGCAGCGCTTGTTCTGCGTGTTTACGCTCGGTAATGTCCATGGAACTGCCGACGAATTGCACGACCTCGCCTGAGGCGTCCAAAATCGGATGGCCGACGGTGTGAATCCACTTCATGCCGCCGCCAGGCACGAGGATTCGAAATTCCACGTCGTAATCGGCCTTCTCGCGGATGGCCCGGTCGATGGCCTCTTGCCAGTCGGCGCGATCGGCGGGCAGGACACGCTGAAGGCGCTTCTCCCAATTCGGTATCCCGTCTGCTGGATCGAAGTCGTAGATGCGATACCACTCGTCGGAGAGATGTGATGCATGTCTTCCGGCTACCTGCCAGACCCAACTGCCCGAATGCGTGAGCCTTTGCGCTTCGGCCAGATATCCTTCGCTTCGCCGCAACGCTTGTTCGGCGCGCTTGCGCTCGGTGATGTCCGTGACCGCTCCCACGACCTCGAAGTTGTCCGCGTCATCATCGGAAAGACGGCCCATAACCCGCAGGTATTTGATGGACCCGTCCGGCATCAACAACCGATGCTCAAAATCGAACGCCGTCCCCTCGCGAGATGCGCGTTCCATGATTTGCTGCACGGTAACCCGGTCCTCCGGGTGGATTCGTTGGTCGATCAACTCAATCGTAGGCCGGACGGTGAGCTCGCATCCAAATATTCGAAAGCTCTCTGGCGACCAGTAGATCTCGCCACTGCGAACATCCCAGCCGAAGCTGCCGGTGAGGCTCAATTTTTGCGCTTCGGTCAGGTAAGCTTCACTTCGCCGCAGCGCTTCTTCGGAACGGCTCAGTTCGATTCTTTCCTCGGCTTCACGTAACGCGCGTCGCACCGAGGGCACGATCCTCGACAGCCGCGTCTTGAAAACGTAATCGGTCGCGCCGACCTTGAGCGCTTCAATCGCCACTTCTTCGCCCAGGGTTCCGGAAACAAAGATGAATGGAACACGCGGAGACTGCTGGCGTGCGATCTTCAAAGCAGACAGGCCGTCGAAGGAGGGAAGAGTATAGTCCGCGAAAATCAGGTCAAAGCCGCCCTCTCGGAGGGAGGTGACGAACTCAGCCTCCGTTTCCACACGCGTCAGCTGGCACGGAATATCCTCCACCGCGAGGGTTTCCTGAACGAGCTCCGCGTCACTGAGATCGTCTTCGAGATAGAGAATACGCACGGGGATTTCATTTCCGGGCTAGTGTTTTTTCAAGCTTCCTGGCGGCGGCTCATTGATAAGCGCCCAAAAAACCCCGAGCTCCCTCACCGCGTTCACAAATTCGTGAAAATCCACCGGCTTTACCACGTAGGCGTTCACGCCCAGTTTATAACTCGCCACCATGTCTTTTTCTTCGTGAGAAGACGTCAGCACCACCACGGGAATCATCATGAGCTTCACATCCGATTTGATCTGTTGCAGCACCTCCAACCCGTTGACCTTGGGTAGTTTCAAGTCGAGCAGCAGGACGGCGGGATTGCCATCCGGACGGTCACTGAATTTGCCGCGGCAATATAGATAATCCAGGGCCTCCTCGCCATCTCGGGTAACCACAACTTCGTTGGCAAGATTGTATTCTTCCAAAGCCGTCAAGCTTAGCTCCACGTCCTTCGGATCGTCTTCCACCATCAAGATTCGGCCAAAATTGGTCATCCCTTAGACTCCCTGCGTTTTTGAAAGTGAGAAATAAAAAGTGGCGCCCTGATCCACCAGGCCCTCAGCCCACACTCTGCCGCCGTGACGGTGCACGATACGCTGAACGGTAGCCAACCCGATGCCCGTGCCTTCAAACACCTCCGGACCATGCAGACGCTGGAAAACACCGAAGAGTTTATTCACATATTTCATATCAAATCCAACTCCATTGTCACGAACGAACACCACGACCTCATTCTGATTTTTGTTCGAGCATCCTATCTCGATCTCGGCCTGTGGGCGCGTGCGAGTGAATTTTACAGCATTCGAAATCAGATTTACGAGCGCAAGACGCAGCATCGAGCGGTCTCCATACCACGCAGGTAATCCACCAACCTTCCAAACGATATTGCGTCCGTCGGTTTCCTGCCGGGTTTCGGACAACGCCTCTTGCACCAGCTGATCCAGGCTGACCATGGCCTTGTGCGTCTCCGCGCGGCCTATTCTGGAAAAGGACAGAAGGTCGTCGATCAAGTTGCCCATCCGGTTGGCCGATTCCAGAATCATGGTCATATATCGCTGGCTCTTCTCATTGAGCTGCGAAGCCGCATTCTTTTGCAGGAGCTCCGTAAACCCGGCGATATGGCGAAGCGGCGCACGGAGATCATGCGATATGGAATAAGCAAAGGCCTCCAATTCCTTATTGATGGCTTCCAGCTAAGCGGTTCGTTTCGCCAGTTCATCGTTAAGAACTCGAGTTTCGTGTTCACGCCGCTTGCCTTCGGTAATGTCGTTGTTGGTTTCCAGTATCGCCGTGGGCTGCCCTTGCGCATCTCGCCGCAACGACCAGCGGCTGGCGACCACGACCTGGGTTCCGTCAGCCTTGCTCTTCTCGAGTTCACCGTCCCAACGCCCGGACCGCAGCAGCTCCTCGCGAATCTGCTCGATTGGCGCCGGAAAGACGGTATGCAATAACTCGTAAGAGCGCTTGCCGATCGCTTGCTCGGCCGTCCATCCATACAACTCCTGAGCTCCCCGATTCCAGTACGTGATGACGTCGCGCATATCGCGGACGAAAATCGTGTCGTGGGTGAGGTTCAGCAAGCTGGCTTGCTGCGTTCGTTCGGCCACTTCGATTTTGAGTTCGTCGCGCGCTTGACGAGGTCGCGCTCAACGCGGCGTCGCACCGCGCTGAACCATGTGACAAGCGACGCAAACGTGGCGAACACAATAAAGTAAGGCAGATCGGAACTAGAGACGTAGAAGGAGTGAATCGGCTGTACGAAGAAGTAGTCGAAGCCTACGCAGGATAGGCAAAGCGCAAGTGCCGCGGCTCCGGTCCCTCCATACCAGGCGGATAGCGCAACGGCAAACAGGAAAAGTGGGACCTCCACGTCGCGAAAGCCGAAACGCTCCAAAAGCAGTGCCCCGCCCAGCGCCACGGAAACCGAAAGCGCGGCGAGGCCATAGCGTTGAATCACCGAGAGAGGCGGCGGCAATTTGGCTTTCCACTGCACGAGAGCGAGCCTGACTTCGACAATTAGATACTTCGTTGGCTTTTAGGTTGAAGAACTTATGATATCGCGTTTTGCATTATCGCGTTTCTCTCCGTCAGCGCGCTGGAAAGCGGATCCCGTCCATTCGTGGCAATTCCACCTGCGGCTCAACAGGCAAGTCCCGAGGCCAAAGCTTCTCGCACTTTCACAGTGCCGAGACGATATGAGCGATGGCATCGTCGAAGGTGGCTTTGCCGTCGAGGTACGGTTGCCAGAATCGCTCCAGCAATTTGAGGTAGTCATCCCAGCCGCGTTGATAGAGGCGTTCGCGGAAGGCGTAGGGCATGTATTCGCCGCCGCCGTCGCCGTTTGCGTTCTCGGCAGTGACGACCGGCTTGATGATTTCGCCGGTGGTGTAAAAGACCAGCGCGTGCCACAAGTCGCGCGGGATCGCTTTGTCGCGCTGGCGGCATTCGCGATTGATGGCCAGCTGCACGGGCACCGCAATACCGTTGGAGGCTTCATGGAACAAAACTTCGAGTGCGGAGTTCCCTTGATTTCGGGGATCGGTACTGGAGATGAGCACGCGCAACGGGTCGAGCGTGGTGTAAGCTCCGGCGTAGTTGGCGAATGCCGAGACGTCCACGCGGATTCTTTCCTTGGGCCATCTCGCCTGATAAATCTCGGCCAGGCGCTGCGATAGCTCCACGCCTTTGTCCGCACCAGCGGGGAAACGCCCGCGATCCATTGCCGGTTCGCGCGATCGTGCTCCGGCCATTCGTGTGCCCGATACACTGGAGCGGCTGCGTCGAGGATGCGGGTAAGCTTTGGCGGCAGTCCAGCGTCGCAGGTTTTCTTTTTTGCCCCCGAAAGTTCATCGCACTGTTCGAAGTCGCCGAGCTGATTCTTTAGCAGGATCAGCTCGGTATTGAAAAGCAGGTCTTTATCCTGATAGTTGGCGGCATAGTAGGCAACGGCTGCGTCCCAGGCGACTTGTTCGCCGGGCGTGCGGCGTGTCGCGGCGCCCGCGCCGGAGGGACTGCCGCGGCCGTCGCGCGATTGCCTGGCTTGTCCGTACAACGTGTGATGGAGATTGATCCAAAATCCGCTGTGCAATTCGAATACAGGAAGCGGACCATATTGCGCATCCACTTGCGGCTCCGCCGCCGCGGCGTGCGGCAGAAGAAGCAACGAAGCGGCAAGGAGCACAAGAACCAGACGCGCGAGTGTCAGGTGGCCCATACGGAAGCGTTCGATGGTAGCGCCAAATAGGCAGCCTGCACAATTGTTGTACATGCGCGAATCTACGCGAATCTAAACGTGAAAGGGATGCCGCGGAAAGTTAGTTGCCAGGATTGCTGAATCGGAGTTCTGTAACTAATGGGGAGGGTCTAACTAGGAGGGTCTGACCAGAAGGGCTGGCAGCCTTCTGCAGCCAGCCATCCAGGATGGCGACATGTCTTTCCTGCGGGTTGGTACCCCAATGAATGCCCATGCCGAGTCCGGGACTCACGTACACGACACGAGCTTGCGTCTCAAAGACATCGTCGCCGCTGCGCAATCGGATCTGGATCTGAGTCTGGGCGGGCAGCGGGCTCAGCGTATCGATATAGCAGCCGCTGCGGCTCACGTCGGAAGAGCGCGCGTTCAGCACCGTGGCATTGAGCGGTTCAGAAACCTCCGCGACCAGTGTCAGCGCGTAGCGCGGCCAATCGCGTCGATCCGCCATAGAATTGGGCATGTCCGGGCTCCTGGAGTGCCCTGCCTTGGAGTCCAACAGCTAGGTATCGCCGCTCTTCGTAGTGAATCGCAGTCAGAGGAATGACCCTGATGCAGTTTGGGAGTCGGCGAGGCTTAAGGCAAGCCTCAACCTCCCCGAGTCGCTCCAAAGTGTCAACCGCTGTACCGAGAGGAACGCCTCATTCTACTTTCGGATCCAGTTCGCTCCCCACCGACCCTTGGCGGTCCGCGCCGTGCAGCCCGCCGTTCACATCGCGAAAAAAAGAGCGGCGACCCGTCCGGCCGTAGGTTTGCGGCGTCGCCGCCAGGGCGAATTTCGCGGGCGCGCCCATCGTGCTGGCGGTTGCGATCACGTAGCGGAAGTTGTATCCGCTGCGCGCCCCGGCCGCGAGATCGGCATCCAGCAGCCCCGCGGCTTCGGGGCTGGCCGCTGCTCCACGCTTGGCGGGGCCCAGGTTCGCGAGCGGATCGGTAAAGCGGGTGTACGTCTTACGATAAGTTTCCACGGCCGCGGCGATCACCTTGAGCGCCTCGATAGCGGCACGCTCGGTAGATTCAATTTGCGCGGCATCCCATTCGACGGCGAGCGAAGGCAGATCCAGCAGCACCAGGCCGACCGACAGCAGCTTCCATTCGCCATTTTCGCGGACCAGTCCCATCTTCACGTGCATCACGTTTGCGCCGGCGCTGTCGGTGGCGTCTGAATCTCCACCGGCAGGAAAGCGAGGTTGTCCGCGACTTCCGGCCGCCAATTTGCACTTCGGCGGCGCCACCCGGGGTTTCGCAGCGCAACACCGGCCTGTCGGACGCGCCGCTTACGAGCGACGGTTTGCCCGGCTCATCGAGCAACACGAAGCGTTTCATCAGCGCCACCCGCGCGCCCGGTGTCAGAGCCGCGAAAGTTTCGGCGTTGCGCGGGCGAGAAATTTGGTGAAGTCGCGTTCGCTCTGCGAGCAAGCCGCGGAAAGTGCTCGCCGCAGCGCGAGGCTGGGTCCGGTGAGGGTTCCGGCGGGGTTGGCACTGGGTCGCGAACTGGACTCTTGCGCCAGAATGGACGCGGGCGTAAACAACATCCTCATCACCGCTGGAATCAGTCCGCAAGTACGCGCCGCCCCGCTTCACATCAATCCTTCGCGGCGCCTAGAATCGCCGCCAGATTTTGCGTGAAGCTCGAACGGGGCATAACCTCGTCGCAACCCGCGGCGCGAGCCTGCACCGCCATCCGTCTGTACGTGGGTCATAAATCCGATAACCCGCACATCATTTTTGCCGGCGCGCACTCGCTCAATCACCTGGATCGGCTGGCTGCGCGCGTTCAAATCCACAATCAGAAGTTTCGGCCCGGATTCCAGCAGCGTCAGCAACGCGTCGCTTTCGCGGCCACTTTGAGTTCCAGACCGAATGCCGGCGGTCTCCGCCACCTTCATCTGAAAAAATAAAAATTTTCGATCAACGCCACAACTCTTTCCATGGGCTCCGCCTCTCCGTCACCACTCGTCTCTCCGTGTTCCCCCGCGCTCTCTCGACTCAATCTTCTTCAGCTCTTCCCAGGAAGGAAGTCCGGCTCGCACACACAATCTTTTCTGTGTCCCCACCCTAGGGCCAGACGCTGTAGCACTTCTAGAAAGACGCCAACCGTGTTCGAAACGATGCTTGAACCGGATTAGCTCTCCTACGCCGGAACGGAGATTGCACGGAGATGGATCGGAGAATTGCAGGTACCCGCTGTGGGTTCTGACTGACCCGTTCGCCGCATTGCCCCGTGTAGTTCGCAACAAATATCTAGTGCCCGCCCTCGCCACTATGCGCGCCCCACAGTTTCGTCCGGCACCGCGGCCTTGCGCCCTCTCACGCGATCGTAAACGGATATTTGACTCACCGATCCGAGTGCCTCGTTGTAGAACGTCGGCACAACCAGGGCCGTCCGCAGCTCTTCATTGAACTTGCGCAGACTCTCCAGGTGATGCGCTAGCGCCGGGAGTTCTGCCCGTCATCGGTAAGCAGGAATTTCGGGTACCTGGCATCCCACAGACGCGTGAACTGCCCCTTCAGCATGATCGTGGGCAAAATCGTCATCTGGTAGTGTTCGTCGGTCCCTTTTCGAAATTCCGCCCCACACCCGTATTTTTCGACGCGTACAACCCCGCTGGTGCCGCTAACGTCCAGCCCCAGCGCCGCCAGCCCTTCAATTGCCTTCGGTGAATGCAATTTGTCCACATTCCACATAGGCTGTTTAGGGTAATGAACGAATGCGCGTCTGTAAAGGGCCTCGGGCCAACCGGAGTTTTGTCATATCCGGGCCAGAGTATTGTGAAAAATTTGCAGGGAGCGATTAACACCAATGCAACAATCGGTTCTACCGCCATTCATATGCTTGCTTTACCAATGTTGGGGACGCTGTCTCGCACCTGTGTATGGGTCACAGGGCAAAACTTGATTCTTGCGCGGGGGATTCATCCTCGCCCAATACCAGTCGAGGATAAAGGGGCTTTTAGGTAATGTCGAAACTCATTCGTTGGTTGGTGGTGTGCGTCTGCAATCTCTTCCTGGTTGTTCTCTCCTGTTACGCGCAGCAAAATCTCGGGTCGATCAATGGCACCGTCTTCGACACCTCCGGCGCTGGGCTTCAGAAAGCTACCGTGAGAGTTCGCAATCTGGCTACCAATGACGAGCGCACCGTTTTGACCAAAGACGATGGCTTCTATCTGGTCTCGCATTTCCCGATCGGCACCTATGAGCTTACTTTCACACACGACGGCTTCACCACCGAAGTCCATTCGAAAATTATCGTCCAGGGTGATCGCACCTCCACCGTCAACGCTTCTCGGGAGAAGGTGCGAGTTTCCACCACCGTGACCGTCACCGGCACGCCCTTGTTGAACCAGACCGACATGACCAGCGGCCACACCCTGGGCAGCGACCTGATCGAAAATATACCTCTCGGAACGGGCAGCTTCACTCAATTGGCTCTCTTGGCTCCCGGCACCTATGTCGATTTTCTAAGCGGTGCCGGCACCAACGCGGGCTTGGGCAATCAGAACATCTTCGCCAACGGCCAGCGCGACACCAGCAACAACTTCACCGTCAATTCCGTCGTCGCCAACAACCTCTTCAACGGCCTGCCCTCCAGTTCCATCGGCGAGAGCCGCTTCGTGCTCAACACCAACCAGCAGTTCAAAGCCGGCGGCCAGATTCAAACCGACTCCTCCGTCTTTGACGCCATCGGACAAGGACTTCCATCCCCGCCGCCGGAAACCGTGGAAGAAATTCACGTCAACACTTCCATGTACGATGCTTCCCAGGGCAGCAAAAAGTGGCGCCCATATCGCCGTGGCCACCAACGGCGGCACCAACGATTTCCACGGCTCGGCCTATGAATATCACCAGACCGACGCTTGGGACGCCAACCAGTTTTTCCTGAACGCTGCTGGGATTGCTCGCCCTCCGCTTCACCGCAACGTGTTTGGTGGCACGCTCGGCGGCCCGATCCTGCACGACAAGCTGTTCTTCTTCGGCTCGTACCAGGGCCAGGGCGCCTCCCAGCGCCACCAACGGCCGACAGGCGTCAACGCCCCACGGGTCTCTGGGACGATCGCACTCCCGCGACACTCTCAGCGCTCGCTGGCGTCCCGGTCACCAGCATCGATAGCGC